>JACRMI010000088.1 GCA_016215025.1 Chloroflexota bacterium
CTCTGGCCGATAGTAACGCTTGGGAACTTCGGAATTGTCTTTGGCTCGTCTCATCCACACACCTTTGCGTCGTAGGGTTCTTGAGAACCCATTATACCGCATCAGAGGCGTGTAGGTGGAATTTTGCGGTTACTGTTTTATTTACTATTTCATTCTTCTGGCGTTGGGCGGACAACTGGCAAATCGATACAGGCAAGATGCTACTTTCGGTCTTTGCCTATTTCTTTCTCTGTGTGGGTGGCTACCTGGGTGGAACGCTAGTCTTTCGCTATGGAACGATGGTGAATCGGGATGCGTTCGTAAGCGGACCCAAAGGGTTTGTGTCGGTACTTGCGATGCAAGATTTGCCAGAGAACAAACCCATTCGAGTGAATGCCAAGGGTGTTCCAATTCTACTCGTGCGGCGGGGCGAAGAAGTATTTGCAGTGAGCGCGGTGTGTTCACACTTTGGCGGGCCGCTGGAACAAGGCAAACTCATCGATGGTAGAGTGCAATGTCCCTGGCATTATTCGCAATTTGTGCTGGAGGACGGACGCGTGATCGGTGGTCCTGCCACTTCACCTTTACCGATTTACGAGACGCGCATCGACGGTGGTCAAATTCAAGTCAAGCTTTGGAAAGCCAGCTAAAAGAAAAGTGACACGTAGCGCGTTGTGAGCTTTGCAGTAACGAGTCCGATAAAATGTTTGTGCGCGCAAAATGGGAACGGGGCAGTAAAAGATCGCGTATGACGCTGCCCACGAGTGATAAAGGAAAGGAGTATAGACCATGGAATTCAATCACGGCGCAAATGTATTTTCGACGGAAGGAAAAGAAATTGGGCGAATTGATCGGGTTGTCATTGATCCCAAAACCAAAGCGGTCACTCATTTGATCCTTCGCAAAGGCTTGATCTTGACGCAAGACAAAGTTGTGCCCGTAGATTTACTCGTAGAGGGTGTTAATGATCAGATCATCATGCGGCTGGATCCAAACAAGTTGGATGAATTGCCTGATTATCAAGAGACGCATTACGTGCTTGCCAATGAAGAGGAAATCGGACATGTCAACGCCAACAAGCCACTCATCATGGGGACGACTCCGGCGCTCTATCAATATCCCCCCTACGCGCAAACGCTCGCTCCGCCAAATACGGAGCCAGCTTACCTTGTAGAAAAAGAAACGAATATTCCCGAAGGTACCGTTGCCTTGAAAGAAGGCGCACGCGTAATTTCGCGCGATGAAAAAAAGGTGGGGCAGATTGAACAAGTCCTTTACGATCCAACGGCTCATCGAGCAACGCATTTTATGATTGCCAAAGGTATGTTGCTCAGAGAAAAGAAAATGGTTCCGGTGGAATGGATCGACGAGATCAGCGAAGATGAAGTGTTATTGTCGGTCGGCGCCCGAATGATTGAGGAAATCAAAGAGCGCCAACCGGCTTGATGCTGGAGATCGTCAATTAAACTACGAAATCCGCAGCGTGTGAGCGCTGCGGATTTTCTTGTAGCATTCTTTGCGACGAACCGCAAGCACGCTTTCGACGGAAAGTTCGTCTAGATGATGATTCTCTTTGGGTTGGGGTGAGTTTATGCTAATTATATGCCAAGCAGCTCTTGAGATTTGCTTCTTGTGCATTGTCTACTCCGCGAAAAATTGTCATGGAAAGAATTGCCTCGGTTCTATAACGAAGGAGGGTTATGACTAGACAATTAAAGATTATTTTGGTATTAGCGCTTGCGTTGGTTACTTCGGCTTGTTCCGTGGTGGGCGCTGCTCCCACAAGCAAACCGACGGTGGCAATCACTTCGCCAGCGAACAATAGCCAATTTCAACCTGGCGATCAAGTGACGGTGCAATCGACCTCGCTCAGCGATCAAGGTATCATGAAAGTCGATTTGGTCGTCGATGGAAATGTCGTACGCAGCGATCCATCGCCACAGCCTCAATCGTCATTCACGGTGACTCAGGCCTGGACTGCAACGCCGGGCACTCACACGATTACGGTTCGCGCAACCAACGCGGTAAATGTAACGAGTGATCCAGCTACTATCACCGTTGTGGTTCAAGCTGCTGCCGAAACACCAGCGGCGACTGCAACGCTGGCGGCGTCACCCACTCCAGCGGCGACTCAGTCGCCAACCCCTGCTCCAACGACGGCAGCAACTCAAACCAGCGTAGCTCCGACTGCAACAACCGTTCCAGGGACGTGCGCCAACAATTCACTATACCTTGCCGATGTAACGGTTCCGGATGGCACAGTGCTGGCGACGAATCAACCCTTTAACAAAATTTGGCGCGTTCGTAATACCGGAACGTGCGACTGGTCAACTGGTTATACATTAGCGCTCATCGGCGGCGAAGCCATGACCACGACAACAACCATTGCTCTTCCAGCTGCCGCAGCGGGTGCAACCGTTGACGTTCTTGTTCCGATGGTCGCGCCGACGACACCTGGGTCGTATACGAACATTTGGCGAATGCGGACCGCGAATGGTACGCTCTTTGGTACGCGCTTGACGACTGTCATCAACGTGATTCAAACTGCCGCTAATCCTCCCACCAATAATTGTCCCTTCACCCCGGTGATCGAGTCGTTCTCGACGTCTGCTGGCTCGATTACGTCCGGTCAATCCGCAACGTTAACTTGGGGCTTTGTCGTGGGCGCAGAAAGAGCTGAGATCGATAATGGAATAGGCGGTGTGTCAACGCCGGGCAGCACGACGGTGACGCCCGCAAGCACAACCACGTACACGATGACTGCCGTCTGCGGCGCGAAGGTCACCACGGCGCAAGTAACCATTACAGTGGTCAGTCCAACCGCTGCACCCACTGCGACGACAACGCCATAAAAACCGAATCACGCAGATCAAAATAAAGACTGAAAAAGTTTGAAGGAGGTTTTACGATGGCAGATTTACTTCGCGACAAATGGAGTCAACTCCGTGAGCCAATTCGGAGATGGTGGGACAAACTCGGCGAGTACGACGTCGATGAAATCAATGGCAATCGCGATATTCTCATCAGCAAGCTTCAAGAAAAGTATGGTTATGATACCAAGGAAGCCGAACGCCAAGTCAAACAACGGTTCGACGAATTTCAACGCGAGTACCATACGATGAATCTACGTTAATTGCGCGTCTTGGCGCGTAATGAATCACTACAAGGCGGGAGGTACGGTGGCATGTTCAATCCAAATCAATCGACAAATGATTCGGCAAAGCCGAAGGATTCCATGCCCCGGATCTTCCGCCGTTTGATTCCAATCGTCGCGGCGACGATTCTGGTTGTCTCGATTCTGGCTTTGTTTACCACATCGCAAGCATCCGAAAGTGGAATTGCGATGCGCATATTGCCTGATGCAAATTCGTGGCTTGCCAAGAATCAACTGGTCGATTATTACGCGCGTAATTCCTACAACGCCGGACATGCGAACAATGCTTCTTCTCAATCCTCAGCCCTAAACTCTATCGATACAGTCCAAGTACTTCAAGCATTACAAGACGATCAACCGCAAGACAAGCGTACGACTGCGATCTCAACCTTGACTCAAGCTCCGCCTGCCATCATACCCGTTCTGGTCGATGCGCTTTCTCATTCCAATGCGGGCGTTCGCCGCGGAGCGGCTGAAGTGCTTGGGGCGCGCCGCGCGATTGAAGCGGAGAATTCCCTCTTCTTCGCAACTTTCGATGCTCATCCTGGTGTACGGATTGCGGCGATTCGCGCACTCGGTGGCTTGGGCGCGATCTACGCCTTGCCGCGTTTGCAATGGCTCCAAGTGGCTGACGATGATCCGAATGTTCAGCTCGCGGCACATCTTTCCGAGAATCAAATCTATTGGCGTGTCGCGGCGACTCTGAATGTTTCGCCCGGTGATTTGCACGCGATTGCGATTTCGTCGGTCAAAGAACAGGTTTATGCCGCAACGAAAAGCGAACTCTATGTGCTGCAGGGCGTGCGTTGGAAAAGGGTCGGACCCTTGCCCGATATTCCCACCACACTGGCTGTTGTCGGTAACGATGGGCGAATCTTGTACCTGGGGACCGCATCTTATGGCATGTTTCGCAGTGTCGATGCTGGTCAAACTTGGCATTCGATCAGTGAATCGCTTACGTTTGCCCAATCGTTTGCCGTCACAGCGCTGGCGATCAATCCGGAGAATGAGCAACAACTCTTTATTGCTCTCGCGACGAATACGACCAAGCATTCGCAAATGACCTTTGGCGTGTATTCGAGTTTGGATGGCGGCGATACCTGGTTTCCTCTAGGACAATCGAATGTGGATAGCTTGACCACGCGGCTCGTCGTCGATTCAACCCCGCCCGCGCGCTTGCTGGGTCTCACCGATAAAGGTGTTTGGCAATACCTGTTAGCGAATCCTAAACGCGAACCGTAATCTATAATCATCCGCGAATCTTGCGAATCTCGCGAAAAAAAAATGCGCCAAAGCCGCTTCGCGTCCGTCTAAGATAGAGATTGCCCCGCTCGCCATGACAGTTGATTGGCACAGAGACACACATTGTCTTTGTGCCTTTTTGATTTAGTTTGCCATGCTAATGCACGCGTGTTATAATCGGCGTCGCATTGAGATCAGTGGACGCAATCAATTTAAAATTTTGGAGATTACCATGTCAAGCTCAAAACCTGTTGTTCCAGACGGCGGCCAAAAGATAACGATTCAGAACGGCAAATTGAATGTGCCCGATTGCCCCATCGTTCCCTTTATCGAAGGTGACGGCACGGGTCGTGACATTTGGCGCGCTTCCGTGCGTGTGCTAGATGCGGCGGTCGCCAAAGCGTATAGCGGCAAACGTCAGATTAAATGGATGGAAGTTTACGCGGGTGAAAAATCGTTCAACCTTTTCAAATCGTGGCTGCCCGATGAAACCGTCGAGGCGTACCGCGAATACCTGGTCGGGATCAAAGGTCCACTTACCACGCCCATTGGCGGTGGCATTCGTTCGTTGAATGTTGCGCTCCGCCAATTGCTCGACCTCTACGTGTGCTTGCGTCCTGTGCGCTATTTCAAAGGCGTGCCGTCGCCCGTCAAGCATCCAGAAAAAGTCGATGTGGTGATCTTTCGCGAAAACACCGAAGACATTTACGCCGGGATCGAATTTGAAGCAGGCAGCGAGGCGGTCAAAAAATTCCTCGCGCTGTTCAAAGAAGCGTTCCCCAAAGAATATAGCAAGATTCGATTCCCAGAAACATCGGGCATTGGCATCAAAGCCGTATCGCGCGAAGGCAGCGAACGTCTTATTCGCGCCGCGATCGATTACGCGATTGCCAACCAGCGTAAGAGCGTGACCTTCTCGCACAAGGGCAACATCATGAAGTACACCGAAGGTGCATTCCGCAATTGGGGTTACGCAATCGCCGAACGCGAATTTGGTGACAAGGTGTACACCTGGGAACAATGGGAACGCACCAAAGCGGCAAAGGGCGAAGAAGCTGCCAACGCGGAACAAAAAGCTGCGCTCGCATCCGGCAAGATTCTGATCAAAGACGCGATTGCAGATATTACACTTCAGCAAGTCTTGACGCGTGCCGACGAGTTCGACATCATCGCGACGATGAATCTCAACGGCGATTATCAATCCGACGCGCTGGCAGCGCAGGTCGGTGGTATCGGCATTGCGCCCGGTGGCAATATCAATTACGAAACCGGTCACGCGGTCTTTGAAGCGACGCACGGCACCGCGCCCAAGTACGCCGATCTCGACGTGGTGAATCCTGGCTCGGTGGTGCTCTCCGGCGAAATGATGCTGCGTTACATGGGCTGGACGGAAGCGGCGGACCTGATTATCAAGGGCATGGACGGCGCGATTGGCGATAAGATTGTGACGTACGATTTTGCGCGATTGATGGAAGGCGCGAAAAAAGTAAAGTGTAGCGAGTTCGGCGACGCCGTTATCGCTCATATGTAATTGGAACGAAAATCACAGTCCCACCATTCCTGGTGGGACTGTTGTTTATTCGACAACTTGTAGCCTAGCGCCTTGTGCGCGGGTGATGCCACGTGAGCGTCGCCCACAAGGGGCTAGACTACGATGAGGATTGTTATGACCAACATTGCGCAAGCCGAAAAAGAATTCCTGACCCAATACCCACAATTTGAAACAACACACCATCTCGGCGAATTGCGCGCGAAAGATTATGCGCGCTTGGAGAACCTCCATCACATCTATCTCGATTATACTGGCGGCGGGCTTTACGCCGATTCGCAGATTCGCGCGCACGCCGATTTGCTATTGTGCAACGTGTTCGGCAATCCGCACTCGACCAATCCCACTTCGCTGGCGATGACGCGCCACATCGAACAGACGCGCGCGTACGTGTTGAACTATTTCAGTGCGTCGCCTGATGAATACGTCGTGATCTTTACGCTGAATGCGAGCGGCGCGCTCAAGCTCGTCGGCGAATCGTATCCGTTTGATGCGAACGGTCACTATCTCTTACTGTTCGATAATCACAACTCGGTCAACGGCATCCGCGAATTCGCGCGCGCAAAACATGCGCCAGTCACTTATGCGCCGGTGATTCCGCCCGATATGCGTATCGACGAACCCAAACTTGAATCGCTTTTGAATCTCGCTCGCCCAGACGGGCATCATCTATTCGCCTATCCTGCTCAATCGAATTTCACCGGCGTACGCCATCCGCTCGATTGGATTGAGCGGGCGCAGGCAAAGGGCTGGGATGTGCTGCTCGACGCGGCTGCATTCGTGCCGACCAATCGATTGGATTTGAGTCGATGGCATCCTGATTTTGTCTCACTGTCGTTCTATAAAATGTTTGGCTATCCGACGGGGGTGGGTGCGCTCATCGCGCGCAAGGCCGCGCTGCGAAAATTGCATCGTCCCTGGTTTGCAGGTGGAACGATTACGGTGGCATCGGTACAGGGTGATCGATATTATTTGCAAGAGGGGGCGGAAGCGTTCGAGGATGGCACGTTGAATTATCTCACGTTGCCGGCGGTGGAGATCGGCTTGCGGCACATCGCCACAATTGGAATCGATGCGATTCACACGCGCGTTGACTGTCTCACCGGTTGGCTGCTCGAACAGTTGACGACGCTATGTCACAGTAATGGCAAACCAGTGGTGCGAGTGTATGGCCCCGTAACCACGTATGAACGCGGCGGCACCATCACGATGAATTTCTACGACGTGAACGGACATTTCATCGATCATCGTCTCATCGAGGTGAGCGCGAATCGCGCAAACATTTCGCTGCGCACCGGATGTTTCTGCAATCCGGGCGGCGGTGAACTAGCGCTCGGCATCTCCGCCGAAGAATTATCAATATGCCTGCCGCGCTCATCGGAGCGAATGACGCTCGACGAATTTCGGCGCTGCATCGACGACAAGAGCACCGGCGCTGTTCGCATCTCGACCGGCCTGGTGACGACGTTTGCGGATGTTTATCGCATGATCGAATTTTCGCGGGGATTTATCGACAAGACGGCGCGGCAGGTGCAAGAGGACCTATCGTCAGCCACGCATTGAAACTCTATCGACCCGGCAACGAATATATCGGTGAAGCGGCGTCGCAGCCAGCGGGTCCCGATGTGTATTCTTGGTGAGTCGATTGACGTTCGCGCCCACCACGTGCCCTTCGTACTCCAAACCAAACCCGTGCGGCATTACAACCACGCCGCGCCGTACCCCCGCCGATAACTCTAACTCGGCATTGACGCTCCCCGCCTCCGTACTAATCTGCACCGGCTGTCCATCGATCAAATCAAGCTCGGCGGCATCGTCGGGATGCATGGCTAGAGTGCCCACGCGCCGTCCTTTGTTCCAGCCAGCGTCGCGCATCAGCGTGTTCGCGTTCGTATCGTTGTGCCGACCGGCTTGCAGAATGAAGGGTAACTCGGCATCGGTTCCAAGCGCCGCTTGCTCTGAAGACGCATCGATACTGCACACCCATTCTTCCATCTCCGGGATATGCACTTGGAGCTTACCGTCCTTGGTGTTGATTTGCGCGAGATTATTTTCTGGGTCGCACTTGCCAACCCATAGCCCCTCTGGATGTTCCATTAACGCATCGAACACGGCATCGCCCAGCGTCAGGTCATCCGGAAAACCGATGCGTACTGCGTTCTCGCGAAAACTGCGCGGCGGGATCTGCAGCATCGCCCACAATGCCGCGCGATTGACCGAACCCATCGCTGATCCCAGCGTTTTGGCGACGACGAACGGCAACGTCGAAACTGCTTCTGGATGATCTTGCGCGAACGCCATCAACGCCAATCCATACGTCATTCGATCTTGGCGCGCCGCTTCATGCAAGCTGTCAGGAATAGTGGGTACGATACCCAGCCGATCGGCTAAGCGCACAAGAATCTCGCTGTCTTCGAGCGGTTCGCCGATTGGCTCGACGACCGGACGCCGCATCTGGAAAAATATCTCTGGAAACGTCCAGGCAAAGAAACTTCCATCCCACGATTCAAAAGCTGACCGCGCGGGCAGCACGTAATGCGAGAGCGCAGCGGTCTCGGTCATTGCAAGTTCAAATGTGACGAGCAAATCAAGATGGGCAAATGCATTTTCATACGCCGTTGTGTCGGCATACGAGCGGAGCGGGTTGGAGTTGGAAACAATCACAGCGCGTAATCGCTCTGGATGGTCACTCAATATCTCTTCGGGCATAACGTTGGGAGGAAAGGTTCCGAGGATCGCCGGGAAATTAGTCGCGACCGTGCGCCAGGTGCGCGCTTTGCGTTCGTCGGAATGGACGCCGAGCGTTGTTAGATAGCCGGGGATGACATTGCCGCCGCGCACGCCGATCCGCCCGCACACCGCGAGGAGCAGCGTATGGAGATACGTCGTCGCGGTACTGTGGCGATTCATGAAAACGCCGAGGTCATTGTGAAGGGACGATTGCCGTGTGGCAAAAAGCCGGGCGACCTCACGCACCTGTTCGTATTCAAGCTCGCATACGCGAACAGCCGCGTGGGCGTCAAAATTTTTGAACCACGATTCGATCTGCTCGAAACCCGTAACGTGTTGTTCGATATACGCCCGGTTCTGCCAGCCCTCTTGCAATATGATCGCAATCATTGCGCGCGTCAAGAGCGCGTCCGTCCCAGGACGTAGCGCCAAGTGAATGTCTGCGAGTCGCGTCGTCTCCGTGTGGTGTGGATCGACGACGATGAGGAGACGCTTTGGGTCGCGCGCGATTTTTTCAAACCAACGCCGCGCCTGCGGCATCTGGTGGCTCATCCATCCATTCCAGCCAATCGCGAGCATAAGGTCGGTCGTAGCGTGGTCGGGCAAGGTGAACAAATACTGGCGACCGAGCACGCGGCCTTGCGCCCAAAAGTTGCCGGTCAGCTCTTGCGCGAGCGCGCTGTAATGATACTGCGAGCCGAGCGCATGCAGCAGTCGCAATGCAAAGGCCGCTTGAAAGTGCGAACCCTGCCCGCCTCCACCCATGTAAGCCAGAGCGCGGGGACCATGCTCGTTCACGATTCCGCGCAGTTTCTTGGCGATCTCATCGAACGCTTGATCCCAGGAAATCTGTTGAAATGCGCCGTCCACTTTTTTCAACGGATGGGTCAGTCGTTGCGCGTGGTGCTGATGATAGGCGATGTTCAAACCCTTGCGACACGCATACCCTTGACTGCGCGGATTCGACTTGTCGGGTCGAACCTTGAGAATGCGATTGTCGTCGACGAAAACTTCTAGCCCACAGTTTTGCGCGCACAGGACACAAGCTGTGATACGCCATTCCGCCATGCTCCACCTCCCAGGATGTTGTATCGCAAGTATAAAAAAGACGCGTTGAATGCTATCGGGTGTTCACCATGGACACGAGCCGCGACAGATCTTCCAACAGCCGGTGCCAACGCTCTTGCCCGAGATGTTCGATAACTTGTTTTTGCGCTTGTTCCCAGAGCGGGAGGGCCTGAGCCACCGTTTGCCGTCCCTTCGCCGTCAGGCGCACCATTCGCGTTCGCTGGTCTTCGCCGCTAGCGATTTCGACTAGCCCTTGTCGTTCCAGCGGGCGCAGATTGCGCGCGAGGGTCGTGCGATCCATCGCTAATGCGCGCGCTAGTGGTGTAATCGGAGTTTCGCCTGCACCAAGGAGAGCGACGAGAAGGGTGAGCTGTGTGGAATGCAACCGAAGCGGACGGAAAGCGTCGTCATATAATTGCGTGACCGCCCGTGACGCTTTGCGGAGATTGTGCAAGGAACAGGTCCGCTCAATTTCGAGACACTTTTTGACATCCAGCGTCGTCGCTTTCATAATTAAGAGTATATACACGTATTTGGGATTAGTCAAAAAGGTCTAATGACTTTATTTGTGGAGATTCGTGCGACACCTACGCTTGCGCTAGGCGCAAGTGTTTGCGGGCAATTTCTATTTGTGGTGGATGCGTTCGGCGCGATGGGTGAGTTCGCCGCGAACGTACGCTTGCACTGCTTCGTCAATCGTTTGCTTTTCGGTGAGGATCGGCTGGATGCCTGCAGAGGAGAGTGTATCGTAGGCGGGTTGCCCCATTCCGCGCGCGAGCAAAACTTGGCAATCCAAAATCACGTGCGCCATGCCACTCGCGTGTGTATCGCCACCGGAGCCAGGATTCAGATGTTGCGCCCCATGTTGATGCGATGGCTTGGCGCGTTGTTCGCGCGCGACGACTTGGCCGTTTTCAATCGTCACCACTTCATACTTGGTGGCTTGCCCGAAATGCGAATGGAGCGTCACGCCATCGTCGGTTACTGCGGCTATTTTCATTTCTCAACCTCGAATCGTAGATTTGCAAATCCTTGCCCTTGTTTGGATGCAGCATAATCGATTGCGTTATAAATGAAAGATACCACGCACCTTCAAGGTGCGTGGTATCTTTCATTTGATGATGTTACTGATCACCTGTTGTCCTTCGTCGGACTGGATAAATTCTTGAAAGCGCACTTGGGCGCACGTGTTGGTGCGAGTCCTGTTGCGCGCGAGCAAAATCTGTCGCCGCATGGTCAAACCATCGACGGGAATCGTTTTTATTCGCCCGATCTCTAGCCCGCGCTTGACGGCCACCCGCGAAACGAACGCCGCGCCGTGTCCGGCTTCCACGGCCTGCTCGACGGCTTCCACGCTGCCCAATTCCATTGCCACGTTCATTTCATTGGCGGCGATGCTGTGCTCGGCCAGCGTTGTCGTAACCAATTGGCGGGTCGCTGCACCGCCTTCGCGCAGAATCCAATCGCTATCGTTTAATTCCTGGGGCAAAATCGCTTCGCGATTTGCCCACGCGTGAGTTGAACCGACGATCAAGATCAATTCATCGTCGAAGATGGGCACGCAATCGAGTTCCTTGTGCTTGCTCGGCAAGCTCATTAGACCGACATGCATTTGCTTCGTCAACAACTTTTCTTCGACCGATTCGCGGCTCATTACTTGAACGGACACTTGAACGTCGGGATATTTTTTGCGAAACGCACCGATCAAGTGCGGCAGGATGTATTTGCCGGGACTGGTGCTGCACGCGATTTGAATCTGTCCTTTGACGATGCCTTGCTGCATGCACATGGTCTCTTCGATCCGCGCTGCCAAACTGATCATCTCGCGCGCAAGCGGCATCAAGTCGCGCCCGGCTTCAGTCAGCACGATACGTTTGCCGGTGCGCTGAAAGAGTTGCACCTTGAGGTGTTCTTCCAGTGACTGGATTTGAAAACTGACCGCCGGTTGGCTCAGATGCAATTTCCGCGCCGCTACAGAGAAATTTTCCTCTTCCGCAGCGATTAAAAACACTTCTAGTTCCCGGCTCCCCACCATAGCGTTACCCCAAATAAAAATACCTCGCCATTGGGGCGATTTATAGGAAACGCTTCCATAGCATTTCCACATTACCCAATGAGCGAGGCGATCTAAACCTATAATTCCAGTTTATCGGATTTGCCTTTGTTTGTCAAGAAAATGGATTTGAGAGTCGATTTGTTATAAGGGAATGTTTTAACCAAGAGAGACCCCAAAGGTTTCTTTGCTAACCAGTGCAATGGTTAATCAACGCCTTTTTCCGTAACCATGTCTCAATGAGGCGAAGAAACCTTTAGGGTCTAGGGATCTCATCTACTTGAGCGGATAAATGATTTGTGTGCGAATCTTTTGCGGCGGTGTATCCGGTCCATCCATGTAAACCTCGTACGCGATGCCGGTGGGTTCGTAGCCGTGCTCCTTGATCCAATTCGACAGATCGTTGTACGCCGCGCCGCATTGATCGTACGGACCGATGTGCAGCGTGGTCGCCAATTTACCGCCAGGAAATTCGCCGGCTTGAATGTTGCCCTTGCCCGCCAGTTTCCGTGCGACCGGGAAACCGATTTCGATGTCCAAGTTCTGCATGTCCATGTTGTAGTACGCGGCAAAAGGCATTCCGGCCGGTTGCTCGCCCAACTCTGTCATGTACTGCATGATGTCTCCGTACGTCTTGCCGAAAAGTTGGGGCAAGTCCTGGACTGCGGCATGAGTCCGAACGATCAACGCGGGTTGAGCGGGTTGTTCTTTGATTTCACAGTTGTGCGACATTTTGTCTTCTCCTTTGTTTGGCAAATTGGAAATCTGCCAAACCTTCATTTTAATTTGTCGAGAAATTCGCCGACGATGCGCGCGAATTCCGCGGGTTGTTCGCTGAACGAAAAGTGACCTGCGTTTTGAATGACTTGGAATTGCGCGTTCGGGAAAAGGTCAGCATACATGCGGCTAGCTTTTTCCGGTTGCAAATCGTTTTGCCCATGAATCACCAACACCGGCGCGCTAACCGATTTGAGTGCGGCGCGATAATCGTGTTTCGCGCCCATACTCATGAACATCCCCATCGTCATCCAGCCGCCGACATCGCTCGACCTATTCGACGCGGGAATGGAAAATCCTTTGGCTTTGACAGCGGCTTCGTAATACGGCGCGAATTCGCCATTCAGCGCTGCCAAGTCGGATTCAGTGCGCGTGAACAAGTTGCCGAAATCAAGATAGCGTTTGAGAAAAGCGTCGTACTGCGCTTGCATACTTGCAGGCAACAGTGGTTTCACTTGCTCGTACAGACCGCCGCTCTCCGGCGGCATGATGAGCGTTTCGGCGGGTGCAATCAGAACCAACGCTTTCACATGCTCTGGAAATTCGGCGGCATAAAGCGACGCGAGAAATCCGCCGAACGAGTGTCCGACCACAATGATCTTTTCGTCGCCCAGGATTTGACGAATGCGTTCGATGTCGGCTATTTGCGCGCCAAGCCCCAACGTGCGGTCGAGCGTTTGCATGTTCTCGTAATAATTCGACGATGTAAACTTGTCGATGGGACGCGATGATTTGCCGGCACCGCGCTGATCGTAGTACTGAAAGCGATAGCGTGTCGATAGCGGTTTTAATCCTGCCAACGGTTCTGTGATTGGCATACCAGGTCCGCCATGGACGACAAGTACATTCGTACCGGAACCATCGGCGAAATGGAACAGCTTGATGTCGTTCTCGACATTCCAGAAATTCTTGTCCGCCGGTTGTTCGGGCGGAATGAGCGATGCGCGCAAATTCTGCCCCGCGCGTACCATGCCAGGTGTGTACAACGGTTGCTGCATCGCATTCCAAAACCACAAACCCCCACCAATCACAACCAAAAGCAAAATTGCAACGATAATCAAAATCACTTTTTTCATATAACCTCCGATTATTCTCGAGTTCCCAGCTTGTCATTCTGAGCGAAGCGAAGAATTTATCTACTCCGCGTTGCGAGATTCTTCGCTTCGCTCAGAATGACACTGGTTATGCTTGGCAATGCGGGCAAAAGTAACATGCGCCGCCAAGGTAGGCGATCTTTTTGATTTGTCTGCCGCACTCTGGGCAGGGACGGTCAACCGCATTCTTGTCCATCAAGCGAACGTACTTGCCCGGCTGATTGTAAAGGTCGAATTCGTCGTAGCGCCCGCCTTTGGCGATGACTTGCTTTACGGTTTTCACGATGGCGTTGTACAACTGGCGTCGTTGCGGCTTGCTGAGATCGGCAATCGAATGCTTTGGCGAAAGGCGCGCACTGAAAAGAATGTCTTGCGCGATAGCGTTCCCCAATCCTGGGATGAGTTGGTCCTGCGTCAACAATCCTTTCGCGCTTTTCTTTTCGATCTTCAAAACCGTGTCGATCAGTTTTGTGAAATAATCAAAAGTAAATCCTGGCTCAAGGGGTGTTGTCCGCATGTCTTTGATGTATTGCCGTTCGCGTTCTTTGCCGCGTTCGTACAATTCCATCGCGCCCCACATTTGCGTCGTCGAAGAGAGCGCCGCGCCATCGTCAAAGCGGAGCAGCAGGTGATACTTGTCCGGTGGCTGTATGCCAACAGGATGGTAAAGAATTTTCCCGCCGCATTCCCCGAACACCAAAACATACCCTGGCTCTAGCGCCACGAACAACCATTTGCCCTGAGCGCGCGCTGCGCCGATGGTTTTGCCTTGCGTGAGTTGGGTAAATTCGGCGGGCTTGCGATTGTACCACACGAATCGATGTGGCGTGTCGCTGAGTTTGCCTTCGCGAATGCATTTGCCTTTGAGTGTTTCGTTCATTTGTTTTGCAAGTGTCGTAAATTCGGGTAACTCAAACATTGCATATCCTTTCAGCATGTAAAGCAAATCTCTGCTTTGCTCCTTTTGCATAGAACTGATGGGGCAAATTTCCAATTTGCCCTACATCGCTCGCCAGCAGGTTGAGCAAGTTGGCAATTGAACCGGTCTTTGTCATCTGTTTTCTCCGGTCGGGTATTGCTCAACGACGGCGTTTGCCCACTCGCGCACAGTTTGCCGCAATCCCTCCGGCTCTAATGCCGTGACGATTGGACCAAAGCCCATGACCATCGATGCTGCCCACTGCAAATCTGGCATTGCAAAGGTGACGATCACGCTGCCATCGGGTTTTTCTTCGAGGGTGTCCCACATGGCATGGAGGTTGCGGGCGACATGCGCGCCTTGCGGCGAAAAGCATAATCGAATCATCACGCTTGATTCAGCCGCGAACGCTCTTGCTAGATATTCCTGCGCGTTGAACTCTTCTGGAATTTGAAATGTCTTGTCGAGCAGCGTCAGCTCGGCGATGCGATCTATCCGAAATGAACGAATCGCGCTGCGCAAGCGACAATAGCCGACGACGTACCACCAGCCCCAGCGATGTACCAGTGCGTACGGTTCAACCTCGCGTGCTTGGACGCCTTGATCGTTTTGCTTGCGATATTTCATCTCGACACGGCGTTGTTCGTGAATCGCCCGCCGAATTTTTTCAAGTAGCGGTATCAGCGCGTCAAGCGAGGCACGGTGCATTCCAGTCGTGATAAGCGTGCGGCGCGCCCACGCAATTTCGTTTTGCTGTTCTTCGGGCAAGACGTTATCGAGTTTTGAAAGTGCGCCTTGCGCGGCATCTTGATACAGCTTGCCCCACATTTCGCGCACGAGACTCGTGCCGAGATAAACCGCCACTGCTTCTTCGGGCGTAAAAACGAGCGGCGGCATTTTGTATCCGCGCACGAGCGAAAAGCCGCCGTACGGTCCGCGTTCCGAGTAGATCGGAATGCCCATCTCGTCGAGCATTCCGATGTAGCGATGGAGCGAACGCACCGAGATGCCCAATTTCTCCGCAAGATCGGATGCTTTTTGATTGGGCTGTCGCTGCAAGAGCATCAACAACGTGATGAGGCGTGTTGCCGTGTTCGACATGCAATTTACCTTTCACTGTCATTATTTTACGCACTATTCATGTCAATTCCTGGCATAATTGTCGGGCGAGGGAAAAAAATTGCCCGTCTCGATAAAGAGACAGGCAATCGTAACCGTCTGTGCGTGCGTAGGGATCGATATCAGTTTAACCCCAATCTCGTCTTGGCGCAAATCAATTTGTGGAGTTGGCGTCTTGTCTTCTTGTGCTTGTTTTATCCGTATTTCTTTGGTTCAGTAGGGAGGAAAAATTATGGCGACGGTGTTATCCCATCTGATCATCACTCATTCCTTCGACAATCGGACTATCGTCTTGTTCCATCAAGCGCACGTGTCCGTCCAAATCGAGCAAGTGTCCTGACTTGCGCGCTTTGGTCTCTAAATAAAATCGATTGTATGGATTCGGCGAAATGACGAGCGGAATGCGTCCGGTGACTTTGATGCCCAATGCTCGCAAGCTGTCGATCTTGCGCGGGTTGTTCGTCATCAGCCGCACCGATTTCACTTGCAGCGACTCGAGCATGTGTGCGGCGATGCTGTAATCGCGTTCGTCATCGTGAAAGCCGAGCGCGTGATTCGCTTCGACCGTATCCAAACCGGAATCCTGTAATTCGTACGCGCGGATCTTGTTGGTGAAGCCGATGCCGCGTCCTTCTTGCCGCAAGTACAACAAAATTCCCTTGTCCATCTCCCCGATCATTTTGAGCGCAGTTTCCAATTGGTCGCGGCAATCGCAGCGGAGTGATCCAAACGCATCGCCCGTCAAGCATTCGGAATGCACGCGCACCGGTACATCTTCCGAGAACCATGCCATGCCGTGAATGACCGCTGCATGTTCTTTGCCATCGCGCGTGTCCGTAAACGCGACCACGTGAAAGTCGCCAAAGCGCGAAGGCAATTCTGCCAGCGCAGCAACTTTGATACAGTTGTGATCATCGCTGTTTTCTGCGCATTCGTGCTCACGAGTGGCTTCCAACATTCGTCTTATCTCGGTATGAACAGATTCCATCTAATACTCCTTATCGCTGCTCAATCCACGACAGCATAGTGCAACAAGATGCCCCCGACGGCGTCTTGCTTGATGTTAATGAGGCGCAGACTGATCGCTTGGTCGCGCGGCAACCCTTCGCCCTCTACAAACGTCGGCGCGGTGTTGCCGCCAAAGATGAGTGGCGCGATATACAAATAAATCTCATCGACTAGTCTCAAGCGCAGTAATTCCGCATTGAGCGTTCCACCGCCTTCGACCATCAATTTTTCGACACCATTTTGTTTGAGATTTTTCAACGTCCATTCCAAATCGACACGGGGCTGATCGAACACAATGACATCTGCACCGCGCGCGCGCAACAATTCGATTTGTGTCGGCGCTGTCAGAGTGGTAGTGAAAATCAGGATGCGCGCGGGACCGTGGTTCAGAAAGCGACTGTCGGGTTTGAGATCGGCTTTTGTAACAATTCCGACTTTAGTAGGATTCTCAGGTAATCTACGTGCATGGCGTTCGGCGCGCAGTTCGGCGGATTTGATCGTCAGCCGAGGGTCTTCGCCCAACAAAGTTTTTCCGCCGACCATGATCGCATCGCTCGCCGCGCGCAATCGATCGACGCGCGCCAGGTCGTGTGGCGATGAAATTGCTGCTCCCTGCCGCGCGGTCATATCGGTCTTGCCATCGGCCGTCATCGCGACGTTGATGAAAACGTGTGGACGATTATCGATATTCATTCTGTTGCATTCATATCGCTCAACGATTTTTGCAATCCTTGAATCAATTGTTGTTTTTCTTGCGCCGTGAGAGCGGCGGTCGGATGCAGCATGACATAGTAACGGGGCGGCATAGAACCTTCATTGATCACTTCGGCGATTTCACGCGCGAGATTGCCTTCTCTGCGTCGTGTAGATGCGCTCGACCATTCGGAAAAATTCAGCTCGCGGCGTCCACGAAAAGTATCAAAGACGGCGAGCCAGGAACCGATAGGTAGTTTGGTGTAAAGGGGCCAGACCGTTTCATTGCTATGGCAATCGTAACAGGCGCGTTGAGCGAGCTCTTTGGTTTGCGCACTGTCCCAGGCCGGTTCTCGCTGGATAGGCGGATTTGTCTCTAAAAGGATTGCGCCAAACGTCAACAACACCACTAGAATCACAATCGCGCCCAGTGCACACCCAATGATACGCGGGATGGTTTTCATCGGTTTCTCCCTGGAAATGTAACGCAAATTTCCGATTTGCGGGGCAAGTGCGGCATCTGCGGTGACGAGGAGACTTGCCCTACTATTGAATGATAACACAAATCGACGTCGTTGTGGGGGTATAACGTCCTGGTGAAAAAACAAGACTTGCCAAGCAACTGTTAGCTTGGCAAGTCTTGTCGTGCAAGGTTGGATTTATTTTTCGATCACCAGCCGGGATTTGTCTGCGGATACGATCTTGAGCGAGCGAGTCGGTTTTTTCTTTGCACCTAGGTAAAAATTCAAGGTGTTGTCGTTTTCGAGCGCCCATGAGCCGGATGTTTCACTCGGTTCGTCGGTGGGCGCAATGCCCCGGTTGATGAGTTTGCCCCCGGCTTTGAGTTCAAAGCCAGTGCGACCACGCGAGGGAGGAAACTTGAAAGTGGCGGGTCGAAACACCATTTGCGTTTCGGTATCCTCTTCGTGCGAGTGGATCCAACTTTGGGTCAATGCATCCTGATTCACTTGACGAGGCATTGTATCACCCAACCTTTCCGATCAAGTGCCGATCTGACTACGGGGACCGTCGAGGGTTGCCCACATTCGCACCACTTGTTGCGGCGTGAATAAGAACATCGCGTCGTCGTCCACATAGTCCATGTAATTCATGAACATATCGCCATTCGGACCGTTGTTGCATGAGATGCGTGGGAACTTGGGCTTGCCGTAATTGGGTGTCGCCGCATTCGGCGTATCTTCCACAAAATCTGTGCCGCTGCAATCTTCGGTGTCCCCCCAAATATGGCGAAGATTTAGCCAATGTCCGACTTCGTGCGTTGCTGTGCGTCCCAGGTTGAACGGTTTGGTGGCTGTCCCATTGGTTCCGAACGCGGTATTCAAGATGACCACGCCATCGGTCCTGGAGGGACCGCCGGGAAATTGGGCGTAACCCAATAGCCCTCCGGCAAGCGTGCAGACCCAGATGTTCAAATATTTTTTCGTGGGCCAAGCATCTTTGCCACCCTGCGCAGTTCTTTTCACGGTATCGCCGGTGCCAAACGATGTGCGGGTCGTCATGGTCCGCGTGATGCCAGTGGTCGGCTTGCCGCTTGGGTCCTTCGTCGCAAGCGCGAATTGAATACCGCTCTCGGACGGCATTCCTTTCCAAACTTGTGGAATCTTGGACTTGTCGGCGTTTGTAGCGGCATAATCGCGGTTCAAGGCTCTGATCTGACTCTTTATTTGCGTGGTTGAAATATTCTCGGCGGCCGTATTGTAGACGACGTGAACGACCACGGGGATGACACGCGGTATCCGAATTATCAACGACGACACCATTCGCCGGGCGGTCTGATCTTGCAATGCCATTTGGTTACGTCGAAAGCTTGGATCGGTTTCAAGCAAGCGAAAATGTGCCTGCATGGCCCCGCACTGTCTTCGAGTCGGTGGCTTGATTTTTTTCGTTGCCATTGGTCCTCCTTTGAATCGGGCATGAATCGATTGGTTCGGGACGCGAAAAGCAAAACTTACTATTCAAACCATAACCGAGAAAAATGGTTCTGGGGTGCCACCTCCTTCTACATTTCGTCGACCGCTTTTTTGGCTTCCGCCAAACCCACGCCGGTCTTGTCACGATAAAGTTTGATGGCTCCGATCTTGTCGCCGCGCCGGATGAGTGCGACAACATCCTCAAAGCCCTGCGGAGCAAAATTCGCCAATTCTGCTTCCAGCCCAAAATGCTTGATGAGAAAATTTACTTTGTGTTCCAATTGGAGAATGCGCTGTCGTGCTTCACTGTCAATGTCCAACTATTCCCTCCTTGGATTGATCACTTGCCTCTTGGCAAGAATTCACTTACTCAAAAATTTCCTTCACCGGGACAGCAAATCCTGGCAATACATCATCGCCATCCAACGTGTCCTTGATTGTTAGCACATGTACCTTGTCGAGCGATCGATAGACTGTGATCGTTTGGGTCTTGGGATGAACGATCCAAACCAGCTGCGTTCCTGCTTGGAGATACTCTAATACTTTGCCATCGACTTCTTCAACCGTATCTTCAGGCGAAACCACTTCGACGGCAAGATCGGGCGCGCCGTCGAAAAACCCTTCGCGGCGTTTTTGTTTTGCCGCATGTTCCGCGGCGACAAACGCTGCATCGGGAGCACGCACAGTGTCGGGATTGTGCGAGAGAATGAAACCAGTTTCTGCGCCGTAGGCCTTACCCAGTTTGTGTTTGCGAACGAATTCGCGCAATAAAGAACCGATTGCAAGCGCAATTTCTCCATGTTGATGTCCTGCTGGTGTCATTTTGACGATTTCTCCTTTGACCAGTTCGATGTGTGCGTTGTTCGGCATCCGTTCCAATTCTTCGGCTGTCACCAAACGAGTTTGAAGATCCATCCCGTACCTCCAGCTTGCTTATTATACCACACCCCGCCTACAAAAAAAGACTTGCAAAGTGTCAAACACTTTGCAAGTCTGATTACTGTTTACCGAAAACTGATTACTGGCTTTACTGGCTACTTGTCGTTCAACGCCGCGACGCCGGGCAGCGTTTTGCCTTCGAGGAATTCGAGCGATGCGCCGCCCCCAGTGGACACATGCGTCATTTGCTTGGCGACGCCTGCTTTCTTCACGGCGCTTGCGCTGTCGCCGCCGCCGATCACAGTCGTTGCGCCGCTCGTCGCCAAGAGTTTTGCGATGGCAAATGTGCCTTCCGCAAATTTGGGTATTTCGAACACGCCCATGGGACCATTCCAGACGACGAGTTTTGCGCCCTTGAGTGCATCACTGAACGCGTCGATGCTCTTGGGGCCGATGTCCATCATACGCCAGCCCGCCGGTATCTTATCGACATCGACCATTTGCGAATTGGCATTCGCATCGAACTTGTCGCCGATGACAGCATCGACAGGCAGCAAGAGCTTATCCCCCGATTTTGCGAGGATGCCCTTTGCCGTCTCAATCGAATCTTTTTCGACGAGACTATCTTGCATGTTATAACCCTTGGCGGCGAGGAATGTGTTCGCCATGCCGCCGCCGATCATGAGCTGGTCGCATTTCGCCAAAAGGTTTTCGATCACGGCGATCTTATCGCTGATCTTTGCGCCGCCGAGGATGGCGATGTACGGATGCGCAGGATTCAGCGTCGCGCGTCCCAAGTATTCAAGTTCTTGTTCCATGAGGAAACCGGAAACGGCGGGCAAGTATTTTGCAACGCCTTCGGTGCTGGCGTGGGCGCGATGCGCGGAACCAAAGGCATCGTTGACATACATTTGTCCAAGCGCTGCAAGTTTCTTGGCAAACTCTGGATCGTTCTTTTCTTCTGTTTTGTGAAAGCGAACATTCTCCAGCATCAACACATCGCCTGGCTTGAGTGCATCTGCCAGCACTTCCACTTCGGGACCGATGCACTCGGATGCCATTTGCACCGGTTTGTTCAGCAACTTGCTCAACGCTTCCGATGCGGGTTTGAGACTGAAATCAGCTTCATAGCCCGTACCCTTTGGTCGTCCCAGGTGGCTCATCAAAATCAGTGCTGCACCTTGGTCAAGGACGTATTGAATCGTCGGAAGAGACGCGCGAATGCGTTTATCGTCAGTCACAACGCCCTTGTCCATCGGCACGTTGAAATCGACGCGCATGAGGACGCGCTTGCCTTTGAGGTCGATGTCGCGTACGGTTTTTTTATTCATAGTGAACCTGGAAGTTGGAAGTTAGAAATTGGAGGTTGGAAAGACTCGCTCTAACTTCCAACCTCCAACGTCCAATTTCTAAATTAGAGTTTACTTGCGACCATCGCCGTCACATCGGCGAGGCGGCACGCATAGCCCCACTCGTTGTCGTACCACGCGACGACCTTGACCATGTTGCCCAGCACAACCGTATCCATCGAGCTAAACACGGATGAGAACGTCGTGCCGCGCAAGTCACTGGAGACGAGCGGTTCGTCGGTCACATCGAGGATGCCTTTCATTGGACCGGCGGCGTACTCAAGCATCGCTTCGCGAATGGCTTCCTTCGATGCTTCTTTGTTCAAGATCACCGTAAAGTCTACGACGGAAACAGTGGTGGTTGGAACGCGGAAGGCCATGCCCGCGAATTTGCCTTTGAGTTCGGGGATGACGAGACCGACCGCTTTCGCTGCGCCAGTTTCCGAGGGCACGATGTTCTGGGCTGCGGCGCGCGCATCGCGCAAATCTTTTGCACCCAGGTCTTGCAGCTTTTGCGAGTTGGTGTACGCGTGTACGGTCGTCAAAATGCCGCGGTCGATGCCGAACTTGTCGTTCAACACTTTGGCGACGGGTGCGAGACCGTTCGTCGTGCAGGATGCGTTGGAGATCATGCGATGCTTGGCTGGATCGTATTTATTATCGTTCACACCGAGAACGATCGTAATATCTTCGTTCTTCGCCGGTGCGCTGATGATGACTTTTTTCGCGCCGCCGGAGTTGATGTGTCCAATTGACTTGGTCGCATCGGTGAACAAGCCGGTCGATTCGATCACGACATCGACGCCCATATCCGACCACTTGATCGCGTTCAAATCTTTTTCGGCGCATACCTTGATGGGCTTGCCATCGACGACGATGTTACCATCTTTCGCTTCGACCTTGCTGTCGAACGCGCCGTACGTCGAGTCGTATTTGAGCAAGTGCGCGTTGATCGCTGGATCGAAAAGGTCGTTGATGGCAACCACTTCGATGTTGTTTGCCTGACGTTGTTTGATGGTGCGATAAACCAAGCGTCCGATTCGTCCAAATCCGTTAATACCAATTCGGGTTGTCATTTTAAATTTTCTCCTTGAGAATTTTGGTTTGCATGTTGCTGATTGTACCACTTTATGATTTCTTTCGCCAGTTTGCGCGGATCGTGTCGCCACGGCATGGCTTCGTCTACGAGATCGGTCACGATAATTTCATAATCTTCAAGCTGGCCTTGGCGCAGGCGCACAACCTGGGTCCGCAATTGCGATGACCAAGGAATCGAAAAATTGTTATTTGCGATGAGGGTTGAAAAAACTCCTTTGCCAACGTGCTGTTGCAGCGCGTCGAAATGGTCTTCTACGGTAAAGTCATCGGTCTCGCCCGGTTGCGTTGCAACGTTGCAAATGTACACCTTTTGCGCTTGCGCTGCGGCTAAGGCATTGCGCACATCTTCGACGAGTAAATTCGGGAGCACACTAGTGTAAAGGCTGCCTGGACCGGCGACGATCAAGTCTGCATCGAGAAGGGCACGCACGACGCCAGGATAGGCGGGCACGTGTTCCGGCTCCAGATACACGCGCTCGATCGGTTTGCCGCGATGAGTAATTTCCGATTCGCCGTTGACGCGATGCAGTTCGGGTTCGCGAGTTTCCGCGCACAGCGTCACGTTTTCCAAAGTCGATGGAAGTATTTGGCCGCGCACAGCCAGCACGCGGCTCGATTCTAACAACGCCCGTTCAAAATTTCCGGTGACACCCGCCATCGCCGCAATGAATAAATTGCCGAACGAGTGTCCTTCCAGCCCGGAGCCTTCGCCAAATCGATATTGCAGCAGCGAAGTCATCAATGGTTCTGAATCGGCCAGCGCGGCGATGCACTGTCGAAAATCGCCGGGCGGCAACATCCCCAGTTCGCGGCGCAAACGACCGGAGCTGCCGCCGTTATCGGCAACGGTGACGATGGCGGTAAGATGGTCGGTGTGTTCTTTCAAGCCGCGCAGCAAGGTCGATAATCCGGTGCCGCCGCCAATCGCAACGATTTTTGGTCCCGCTTTGCGCGCGCGCTTGCGATACAACAAATCGATCAGGTTCGTGTCGGGAGTCGCGAATACGGAGACGAGGGTTTCGGAAAGTTTGGCGATGCTGACTGCAATCAACGCAATGCCCACGAGGCCAAAGAGAGCACCACGCCAATAGTGATCGATGAATTGCAGGGTGAGATAATAAAAAATCGAGGGGAGCGTTACTTCACGGTAAACGCTGACCAGCAAGTAAGCGAAACCAAGCCCTAGGATCGTCACGCCGAAGAAAAGCAAAAGCAGCCAGCGTTTGACTCCCAAGCCAACGTAAAGCCATTTCCAGGAAAGGTGTTGAAAGAAGCGTGAGGAAAATTTCACTTGAGCGACCTTGCTATGTTTCTCACAGAGCAATTATAGCCCAAGCCGGAGACAATTACAAATTAAAAATGAGCAAATGACAAATGGCGGCGATATTGCGCAGCTTGCCCACTGCGAGCGAGTCACTCGTGCTACCTTATTACGGAATTTGAAGCGGTGCGAGTAGGATACGATCTTGTCCATCGGCGAGTTTGAGACGCGCACCTGTCGTTGGATCATACAATCCAATTTCGATTTGGTACGTGCCTGTTGAAACATTTTCCAACGCGAGCGAATGATTATCGGTAATGTATTCATTTTCGATCCAGCCGGTCGTGGGGAATTCGCCGTTGTTGGGCATCGCGTCGTTTGCTGCCACAACCTTATTCGCCGGATCGAGCAAATGGACGAAGACAGTATACGATGTGTCTGTCATTCCCAGTGCGCGCCAATACAGCGTAACCTGAACTGTTTTTGATTCAACGTTGTTTTTCAGATCGTAACCCAGCAACTTGATCTTGCTATCAAACGTCGCTTCAGTTTTGTTCGCAACCCCGGGCGCGGTCATCACGCGCGTGCGATTCTTGATTTGGATCTGTCCCAAGTGCGCGGTGGTCGGCACAAATGGCAGCAAGGTCGAGCCGAGCAATTCCTGATTGCGTGATACGGCGAGCTTGACCGAATAAGTTCCATCGGTGATGTTGGCAGGCAAGCGAATTGGGAGCCAGTCGCGCACGAAAATATTCGGCTGCCATTCGAAGGGTGGATAGCCCAGACTGATGAGCGTATCGCGGCTCGCCACCTGATGATTGTTTGAATCTTCCAACCAAAGATGCACGTTCAAATTGTCGGGCAATTTCAATTCGCCGCCATGCCACAAAATCGTCAAGGGTAATTCATCGCCTGGACGAATCGGTTTGTCTTCGCTTGTTTCCAACGAATAGCCAGCCAGCGACAGTTTGCCAAAATCGGCGGAGGCAGTGTGCGCGATGTTCCACAGATCGCGATGGGGCGTGCGCGTGTCAGGACCGAGTTGAATCTTGGTGATATCTTTCTGCCCGACGACCTCACCCGATTTCGCGTCGTACAGCGTGACGTTGAGCGCATAATCGCTTGGCGTTACGCCGGGAAAGATGGGCACGTCGTACGTATCGACAATCATTTCGCCAGGTCGCCATGCGGTCGTTGGATAGGCATTCCTGACCGGACGTTGATCGATTTGACCAAAGACGCGCCGGTCACTGCGCATCACTTTGATCGAAACCATGGCATCGGCGTCGATTTTTTCATCGACTTGCCAGTAGAGCGTGACGCGCAAAAATTTTCCATTCTCGGCGTGCCAGAGATTGGGAATCGCAGCGAGCCGCGCTGAATCGACAGCATAGCCGATCAATCGCACCGCGCCAAAATCGGCGTCGAGCGGTTGCGAGATTTTGGGAGCGATCGTCACTGGTTGTGGTTGCACGCGAATCAACGGACCGAACGACGACAGCGAATATTTCTCCGGCGCGCCTTTCAATGGTCGAGTGATATACACAATTCGATTTTGTTTTAACGCACTCGCTATGGCGGCGAGACGATCGGATTCTTTATCGGCGGCAATGGTTTGCACATCGGGACGGATTCCGCGATTCTCTTGGAAATAGCGGAGCAAAGTCACCTCGCCCAAGATTCCAACGACGGACGAACTGGGTTCGAGTGGCTGGTTGAGGATGTCGAGACCATTGTCGTGGACGTCCCAGGATTGCGAAAGGTCGTTGGTTGGATAGTTGGTTAGTAAAAGATTCGTGGGAATGACTAACGCAAGAATGAAAATGATCGGATACGTGACGCGTGATACGTGACGCGTGAAAATATCCAAGAGACCGTCAACACTTGCGCCTGTAATGAGCGCAATTAGGAGAAACGTCGTAAGAAAGTGGACTTGGACGTCTGCGGTTTTGTAGTTGAATGCGAATCCTGCTTCGGCGATGAGTGCGACGACGAGCAACATCCATTCGCGCGGACGACGCAAAAGCCAGAGAATGCCAAGCACTGCAAGCGCTAGCCCCGCGACGGTAAATTGTGCGTTGAACATCGCTCCGTAATATGGCGCGTCATGCTGCACGGCAAGCGGATTCGACGTGAGGAAATCGGCGTACTTGGATGCCATCACCCACTCGATGAAACCTTGCAGCGTGTTCCCGTACGTTCCATCGGCAGAACCGACGTTGCCGCGAAGAGGGAGATAAAGGTACAAGCTTAAAGGTAAAAGGAAAAAGAGCGCGGCACGGGAAAGGGTTTTGAAATCGCGGATTATATTTCTGTTAACGAGCAAAACGCAGAACGCAATAGCGGGGTAGAGCAAGAGAATGAGTCGATGGTGAGCGAGACCGAGTCCCATCATGAAAGCGAGAAGATAAAAGCGGCGACGTGCGTTATCAAGGTTTCCACTTTGGAATTCTTCGCGCCAGATGAGCGTAAGGTATAGCAAGCCGGCGACGATCAGCATCTGCATCGTATACGTTTCGGCGATAACCGCTTGTGCCCAGAAGGTTTCTCCAACGGCAAACGTCAGCGCACCCATCATCGCCGCGATGCGATAGGTGGTTAGATGACGAATGACCATGTAGATCATCGCTACTGCAAGCGCTCCGTTCAACGCGGAGAACAAATTCAATCGAAAAGCTGGGTCGTTTAGCGGCACGAACAGTGTGAACAGTTTGCCGACAAGCGTATAGAATGGGTAGCCCGTTTGGTGAAGGATTCCCAGGCGTGGGACGACGTATTGAAATTCGAGTGTGTCGTCGAAGAGAAATGCGACCGAGGGTGCGAGGGTTCGTAGGTAGAGTACGAACGTGAGGAGAAAGAGAATTACGCTGATGAGTACGTCGCGCTTGTTATTCCAAAGGTCAGTTAAGGTTTTCATCACGCTGGGATGATAACACAGACTGGAAAAATCGCAAAAGCGTGGGATGAGCAGTGCGCCAAGCTCCCGATCCTGAGCGTCAACTTTATGGTACGAGTGTGGTTTGTAGGTTAGCAAGGTAAGTCATGCACTTAGTTGACTTACCTTCTATAATAAGGTACAATCTCAAGCAGAATGTAGAAAGGAGAGCTATGGAAACCTACATAACCGTCAAGGGACAGATCGTCATCCCGGCGGCATTACGGCGCAAGTATGGCATGAAAGCGGGAACAAAGATCCAAATTTATGACGAAGGCGAACGCATTGTGCTAAAACCTGTCACTGCGGATTATTACCGAAATCTCAGAGGATCACTCAAAGGCAAGAAAGCATTGAAAGCCTTGATCGCTGATCGGGCGGCAGAAAAGGAACGCTGAAAATGACCATGCGCAAGGTACTAGACAGTTTTGCCCTTATTGCTTACTTTGAAGATGAGCCAGGCGCGGCAGAGGTAGAAACGCTATTGACGCAAGCCGAGAAAACGGGCGTTAAACTACTGATGTCGGTTATCAATCTTGGCGAAGTTTGGTGCGACATTGCGCGATCTTATTCTGCGCAAGTTGCAGAAGAAAAACTGCACGAAGTCCGAGGGATGGCAATCGAAATCATTGATGTCGACTGGGAACTCACATATCAAGCCGCACAGTTGAAAGCAAAAGCGAAATTGGCTTATGCCGATTGCTTTGCGGCGGCGTTAGCCATGCAAAATAATGCCGAGTTGATCAGCGGAGACCCTGAATTTAAGCAACTGGCGAGTCAAGTCAAAATGCATTGGCTGCCGCAAAAATAAGCCATTTTGATTTTTTTCTCGCAATCGCGTAAGATGGAAAGCACACAGAGGTGACCCATGTCGCCAATTCGACTTTGGATAATTGCATTGCTAGCTGCTACACTCATCGGTTGTAGTTCCGAACCAACTTCATTGTTGGTGTCCACGCCAACCCGCGTTTTCATTCCGACCAGTCCGCCGCCGTCGCCAATACCGAACGTCGCGCCAACTAACTTGCCAGTGTCATCGCCATCTGCAACAGCGACGCGCGTAATCGTACCTGCCGTAACCGCGACGACTGCGCCAACGGTGAAGGTTGTACCAACCGCAACCTCGCCCAGCGCAGCGGGCAAAATGACGATCAAACTATTCTTCGTCGCGCTGGAAGACAATGGCAAGTCGGGCATAAAAATCGGCTGTAATGATAGCATCGTCGCAGTGGACCGCCAGATACCGGCGACGCAAGCGCCGCTGACCGCATCGCTCAATGAACTGTTTTCGATTCACGATAAGAACTATGGACAATCGGGATTGTACAACGCGCTGGCGAATGCCAACCTCAAGGTCGATGGCGCGGCGGTGATTAACGGCAAGGCGACGATCTATATTTCTGGCACGCTGAATCTTAGCGGCGTATGCGACGATCCGCGTGTTCAGGCGCAGATCGAACAAGTCGCGTTACAATTTTCAACTGTCAAACAAGTCAGCGTTTTTCTGAACGGCATTCCAATCGAAAAGGCATTATCGCAAAAATGATTCTCACTCCAGTCCCATTATTGCGCAAAGTCGAACTCGCGTTGCTCGCGCCGCAACTATCGCGCGCGGAAGTGGAAGAAGGTTGCGTGGCGGCAGTGCGCGCGGATTGCGTCGCCGTGTTCGTCAAACCAAACTATATTGAAGTGGCGCGCAAGGCATTGAAAGACACGCACATCAAAGTTATTTCGATGATTGGGTTTCCGCATGGCGGCGTAACGACTGCGACGAAAATGTACGAGACCCAGGATTTGTGTCAGCGCGGCGCGGATGAACTCGCGATGGTCATCAACGTGGGCGCGGTGCGCGATCACGATGACCTCGCGGTCAAGAACGACGTTCAAGGTGTCATCCGGACCGCGCGTGGCAAACCGATTACGGTGATTCTCGAAACGCCGTTATTGAACAATGAAGAAAAAGCGCACGCCTGCAAAATCGTCGAAGCGGCGGGCGCGATATCGGTGATGACGGCGACCGGCTTTGAGCCAAGCGATACAATGGCTGCCGATGTGGCGCTAATTCGAGCGACGAGTCCGAGTCTCAAGGTGCGGGCGGCGAGCGTTCATTCGCAAGCTGATGCGCTTGCCATGATCGAAGCGGGCGCAGCATTGGTTGTGATCAACGACATTGATCAAGTGCTAGGCGCGTAGCCAATTTCTCGCCTAATCTTTGGGACACTGATTGACGCTGATGCACACAGATAAACACAGATATTGATTTTTATCTGTGTGCATCAGTGTCCTTTTTATTGGGAACAAAACATCAACAACCATCGTCTGATAGATGATACTCAACAAGGAGGACATCATGTTACATCGAAAATGGTACTGGGGCGTTCTGATTCTGACATTATTCGTGCTTTTGATGCTGACGCTCGGTTGTCAGGGCGGCAATTCGCTTGCGGTGCTGAGTGCCTCGCGTGCCGAAGCGAAAAGCGCGGGCGTCGATTTGACCGTTTACAACTCCAACGTCGCGTTGGTCAAAGACAAACGCGTTCTGACACTCAAATCGGGAAAGAATGAAGTGCGCTTTTCCGACGTTGCGGCGCAAATCGATCCGACCAGCGTGCAGTTTACGTCGCTTACCGACCCCAGTGGCACGCATGTGATCGAGCAAAATTATGCGTACGACATTGTCGGCTCACAAAAGATTCTACAGAAATATCTCGATCAAACCGTTGCGCTCGTAACGGAGGATGGAACCAAGTACAGCGGCAAACTCCTCAGCGGTTCCGACGACATTATTTTACAATCCGATGATGGTCAGGTAACGACCGTGAAACTTGCGCGTGTGCGTGAAGTGAAATACCCGAATCTGCCCGGTGGTCTCATCACCAAGCCGACGCTCATCTGGCTGGTGGATTCTTCCAAAGAGGGAAACCAGGACGCGCAGGTGACGTATCTGACGAACGGCGTCAATTGGAAAGCGAACTATGTCATCGTCGTGAACAAAGACGATACCGCGATGAATCTCAATGGCTGGGTGACCGTCGATAACCAAAGCGGCGCGACGTACGAGGATGCAAATTTGAAACTCGTCGCGGGCGATGTTAAACGCGTGACGCCGGTACCTGCTGCACGCGATGGCGCTCTCATGGCTGCGCCAACCGCTGCGGCGAAGAGCGAGCAATTCACTCAGCAGGATTTATTCGAGTATCACATGTACTCGCTGCAACGCGCGACGACGATTCACAATCGCGAGACGAAACAAATCGAATTTACGACGGCGGCGAATACGCCGATCAACAAATTGTTTGTCTACGACGGCGGCAAGAATTATCGGTTCTACGGTTATCAAATCACCGATGCCAATTATGGCAAGACCAGCGATACCAAAGTCGCGGTGATGATCGAGTTTAAGAATAACGAGCAAAACAAGTTAGGCATTCCGCTACCGAAGGGCACGATTCGCGTTTACAAAGCGGACGCCGATGGCAGCAATCAATTCATCGGCGAGGACAATATCGATCATACGCCCAAGGACGAAATGATTCGCTTGAACGTCGGTAATGCGTTCGACGTGGTGGGCGAGCGGACGCAGACAAATTTCACCAAAGTTAATGAGCGCACGATCGAAGAGTCGTACCAGATCAAGATTCGCAATCACAAGAAGGAAGCGGTCGAAGTGCGGGTAGTTGAGCATTTGTTCCGCTGGTCGAATTGGCAGATCACGAAAACGAATTTCGATTTCACCAAGCTTGATGCGCAGACGATTGAATATCGTGTAAAAGTTGCGCCGGATGGCGAAGGTGTGGTCAATTACACGGTACGGTACGCGTGGTAAACGAACGCAAAAACATGCGACGCACCTTCAAGGTGCGTCGCATGTTTTTGCGCGTCGCACGTTATTGCAGTCTTTGCATTTTAGTACGACTTTTGCTACTATGCGCCCCATGACGATAGAAGACAAGGCAATCAAACTCGGACATCCATCGTACGTGTGGCGCTTTGGTCAATGGCGCCGGCTCGACCTGATTCGCGATTACGTTCGCGTGGAAGGCGCGCGTGTGTTGGATATTGGCTGCGGCGTCGGCGCATACGTGGAAAAGTTTACCGAGTTGCACGCGCACGCATTCGGTGTCGATGTTGACGCCGACAAGTTAGCCGACGCGCACCGCGAAAAAAAACTCGACTTGCTTTCCGTTTCCGCTTCCGAGACGCTTCCCTTCCCCGATAATTTCTTCGATGCAGTTTTGCTGCACGAAGTCATCGAGCACGTCGCCGACGATCAGCAGACGATTCGTGAAGCGTGCCGCGTGGTTCGGGCCGGTGGTCGCGTGATCGTCTTTGCGCCCAATCGACTTTATCCATTTGAAACGCACGGCGCGTACTTTGGTCAGCGTTACGTTTTTGGAAATATTCCTTTCATCGGTTGGCTCCCCAATTTTCTCCGCAACAAATTTGCCCCGCACGTTCGCGCGTACACGATGCGCGACATTCGCGCGCTATTTTGTAACCTCGATGGCAAGCTGCTCGTCCACACTCAAGTGTATCCGGGGTACGATAAAATCGCGCGCCGGAGTAAACTCCTAGCGCGCGGGCTTCGCAGTGTGACGTACTTTTTAGAGCATACGCCGCTGCGAGTATTCGGTTTGTCGCATTTCGCAGTGTGGGAGAGAGCGTAACAGTCTGTCATTGCGAGGAGCGATTCGAACAAGGGTCGTTATCAAGAGGTGGTTGAGCGACGAAGCAATCCCCATCCAAGGTGGCCGCGAAGCGGCTTCGCTTCGCCCGCAATGACATTCTAAATTATCCTCCGGCTTCGCCAATCAAAAAGCTGGTCAACAACACGAGCAGCACAATTGCCGTGAGCGCCACGTAAAGCCAATCGCGTTCCATCGCGAATGCAATCACTGACACGGTGACGCGCATCACTGGAATTGCAATCAGCAAAAGCAAGCCCAGCGCAATGATCGCGTACGGTTTGAGCGCGAGCAAGCCGTTCCATACCTCGCCCAACGTACTGGGAAAATCGGGCTTGACATTGTATCCAACGATACTGTTCAAATCGTCGAGACGAATTTCGTGATAACCCGTCTGTCCGGTGATAAGCACCATGCCGATGCCAATCGCGACGATGACAAAGCTAACGATCACGCCCCAGCGCAATAATCTCGCAATGAATAACTCGATTCGCAGCGTCGAATCGTTATTGTTCGAGTGAGCTTGGATTTTCTCCGCCATCGGTTTCCTCAGCTAACGCCGGTAATTCTTCGATAACTTCTTCTGTCGCTGGTCCACTAAATCGATCCATCAACCACAGAAGTACGTTGATTGATAATGCGCCGACCAATGCGCCAATCATTGTAGGAATGATTACGACATCGGCAAAGATCAGAGTATTGAACGATGGATTCGCCGAAAAATAACTTGGCGCACCCCACGCACCCAGAAAAGCCAACAGCCAGGTCGCTATCCATAGCACCCGGTCAAACAGCGGTGATTGGCGCGCGCGGGGAATGAGCAGCACACTTGGTACCGTAACCAAGATCGCTTCGATTGCCATCACCCAAAATTGAGTTGTCGTCACTCCGATCTCCTATCGATCAAAAATTAATCCCCAGTCCTTTGACGAGCATTTGAAGGGCTACAATAACCAGCACAACGATAAACACACGCCGAATCATCGTGCTGCGGATGCGCATCATGATGCGGGTGCCAAAGGTTGCGCCGATCAAGACGCCCATCGCGACGGGCGCGGCGATAAAGGGATTGACATCCCCGCGCACGAAATAGACACCGGCGCTCGCGGCCGCGGTTACGCCGATCATCAAATTGCTGGTCGCCGTCGAAACCTTCATTGGCAATTTCATCGCAATGTCCATGGCCGGCACTTTGAGCACGCCGCTGCCGATGCCCAATAGCCCAGAGACCGCACCGGCGATGAACATCAAGGGCAATCCGTACCGCGCGCCGCGCACATTGTATTTGACGAGTCGGTTCAGCGCGGCGTCGTAATACGATCCTCCCAGTTGGAGAAAACCGGCGATGGGTCCCATCTCTACGCCGATGGGCAACTCGCTATCGCGTCGCCGAAACATCGCATAAGCGGAATATGCCAACACGATACCAAAGATGATGAACAACCCAGGTCCGCCCACAAAGCCGGCGATGAACGCGCCGACGATCGCACCCAGGGTCGTACCGATTTCGAGAAACATCGCCACGCGAATGTTCGTTACGCCGTCGCGCAAGTACGCCGCGGCTGCGCCCGACGACGTCGCAATGACGGACACGATGCTTGCGCCAATCGCATAATGAATGTCGATGCCGAGCACAAGCGTTAGAATGGGCACGAGAATTACGCCGCCGCCCAATCCCAGGAGCGCGCCAAAAATTCCTGCGCCAATTGAGACGAGAAATGTTTCCAGCAAAAACAATAGTGCAACCAATGATGAGTCCTGTCTTAAAGGTTGATGAGAAATTGCGAAAACATTATGCACCGAAACGCATAAGGATGCAACCTAATACGATAACATAGTCTTTACATGTTCTGCATAATTTCTTCACAGCTTTGGTTTAGAGTGCAATCAGAAACGCGGACACAACCGCGGAAAAATTAGGAGGTTACAATGAAAAAGTTTCTCGTGATTGGAGCAACTGCCGCGTTGATTGCGCTCATAAGCGTTGCCACGTTCGGCACCACGTCGGCGTTTGCTCAAGGACCTGTGCAAGGTGGCAAAGCGCCCCTGTCAGGTCTTGGCAGAGGATCCGGCATCGGTGGACCGCAGAATTCACTCGTCGCCGTCGCCGCGAAACTGTTTGGCATGGATGCGCAGACACTGCTTCAGCAACTCTACGGTGGCAAGACCATCGCCGATGTCGCCAAGGAAAAGAATGTTGCGACCGACAAGATCATCGAGGCGTTTGTCGCGGAGCGCGCAGAAGCGCTCAAAACCGCCGTTACGAACGGTCGCCTGACCCAAGCGCAAGCTGACGCGCAACTCGCGTTGATGAAAACCAATGCGCAAGCGGAACTGACGCGCAAGTTCACAGCGCCTACGTTGGGCGCAGGACGTGGTCAGCAAAATTCCATCGTCTCGGTTGCTGCAACCTTGTTCGGCATGGATACGCAGACATTGTTGCAACAGCTCTACGGTGGCAAGACCATCGCCGATGTCGCGAAAGAAAAGAACGTTTCGACGGACAAGATCATCGAATCCTTTGTTGCATCGCGTGCAGAGCAGCTCAAGACCGCCGTGGCGAACAATCGACTGACGCAGGCGCAAGCCGATGCGCAGCTCGCGCTGATGAAGGCGAACGCGCAAGCGGAATTGACGCGCAAGTTCACGGCACCAGCGCCTGGCGCTGGACGCGGGCAGGGCATGATGGGGCAAGGACGTGGGCAGAATATGATGGGTCCTGGTTCTCCGAACCAGAATCGCCCAGGCGTACAACCGTTCCAACGCGGCTGGCGCTAAAATTCACGAAGAAATGCGACGCTCCCTGGCGGAGCGTCGCATTTAATTTTCACCAGGGTATTGACAACCCTATTTGTCGATAGTAAACTGGCTTTAGATAGGATAGCCCTAACAATCTGGTCGAATGGTTCAACGCAAAAGGAGGTGAAGGAAAGGCAAGGATGGTTTTCTGTCTCTCGGTCCATCTCTGAGTTGTCGTCAATCAGTTTAGTGTGGGCTGGTTTATCACATGAGCCAGTCAAAGGAGACGATATGCGTAATCTCTTGATTCTGTGCTTGGTTGTTTTGGTCGCGTTCTTGCTTGTTGCCGCGAGTCCCAGTAAGGCGTCTGCCGCAAGTCCAACCTACCACGTCGTGCAGCCAGGGCAAAATCTTTCCTGGATTGCAAGCTGGTACCATGTCGATATGTGGACGCTTGCGCGCGTGAATGGCGTTTTGAATCCCAATTACATTTACGTGGGCCAAGTCCTCTTCATTCCTGGTGGCTATCCTAATCCGTACCCCTGTCCCGGTTGTTGGTATCCTGCGCCCAAGCCCCATCCTTATCCCGGTCCGATTTATCGCTGTGCTTATCGTGTGCAGTACGGCGATACGATGTCGGGTATCGCGTGGCGCTTGGGAATGGATCCGTGGACACTCGCGCGGTACAATGGTGTCTATAACATGAATTGGATCTACGCCGGCCAAGTGCTTCGGGTTCCTGGTTGTTATTAAGATTGAAATGAAACGAGGGCTAGCTGCCCTCGTTTCATTTTGTCATCCGCGCATTCATTACCGCGATAATCGTCGCGCCGAAAAGAAACAGTGCGGCGATTTCAAACGGTGCGTAAACATGGACGCGCTCCCACAACTCGCCGCCGACGAAAGGCCCCACCGCCAGTCCGATGCCTTGCGCGGTGGCAATCGCTCCTAGGAATAATCCTCGCGCATTCGCCGGAACATATTCCATCACCAGCGCATTCCACGCCGGAACTAACAGCGCATAGCCGATGCCAGCCACCGTCGCGCCTGCAGTCACGATGAGGGGATTGATCGAGAGCGGCGCGCCTGCGAATGGAATCGCCACAAGTATCAAGCCGAGAATCAACGGCAGTTGGCGACCATGTCGGTCCGCCCATTGACCGGCGGGAATAATCAATGCGGCGGTGATGATGCTGGGCGGAATCAAAATCAATGCGAATTGGTCCGGCGTGAGATTCATGACTTGCTTGCCGAAGAGTGAAATCAGCGGCAGCATCATGCCGAGAGCGAATGTCAACAACAAACCGATGACGAGCAAACGTGTCAGCGTCGCATCCAATTGTCCCAGGACCGTGCGAAACGATTGCAATTCCGAATGTGCCACAGCTTGATGCGTCCTCGCTTCGCGCACGAACGCGACGACAAGCACGAACGCAATCATCACAATCACAAAGCAAATGACGAATGCCGTCTCGTAATTGACGTGCCCCAGCAAAAATCCTCCCGCGATTGGTCCGATGGCAATGCCGCCGAGCATCACCATGTTGACGATACCCAGTACCAAGCCGTATCGTTCGCGACCATACACATCGGCGATGCCGGCGTAGATCGCAGGCCAGATGCATCCCGCGCCAATGCCATTGACGATGTTGAGGAAAAGAAACAGCGATTGCGATTCGACACGCGGCATGAGAAGAATCGGCAGAGCCGACAGCGCGACTCCAATCAACAACACCGGCTTGCGTGCCCAGCGATCGGCCGCCCAGCCTGCGGGTGTGCGCGCTAAAATATCGGCGATGAGATACGACGATAACGTAACGCCGATCGCGTCTGCACCTTCGTGCATTTGATCGTTCAGGTAGAGCGGAAACAGCGCGATGAGTTCAACGCCGTGCGCGATTTCCATCAGTACGATGGTGGCGAGGAAGATGAAGAAGGTGCGGTGGTTAGAGATTATATATTGGAGATTCATGGTGGCGTGGTGCGTGATGCGTGAATGTCACCCTGAGCGAAGTCGAAGAGTCACGCATCACGCATTGCGTATTATGCTTTGCGTTTTAGAATGTCGTTGCGATGAAATTTGTCGTGGATGACGAGGATGCGAAACATTCCCTGGACCGTTTGATTGCCCCAGACCACGTGCGCGCCTGAGCGTTCGAGTTGCGCGGGTGTGAGTGTCTCCAACCATGCGAGTGTGTCCGCCCGAGTTTCATTCAACGCCGCGAGTACTTGATCGAGCGATTTCTCTTCCCAGCGTTTCGTCATCCACGCGTTGAACTTGTCGAGCTCAAATTCGCCGGGAAAGTCCGGATACTCGGCGGCGAATTCTTTCAATTGCAATGGTGATTCTTTGGCGACCATCATCTTGGCAAATTTTACATTCACCGATTCCGCCATTGCCGTGTGCGCCAGCACATCTTTGATCGACCAGCCGCCTTTGTACGGACGCACCATCACCTCACGCGGCACCTCCGCAAATGAATCGAGCAGCTTGGCGCGCTCGGCGATTAATTTTTCCTTGATGCTAGAAATCATGTCAGGTGTGGACATGGGGTGTCTCCGAGACCGTAGAGACCCTAACACAATGAAAACGATTGTCACTCTGAGCGAAGTGAAGGATCTCATTCTTTGCAGAACGAGATGCTTCTCCGCTCAGCATGACATTTTGTTAGGCGTTCTTGGGGTCTGAACAAAGTGCGCCCATTATACTTGGGTGAATCCCATTGCGCAAGATAATCGTTCAGCGTATAATGCCCGGCGTGAGCCAATTGAAATGGTATTCGTTGATCGCATCGATTGCGATTTTGGGCGGCGCGTGGATTCACCTCACGCGGGTGCCAACCACCGACCAAGTGATTGCCAATGTCGCGGCGCACGTCGATTTTCAAGCGCCTGATTTTACGTTATCGACACTCGATGGCAAATCCATGGCGCTCAAAGATTTGCGCGGACAAGTGGTGCTCATTAATTTCTGGGCAACCTGGTGTCAGCCGTGTCGCGCGGAAATGCAAGATATTCAAGCGGCGTATCGACAACATCCTGAAGGATTCGTCGTGCTTGCGATCAACAACGCGGAAGGCGATATTGTGGTTCGAAATTTCGCCAATGAATTTCAACTCACCTTTCCGATTCTGCTCGATTCGGATAGCGCGGTAACGCGGCTGTATCGCGTGCAAGGTTTACCGACTTCGTACTTTATTGATCGGTCCGGTATCGTGCGGGCGGCAAACATCGGCGCAATGAATCGCGCTTACATACAGGCCCAAATCACATCGTTGAGTGCGCGCCAATGATGCCGATCATTCAAGTGGGTCCAGCATCGATTCAATCCCTTGTTCTCGCGTTGCTCATTGCTATCTGGCTAGGCGCATCGATCACCGAACGGCAAGCCAAACGACGTGGCATTCGTTCTGATGATGTCTGGAACATTATGCTCATCGGCATCGCGGCGACGATTCTGTTTGGGCGAATCGTTTTCATCTTGCAAAACTCAATGATTTACGCGAGCCAGCCATTCGATATGTTTTCGCTGACGGCGAGCGCGTTGTCGCTGGATTATGGCATCGCCGGTGGAGCTATCGCCGCTTATACATACGTGGTCTGGCGCAATATTTCGTTCGCGCGTTTCGCCGATGCGTTAGCTCCAGGCGCATTGATTGCCCTCGCCATCATTACGATCGGGCAATTGCTGAACGGCGATGCCATCGGCACGCCAACCGATTTGCCCTGGGCGATTTCGCTTTGGGGTGATCTGCGTCATCCAGTCCAAATCTATTTGGCGATGATCACACTCATCGGTGCGATCGTCGTTTGGCAGCTCGCGCGCCGACCGTTGCATGATGGATCGATTGCGTTGTTTGCGATTGCGTGGTACAGCGCCGCGCGCGTTTTCATCGATGGATTTCGCGGCGATGAAACACTTTTGGGCGGTGGTTATCGCCTGAGCCAAATGGTTGCTTTCATCGTTCTTTTGATGGCGTTGTGGGCAATGTCCCGACTGGAAGGTAAACCAGAACCCCGTTTTCTGGTCGGTTCGGCAAAAAACAATGCAGACTCAGTCGAGAAATCGGGTTTCTCAAATGACTAGAAACGAGAACGGCATGAGAGATATGATTTCGACGATTAACGCATGGCAAGCGCGCGGCGACGCTGTCGCGATGGCCACTGTCGTCAAAGCGGGCGGCTCAACTCCGCGACCGATTGCGGCGAAGATGATCGTCAACTCGCGCGGCGAATTTGCTGGCTCGGTGAGCGGCGGCTGCGTCGAGGGAGCCGTGATCGAAGAAGCGTTAGGCGTCATCAAGACCGGCAAATCCAAGTTGGTCAAATATGGCATTGCGGATGAGACGGCTTGGGATGTCGGATTATCGTGCGGGGGAATGATTGAAGTATTTGTGGAATTAGTGCGATAGTATGTTAGTGAAATAGTTGCCCACGAATCCGCGCGAATCTTCACGAATCAAAAAATAAAATTTGCCTTTTGGGATTCGCGAGATTACGGGGGGAAAATAGTATGAGTCTATTCGACGAAATAAAACGCAATCTCGCAGATGAAGTGTTGTGCGCTGTGGCGACAGTCCTCAACGGCGAACGGCTCGGTGCAAAAATACTAGCCTATCCGGATGGTCGGGTCTCCGGTGATTTGGGCGATGCCGCATTGCAAACCCAGGTCGTCCATGATGCCTTGCGCGCGATGCAGATCGAGCAGTCGGAGAATTGCGTGTATGGTGAGATGCAAGTCTTTATCGATGTCTTTGCGCCCAAGCCCAAGTTGATTATTTTCGGCGGCGTGCATACGGCGATTCCGTTGACCCGATTCGCGCAGGCACTTGGCTTTCGCGTGACCGTTGTCGATGGGCGCAGTCGTTTCGCCACACGCGAACGTTTTCCCACCGCCGATGAACTCATTGTCGCGTGGCCCGATGAAGTCATCGCGCAAACGCGGACGCGCATCGATTCGTCAACCTACATCGCGATTCTAACGCACGACCCCAAGTTCGATATTCCCGCGCTCAAAGCATTATCGACGACAAATGCGCCGCGTTATATCGGCGCAATGGGCTCGCGCGAAACGCGCAAACAACACTTTGCCGAACTGCGTGCCAGTGGTGTGTCAGAGGAATTTTTATCGCGCGTGTATGGCCCGGTTGGATTAGACTTGGGCGCGCGGACACCGGAGGAAATGGCGCTCGCTATCATCGCAGAAATTTTGGCGGTGAGAAGGGGTAGGTCAGGTGGTTTTTTGAGCGCCGCCGAAAAATAAAAATCGCCGCAGCGCGCGGCGATTTTGTTTGTAGCGCGGGCCGCTAGCCCGCCGCGAGCGCGGCACCTTTGGTGCCGAAGCCGCTCGCTCTACAACCCCACATCCTTCAACAGTTGTTTGCCCAGATCAGTGACGATGACATTGCCATTGGACTCGGCAAGCAGCTTGCCATGTTGCAACCGCATCATACGCGGCTGTATCTGTCCCTCTTCGAGTTTCATGTCTTGCCAAAGCGTTCGCAAGGTTATCTTGCTCATTTGATTTACGTACGCCAGAATGAATAGCGTCGTCGAATCCAAAAGTGTTTCCAACTCATCGCGGTTCAAGCGATACAGTTCGAGCAAGTTGTATCGAAAAGGAGTCGGCGCGCTAGACGGAGAATTATTTTCGGGTGGCAGAGCCAGTCCCCAATTTTTTCCGTTTTGAATCGCGCGATACTTGACCATTTGCATGACGTTCAACTTCGCAAGCAGTTTATCGAGCAAGAGGGTCTGTTGCAAATCGTCGGGAAATTTAAAAGACTCGATATTGTTATAACGCGCCGCCAGCTCAGTCTCCGCAAACTCGTACAAATAGCGATCACGTGCGGCTTGATCGATAAAGAGCAGCATCTTGGCATCGACCACGAGCATGTCGTTCAAGTCCTGCACATCGCCAATAGGATCAAACATCGATTGCACGGTGAGAATTAAATCGAGCGTGTCGGTTGCTCGGTATTCGACCCCTTTTTTGGAACGCATCGAAGTGGACACGCCCAACTGCTCGCTGTAGAAAACCGTGTGACCGCGTCGCTCCAATTCGGTAAGAGCTTTTTTGGTCCAATTCGACCAAGTGGTGGCGGATTGGGGCGACCAGAGCATGACAATCAACCGCGTTTGGCTGGTAGCGTTTTGAAGTGATTGAAAGCGGGGTATAAAAGTTCGCGTAAAGTAATTACGGAGACGTAACGTATGGAGTGTGTCAGATAGAGCCATGGCACCTTTGCCTCAAGAGTAGGGGCTGCGATGACAAGTTAACATTGTTGGCGCTATTTTACTTGGGTTTGTGAGTTTAGGCAATAGACAATTGGGTGCTCAGTAGCCGCTTGGAACACGCGGTCTCTCAGTTAAAAGCTTACTGATTGAATAGGGCAGGAACTGGACTAGTTGCCAATTCCCGCCCCACGAAATTCATACGCCTAACGCTTCGGCGTTCTCTTTGAGGGCTGTAATCACGTTGCCGATATGTTCGTCCAATGGCACGCCAAGCGCCTCTGCGCCTTTGGCAATATCCTCGCGATTCACGCCGCGCGCAAATGCCTTGTCTTTCCATTTCTTCTTGACGGACGAAACTTCCACGTCGGCGATTTTCTTGGATGGGCGAACCAGTGCGACGGCAATAATCAGCCCGGTCAATTCGTCCACCGCGTAGAGCGTCTTCTCCATCGGCGTCACGCGTGGAATGTTAAGCGCATCACCATGCGACCAGACGGCGCGCACCAAGTCATCCGGCCAGCCACGCTCTTTGAGAATCTCGCCATCCTTTTGCGGATGCTGGTCTGGGAATTTTTCAAACGCGAGGTCGTGGATGAGACCGATGTTGCCCCACAAGCTTTCGTCCTCGCCGAATTTGCGGGCGTACCATTTCATAGCGGTTTCTACGGCGACGCAATGCTTACGCAGCAAATCGCTTTGCGTGTACTCGCACAGGAGTTGCCACACTTGCTCACGATTGAGTGGATTCATTTGCCTCCATTTCTGATTTGGAATGTTGGTAATGGCTCGCATTATCACCCAAACCTAGCCATGCGTCAATCTGCGCTCTCGCACTCCCATACTCAAATTGACTAGCAACATTCCCTGGATTATACTCACACCATCCTCGGAGGACGCGATGCCATTGTTCAAACCCAACATTGCGAATCTTAAAGCCAGGCGTGACATCACCGGTCTCGTTCAAGCTCTGACGATTCGCGATCCGGACATTCGTCATGCGGCGGCAGTTGCGCTGGGTGAGTTGAAAGCAACCAAGGCGGTTGCTGCCATCGTCGGCATGTTATTGGCAAGCGACAGCACACGCGGTGAGCGAATTGCAGCCGCAACCGCGCTGGGCAAAATCGGCGACGAATCCACCATCGACGCGTTGGCGCAAGCCAGCGAAACGAGTCGCGAGCGTGAACACGCTTCCATCGACGCAGCGCTCGAATCGCGCGATCCAAAGTACCGCCATAATTTGTACGTCAATCGGATTTCGGCGGACGAATTTGAACTGCGCGCGGCAATTGCGCAAGCCATTGGACACATTGGTGGCGGGCGCGCCATTCAAGCGTTAGCGGAAATGTTGGCGGCGGAAAAAGGTGCGATGGAAGGCAGTGTCAAGCAAAGTATTCGTTCCGCAATGTCCACAGCGGCAGCCAAGTCCGACTCGTTGCCCGCAATATGCCAATCGATCAAACACCCATCAGCAGAAGTGCGGTATTGGGCGGCGAACTGCCTCGCCGAATTCAACGTTCCGACGGCTATCGATGCGTTGTTGCGCGTGGCGTACGATGAAAACGAAAACTTTGACGTGCGCCAAATTGCGTTGATGGGTTTGGGACGCATTGGCGACGCGCGCGTCATCCCTTACATCGAAGATTTGCAAGACGACGCGAATCATGGCATCGCACGGGACGCCAAGCAATGCCTCATGGCGATTCGAGGACGCCTGCCGCGCCGGACCATTGAGTGAAAAAAGCCAATCCTCATTGACGAACCCTGGTATCCGTGTTAGAATCTTGCCATCGAGAATTTGTTTTTCCCCGCTTTCGATGCAACCCAACCTTCAATAGCAAACCTCGTTCGAAGGGAGGTGAGAACCATCCAGCAATAACCTCAAATCCAGTTAAACCAGAGTTGAACGACGCGCGATTATTAAGGAGGAGAAGTAATGCACGCACGTAAATTGGTTCTATTGTTCTCTCTGTTCATCGGATTGATTGTTCTAGCCGCTTGCGCCGCTCCAACGGCAGCACCGGCTCCCACAAGCGCCCCAGCGGTATCGTCTTCGTCGTCCGCTGCGCCCGCGCCGACGACGGCGCCAAGCTCATCCGCTTCATCGTCCGCCCCGGCTTCGAGTGCCCCAGCTTCATCGTCTTCATCGGCTGCACCGGCACCGACGACGGCCGCAAGCTCATCCGCTGCCTCATCGCTGGCGGCTTCATCCGCTGCATCGACTGCAGCCAAGAAGGGTGGCACCGTTACCATGGTCGCCTGGCAAGAGCCAGAGCATCTCAACTGGGAACTCGGGACCCAAACGATTCTCGGCGACGTTGCCGATTTCTGGTCCGAAGGTTTGCTCAACACCAATGAAAAAGGCGAATGGGTACCCGTTCTCGCGACCGAAGTACCATCCACCAAGAATGGTGGCGTGAGCGCCGATGGCAAGACGATCACGTATCATCTGCGAAAGGGTGTCAAATGGCACGATGGCTCCGACTTTACCTGCGCCGATCTCCAGTTCACGCTCCAAGTCATCAAGACGCCTAACAGCGGCGCACTGCACACGGCTCTATTCACCGATGTAGATAGTGTTGAATGTCCCGATCCGAACACCGCCGTCATCAAAATGAAGAATTTCTTCGCGGCATGGCTCACGTTGTTCAATGGCAACTATCTTGCTGCGATCTTCCCCAAGACGGCAGGCAAGCCGGAAGACTTGAAGAACTGGGCATTCAACCGCAAGCCAATCGGCACCGGCCCATTCCAAGTGACCGAATTTGTGACCGGTGATCACATCACGCTCGTCCGCAATGAGAAATATTGGCAACCGGGCAAGCCGTATCTCGATAGAGTGATTATCCGCATCGTGCCCTCATCCGAAGTCGCCAAGCAGTTGATGAAGAATGGCGAAGCGGACATTATGTGGAACAATACCGAAGCGGACATTCCCGAACTTGAAAAGATGACGAACGTCAAAGTATTCAACGCCTTGCAACCGGGCGGCGAGCGCTTGATCCTCAACACGGTCAAGAACGCCGATCCCTCGGATAACAAAACTCCGCACGCAATCCTGGGTGATGTCAAAGTTCGCCAAGCGATTGCGTTCGGCATCGACAAGAAAACCATCATCGACAAGTTGCTCTTTGGCAAAGCATTGCCGGGCAGCAGCGAGTTAAATGCCGATCCGTTCAACTGCACCGAGATCAAAGCGTACGCCTTTGATCAAGCCAAAGCCAAGCAATTGCTCGACGAAGCGGGTTGGAAAGCGGGGTCCGATGGCATCCGCACGAAAGATGGTCAGCGCTTGCGCTTGAAATACCAGACGACCACCGGTAACAAACTGCGTGAAGATTCGCAGGTGCTCATCGTCGAAAACATGAAAGCCATTGGCGTCGAGTTCTTCATCGAGAATCAGCCATCGTCGCTTTTGTTAGGTGGTTGGGCAGCCAACTCGCCGCGCAAAAAAGGCAACTATGACGTCTTGATGTACACGACCAACTCCAGCATCGATCCGCACAATCAAATGAACACGTATTTCAATTCCAAGTCCATTCCGTCGCCGGAGAATCAAGGCGGCGTCAACTACAGCCGCTGGAACGATCCGCAGACCGATCAATTGATCGAAAAAGCGGGCACGATTCCGGACTGGCCACAGCGCAAAGATTTGTACTGCCAAGCCGCCGCGCGCGTTGTCGATGGCGCATCGCACATCTATCTCTATCAGCGGTACAAACTGCACAGTTTCAACGTCCGCGTCCAAGGTTGGATCGCTACACCCTGGCTCGGACCCGCATGGAACGCTGCTGATCTCTGGGTTAAATAGTTCGATAGTCGAATAGTCAATAGTCGGGTGGTCGCCAGACTGCCCGACTAGACGACTAGACGACTAGGTGACTAGCAGACGATCCGACGCTATGACAACTTATATCATCCGTCGATTAATTCAATCTATACCGGTGCTGTTCATTATCAGCATCGTCGTGTTCGGGCTGATCCAAATCGCACCGAATAATCCATTGTCGGCTTATCAAAACAATCCGAATATTACGCCGGAAGATTTGCTGCGTCTGGAAGAAGAGTACGGTTTGCGCGATCCGATTCACATCAAATACCTCAAATGGCTGAGCCAGACGTTGCAGGGTAACTGGGGCGAATCGTTTGTGACGCATCGCCCCGTATTAACAGAAATTGGCGATCGGCTGCCGAATACACTTTATCTTTCGTTGATTGCCTTTGTGCTCGCGCTCGTCATCGCGCTGCCGTTTGGCGTTATCTCTGCCGTGCGCCAGTATTCCATCTTCGATCACATCGTCACGACGATTGCGTTCATGGGGCAATCGATTCCGATCTTTTGGTTTGGTCTCATTCTCATTATTGTTTTCTCGGTGAATTTGCAAAATCCACTCGCCGGAACAGCGCTCTTTCCGCATCCTGCGCCGCTGCCACTTTTTCCCGGCGGCGGCATGGTCACGTTGACGGATAACCCGCCTGAACCGTTAGTCGATCGCATTTGGCATTTGGTCTTGCCCGTGTCGATGCTGGCCATATTTCAACTCGCGCAGCACGTGCGCTATATGCGCGCCGGTATGCTCGACGTTTTGAAAATGGATTACGTGCGCACGGCGCGGGCAAAGGGTCTGCGCGAACGCTGGGTCATCGTGCGTCATGCGCTAAAGAACGCCGCGATCCCGCTGGTCACGATTATCGCGCTAGAGATTCCGGCTCTGTTCAACGGCGCGCTTTTTACCGAAACGATTTTTTCGTGGCCTGGCATGGGACGACTCTTTTTCGCCAGCGCCGAGCGCGGCGATTATACGGTTTTGATGGGCATTCTGATGATTAGCGCGACGCTCATTATCTTTTTCAATCTCGTCGCCGACGTTGTCTATGCCTTTCTCGATCCAAGGATTCGATTCGACTAATGACTCAAGCAACCGTTACCACACCCCAATTTGTTTTCGAGCCGACGATGCGTCAGGATACGCTCTTGTCGATCACGTGGCGACATTTCCGCAAGCATCGCTTGGCGCTGATCGGATCGACCATTTTGGTATTGTTGATCCTGGGCACGATTGTGATTCCCATCGTCACCAACTATGATCCTGGGAAGACGCACATCCTCGATAAATACTTACCGCCCTCGTTCGATCATCCCATGGGCACGGATGGCTTGGGGCGCGATATGTTGGTTCGCTCGATGGATGGCGGACGCATTTCGTTGTTGATCGGTTTGCTCGCGATGTCGCTCGCCATCATCATTGGAACGACGTTCGGCGCGCTGGCTGGTTTCTACGGCGGCTGGCTCGACAATATTCTGATGCGCATCGCCGACATCATGCTCACCATGCCGACCCTGTTCGTCGCGATTCTACTCACGCAATTGCTCCGCGCCGGCGTTGTCCCATTTCTCAGCGCGGGTATTATTCCGATCGTGCTCGTCATCGCGGCAACCTCGTGGATGAGCGTGGCGCGTTTGGTGCGCGCGTCGTATCTATCGATCAAGCAAAAAGAATTTATTGAAGCGGCGCGTTCCTCCGGCTCGAAAAATTTTCGCTTGATGCTACGGCACATTCTGCCCAACGCGATGAGTCCGATTATCGTGGCGGCAACCCTCCGCGTTGGCGCGGCGATTATCACGGAATCCGGTTTGAGCTATCTCGGCTTTGGCGTTCAGCCGCCCACGCCAACGTGGGGCAATATGCTGCGCAACGCTCAATCGGAAATGGACTATGCGCCGTGGACCGCCATTTTTCCCGGTCTCTTTATCTTCCTCACCGTCATCGCCGTCAACTACATCGGCGATGGTTTGCGCGACGCGCTCGATCCGCATCATGTAGAGTAATGGAACGCTGCGGCGAGCGTTCCCTACGTAGGGCGCGTTCGCCGTAACGCGCTCGCACGACGACGCATCCAATCTACAATTTCAATGCAATCAATCATGTTCCGCATGAGAATTGCGAATTTACTTTTTGGCAAGCATTTGTTGGCAATTGCAATATTTGCCGTGATACTTGTTGCTTTGCCATTGTTTGCGATTCAACCCAAGCGCGAAAATCCAGTCGATCAGGTTTTTGATGGGAGTAGATTGACCGACCCCGAAAATAGAATTGTGCAAGGGGCTTGTCAACGAGATTACATTTCGTCAAGAGCGACACCAAATACATCATTTGCGTTGAACACTTGGATGGAGATTGTTGGTCTTGATGGACACACGACCATGTGTTTATACGCCAGAATGAAACCAACTCAATGGCAATTTTCTCCAGATGGTCGATACCTTTACACTTTCACCTTAATCAATCACAATTGGGCGTACAATGTCTACCAAATTTCAACAGGTAAAGATGTCTGCGATGGTCGTGGTGATGAGAATCGGGTGCGTTGGGACAGCAATTGTCCTCCCATAAGACTAGCTGACGGTAGGTGGTGGTCAGGAATCTTTCCTGATGTCGTCCTGAAAACCAGCAACTCCGATTTATGGAAGTTGATAAATGCTTCTTCATCTTTTGTTGATCCTATGATGTCTCCAAATGAAGAATGGGTCGTTGGCAAGTCACGCCAATGGTATGTTGCAAGTTCCGATGGCAAGATCATAAAACAGTTTTCGTTGCCGTATTCGTATAAAGATAGAACTGCCTGCGGTCAGAATTCGGGCTTGATTGCGTGGCGCGCTGATTCAAAGCAATTTGCTATGATTCAAGAAACTGACAAGATGGCATTCGTTTGGAGCATCGAGGATGATGGAAGTATGCACCAAGTCGAAGCTATTACGCTGGAAAGATGCACGTCTATATTGAAACTGTCCCCGGATGGGAAAATAATCACCACGCGATAAATCGCGCACTAGAAACTCGCGACGCATCCGATAGGTGCGTCGTTTTTGTTTGGAACATGACGTTGTGATAGAATACCCGCAATCTCTAATCTCCAATCTCTATCTCTTCTGGAGTTACCATGAACTGGAATCTCATCCGTGAACAGACCACCGCCATCCTCCAAGATTTACTTCGCTTCGATACCACCAATCCGCCCGGCAACGAAACACCTTGCATCGAACACATCGCCGCGCTGTTGCAACGCGATGGTATTGAATCGACGATTTTGGAATCGGCACCGGGACGCGGCAATCTCGTCGCGCGATTAAAAGGCGATGGCACGCTGCCGCCAATCATGCTGATGGGGCATGTCGATGTTGTGCCTGCCGAAGCCGACAAGTGGGAACATCCACCGTTCTCCGGCGAAATTGTCGATGGGGTTGTGTGGGGGCGCGGCGCGACCGATATGAAAAACATGGTCGCACTCGAATTGATGGTTTTCATGCTGCTCCAGCGCGAAAACGCTCCGCTCAAACGTGACGTGATCTTGATGGCAAACGCCGACGAAGAAACCGGCGGGCGCATGGGCGCAGCTTGGATGGCGCTGAATTATCCCGACCTTATCCGCGCTGAGTACGCGATCAACGAAGGCGGTCCGACGAGTTTGGTCATCGACGGCAAAGTGTTTTACGTTTGCTCGACCGCCGAAAAAGGATCGGCGCGCTTCACCGTGCGCGGACGCGGCTCGCCCGGTCATGCCTCGCTGCCGCAGCGAAATAATTCGATCTTGCCACTGTCGAAAGCGTTGGTCAGACTCATCGAGACGCCGCTGCCGATTCACATTACTAAATCCGCGCGCGGACACATCGAAGCATTAGCACACAGCGTCGATGGAACGCATCGCCAAAACTTGCTCGGCTTGCTCGACGAATCGACCCATCACGATTCGCTCGTTGCGCTGCCTCTACCCAGTTCGACCAAACGGCGGCTCTCGTCGAGTTTGCGTAACACCGCGACGCCGACGATTCTCAAAGCGGGTACCAAGATCAACGTGATTCCCGCCGAAGCGGAATGCCAAGTCGATTGCCGCATTCTGCCCGGCACCACGCTCGAATCGTTGGAACAGGAATTGCGCGCCGTCGTCGGCGACCAAGTCGAAATCGATTTTGGTCCCGTGTATCCCGCGCTCGAATCCGATCCCGACTCGCCGCTGTTTGAAACGATTAGACAAGTCGTTAGCGAAATCGAACCGGGCGCAGAGTTGATTCCTGGGATGATTACGGGCGGAACGGATGCCAAGAGCGTGACCAAGCTGGGAACCAAGGTGCTTGGCTTTATGCCGCTGCGCTACGAAGGTCGCGGGATGACGGGACTCGCGCACGCACACAATGAACGCGTTAGCATTGCCAATCTAGAGTTTGGGGTACGGGTGTTATATGAAGTGGTGAAGAGATTTTGTATCGCGTGATGCGTGGTGCGTGTTGCGTGAATCAAAACGGAACACGCACCACGTAACACGAGTACCTGGAGGACACTTGGATATTACAGCTCTCGACAAACAACTCATCGCCGAAGCATGGACATCGCCTGATATGTATCCCAACTTGGAAACACTCGTCGATTTTGGCAGCCGCTTTGCCGGATCGCCCAGCGAAGCTCAGGCGCGCGATTTTATCCAGCAGAAATTTCACGCGTACGGCTTGAAGCAACTTCACCTCGCGCCATTTGATTACCTTGGTTGGTATCGCGGCACATGCGGACTCAATATCGTCGCGCCGGTGCAACGCGCGATTGATTCGATTTCGCTCGTGTATTCACCTTCGACGCCGGTCGGTGGTCTACGCGCTGCCATCATCGATGTTGGGATGGGCACGGAGAAGGAGTACGCCGCAAAGAAAGACAAGCTCGCGGGCAAGATCGTCATGTGCTCCAGCGCAAATCCGGAAGAGGGACGCCAGCCGCATCGCCGCGAAAAATACGGACGCGCGGTCGACGCAGGCGCAATCGGATTTATTTACGCGCGGCATTTGCCCGGCGGCTTGCCGGAAACTGGCTCGCTGCGTCCCGGTCGATTGGGCGAAATTCCTGCCGTCGCTATTTCGTACGAATCAGGGTTCGCACTCAAGCGTCTGATCGACAAAGGCGAAACGGTCGTCACGCTCGACGTGCAGAACGATTCGCATCCGACCGTCGCATACCACGTAATTGGCGATGTGCCGGGCAAAACCGATCAAGTGATTCTTGTCGGCGCGCATTACGACGGGCACGATATTGCGCAGGGCGCGATGGACGATGGAACGGGAACGTGCATGGTGCTCGAACTCGCGCGCTTGTTTGGTCCGCTGCGTGGTCAACTCAAACGCACGATTCGATTCATGGGCATTGCGTGCGAAGAACTTGGCGTGCTCGGCTCGACCAAATATGTAGAGAACAATCGCGGCAAGCTGAACGACATTGAATTGATGATTAACCTCGATGGCGCAGTGGGTAACGGTGCGAAAGGATTTGCGACGAGCGGCTTGGACGATGTCGAATCGATCTTGCGAAAAATCGCCAAGGAAACGCGCTATCCGCTAAAACTCTCCGAAAAAGTCGTGACCGCCTCCGACAATTTTCCTTTTTTCATGGAAGGCATTCCTGCGATCATGATGACGGCGCGCGAAGAAAATCGCACCCTGGGTCGCGGCTTTGGTCACACGGCGATGGACACGCTCGACAAGGTGAACGAGCGCGACATGAAGGAATGCGCAATGGTGGCCGCGCGCGTTCTGCTGCGCCTCGCCGAATGGGACAAGCCGATTGCTCGCCGCCGCACGCCGGATGAAATCAAAGCGATTCTTGTGTCGCAGGACTTGGAGCAGCCGTTGAAGGCGCAGGACAAGTGGCCTTTTTAGCGCGAGAGCGTTTGGAACGCGAAACTCGCGAAAGGACGGCGCGTCTTCGACTCGATGCTCTGCATCGAACTATGGACGCGCCGTCACGAAAACCGCGAAAGGAAGCGTGTTATTCGCTTGGAGTGTTTCAAGATGAAAGAGATCAAAAGATGAGGTGAAGATAGGAGCAAGGACGATTGTACCGAAAAAGAGAATGAGTCTGGTTTTCTTTCGCGGCTTTCGGCAATTTCGAGGTTTTCGTGTTCCAAAGACTTTCACGGAGGCAAGCATGGAACCACGCATTCAGGGCAAGAAGCATCAATTTGAACCGCTGTCGTACACAGTCATCGGTGCGTGCATCGATGTTCAACGGCAATTGGGTACCCATTGCATGGAAGTCGATTATCAGCGTGCGCTTGAAGTTGCATTGCCCAAATTCGGTGTCCAGTTTGAACGCGAGGTGGAAATCCCTATTGTCTATGATGGTGTCACCGTCACTAAACGTCGTTACGATTTCAAATGTTGGGATAAACAGGACATGCTGCTACTGGAGACCAAAGCCGCGCAAGCAATTCGCCCTGACGACGCCGAACAAAGTTTGCTCTACGTTACCAAAGGAAATCACAAACTTGTCCTGCTCGTCAATTTTGGCGAAAAACCGATTCGCCCGCGCCGCTTTGTTAACACACCAACCTTCCAAGGCGAGGTGTCCTGGAAGTAACTGCATTTCTTTGAAATGCAAACATACCTTTCGCGGCTTTCGTGCATTTCGCGAGTTTCGTGATCCGAACGCTCTTAATTGTCACAATGAGGTGTACACATGCCTAACTTTTTCAAATCACTAGTTGCTTGGCTCGAACCACCGCTCGAACGATTGGAGATGGAATATCGGTTGTACTATCTTCATCCCGATATTCGACAGGCAACCATCGTTGGAATTATTTTTATCGTCGGCGATTTGGGACTGGTCGCCGCCGATTTTGCCTTGTTTAACCAAAGCGAGACCTTCTTCCTGTTGATGGTAACCCGTTTGCTGTTGGCAGCCGTGACGGCTGGGTTGATCGTTTTTCTCAATCGCATTTTCCAGCCAGAGGTCTATGATCGCTTTGTTTTCTTTTGCACGATGTTTATCGTGGTCATGGCAATCTTGATCGATACCACCCGACCGATTAATTTTCTTGGTCGTTTTATAGTCTACTTGGTATTGGTGTTTGCGATTTATCTGGTGTTGCCCAATGCCGTGATTTTCCGTTTGGGTGGAGCACTCTTCCTGACGGGTGCAGCCATCGTCAGCATGTTTGCATTGACGGATCCCACGGCTGAGGTTCTCGCTGTTATCATGGTTGTCTGTTTGTTTGTGGCGAATTGGGTCGGTGTATACACGTCTGCAAGTTATTACAAGTTGCGGCGGCGCGAGTATCAAGCCTTGCAAGAGGCGCGCACGTTGAATCGGCAACTGATTCTGCTTGGTGAAACCGATTCTTTGACAGGCATCAAGAATCGTCAGCAGTTTTTCGAACTGGGCGCGTACGAGTTGGAACGCTGCCAGCGTTATCAAAAAGCCTTGGGCTTGGCGGTGCTCGATTTGGATTTCTTCAAGCAGGTCAATGCGGTGCATGGATACCAGGTCGGCGATCAAGTTCTAGTTGCTTTGGTCATGACGATCCTGCGCCAAGTTCCGGGCACAGAACAGTTTGGTCGGCTGGGCGATGAAGAGTTTGGATTATTGCTGCCCGAAACTGCGTCGAGTGCTGCTCTCGCAATCGCGGAACAAATTCGGCAACGCATCCATGATTCGAACGAACTGACGACGATATTGAAACGTCCGTTGACCGTAAGCATTGGAGTTTGCGCGGCGCAGCCCAGCGATAAAACTTTTGGCGATTTGCTTCGCCGTGCGGACAAGGCGTTGGGTCGCGCCAAGAGCGAAGGGCGCAACTGCGTGGTGTCGAAATAGTTTTGCGTCAATGAAAGCTACATTCGCTTTGCTTGCTGATTGGCAAACGCACAATTTCGTCCGAAAGCTGGCTTGGGATGTTCATTGCGCGTATGGCATTGGATTGGATGTTACCCGTTTGCCGCCACACGTTTCGCTCAAGCAACCATTCGCCGCCAACGATTTGACGTCTCTCGAAGAGTACATGATGGAGTTGGCTCCGAGTATCCAACCATTTGAAATCCATTTGCCCCGTTTGCAAATTGTCAAAGTGGCGATTGAGGGTTTAGAGACTGGAATCCTTTGGCTCGATGTTCAAGAGACATCGTTGTTGCGCGATTTGCATAATCGGCTGAATAATGAATTGGCTAAACGCTTTACAAATACCCAAGCAGCTTTCGATGGTGGCGATTATCATTTCCACATGACCGTATCGATTGGCAGTCAGCCTTGGGACGTATATCAACGGATGTTTAAAGATATTGTTGCCACACCAATTGATCTACGATTTACTCCGCAAGAACTTGTCCTTTTTGTGAACGACGACAACGCTAACTTGAACGGCGGTTACATGACCCATAAGATACTGCCTTTGCATTGAAGAGTTACTAGTTTTCTTTCGCGGTTTTCGCGACATTTCGAGAGTTTCGCGATCCCAATTTTTTCTACTTGAAAGGAGCACTCTCATGCCTCATCCACTCGTTCTCCAATTGCGTTTCACGCGCAGCGAATTCAAGCGTGCGCTAAAAGGAATCAGCGACGATGAAGCCCGCCAACGCATTCTGCCGATGAACTGCATCAGTTGGAACATCGGTCACTTGGCTTGGCAAGAGCAACGCTATTGGCTTTTGTTCGGGCAAGGCAAATTGTTATTGCCCGATGTCAACGAAACATTTTGCTATGGCGCACCAGCGAGCACACCTGCGCTGCAAGACGCCTGGAAAGCGTGGAACACCATTACAAAAGCGGCTGATCCGTGGCTCGACACATTGACCACGAAGAAATTGCAGGAGCGCGTTATCAAAAACGGCAAGCCAAGCCGAATCCTTTTCGGGACATTGTTGCTGCGGATGACGTACCACTATTGGTACCACATCGGCGAGAACATGGCGATTCGCCAGAACCTGGGACACACTCACTTGCCTCAGTTCGTCGGCAACATCGATGGACAAGCACCGTACACGCCGGATGGGAAACGCGCGAAATAAGGCGAAAGGTCGCGAAACGCTGCGCGCGCAGCGTTTCGCGTCAAGAGGAATGATGAACAAAGGTATTTGGTACGCCTTCGCTGCATATTCGTTCTGGGGACTTTTCCCGATCTATTGGAAATGGCTCTATCAAGTCAGCGCGCTCGAAATCATCAGCCATCGCATCATCTGGTCGTGCGTGATTCTGATGATCGTCATCGTGGCGCTCCGTCAATGGAGTGCTTTTCGCCATGCAGCGCTCAACCCACGCATTCTCAAAATCTATGCTGTCGCCGGAATTCTATTGACCATCAACTGGCTTGTCTACGTGTGGGCGGTCAATGCGGGCTATGTCGTCGAGTCGAGTCTGGGCTATTATATCAATCCGCTAGTCAGTGTGATTCTCGGCGTGGCCTTTTTGCGCGAACGATTGCGCTCGTGGCAATGGCTTGCACTTGGCATTGCAACCATCGGCGTGCTTTATCTGACGCTGGCGTACGGCTCGCTGCCGTGGATTGCGTTGACGCTAGCTGTAACATTCGGCACGTACGGTCTGGTCAAGAAAAAAGCGCCGCTGAATTCGCTTTACGGACTTGCGCTTGAGACAAGCATCGTTTTTATTCCCGCGTTGGCATTTCTGTTTTTCGTCGAAGCGACGAGCCAAGGCGCATTTCTCCACAACGGCATCGTGCTCGATATGGTGATGATGGGCGCGGGCATCGTAACCACCATCCCGCTTTTGCTCTTTGCGTCGGCGGCGCAGCGTATTCCGCTATCGCTCATCGGCATCTTGCAGTACGTTTCGCCGACGCTGCAATTTTTGCTCGGTATCTTTGTTTACGGCGAACCCTTTTCGCCAGCCCAATTCATTGGCTTTGGTATGGTCTGGATCGCGCTGCTCATTTTTGGCGTCGAAGGATTTCTCAATCACCGTGCGCAACCCGTCGCGGCGATTGCAGAATAGGCGAGGCAGAGATGATGACTATCGATGAAACTTTACTGTGGGATGTCCGTTTTTTCATCTATCAGCATTTTGTGTCAACGGCGCGACCGCCGAGCGTGGATGAGACCGCCGATCATTTTCTCATCAGCGCAGGACAAGCGGCAATGCTTTACCAAGAACTCGGTCGCCGCCACGCGATCTTTCTCGACCCAGAGACCCAAGTCATTCGGATGGCGAATCCATTTTCCGCTGTGCCTACCGCTTTTCAGGTTCACGCGCAAGGCAACATCTACTGGGCAAATTGCGGCTGGGACGCGCTAGGTATTCCTGCGGCGCTGCATTCTGATGCGACTATCCAAGCGAGCTGCGCAGAGAACGGACAACCGATTACGCTAACCGTGCAAAACGGTCGGGTAACGCATCACGGTGAACGCATTCACTTTTTGCTTCCATTTTCTCGTTGGTACGACGACCTCATTTTGACCTGAGCAACGATTCTGCTCTTCCGGTCGGAAGAAGCAATTGACCGATGGTGTGCCGTCGGGAATTTTAAACGCGGCGAATCGCTCTCGGTCGATCAAGTGTGGCAACTCTCCCAACTGTGGTACTACAATCGCCTGCGGCCTGAATATCATGGCAGGTCAAGCGCGCAAGTCGCTGCAATATTCAAAGAAATGGGGCTTGTGACGCCGTTTTGGGATATGCCGAGCTAGCCGATTTCATTTGAATACTTGAGACCAAGCCACACTTTACACCCTTTTGATTCGATTTCCACCCTCGTGTATAATTGACCCAGCCACATCGATACTTGTTCGACCTCGAAGGAGGGACAGGGTTGTTCCAATTTACTTTCCACGTCTAGACGCCTCACCGATATTCCGCCAAACTCACTATTCATTTTGTTAGAGGTCAGGATGCCATCCAAACTATCGTTTCACATTAGCGGTTACACCTCCAAGACATTCGACAATTTAGAGCGTGTGCAGCCCAGCGTCGTCAAAATCTACGACGACAACAGCGAAATGAATGTCGACGAAATTCGTCGCCGCTGCAGTGCCCTCATCGTTTATCGCGAAGTGTCCGATTTCGATTATCACCGCACCGCCGACGAATTTTATTTCCTCATCAAGAATAGCATCGATAAACTACGCGGCCGCGGCATCATTTGGGAAGGCGTCAACGAGCCAGTGCCCGATTCGACCGAAAACGCCAAGGCGCTCAACAAGTGGATCACGCGCTTTGCGCAAATCATGCATTCGGAAGGTGAACTCGTCGGCGGATTTTCTTGGTCGACCGGAAATCCAACACCCGCCATGTGGAACCAGATCGTGCCGTACATGGTCGAAGCCGCTGCCGCATGCGATTTTCACACGTTCCACGAGTACTACAATACCTGGTCACAGACCGGCGATTGGGGGCGCTATCGCGCGTTTGAACAAGCGATGCCGGCATATGCGCGCAAGCCCGTCATCATCACCGAATGCGGTTTCGATATGAGCGGGCAAATGGAGGGCGGCTATCAGGGTCACATCACCGAAGCCGAGTACATTGAAATTCTCAAGCAGTACGATCAATTGTTGCTGCAAGACCCGTACGTGCTCGGCTCGACGATTTTCCAGTGGGGCGGCAGCCAGTGGCGTTCGTTTGAAATCTCGGCGATCATCGACCGCATCGGCGATTACATGGTTGCGGTGGGACAAGGTTATCGCATTCCGCATCCCTATCCGCTGCCGGTGTTTGGCCCCACACGCACGTTCACCGCAATGCCCGCGGAAATTCAAGTGGGTCAATCGACGACGCTGCAATGGAGCATCGACGATGCCGCGAGTGTGACCCTCGACGGGGTGCTGGTTCCCGCCGTAAGTTCAACCGTCGTCACGCCAACGCAGACCACAACGTACACGTTGCACGTCGTGGCAGCCGACGGCACAATGGAGGACTTGACGGCGACCGTTACCGTCGCAACGAGCGCAACGCCGATTCTCACGAATGTCACGCTGACTCCGGCCAACGTCGCCGTCGGTCAATTGCTCAATGTGAGCATCACCGTGACCAACACCACGGCGCAAACATTGGAAACTCAGGAGCCGAACCCAGGATTTGTGTACGACGAAGGCGATACGTTTTACACGCGCGGTTTCCCGGACATGGCGAATGCGTTTCGCGTGGGGATCGATTTTGAGGGGCGCGACAAGACCATGATCGATCATCCGTATCGCTGGGGGTTGGGCGCGCCGCTCGCGCCGGGGCAATCGGCAACCATCACCGGTGCGATTCGATTGAAAACGCCGCGCTCGGGAAAATATTGGGCGGGTTTGGTGCAGGAACAGGTGCGCTGGATTCAAGATAATGTCGGAACCCAGGTCGTCACGGTCAGCCCTGTCTCTGGCGCGTTCGCGCGAATCACGCAAGTGAGCATGACGCCGACCAAACTGAATCAAGACCAATTGCTCACCGTGAGCATCACCGTTCAGAATAACGGCAACGCGCCACTCGTATCGCAAGGGCCCAATCCTGGGTTTGTGTACGATGAAGGCGATACGTTCTACACGCGCGGTTTTCCCGACACGCCCGGCGCATTCCGTGTTGGCGTCGATTTCGACGGGCGCACTGGCATCGACCATCCTTATCGCTGGGGGCTTGGCGCGCCGCTCGCGCCCGGCGAGACGCGTACGATCACCGGATCGATTCGGTTGAAAAACCTGCAATCGAAAAATTACTGGGTCGGTCTGGTGCAAGAAGCCACGGCCTGGGTGCAAGACAATCTTGGCAAGCAAATGGTCACGGTCACTCCTGCGACCTCACCGCACATTGTCTCGGTCGCATTCTCGCCCACGTCGCTTGCATCCGGCGATTTGCTGCGCGTCGATTTTGCGGTTCGCAACAGTGGTGCGACTACCCTGACGACGCAGGGACCGGAGCCAGGATTCATCTACGACGAAGGCGATACCTTCGACTCGCGTGGATTTGCGGCAGTTGCTGGCAACATGCGCGTCGGCATCGATTTCGAGGGACGCACCGGCATCGATCATCCGTATCGCTGGGGTTTGGGCGCGCCACTCGAACCCGGGCAAAGCACGACGATCACCGGTTATATTCGATTGAAAAATACCCAATCGAGAGATTATTGGGCGGGCTTGGTGACCGAATGGGTCGCGTGGCTGCAAGACCATCAAGGCACCCAAACGATCACCGTTACTCCGTCCACCGGTCAGCCCCAAGTGATTCACGTTCACAATCGACTTGCGACGACGTGGAATGGTCAACAAAAATACTGGGAGTTTATCGACCAAAATGTTGTGAATGCGATGGTGGAACGCGGACTCGTCGATCTCACCGGCACCACCTCGCTCGCCGATGCATGGAAAAAACTTTTGCCGAATTATCAATCGGGGCAGGGGATCGCCATCAAAATAAACATGACGAATGGCGGCAACGGCAACCTCGATCAAACAATTCAAACGATCAATGCCATCGTGCGCGGACTCGTTCAACGCGGCGTGCAGCCCGGCGACGTGTGGGTGACCGATCCGCTCCGGACTTTTCCGCCGCACTTTATCGAGGGGAATCTTTATCCGGGCATCAAATTTTACGATGTGACCGTGCACGATCAGACTGGGTTTACGAGCAATGATCCCAACGCGATCATCACTTCTCCGACGCCGCCGAACATTCCGACGTTCCCGCAAGTTAAAATCTCCGATGTGTTGATTAACGCGACCTACATCATCAACGTGCCGATTCTCAAAGGGCATTTGATGGGCGCGGGCGTTACGCTGGGATTCAAAAACTGGTTAGGCGCGACGAACAATCCCAGCGGATTCCATCCCTATATTTTCCCCGCCGGCGTTTACTTTGGTCTCGACTATAATCCGCTCGTCGATCTCAACGCCAATCCGCACATTCGCTACAAGTCGGTTGTGACCATCGCCGATGGATTGTTCACGGGCAACGATTGGAATTCACCAGTGTTGCCGATGGTGACATTCGGCAATCAGACACCGAGCAGTCTGTTCTTTGCCACAGACCCGGTCGCGCTCGATTCGGTCTTGTGCGACCTTGTTTCCGCCGAGTGGTCGGTCTCCGGCGGCGCGGACAATTATCTACGCCTCGCCGAAGCGCGCGGGTTGGGTGTTTATGAGCATCGCACGCCCAGCGGCTATGCCAAAATCGACTCTCGGCGGATAGAAATGTAGGGCAAGTTTCTAACTTGCCACACTATTGGCAAATTGGAAATTTGCCCCACAATCGACAATCCGGGAATAGAAATGTAGGGCAAGTTTCTAACTTGGCTCGCTCAGGCAAATTGGAAATTTGCCCCACAATCGACAATCCGGGGATAGAAATGTAGGGCAAGTTTCTAACTTGGCTCGCTCAGGCAAATTTCCAATTTGCCCAACAATCAACAATCAACGGATAGAGCTGTAGGGAACGATCGTCGTAGCGTTTCTTGGGAACGGAGCAGCGTCCGTTCCAAACCAAGGAGCATAACAATGCCTTCCAAACTTTCGGTCCATCTGAGCGGTTATCCCAACAAAACGTTTGATATTCTAACCAAGATGCAGCCGAGCGTCGTCAAGGTGTTCAATATAAACAGCGAGATGAACATCGACACGATTCGCCAAGTATCGCCCAAGACGATCATCGTTTATCGTCAGTACTCGGATCTCGATTATCACAGCTCGGCGGATGCGTTCTTTGCTGAGCTAGGCGAATCGATCAACAAGCTGCGCGGGCGCGGCATCTTGTGGGAAGGCATCAACGAGCCGGTGGTGAATACGGCCGACGACGCCAACGCGTTGAATGCATGGTGGCTGCGCTTTGCGCAACTCATGCACGCGCAGAACGAAATGGTCGCAGGATTTTCCTGGTCGACGGGAAACCCGACGTCTGAGAAAATATCGATGGTTGTTCCGCTGGTCGCCGAAGCGGCTGCGGCGATGGATGTGCATTCATTTCACGAGTACTATAAACAAGCCGGGCAGCAAGTCGATTGGGGCAAGTATCGTACGTTTGAACAAATGCTTCCTGCGGCGTCGCGCAAGCCGGTCGTCATCACCGAATGCGGCTGGGACGACAACGGCGATCCGACGACGGGCGGTTACAAAGGCAAGGTATCGTCGCAACAATATCTCGAAATTCTCAAAGCGTACGATGCCATCCTCATGCAAGACCCATATGTGCTGGGCTCGACGGTATTCGAGTGGGGTGATTTCAACTGGTCGTCGTTTGAACTCGATTCAATGATCGATCTGTTTGCCAACTATGTTACGTCGGTTGGCGGCGGAGTGGTGACGCCCAAACCGTGGCCTATTCCGGTCTTTGGTCCGCCTACACCAACGTACTCTTTCAGCGCAACGCCCACGTCCATCATCGCCGGTCAAAGTGCGACGTTGAAATGGGATTGCGACAACGTGCGCCAAGTCTTGCTCGATGGGCAAGCGGTTGCGAATCACGGAACGAGAAGCGTCAAGCCAACTACATTGACGACATATACTTTGCGTGTGATTCTCAACGACGGCAGCGTCAAGCAATTGACGGCGACGGTTGCCGTGACTGCGGCGGGTGTTGTTCACATCGCCAGCGTTTCGCTCACGCCAACTTCGCTCGCACCGGGCGACACACTGAACGTTAGCATCGTCGTCAAGAACGACACGGTGAACACGGTGCAAACGCAGGGACCGAATCCTGGTTTTGCTTACGAAGAAGGCGATACGTTCATCAGTCGCGGATTCAGTTCGATCAAGAATGCTTGGCGAGTGGGGATCGATTTCGACGGACGCACCGGCATTGATCATCCGTATCGTTGGGGACTGAGTGCGCCGCTTGCGCCGGGTCAATCGACAACGATCACGGGCACGATTAAACTCAAAACGACGCGCGCTATAAATTATTGGGCGGGCTTGGTGAACGAACTCATCGCGTGGAAGGAAGACAAAAAAGGAACGCAACTCATCACTGTTGCCCCCGCACCACATCCTGAGCCAACGTTCTCCGCATCTCCACGCGAAATCACAGTCAATCAAAAGGCAACATTGCAGTGGAATGCGACCGGTGCAAGTGCGGTGACGCTGAATGGACAAGCGGTCGCTTTGCAAGGCACGCAAAACGTCGCGCCAACGCAAACGACGACGTACGCCTTGCAAGTGAAATTCGCCGATGGCAGCACGCAGAATTTGTTGACCACCGTAACGGTGAACGTTGTCCCTGGTCCGGGTCCCACTCGTCCGCCGACCGTCGTCATCACGCCGGAGAATATCGCGCAACTCAAAACGTATCCGCGACCGACGAATGATAATGGACGCGGCTTGCATTTCAATATCGATTTGCGCGACAGCACCAATGTGAATACCGTGGCGCATCTGCAATCGATCAATGCGTGTTGGACCTTGATCTATGCCCCAGATGAAAATCAAGCTCTGCGTGCCGCGCGCGCCGCTTGGTCGGCTGGTATTATGCCGGTCGTGCGCATCGGCAAAAAGGTCGATCAATTTTTCGATCCGGTCGTGTACGTCAACGCGCTCAAGTCGATAGGCGCGCCGCCGTATGTTCAAATCTACAACGAACCTGGCGACAATCGCGAGTGGAATAACTGGCCCGGCGATGCGAACTGGCTTGGTATTTTTGCGGCGCGCTGGGCGCAAGCGGCTATTGAAGTGTACGACGCAGGTGGGTATCCTGGGTTGCAAGTGCTCGGCGTCGACGAACTGAACGCTGCCGTCGATTCCGTCAAGGTGCAGGGACGTGCCGATATTTTTCAGCGCACATTTTTCGCGTTGCACAACTATGGCGCGAATCATCCACCCGCCTATCCGTACGACCCGCGCAATCAGCAAGATCATCCCGGCGACACGATTTTGGAAGACGATACGGCTGTTCTGAATTTTCTCGAAATCGCCAAATGGATGCAGGATCGCATTGGCTTTGTGCTGCCCATCATCGGCGGCGAGGGCGGCTGGGAATTTGGCGCTGCCGAAGATAATCGTTATCCCAAAGTCGAACAGCCGTATCATGCCGACTATCACAAGGAAATGTTCGATCAGTTCCGCACTGGCGTTTTATCCAACGGCGAGCCGCTGCCGGATTATTTGTTTAGCATCACGCCCTGGATCGAAGGCGGCTGGGGCGCAGACGATTGGTGGGGTGGTCCGCTCGGAACCAAGACGGAGACGATTGACGCGGTTAATGAGATTCCGGAATTCGTCCGTAAATTTAGTTGGGACAACGGCGGCGTTTTGCCAGGGACAGCTTCGTTCACCGCAACGCCGACCTCAATTGCTCAAGGGCAATCTGCAACGCTGCAATGGATCACGTCGAACGCCAGCGCCGTCACGTTGGATGGGCAAGCCGTCGCGACGAATGGATCGAAAAGCGTTACGCCAACCCAGACCACCACGTTCGCGTTGCACGTCGTCTTCAACGATAGCAGCACCAGAGATTTGACGGCGACGGTAACCGTCAGCGGTGGACTGCCGCCGCGCGTCGAATGGGATTCGCGGCTTACCACCCTAGGTGTGACGGTCGATATGAGTACTGCGGCTCATGCGTGGCGCTTGATCTCTGCAAAATATCAGGACGAAACAGAATCTAGTCTGAATCACAACATCTATTTCACAATGCTCAAAGCCGATGGCACGCGTGCGCCGGGCGTAAAAATAGTTGTCGATTGGCTGGGGCGCGAGCCGGGCGATGCGCCTGCGATTGTCACGACCGATGGCAATGGCGAAGCGAATTGCCCCTTGTGGGCGGTCATGCATCCAGAATTGAAAGACGGTCCATATTTCACGTACGCTAAAGATGCCGCGAGCGATAAGGTGAGTGGCATGGGCTTGCCTGTTGCGCGCCACGTAAATTTTCTGCTGACGTTCAAACTCAGTTAGAGTACTTGACCCATCTACTGGCTTTTATTTCACGACTAGGTGCCCTCGTAGAATCGACCTTTGACACGGCTCAAGGCAGTGGTATAATCTGAGTGAAGGACGCTCTTGCCAATGGAGTGCTGAGAGTCATTTGCGCGTTTACTATTGCGCTCCGGTAAACGCAACGATCAACATCGGAAATAACGTCGCCCGCTTGAGATAATCCGCAAGCGGGCGATTTTTATTTGGAGGTGGGCAATGAAAAAGCATGGTCTGGCCAAATGGCTTTATGCAGGTGGTGGAGCATTCCTGGTTTTTCTTATCCTTACTCACTATCTTATCCAAACAGCTTGGGCGCAAGGCGTTCAGTGCCCACCGGGATTTACTTGGCAAAGACTTTCTGGGGTGGGCTGTATCCAGACAAACTGCCAGACTATACCGAATGCTCGCTATGGCTACACGGGCAATTGCATCTGCAACGAAGGATACGGGGGCTGTGCTGTCCCTGTGGATTACTCCAACTTTGACCGCACCCTATGCGGTCCCTTCTGCCCTTATTCCAGTCTTGTGCACTGCCTCAAAGCTGGCGAGACCTGCCCAGATCAGAAACCGGCACCTACTCTACCGCAACCAACGCAGGTGCGGCAATCTCAACAGCCGATTGCGCCTTCTCCGGCGGACGTAAAATTTGACGTGACGGTGCCACCCTTGGAAGAGCTTATCACGGGTGGCAAGTTTCAGGGACCTACTCCCGCACAGACGGCGGGCGCTGGATTGATTGCCGGCGGATTGTTGGGAGCATGGGTACTAGGCAATCTATTGGGCGCACCGCCCATAGACAATCTTAGCGAAGACAAAGAAAAGGATCAGAAAGCCAAGACGAACATTTTTAGAATCCGAAACACCTCGGGTGGAGAATTTGATCCCGTTGTATCTTTCAAAGTCCAGACGGTGGAGATTCAGGAATTGATCTGGGACCGGGAATCGCAGGAGTATATTCCGGGCAGAAAGAGCAAGTTTACCTTTGCAGGCGCGGGAGTCACCTTGGGTCTAAAAGCCGGTCTGACATCTGACTCGTCGTGGCAGACGTTTGCCACCGAGCGTCCAGCTCGCTTGGAGGACTTTGAGGGTTGGGGAGGGATGGTTTGCCCACCGAACGCCCAAATCGGCACGCATGGGGTTGGCTGGTCACCCCAATACCGGTTCATCAAACCCAAAGCCAAAGTCTCAATCGAAGGATGGAGTTCTGAGGCGGGTGCAGGAATTGCCGGCGTCATTGGCGGATGGTGGGAAATGCATGGACCGTACTAGCGTTGCCAGACTTGAAACCGGGAGGAGAATCGAATGGATACCATCTTTCAAGCAATCAGTCTTGTTTCGGCAATCATCATCGCTGGCATTACGCTTGTCGTGCTTTTCGCATCAAACAAAGAGAGATGTTTGAATCCGCTGACGTTGCTTTTTTCGATAGCCATGGCATTGATGATGCTCCCGGTATTCATGTTTCAGAGTCATGCACGGTTGAATCTTTGGCTGGCATTGCCATTATTAGCATTCGGTTTCGTTGTCGGTCTGGTATGGGGATTGACCACGCGGGTGTATTTCAAGCAAGGGCATGTGGTTGGTAAACCTTCCTTGTTGGCGCTTGGAGTCTGGGGAGGAGCTTGGGTTCTGAGCCAAGTCTCAAATCTGTTCGGCTCGTCGTTGTTAACGGCGCTCGGTTTGGTTCCACTCGTTTTCGCAACCGGGACACAGGTCGGCAGAGACAGCAACATCTTGCTTCGTCTTTTGGTCATCAAACTGGCGTCTGCATTTCCTCGCGGCGCGCTTCCCCCCGATCTCCCCGAGTCGTACACGCAAGTATCTTCTCCTCAATCATTGCCTGAACGCGAATCAGCGAACCCTGCCACAACCGGAATGAGACCGTCCGATTTGCCAAAGTGATAGAGAGCGATCGAGAAGGAGATCAGGGTGGTCGATCGATTTGATCAAGTCGAAAACGAATACTATCGACTCAAAGGCCGTCTGGCGGCTGGGCGCATCACGCGCGAGCAATTCGAAAACGAGTTGAAAAGACTGATGATCGAAGACTTGCAAGGGCGCCGCTGGATTCTTGGCGTAGATAGCGGAAAATGGTACGTGCATGACGGGCAATCGTGGGTCGAGGCGCAGCCGCGTTCTGACTTGCGGCGCGATGGTATACCGAGAAGGTCGATGCTGTCCATTGTCGCAGCCACAAGCGTCTTGATTGTCCTGTGCGTAGGCGGTCTGATCGCGATCCACTTTGGCGCGAATGAGAGCGTCGTTCAGAGAGCGACAGGATTCACGCCCACACAGACAAGCGTGACGATGGCGATCCCTCCGCTTACGTCGACATCGATGCCCAGTCTCACATCGACGCGCCCAGCGATTCGTCGTGAATCTCCGCCCAGTACTGCTGCCCCAACTGCGACACCGACACTAACGCGGCTCCCATCGCCCACCTTGCGCATTTCGTCAGTCACTTTCACTCGCACACGTACACCTACGCCTCCCAAATCGACGGTCGCATTGGCTTCGTTCGGCTGTCCGGGTGTTCAGGGTAACCGTCTATTCTTCGACGATTATTCCAATCCGCAGAGCGGCTGGACGCCTTATCGTGGTACGGACTAGACGCATTTCTATGAGAATGGCGAATTTCATTTCGGTGTTTCGAAACCAAACTTTACAGGCAACGCTTGGCTCTTGCTGAGAGATTTGGGCACCAATTATCGGATCGAGGTCCAGGCACGTCGATCAAGTGGACCCGCGATGAACAGTTATGGCTTGCTCTTTGGAGGGCAGAACGACATCACGTACGATAGTTTCCTCATCAGCGATATCGGTTCATATCGCGTGGTCAAACAAGTCGAGGGGCAACGCAGCGACCTCGCAACTTGGACTCAAACACTACTGGTCAACCAAACAGGGTGGAATTGGCTCGGATTGCGCGTTGAGAATACGCACATCACTTTTTGTCTGAACGGTCAGGTCTTGACGATCATCACCGACCCGGCGCTCAAGCCCGGGCGGGTCGGCTTAATTGCTGGCGCATTTGACGAGCCAGTGCAAATTCATTTCGACAACTTGAGCGTGTGGAAATTTGATGAATGAGACTTTTATCATATCGGATTTTTTTTGCTTGGACGATAATCCATTCATGGAGAAACTACTCACTTGGGAAAAAGTGTCGCCGGATCCGCGCGGTTCGCCGTCACCCTCACCGCCAGAAGAGGAACCGGATGAACCGCTGCAAGTCGTTTTTGCAAGCGAACTGGAAGCGTCGCCGGATGATCCACCCCCGTCCGAAGAACAACCATCGAATACAGATAGCGCAAGCTGAGTGCTCGCGCAAACAAAAAATTCATCGACCTAAAGGAGGGTCTTCAATGAAGAAGTTGATTAGCGTTGGTATTTTGCTCTTGATCGGTGTACTGTTCATCGTCGCGTGTGGCGGCGCACCTGGCACCGGTGGAACTCCCGCCGCTGGTTTGACAGTGGATGCCGCAGCGGTGGTGCAAGCACGCGGTCTTAGCTCCGACGACATTTATGCCGCCGTCAAAACGTACACTCCTTCTGGCAAGACCGATCCGTACATCATGATTGCATCCGGCGGACAATCCGGCCAGGTCCTCGTCATTGGTATCCCCTCAATGCGTATCCTCAAAGTGATCGGCGTTTTTACTCCCGAACCCTGGCAGGGCTATGGCTTTGGCGGCTCCGGCGACGAGATTCTCGCGGGCGGCAAAGTCAACGGCAAAGATGTGCTCTGGGGCGACACCCATCACCCTGGGTTGTCGGAAACGAACGGCGTGTACGACGGTCAGTTTGCATTCATCAACGATAAAGCGAACGCGCGCGTTGCCGTGATCGATCTCCGCGATTTTTCGACCAAGCAAATTTTGAAGAATCCAAATGCCATCAACGATCATGGCGGCGCATTTGTCACGCCGAACACCGAATACGTGATCGAAGGCCCACAGTACGCTGCGCCGATTGGTTATGAATACGCGGCGCTCGATCAGTACAAAGACAAGTATCGAGGGCTGATTACATTCTGGGCATTCGACCGTATGAAAGGGCGTTTTGATCAAAGCAAATCGTTCCAGATCGAGTTGCCGCCGTACTGGCAAGACCTCTGCGACGCCGGTAAAAAAGTGAGCGAGGGCTGGGTGTTCTGCAACTCGTTCAACACCGAACTCGCCATCGGCGGTAACAATCCTTCGTTTGAAGCCGGCACGACCAAGAATGACACTGATTATTTGCACATCATCAACTACAAAAAAGCGGAAGAGATTGTGCGCGCCGGTAAAGCCAAGCAACTCAACGGCATGATGATGATCGATTTGAAAACCGCGGCTGCGGAAGGCATTCTCTTCTTCTCGCCCGAACCCAAGAGTCCGCACGGCTCGGACGTCACCCCCGGCGGCGAATACATCGTCGTCGGCGGCAAGCTCGATCCGCACGTGACCGTGTACTCGTTTGAGAAAATTCAGAATGCGATTCAAGCCGGTGGACTAAAGACCGATGAATACGGTGTGCCCGTCATTCCACTCGACAAAGCGATGGAAGCGCAAATCGAACTCGGACTGGGTCCTTTGCATACGGTGTTCGACGACAAGGGCTATGCCTACACTTCACTCTTCCTGGATTCGGCGGTCGCGCGTTGGTCGCTGGGCGGTCCGTACGAAAAGAAACATCCAGAGCCAGGTTGGAAGCTGGTGCAGAAATTGCCGGTCCAGTACAACATCGGTCACATCACCGCCGTCGAAGGCGATACGGCGGAACCGGGCGGGCAATTCGTCGTCGCGCTAAACAAGTGGAGCATCGACCGCTTTGCGAACATCGGTCCGCTCATGCCGCAAAATTTCCAACTGGTCGATATCAGCAAGACGGGCGATCAAATGAAAGTGTTGTACGATATGCCCATTGGCATGGCGGAACCGCATTACGCCGAAATCATCAAAGCCGATCGGTTGAAACCGTGGCAAGTCTATCCCCAGGTCGGTTGGAATGCGGAGACGATGTCGGTCGATCCCAAAGCGACGCTGAAAGAAGCCGATGCCAAAGTCGTTCGCAACGGCAACCAGGTCGAAATTTTCATGACGGTGATTCGCTCGCACTATATGCCGGAAAAAGTCGAGATCAAAAAAGGCGATCACGTCATCTGGCACTTGACCTCACTCGAACGCACGCCGGATGCAACGCACGGTTTCGCGTTGTCGGGATACAACATCAACTTGTCGATTGAACCTGGCAAAACAGAAACCATCGAGTTCGACGCAACGCTGCCCGGCACGTTCACGTACTATTGCACGGAATTCTGTTCGGCACTGCATTTGGAAATGTTGGGATATTTCTTGGTACAGCCATAGCGTAGAGTTCCCTCAGTTCCTTCAGTCCCTTTATTTCCTTGCGAGGGAAATAAGGGAACTGGGGGGACTGAGGGAACTGGGAAATGAAGGGACTTATGAGGCTTTCACTCGCACTCGATCCGGACGTCAAGGTTCTTCTGCCCGACGGCAGCACCCACAATCTCGCCGACTATCTCATGCCCAGCGCACTCTTGATGCTCGCTGCGCTCATGTTGATGATCTCGATGTTTCTGCCGTACTGGAGCATGAAGATGACCGCGCCACAATATCCCAAAGGCCTGCGTGTCAACGTCTACGTCAATCATCTCGAAGGCGACATGCGCGAGATTGACGAACTCAATCACTATCTTGGAATGCCTGAATTGGATAAAGGCGGACAGTTGGAACGTTCGATCTCGTTTGTCGCCATCATCGTCCTGGGTTTGTTGTTGGTCGCCGGTGTGTTCATTCACAATCAATGGGCGGCGATCATCGCGCTGCCGGTGCTCGCTTATCCAATTATCTTTCTAGCCGACTTGTTCTACATTCTCTATCAGTACGGTCACAGCATCGATCCGAAATCGGCTTTAGGCAGCGCGATCAAGCCGTTCACGCCGCCGCTTTTGGGCGAAGGCAAAGTGGGACAATTCGGCACGATTGCGAATTTTGAAATCGGATTCTACCTTGTTTTGCTTTCGGTTGTGTTGGTCTTGATCGCGTTGTGGTTTCATCGTGCCGCGTACAAACCCCTCGCCGATGCCCGCAAACGTGTGCGCGAACAAAAGGCTATATCGCTAAATGTTGCCACAGAAGCACATTGAAATTCACAGAAAAAAGAAAATAGCAGAATGTCATTGTGAGACGGAGTCGAACAATGCGACAAAGCAATCCCCAACGCCGAATAGGAGATTGCTTCGGACAAACACCGTCCTCGCAATGACAAAACGCCATGTTATTTTTTCTGTGTTCTTCTGTGTCTTTCTGTGGCTAATCGCATTTACACCCGCACATGCGGATTCGCATCAACGTTTCGTCGTTTCGCCACAGGGACCGTTCACGACAATTCAAGCCGCGCTCGACCGAGCGCAGGATGGCGATCAAATCGAAGTGCGCGGCGGCGCATATCAAGGTCCACTCGTCGTCAACAAATCCGTGGAACTGAATGGCATCGATTATCCGATCATCGATAGCGGTGGCGATGGAACGGTGGTGACGTTGAGCGCAGCCAATATTGTTCTGCGTGGTTTCGACGTGCGCGGCAGTGGACACGAGTACGATCGTGATCATTCAGGCATTGCGGTCACCGCCCCGCATGTCATCGTCGAAAACAATCGCCTGCGCGAGGTGTTGTTCGGAATCTTCGTCGCCAAAGCCAGCGATGTGATCGTGCGTAACAACGACATTACAAGCAAAGAGGAATTCGAGATCGGGCTGAAGGGCGATGCGATCCGAGTGTGGTATTCACCGCGCGTCCTTATCGAAGACAATCATGTTCACAACGCACGCGACATCGTCGTTTGGTATTCGAAAGATGCCATCATTCGGAATAATCTAGTCGAGCACGGACGCTATGGCGCGCATTTGATGTACTGCGACAACGTGACGATTGAAGGTAATCGTCTGCGCAATAATTCCGTCGGCATTTACACGATGTACTCGAACAATACGATCATTCGCACCAACGACATTCGTGGTCAGCGCGGACCCAGTGGATATGCGCTCGGTTTCAAAGACGCGGACAATATCGACGTGGCGAACAATACACTGATCGATAATCGCGGCGGGGTGTTTATGGATGGCGCACCCTTTAGCCCACAAGGTTATGCACGCTTGCATGAAAACATTTTTGCATTTAACGACGTCGCGATCATCATGATGCCTGCCGTGCGCGGCGCGACGATTGAGAATAATTCGTTCTGGGAAAACGTCGAACAAGTTTCGATTGCGGGCGGCGGCACGTTGGGCAAAAGCACTTGGCGCGGAAATTATTGGAGCGATTACACCGGCTATGATGCGAAAGGCGATGGTATTGGCAACCTGCCGTATCGTTCCGAACGATACTTTGAAGGTATGATCGACCGCGAGCCGATGTTGCGTATGTTGCTGTACAGTCCCACGGCGCAAGCGATTGAGTTTGCATCCACCGCATTTCCACTTGTGCGTCCGGTTCCCAAAATCACCGACGAGACGCCGCACATCGAACCGCTTGCGCTTCCAACGTTCGCCACGCCATCGCAAAAAGAATCGAATGGAATGCTTGTTGCATCGCTTGCGATTTTGTTCCTAGGGGCAATCGTCGGCACGATAGGATTGAAGAAATCGTAGGGGCGTTTTCGCCACCGAAGGCGGCCCTTGAATGTCTCTGCTGTGGATAACATCAAATGTCTACCGATAAAATTTCCGTGCGTGTTGAAAATTTCATCAAGCACTATGGCAAGCTCGTTGCGCTTGAGGGCGTTTCGTTTAGCGCTTCCGCGGGTCAAGCCATTGCGCTCTGGGGACCAAACGGCGCCGGCAAAACGACGTTGCTCAAAGCAATGTTGGGACTGATCGATTTCAAAGGTAAGCTTGAAATCGAAGGATGCGATGTGCGACGTGCGGGCAAGCAAGCGCGACGAAAAATCGGTTATGTGCCGCAAGAAGCGAGCTTTTACGATTTGTCGGTGCAAGAGACTATGGATTTTTATGCGCGATTGAAGAAGGTAGGGGCCAAGTCCATTCTCGCCCGCCATGTGCGTGTTTCATCGCTCATCAAGCGTGTTGGATTACGCGATCATGCGAACAAGCCCGTGCCTGCACTTTCGGGCGGACTTAAGCAGCGGCTCGCGCTCGCCATCGCGCTCCTCGCCGATCCGCCTGTGCTGTTGCTCGACGAACCGACTGCGAATCTTGACGCGAAAGCGCGCTCGGATTATTTGAGCTTGCTCGCGTCACTGCATCACGAAGGTAAGACGATCATCTTTGCGTCGCATCGCATCGAAGAAGTGGAAACGCTCGCGGATCACGTCTTGATATTGGAAAACGGCAAACTCAGCGAAACGATCAGCCCGGAAGAATTGCGCGCCCGCCTGTCGTCGAACATCGAAATGGTGTTGTGGATCGACAAAGCGCAGCGCGCGTTCGCGCAAACTTTTCTCGTCGAAAAAGGAATCGATTCGCATTTGAACGGACGCGGCACCGTCGTCGTGCGAATTCAATCGCAGCAAAAAATGCGCGCGCTGAATTTGCTGAACGAATGCGGTGTAATAGTGCAGAATTTTGAAATAGAAAGTAATGCAGCGTAGCAACTCATCGCACAAAGGGGCATTTGTAAATGAATCCGTACATTCTGATGACTGCATTCTTTTTATCGCTGGCTGGACTTGGCGCGCTCGAAACGATGTTGGCAAATCTCCAGGTCGTCGCGTGGTTTAATGGCTTGCGTTGGTTGCGCGTTCACTTTGTTACGCTGGGCGTGCTGGTTGAACTCGTGTTTGGATTTCTGCCCACACTCGTTGCTGCACGCGTGAACAAACCACACCCTACCCCCCATTGGGGTATTTGGTTTTTTCTAAATGCCGGATTGATGATCCTCATCGTTGGCATTCCGCTCGTCAACGCTGCGCTGATATTTGCTGGCGGTACGCTCATTTTCCTTGCGACGATTTTACTTTTGCGCCAATTGAGTATGCTCGATCCTAAACTCGGCGCGCCTACCCCTGGGCGGCTATTCTACTTGGCGGGCTTGATATTTCTGTCGCTTGGAATTATTTTTGGAACGGGCTTGTGGCTGGGCTGGGGTGAATTCTTGCGCGCGGCAGCGCCCAAAGAAATTCATCTGCACGCGAATTTGTGGGGATTTACGTCGTTGACATTTGCCGGTTTGTTAATCGATTTATATCCTGGGTTCGCCAAGCGCCCGCTCGCGCTGCCTCGTTCACTAGATGCGATTCTATTCTTGTTCATTGCGGGCGGTACAGCTCTCGTCGTTGCGCCGTGGATTGGCGACAACCTACTGATGCTCGTTGGTTTGCTTTTGCATCACGCAGCAACTGGGTTGTTGGTGTTTAACGTTGTCAAGCCGCTGATCGGTGATCGCAATGCGTGGAATGCGGGCCAAGTCCATCTCATCGCCGCGTATGCGTGGATTCTCGCGGGCTTGGCTGTCGTGCCGATTACCGTTTTCGGAACACTGCAAGTTCCGCTAGCGAATGTTGAAGCACAAGCGCCATTGATTCTTGTGTTCGGCTGGGTCTTGCAATTTGCTTTCGCACTCGCGCCGTACATTTTTGCGCGTGTGCTTGCGCCTGATCAACCAGCGCAACTCGGCGGTAATCGTGTGAGTCTGTTCGCGCTGAACGCCGGCACCCTGTGTATCGTCGCCGCGATAATTTCGGAAACATATCAAGCAACGTTCGGCGCGATTGCTTTCGGCTTGTGGGCCATTGCGATTTTGCCCGTCGTGCGTGAATTATGGGAACACACGCGCTCAATCCACTCGACGTTTGCAGCAGGATAGCCCAGAATTTCGAGATGGAGAGCGTGGCACACTAGGATCGTGGAGATTGACATGACAGCCGACAAATCAAAATGGGCAGATACCCTGATCCATCTTTTCGCTCTGGCTTGTAAATTGGAAGGTGAAGGTCAATACAATCTTGCCAAATTGTGCCGCGCGACGGCAGATTCGTTGAGTCGGCGGGCGGCGTATGCAATCGAAATTCCATCCGCGCAAAATGATTTGGTCGCCGACACCGAGCAAACGATTGATGCATTATCCAAATTGGACGTAGACAAGAATCTAATCGCCGCGTTCCAATGCGGTGCTGCCGCGATGGCGCAAGGTCGGCTTGCGCTGTTCAATGAAACTCCACATCCGTACGTCTGCCGAACCTGCGGTCATTTGACAGTCGGCGAACCGAGCGAAAAATGTCCAACGTGCGGCGCGTGGGCAAGCACGTATCAACGCTTTTTGCCAGTCTATTGGCTCGATGCGCTGGAACCGTTTGCGACGTTAGAGAAATTGCGCCAAACGCCGATTCAAGTTGAGTCACTGTTGCAAGGATTGCCCGAAGATGTGCTGAATCAACCCGCCAGCGATGGCGGCTGGGCAATTCGCAACATCGTATCGCATTTGCGCGACGCGCAAGGCGTGATCAGTTTTCGCGTCGAATTGTTTTTGCAGGATGAACATCCAAGTTTGGAATCGAAAGCGGTGTTCGCGTGGGCGACGAATGAAAATGAACGACCATCGCTCACACGCGAGATTTTTGAAACGTACAAAGCATCGCGTGCGGAGATGATAAGCCAGTTGGAAAAAACTCCACTCGGGTATTGGTGGCGGGTTGGTCAGCATGAAGAGTTTGGACCAGTGACTTTGAAACAACAAGTAAGCTACTTTGCGTCGCACGAGTTGACGCATTTGCCGCAGATCGAACGGTTGGCACACAAGTGATTCTCAGGAACCATTGGCATTCCAAATCACTTGGTGACGGGATGTAGGCGGATATCCCATCCGAAGAAATCAAACAACATGGATAAATGAACACTTGCTCCAATTGCCAGGCGCAAAATAAAGATCAAGCGCAATTCTGCGTGAATTGTGGACAGCCGCTAACTCAGGTTGCATCTCCAGGCCATGATCCCAACGGTAGCGGGAAGATGAGTGGCGGTCAAGTGCAGGTTGGTGGGGATGTTGCCGGGCGCGATAAAATTACGACGACTACCACTGGTCTCGACGCATCTACGCTCGTAGAACTGACCAAGCAATTTGCAAAAATTTATCAAAAGATCGATGCACGCCTCGAAGATCCGAACACGGACAAAACCGAAATCAAAGACACGGTTCAGAAAATCGAAGAAGAGGTCAAAAAAGGCGAACAAGCGAATCCTGCCAAAGTGGAGCGGTGGCTGAAATTTCTGGCGGGAATGGCTGATGACATTTTTCAAGTGGTCGCATCAACGTTAGCGAGTCCGATTGCGGGCGTTGCCAAGGCGATTCAGTTGATCGCAAAAAAGGCAAAGACGTGAATATAACGCAACCAAAAATTAGATGAACGGAATACTATTATGGAACTAGATCTACTCTGGACCATCGCCCAACGCGAGTTGCGCGAGGCGCTGAAAAATAAATGGCTGTGGTTTTACGCGCTGGCGTTCGCCGGACTCGCGCTCGCGTTATCGCAAGCGGGTCTCGCAGCGGCGGGGTATGCTGGGCTGGGCGGATTTGGTCGCACGGCGGCGAGTCTCATCAACGCGTTGTTGTTGTTCGTGCCCTTGATGGGTTTGAGCGTTGGAGCGGGTGCATTGGCGGGTGATCGCGAACGCGGCACGTTGTTGTATTTGCTCGCCCAGCCGGTCAATCGCGCCGAAATATTTTTTGGCAAAGTGGTCGGCGCCGCATTGGCGTTGATAGCTGCTCTTACACTTGGATTCGGACTGGCGGGCTTGGGACTTGCATCGGCGGGCGATGGCAACGCGATGGCGTACCTGGCGCTGGCGGGTTATACGTTCTTGCTTGCGCTTGCTTCGCTTGGGCTAGGTTTTATCATCAGTGCCTTAACTCGCAAAGGCGCGACGGCAGCGGGGGCAGCATTGATTGTTTGGCTCGCGCTCGTGTTCTTTGGCGATCTGGGATTGGTCGGGGCGACGCTCGCGTTTCGTCCAACAGCCAGCACCCTCTTTACGCTGCTAGTGGCGAACCCGCTGCAAGTTTTCAAACTCGCGGCGATCTATTCTCTGCGCGCCACCCTCGATACGCTCGGCGCGGTTGGACAATATGCGTACTATGAATTCGGCAACGCGTTGCCATTTCTCTTGACCGGCTTGCTCGCCGTATGGACGCTCGTCACCTTCGGCGTCGCGTTTGCGATTTTCAATCGACGAGGAGACCAATGAATCAGTTAACAGTGGACAGTGAAAAGTGGGCAGTCTCACGCCTCACGCAACTTGCATCACTCTTTACTTTTTACTTTTTACTTTTTGCTATTGCCTTTTTGCTTGTTGCTTGCGCTCAAACGACCGGCGAACCACAACCCCCTACAATCGCTTACGGTCGTGATGTGTGCGAGGCGTGCGGCATGATTATTAGCGATGCCAAGTTTGCGGCGGCGACCCAAAGTATCGATGGCAAGACGTACAAGTTCGACGATGTGGGTGAGATGTTCGCGTATCATGCCAAGCATCCGGAGATCCAAGTGCGAGCGTGGTTCGTCCACGACTACGATTCGCAAAAATGGATTGCGGGCGCGACGGCATTTTATGTGATTAGCAAAGAGATCAAATCGCCGATGGGCACGGGCGTGGTCGCGTTTGCAGACAAGGATGCAGCTGAAGCATTCGCCGGACGAGTCAATACCAAAGTCGTGTCCTTTGACGATGCGCGAACGGCAAAATTGATGGGAGGGCAGGGTATGTAGAGCTTTGCCGCTTGTATTATCGACACAAAGAATCTATTCATCCAGGAGGAACAATGAAAACGCAAATGTTTGTCATGTGCTCGTTGCTCGTAATCGTCGCGATTGCGCTGTCAGCATGTGGGGGTGGTGCGGCTCAGGCCCCTGCAGCAAATCAATCAAAAGGCGATCCGACTAAAGGCAAAACGGTATTTACCAGCACGTGTTCGGCATGTCACGGTCCTGATGCGAAAGGATTGCCGGGTTTGGGCAAGGACATGACCACAAGCACGTTCGTTAAAGGCATGACGGACGATCAGTTCATCGACTTTTTGAAAAAGGGACGCTCTGCTAGCGATCCGGCGAATACGACCAAAGTCGATATGCCGTCCAAAGGTGGAAATCCGGCGCTCACTGACCAAGACCTGTACAACGTGATCTCGTTTATTCGCACGGTGAGCAAGTAGCGATGGACTTGTCTCGCGTGTGAAAAGTTTTGAGCGGTAAATTTGACACGCTTGATGAAACTCGTATAATCCAAGCTGACCGAACGTTCGGTCAGCTTTTCTTGTACTGTGGCTATGGAAGGTTTTATCCCCATGTTGAACAAAACTGCTACCGCAGCAACGCCCCCCGATGGACGAGAACGTATCATCCAAGCCGCTTTTCAACTCTTCGCCGAGCGCGGTTTTTACGGCGTCTCCATCAGCGATGTCGCGGAATCGGCGGGCTTGGTCAAGTCGTCCATCTATCATCATTTCGAAAATAAAGAAGCGCTTTATCTCGCCGTTCTTGGCGAAGCCTTCGACAAGATTAGCGCGGAGATGAAGGCGAATGCCGTTGGCGGGGATTGGCAAACCCGCTTGAAAGGTGCGATGCACGTACTGGCGCGAACGATGGGACCCCGCAGCGCCGATCTCAGTCTCATTCTCGAAGGCATCACACACACGCCGACCAATCCTCGAAAGAAAGAGGAATTGCGCGCCAAATTGTTGCTCGTCATCGCCAACGAAATTGCCCAAGGTATCGCGTGTGGCGATTTGCAACCGCTCGATCCCAAGATGGCAACCGCGTGCTTAATCGGACTGATCGTTTCGGTTCTTCAAACCAATCAAAACTGGAGCGAAGCACGGCGGGTCGATTTTGCGTTCAACCTCTTCTTGCAAGGCGCAGTGCGGCGCGCTCCGCGGAAATAACTCATGTCTGTTCATCGTCTCTGGGCAATCCTGCGAAAAGAATTTCGGCATATTTGGCGCGACAAACGAACGCTGTTTCTTGTCACGCTCTCGCCAGCTATTATGCTCTTTACGTTTGCATATTTATTTGCGTTTGAAGTGCAAGATGTGCGTATCGGTGTCTGGGATATGGACCAAACGACCACCTCGCGCCAATTTATCGCCAGCATTACCGCCGACGGCAAGTTTCAGCGCACGTTGACGCTGAACAGTTACGATTCTGTGCGCGAGGCGTTGATGAGCGGCAGCATTCATCTTGGTGTCGTCATTCCACCGAATTTCCAAGCGCACCTCACCGCCGGAGAATTATCGCCGATTCAACTCGTCGCCGATGGCAGCGATTCGCTCACCGCGAGCCAGACGGTGTCGCGTTTTCGTCAGCGCACCGTCGATTTCAATCGCCAGATCGATCCGAGCAGCGCGGACGCGGGGCCGTTGATTAGCGTTCAGACCCAGGCATGGTACAATCGCGAACTCAACTCGACGTATTCGATGGTGCCGGGGTTGTTGCCCATCGTTCTCATCTTACCTTCCCTCGCCATTGCGCTCGCGGTCACACGCGAAAAAGAACTCGGCAGTTTCGAGACGCTTGCCACCACGCCAATTCGCGCCGTCGAATATTTGCTTGGCAAGTTGATTCCGTACATCGTATTCGGTCTCATCAGCGCGGGGGTCGCCATTTTGTTATCGCTATTCTGGTTTCGCGTACCCTTGCGCGGCTCGGTGATCGATTTGGTGATTCTGACGGTTTTTTATCTATTTGCCTCGCTGGGCGAAACGCTCTTGATCTCCGGTTTTCTCACAAGCCAGGGAACGGCGATGCGCGTAATTCTGCTTATTTTTTTCCTGCCTAGTTTTTTTATGGCGGGTATCATCCTGCCGATTGACACGCGCTCAGGCATCGCGCAAATCGCCTCATTCTTTTTACCGGCGACGCAGTACGTGCAAATGTCGCGCGGTATTTTTCTAAAGCAAATGGGCATACCCGAACTGCTCTACCAAGCGTTCTATCTGCTTGCGCTCGGCAGCGTGCCGACGATCATCAGCATGATTTTGTTCAAGAAACAAGTCGATTGAAGGATGAAGGATGAAAGATGAATGTCATGCTTCATCTTTCATCTCTCATCTTTCATCTTTACGAAATAAAACGCGTATGAAAACAATACTGAACCTGACCTGGAAAGAAATCATTCAACTCTTGCGCGACCGAGTTCTCTTGGGTTTTCTGGTTGCTATGCCTCTATTGCAACTTGTACTCATTGCCGAAGCGACCGGCGTGGGCGTCAGCGGCATCAAGTTCGCCGTGTGGGACCAAGACCAAAGCCAGCTCAGCCAGGATTTGATTCGTACGCTCGATAATTCAGATGAATTCAATCTGCTCGTTCGCGCCCAAAGCTATGAAGAGATCAAGAAATTGATCGATGATGGCTCGGTCAAAGTGGCGCTCATCATCCCGCCCGATTTTTCGCGCGCGGCGATGCGCACCGATACGCGCGCGACCATCACCGCCATCATCGACGGCACGAACGTCATCATCGGCAACAGCGTGCTAGGCGCAATTGAAGGCGCGGTGAACAACCTCGTTCGCCAGATATTCGCGCAAGCGGGATTGTCTACGCTTAGCGGCATCGATCTCAAAGTCGATCTGGAATTCAATCCGACGTTGAACATTCGTTGGTCGACGCTGACCTCGCAGTTGCCGTTCATCACCTATCAACTTGTTCTGGTCGTCGCCGCCGTTGGCTTTGTGCGCGAACGCGAACTCGGCACGATGGAGCAACTCATCGTCACGCCCATCAGTCGGCTCGATCTCGTTCTCGGCAAGGGGCTGATGGCGCTCGGCGTCGGCATTCTTAACTTTTTCATTTTGACGATAACGCTGACCCAAGGTTTTAATATACCGTTGCGCGGCGACCTTTTCACGTTCACATTGCTGGGATTGTTGTTCATCGTGACGGAGATCGGCGTCGGCACGCTCTTGTCGATCATTACAAAAAGCCAACAACAAGCGATCCTCATAGTCTTTCTCATGGCGATGCTTGAAGTTACGTTCTCTGGCTATCTCGTTCCGACGGACAATATGCCTGCGTTCATGCAAGCCGCTGCGGCGGTGTCGCCGCTTCAGCATTTCACCGCGATCACGCGCGACGTTTTTCTCAAGGCGACGCCCGTCTCGATGATGCTAGATCACGTCATACCGCTCGTCTTGCTCGCGCTGGGTAGTCTTGGACTGGGGCTGGGATTGTTTGTGAGAGCTGAAGTATGAAACGTGTTGCGTGATGCGTGAATCGTAATGCGTAAGACAAAACGGAACACGAGACACGCAATACGAGACAAACAGAACAATGGAAGCTACTGGACACATTCAAGCTGAAAAGCTAACCAAAAACTTTCGCAAGGTGCAAGCTGTGCGCGGCATCGATCTCGAAGTTGCGCCGGGCGAAATCTACGGACTTATCGGTCCCGACGGCGCGGGCAAGACCACGACGATTCGCATGTTGGCAGGTGTGATGAAGCCGACAGCAGGCATCGCGCGCGTCAGCGGATTCGATACTACGCGCCAAGCCGAAAAACTGCGCCTGCAAGTGGGCTATATGGCGCAGCGGTTTTCGCTCTACGGCGATTTGTCCGTGCGCGAGAACATCGAATTCTACGCCGACATTTTTGGCGTGCGGGGTCCCGAACGCGAGGAACGCATTCAGCGTCTCTTGCGTTTCGCCCGGCTCGAAGAATTCCAAGGTCGCGATGCCGGTGTCTTGTCGGGGGGCATGAAAAAGAAACTCGGACTCGCCTGCGCGTTGATTCATCGTCCCAAGATTTTGTTTCTGGACGAGCCGACGAACGGCGTCGATCCAATTTCGCGGCGCGAGTTCTGGGATATTCTCAGCGACTTGCACATCGACGGCGTGACGATTTTCATCAGCACGGCGTACATGGATGAGGCGGAACGCTGCTCGCGGGTTGGTTTGATGTATCAAGGTGAAATCATTCGCCAAGGTTCGCCGGCTGAATTGCGCCAACTCGTGCGCGGCGATTTGATTGCCATCGTCACTTCCGATTTGACGCGCACCGAATTGCTTGTCGCGAAAACGGAAGGGGTTGTGGAAGTCCAAGTCTACGGCGACCGCTTGCATGTTTTCGTCGATGATGCTACCAAGCGCCAAGCCGAAATCGAAAACGCATTGACCGCCGCAGGTGTCGGCATCAAACAAATCCGTCGCGCCGCGCCGCATTTGCAAGAGGCGTTCATTTCGCTGGTCACTCATCAAGACAAAGGATGAAGGATGAAGGATGAAAGATGAAAACATCGATTGGGGTTTTCAGTCATCCTTCCGCCTTCATCCTTGAGAATTAAATGTCAAGTAACTCTGAAGTTATCATTACTGAACAACTTACCCGTCGATTCGGCAAATTCACCGCCGTCGATCACATTTCGTTTCAGGTATCGCGTGGCGAGATTTTTGGTTTTCTCGGACCCAATGGCTCGGGCAAGACGACGACGATTCGCATGTTGCTTGGCTTGCTGCATCCGACGAGTGGCAAAGCATCTGTGCTGGGTTACGATGTCGTGCATCATGCCGATTCGGTCAAGCGTAGCGTCGGATACATGTCGCAGAAATTTTCGCTCTACAACGATCTCACCGTCGTCGAGAATTTGAATTTCTATGGACGCGCGTACAACGTGTGGAATAAGGAACTGGTCGAACGCAGGCGACAGGTGCTTGAGCTAGCTGAACTCGTCGGATACGAACGTTATCTCACGGGAAATCTTGCGGGTGGATTTAAACAACGACTCGCGCTCGCGACGGCGATCATTCACAAGCCGCAGCTCGTGTTTCTCGACGAACCGACGGCGGGCGTGGACCCAGTAGTGCGCCAGGATTTCTGGCGATTGTTGTATCGTCTCGCCGCCGAAGGTACGACGATTTTTGTGACGACGCACTATATGGACGAAGCGGAGCAATGCCATCGACTGGCGTTCATTTACAACGGCAAGATCGTTGCGACCGGTACGCCGAGTGACATTAAAGAAAAACAGATGCAAGGGCAAGTGATCGAGATCGATTGCGATCCACCGGGGCGCGCGCTTGAAGCATTACGCAAGCTGGGAAATCTTGAAGAGGTTGCGCTCTACGGCAGTCTTGTGCATGTCGTCGTGCATGATTTCGTGAAACAGCGTGGCGAAATTGAGGCGACGTTGAACGCGGCGGGCGTCAAGACGAACAGCATGATTGCAATTCCGCCGTCGCTGGAAGATGTGTTCATTGCGCGGGCACGTGGATAACCCAGTAAACAGTGAACATTGGGACAGTAGCGGACGTTATCAGCAGCAGGTTGCGCGAAACCTGGATTCGACGCTTTAGCGGGTGCCGGGAAACCGCGTAAACGCTTGACTCCAAAACCGCAATCAGTGTCCGTGGATTGTATGGCAATCGACGGCGTTCATGAGCAGTTTTCAGTATTTAGAGGAACAGTATGAAGAGAGATGGGCGGAGATTTTTGTTTGCGCTTGTGGTAATGATTTTGCTTTTTGTTCCGGCTTGCCAAGCATCGAATGGCAATGGCAGCGCGAGCAACAATGTGTGGTCGGGATTCTTGGAAGGCAAGACCGTCGAGGTTTCTGCCGAGGTCGCGGGACGTATTACCAAAATCGCCGTGCAAGAAGGCGATGTCGTGAAGCAAGGTCAGCCGCTTGTTGCCATCGACGACGAATTTATGCGCTTGCGTATCGACGCGGCGGATGCAAACGTTGCCGCAGCCGAAGCGCAACTGGCGTTGTTGCAAGCTGGTGCGCGGTCGGAAGATATTCAGCGCGCGCAAGCTCGCGTCGATCAAGCGCGTCTTGCATTAATCGCTGCATCGCAAGTGGTAACGGACACGGAAGCCATTCGCGCGAATCCCCAGGCGCTCATTGTCGCCAAGACCGACGCCGAAGCCAAAGTGATTGCCGCTACACAACAACTCACGGCAACTGTGCTGCAAGCTCAAGCCGCCGATTTGGAAACGCGTTTCTGGGAAGACCAAAATCAATCGCTCGAACACGGTGTCGATATTCGCTTGCCGACCGGGGCGATCCTGCATTTCGATACGCCCACCGCGCGGCTCGTTTTTGCGCGCGATCAATGGAACCAAGCTGGGAATCGCGCGTGGCTCGCGTGGTCCGCCGTCGAAAGCGCGCAAGCCAATGCGACGATTGCCACGAGCTCGTTGAAAGATATTTCCGATCAACTAACCAATCCGATTGCGCTCGATAATCGCGTCAACCAAGCACGCGCCGCGCGCGATAAAGCCGCGGCGAATCTGCAAGCTGCTCAAGCTGCGCTCACTGTCTTGCAAGAAGGTGCGAGCCAGGCGCAAATTCAAACGGCGAAGGCAGCGCTCGATCAAGCGCGGGCGGCGCGCGCAACGCTCGATAAAGAATCGGCGCGGTATCAAATCACAGCGCCGAGCACCGGTATCGTGACGCGCGTCGCGTATCGTGCTGGCGAAATCGTTGCGCCCGGTTTGTCGATTGTTCGTTTAAGCATCGATGGCGATTTGAAACTGCGCGTGTTCGTATCGTTCGGTCAAATCGAAAAAATCCGAGTGGGCGATCCAGCCACGATTTTTGTCGGCGAGTCGAATGATCGAAAGCTATCCGGTACCGTGACGCATATCGCCGATCGCGCGGAATTCACTGGACGCCAAGCGCAAACTGATAGCGAACGCAATGCCCAATTGGTCGCCGTCGAAATTGCGTTGAAAGATGCGGATGCGCAGATCAAAGCGGGGATGCCCGCCAACGTCGTGTTCGGCACCGTATCGCCTAACGTCGAATTTAAATTGCCGACCTTGATCGATCAAACGCAATCGCTCACGTTCTCTGGTTCGCTCGAAACAAAACAGACCCGCGTTTCAGCGGAACTGGGCGGACGTGTGACCCACGTGCGGGTAAATCGTGGTGCGACCGTCAAGGCGGGTGATTTGATCGTCGAACTTGACGATGCGACGATCAAATCATCTATGACCGAAGCGAATGCAACTGTCACGACGGCGCAATCGAATTTGGACCAGGTGAATGAAAAGGCGCGACCTGGGACGATGGCGCTTGCCGAATCCGGCGTTACGCAAGCCGAAGCAGATCGTCAAGCTGCGAATGCCGCGCTCGATCATGCGAATCGCGCAATCAAATCGCCGCAAGAGATGCTGACGCAATTGCACGTGTGGGAAGGCAAGGTCGCGGCGGCGCAAGGCGATTTGGAAAAAGCCAAGGCAACGCTGGCGGGCATCAAGAATCAATTGCAGATCGCGCAGAACGATCAATCGAATTCGGGCAAGCTGCGTTATGCGATTCTGCAAAAGCAGCAGCAAGCCGCCGAAGCGGGACTCGTCGCCGCGCAAGCCACACTCGATGGCAATCAGCGTGTCGTCGCGCTCTACAAACAAATGATTGATAATCCGCTCGAACTCATCGCCGCGCAGCATGGAGCCGCGAATCAGGTGAAAACGGCAGAAGCAGGCATCGCCGTCGCGCAAGCCGATCTCGTTATCGCCAAGCGCGGTCCGCAAAAAGAAGCTGTCGCGCTCGCCGAGGCAAAACTCCGCGCGGCGCAGGCGAATTTAAGAATTGCGCAAGCGCAAGTCAACCGATTCACAATCACTAGCCCGATTGCCGGTCAAATTATCGACCGCAATATCGAGCCGGGTGAGACCGTGCGCGCCGGAATGCCGCTCATCACCATCGCCGATGCGCGCGAATTGGAGATGACGGTCTATGTGCCGATTCGAAATGTCGGTGCGATCAAGCCGGGACAAATGATTTATGGGCTATACGTGCCGAGCATACCGACGGCTGATTTCGTAGCGAAGGTGTCGTTCATTTCACCGGAAGCGGAATTCAAACCGGCGAATATTTACAACAGCAAAGAACGCTCGGAGATGGTGTTTGCCGTGCGAGTTACCGTGCAGAATGGAGACAACTTGCTCAAAGCTGGACTGCCTGCCGATGTAACTTTTCCGGCGCAATAATCTTTGTAGAGACGTACGCTTCGCGTGTTACGTCTCTACAATAATTCGATTTGACAGCTTTGCTCTTTGAAATATAATAGCGACTGTTCACTGACGACTGTTCACTGACAACTGGCACTCGCCGACGTAGCTCAGTGGTAGAGCAGGGGACTCATAAGCCCTTGGTCACTAGTCCGACTCTAGTCGTCGGCACACTTTTTGATAGAGGCGTACGCTTTCCGCGTCGCCTCTGTTTGTTTTTTGTTCACCGGCACGTCAATCAAAAACCTTGCGTAACTGCTCAGGTTGTCATTCTGAGTAGCGGTTGCGCCACCTTTGGTGGCGATGCGACGAAGAATCTCTCATTGCGGAGTAGCGAGATGCTTCGCTCCGCTCAGCATGACAGTCTGGTGAGTAGTCAAAACCTTACGCCCATTGGGGGGACTCTGTTTTCCTTGCCCATTCGCCCGCGCGCAGGTGCACACCCGCGGCATCATAAATGTCTTCGCGTTCGACAAATTCTAGCATTTCGCGCCACACCCCCAGCGTGATGCGATTGAGGTTGATGGCAATGCCCTTGAGTCGATCTAGTTCCGATGCGTCGGACTGCATACCGAATCGTTTGGACAGCAACACGTCGAACCACGCTTGGTCAAGCGCATCCTGGGTCTTGGTATACGACGATCCATAGACAATGCGATTGAGCCGACGGAGCAATTCGGCGCGCGGGTCGGCGATGGTATATTCAGAAACCCAATTTCTCCGAGAAATTGGGTTTCTCGTTTGTTCCGCCAGTGGCGTGCCAGCAAAAATTTCGACGTCGCGGAAACTGAAAAGGGTCGGCCCGTGTGGCGTCACGTTTTCGAGAAAATCGATTTCGGTCCGAATCGTTTCGAGCGTGCTCCATGGATGAAACAGCAGCGTGCGAAAATTGGCGACGATGCCTAGCTGGTCGAGTGTTTTGAGCGCGTCCGCGTTTTGCTGGACCGTGGTCTTTTTTCGCATCCAATCCAGCGTCGGTTGATGCCCCGACTCGATGCCGATATAGACACGCAACAATCCCAGGTCGTGCAGTTGACGAAAGAACGCTTCGTCTACCTCATCGGCGCGGCACTTGCACGTGAACGCAATCTGCAAATCACGCTGCCGCAATGCATCGGCAAATTCCGCGATGCGTTTTTCACGTGCGCCGCGCGGCGGCAAGAATTGCTCGTCGTCGAACAAGAACAAGCGGGTACCTTGTTGGCTCAATACTTGAATTTCATCGACCAGATGGAAAATGCTTCGCAAGCGATAGCGTGTGCCTAGCGCGCGGTAGAACGCGCACGGCAGACAAAAAGCGCATTCGTGATAGCAGCCGCGACTGGCGGCGATGGTGGCGAATTGGAGATGGGAGGTTGGTGGTTGGGAGTTGGAGATTGGAGAATCGCGGAGCGCAAACGGCAAATCGTCAAGATGGATTGGCGGTGGTGGAGGATTGGCGTGTGGTGTTGGCGAGCGATACGCGATGCCCGGAATGCGCTGCCACTGTGCCGAGTCGTGGCAAGTGTAGGCAAGTTGTGCTATCGTCGCTTCGGGTTCGCTACCCACGACCGAATCGAGCGCGGGACAAGCAGCGAGGAAAGTTGCGCTGGCGAGCGCAGGCAGTGCGCCAATGAGGGTCAAGTGCGCGTGAACACCGGCATTACGCAATGCATGGCCTAGTCCCAGGTATTCGCTCACGTGATCGGCAAAGAGGATTGAAAAAATGATCAGACGCGGTTGTCCCTGGATGGCAAGCGCTACGATAGTATTTGGATCCGTCTCGGCTGAATCCAACAAGCACGTTCGAAAATCGGCTTGGCGCAAAACGGCGGCCACACTCTGCGCTTGAAGGTGTTGCTGGGATAGGTCTTCGATGAGGAAGATGGTTCGAGTCATTGCCTACGCAAACGTAATAGTTGCATCATCGTTGACCGTAAGCACCATCGAATCGACGGCGATGCCCGCCGCGCCCCAATCGGCAATCACTTGGAGTAAATAACGTCCTGGGTTGTCTGGCGGCTCCCAGGTTACTGCGCCATCGGCTTCCTCGATCAATTGACCGCCTGAAACGCTCCAACGAAAACGCGCGCCTTGCCAGGCAGTGTCAATCCCAAAAGTGAGCGAGTCGTTCCACAAAATATCGACCGTGCGAATTTCGGCGAGCGGCAGCAACAGTTGCGATGTCGGTCCCAACGCGCTCCAATCGATATGTGCAACGTCGAACTGTTTCAATTGCAGCGGTAATGCGCTATTCTTGTCGTCGCCGACGATGATCGAATAATTCCCAGGTTCGGAGACGCGGATAAAGTACGAACCGCCCCGATCGGTGGTGGCATCGATGATGGTTCCCGCGGTTTGAACTCTCACGCGGACTCCGCTCAACGGTTGTCCTTGCGCGTCATAGATGCTTCCGCGAACGGCCGCGCCTTTGAGCGTATTGTCGGTTGTCATTTGCAAGCGCTTGATTTGAAAACGGCGCTGGGCGGCAGGAGTTTGCGTAGATGGCGGCGGCATCGGATCGCAAATGATCGGCGGCATTGTGCGGGATGCCGTTGGTGTCCGCGGCGGTGGTGTGGCTGAAGGCGATGGCGATACGCGCGGGCTAGGCGGTATATCGCAGATGACGGGCGAACGCGCTGGGGTAGACGAAATTTGCGGCGGGGGTGGCGGATCGAAAATCAGCGGTGTGCGCGCGGGTGTGGCGGAGCGCGGCGGCGGGGCTGGGTCACAAATCGGTGGGACGCAGCAACTTGTTACGGTTGCGCCGCCCGAAATCACGATCAGGGTCAGGATCGCTTTTTGAACATCTGGCGGTAGTTTAGTCAATGGAATCATTTCATCCCCCTCGATTCATTCAGCCCCACGAGCCAGGACAAGCCGCTGTGCTTGCGCGCGCCAGCGTTCCAATTCCGCTTGCGTGGTCAGGTCGAACAGGTTGATGCGCGTTGCCCATCGCGCGGCTTGATCGTTGACCAGATTGACATCGTAGATATTTTCGTGTTGCGTGAAATCGAACATTTCTTCGAGCATGGCGAGCGAATGATTGTTTACGCGGGCGACAATGTCCGCCAGTTGCGAAACGAGCGCGGGTTTGAGTTTGTCCTTGAGCACGTACTTGTACATGGTCAATTCATAGTACGCGAGCGAGCATTGCTTGCCCAAGCCGTTGAGCGTGTGATGACGTTGGCGCATCGTCGCGTACATCAGTCGAAACAACATTTCGACGCGCGGATCGGCAATCACATAATCCCATGCCATATAATTGCCCGTGAGACGTCCTTCGCGATACAGTCGATCCAGGATCGGCGTGCCCGCGTAGACTTCCATTCGTCCAAAACTGAGCGGCGCTTGTCCCGCGCCCGCCATCGCGTGAAAGAAATCCAGATTCGCGCGGATGTCTTGAAGCGTGCTATCGGGATCGAAGAAAATCAACCCAAAGTCCGCGAGCATTCCCAGGTTGTTCAGCGTTTCGAGCGCGCGGCGATTTTGCGCGACGGTGGTTTTCTTGTTGAGCGTTTGCAAACTGTGGTCCGACCCAGATTCAACGCCGACGTACGCACGGACGATGCCCAGATCGAGCAGGCGGCGAAACAAATCTGGTTCGACATCATCGACGCGGCATTTGATGCTCATGATCGGATCGAGTTGGCGGCGGCGCAATTCACGCTCTAGTTCTTCGACGCGTGGGTAGCGCAAATCCCCAGGCATGAACCATTCGTCGTCATTGAAGATGAAAAAGCGCGCGTCGTAATCGTGATACAGCATATCGATTTCATCGACGAGGTTTCGCACGCCGCGAAAGCGTTGCGGCATCCCGTGACTCGCGCCGTAGAACGAACGGATGCTGCAGAACGAGCAATTGCAATAACAGCCGCGACTGCCGACAAACGGCGTGACGCCAATGCCGAGATGTTTTTGCGGTGGCGTGTCACGCGAGGGGAAGGGGAGAAGGTCGAGATTAGAGATTAGAGCGCGGGGACGATTGTTGAGAATTTGACCATCGTCGCGGAAGGATAGACCCAGGATGCTGTCCCAGGTTATAGGCGTGTCGAGTTGCTGAACAAGTTCGAGGAGCGTATATTCGCCTTCGCCGCGCACCACGGAATCGAGCGCGGCATAATCGCGCAAGAGTTCGGACGCGGTAAAGCTGGCGAAATGTCCGCCGGTTGTAATGTGCGTGTGTGGCAGAATTTGTTTAATCCGTTCCGCCAGCGCAAGAAATTCCGGGGCGCGGTATTGAAAAATAATCGATAGACCGACGACGCGGGGCTGAACGCGTTTGGCGTGTTCCACGACGGCATCGGTCTCGTCGACGGCGCTAAACGGCGACAGTTCAACGGCGAATCCGTGTTGGCGCAAGACCGCCGCAAGGTACCGCGTGCTTAGATTTTCCAGTTCTTCCGCGCCGACCAAGAGAACGTCAAGCATGGTTGTTTGTTATTGGACGCAGATTAACGCAGATGAACGCTGATAATTTTTTTAACTCTGCGGCTATCCGCGTGAATCTGCGTCCCAATTTATAGAGTGAGGAGGAAAAGCGCGATTGTCTTCAACCAAGACATTGTACCTTTGCGTTCATTGTCGTATGCCTTTCGCGCAATTTGCGGTTTAGGTCCAAAATTCAAAATCAATCCAACTTCATTTTTTGTCGCTTTCAAATAGTTTAGCAACTGCGCTTCGTATTCATCAGCAATTTGATGCGCTGCTTTGAGTTCGACAAGCACCTTGCCTTCGACCAGCAAATCGGCAAAATATTCACCGACCACCTCGCCATCATAGTAAACTTCAATCCGAGACTGTTGCGCCACATTCAGCCCCAATTTTCTCAGTTCGATCATCATTGCATTCTCGTACACTTTTTCGAGAAAGCCATAACCCAGCCCGTTGTAGACGTTGTAGAATGCTTTGATGATCTTCTCGGTGGTCTCCTGGTGCTTGTACATTCCCTCCTCCTTTTATTTTATTCATTTCATGGGTCGAATACCCCGCCGCTCTGCGGCGTAAGAAAAAGGTTGTAAGTGACCTGTGACTCTAGCGGATGATACCCCGTCCGCTTGCGGCGGGGTTCATTCATTGAACACTGGAAAAATATTTTAAAAATCTGCGTTTATCAGCGTCAATCTGCGTCCAATAGCATTTTGTTGGTGGCTTACGGAGAGCATTAAAGAAAGGAACAACGCCATCGAACCAAGGAAGAACTTGCGAACGAGTGCAAATAAATTATCGCACCAAAAACGAATAAAGGCAAAAATTCAACTTTGATAGGAGACATCTGAGGGAGATACTTTTTCTTTTGCTTACTTTTTGACTTGCGGAAATTTCGCTAGTATACTTGATTTGCACCTGAGAGTGGGCGCGTTTGTGTCCGACTGCGCCAGGTGATTTTTATTTGAATCCAACGCAGTTGACGCCGTGTGATAACTGCGAATCAGCCGAAACGAAAAAACGATGGGGATACAAGCGGCAGACACCTTGCCCGCGAAGGCGGGGATAGCATCGTTAAGCAGGAGATTAGTATGGAAAAAGAAAAAATGACAGCAAGAAAATCTAATGTAAAACAGTTTGATGGGGACGCAGGCGCTACAGATGAAAAAAGAAAACTTTTGGAGATGTTCTTAAATCTTCCACCAGCACTTCGGTCGATTGTCCTCGAACAGATGAGAAGCATGATTCGGGAAAAATCGATTTCTATTCAGTACTTCAACTTGACTTCTAGAGAAGGCGAGTTATTCGATTTAATGCCGAGCACTCTTAGGGTAAAAGTTGAACCACTTCTCGAAGCCATTAAGGAAATTCAGTATACCATCGATAAGGTCATGGGGCACAGCTCTCATGAATTTAGAATTAAGTCCATCACACAAGAATCACCTATTAGCGTAAGCCTTGAAGGCGCAGCAGAAGCAGTGCAAGTTATGAAAGACACTATTGTGCCATCATGCCGCAAGCACGCTGAAACGATGGCGCTTCTCCAGGAAAAGGAAAAACAAGCAGATATTGAAACTAAGAATGCCGAAATCCTTGAAAAACGCGCAAGCGCCGCGAAAGGTAGGGCTGAAGCAGATAAGTTGGCTGCCGAGGCTGATAAGCAACGAGTAGAGACAGAAAGAATAAAACTAGAAAATGAGAAATTACGTTTAGAGCTACAGCAGGCAAAGATTCAAATGGCACTTAATATACTTAATCAGTATGCACCAAATCTCTCTGAAACTGAACGCATTAATCACGTCATACAGCTCCTGCGCTCCATTGACTTAGTAATTTCAAGTAAGCTTGAACTCGTTGATGTCACGAGTGAGAACCAATAAGATAGAGGCGAGAACAAACTAACAACATCTTGTCCGCGAAATTTTGCTTATGCGGTGGCATAAGTGACTCAATATCTCATATGCCCTTGGTCACTAATCCGCTTCTAGTCGTCGGCACACACAAGCCCTGTACTCGCAGGGCTTTATTATTTTCCACGATCACCAAACAATCGTATTCTTGTCTTGCCAATTTGGGACTTGACAAATAGACAAATATCGATATAATAAACGCATAGAAGAATGTCTATGCGTTAGACGCGCTATTTTTTTTGCGCTAATCTATCGACAGGTGTCGATGCGTTAGAATCTAACCAACGGAGGTAAACGCGTGTGAAGACCACCACCAGCACTCTAACTTTTGAAAATCACTGGGACCATTTCCTGGCGCGCTGGGCTGTCAATCGCATGGGGCATCGCATCGAGCCAGGGTTGTATGCGCTCGGCAAACCCACCGCGGATTCGCCGGTGTTTGTTACGGCGAACTATACGCTGAGCTTCGACGCGCTCCGTTCGGCGCTCGCCGGAATCGACGCGTACATTCTGGTCTTGGACACGCAAGCGATCAACGTGTGGTGCGCTGCGGGCAAAGGGACTTTTGGAACGGACGAATTGGTGAACCGCATTCAAGCGACTGGACTAAAAGACGTAGTAAATCATCGCGTCTTGATTCTGCCCCAATTGGGCGCGCCGGGCATTGCGGCGCATGAGGTGAAAAAGCGTTCGACGTTCAAGGTCGAATATGGTCCGGTGCGCGCGTCTGATCTGCCCGAATATTTACAGCGGCGCGAAGTCACGCCCGAGATGCGCCGCGTTCGCTTCACACTGCGCGACCGACTCGCCGTCATCCCCGTCGAAATCATCGGTGGCATCGTGCCGCTCGTGATCGCCGCCGCTATCGCATTTATCTTTGGCGGCATCCCATCGGCGTTGATCGCAATCGCGGCGATTCTGGCCGGCACCGTCTTGTTTCCGGTTTTGCTGCCGTGGTTGCCGACGCACGATTTCAGCACCAAGGGATTCTTGCTGGGCGCAGTCGTTGCGCTGCCACTCGTCCTGCTTTCGCTTTCCAGTAACGCCGATGCCGCATGGTGGTGGCGCGTCGCCAGAGCCATTACGCCAATTTTGATCTGGGCGCCTGTGACGGCGTTCCTGGCTTTGAATTTTACTGGCTCGACGACGTTCACTTCGCGCAGCGGTGTCCGTCGCGAAATGTTCGCTTATATTCCCGTAATGGCATGGTCGTTTGGGATCGGTATCGTTCTCATGTTGGGCTTGCCGTTCATTCGCGCGCTGGGAGGATGAGATGTTCAACTCGTATCAAACCACGACGCTCAAGTTCAATTCCGCCGAATGTAACGGTTGCGGCATGTGCTACAACGTCTGTCCTCATGCGGTCTTTCAGCGCGAAGGTCGAACAATCACCGTGGCACGCGCGGAAAATTGCATGGAGTGTGGCGCATGTCAACTCAATTGCCCCACTCACGCCATCGCGGTCGATAGCGGTGTTGGCTGCGCAGGAGCGATGATCCTCGCAGCGTTGACCGGCAAACGCGAGCCAGTCTGTGGCTAGCCAAGTGATTTGAAAAAGACCCAAAATTCCAATAAGGAGAAGTAAAATGTCGAACGTTATTGCCCCGGACGAAATTCGGCGCTCGGTCCGAGACCACTATGCTGACCTCGCCGTCAAGTCGTCGAGCTGTTGCGGCCCGACCCAGAACGCAGAATCAAGTTGTTGCAGTCCGACCAAGGATGCCGATTCAACCTATCCCGACGAATTGGCGAACGCAATGCCCGAAGACATTGCGAATTTCTCGCTCGGTTGCGGCGATCCGATCACCATCGCCAGTTTGCAACCTGGGGAGACCATTGTCGATTTGGGATCGGGCGGCGGCTTGGATTGTTTCCTCGCCGGTCAACGCGTTGGACCGACGGGACATGTGATCGGCGTCGATATGACGCCAGAGATGCTTGCCAAAGCGCGCGGCAATGCCAAGCGCTTGGGAACCACCAATGTCGAATTTCGCGAAGGGTACATTGAACATCTGCCGGTGGCAGACAATGAAGTTGATGTAGTCATCTCGAACTGCGTCATCAACCTGTCGCCCGACAAGCCCCAAGTGTTTCGCGACATTTATCGCGTGCTGAAACCCGGCGGAAGGATTTCCGTCTCCGACATTGTGACCAATGGCGAACTGCCTGCTGCTGTGCAAAAGAGCATGGAAGCATGGGGCGCATGTGTCGCCGGCGCGCTCGACGTCAAGGATTATGCGAGCGGCTTGCGAGACGCCGGATTTGTCGATGTAAAGATTCAGCCGAAGGGCAACATCGAAAAAGGATTATCGCTGATGCCCGTTCACGTTCCCTTCTCCGCGATCATTACCGCGCGCAAGCCATAGATGAAATGAGCGAGCCGATCTCACACGAGGTCGGCTTTTTTAATTCGACCAATAAGACCAACTACCCATTGAGGTTTTGGGTGACCGTGTTAGACTTGGACCAAATCCACGACAAGGTGCTGAATGTCATCCCTCCTCAATTCCAGGTATGTCCATACCAATCTCATCGCACGCGATTGGAAACGGCTGGTCGATTTCTATACTCGCGTTTTCGGCTGCGTCATCGTTCCACCGGAGCGCGACTTGTCCGGGCAATGGCTCGACGAGGCGACGAATGTTTCGCACGCGCATCTGCGGGGCGCGCATCTGCGTTTACCCGGTTACGGCGACACCGGACCCACGCTCGAAATATTCCAATACGATGAAGAACTCGATCCACTTGCGCCCGCGACCAATCGACCTGGGTACGGGCACATTGCGTTTCTCGTCGACGATGTGGATGCGGCGCACGCTGCCGTCATCGCGGCGGGCGGCAAAGCGATTGGCAAGATCGTCGCGCCGGAGATTGCCGGTGCCGGCAAGATTCGGTTTGTCTACGTCGCCGATCCCGAAGGCAATATCATCGAATTGCAAAAGTGGATCCGCTAGCTGTGAAACGCGCTCTCCAAATCCTTGCCATCGTTTCGGTCTTTTCGCTTCCTCTAATTTTTTTCTCCACTCCAACGATCGCTACAGTCAATTCATTTTCGATTTATGCCGACGCGCTCGTGAGTGGTTGGGGCAATTGGTCGTGGGGCGTGACGAGCAACTTTGCTAATGTCTCGCCGGTTCACGCTGGCACAGCATCGATTGCCGCGACGTACACTGCCGCATGGGGCGGATTTTACGTGCACACAAACAGCGCGCTTTCGTCGAGCGATTACGTCGCCGTTCGATTTTGGATTCATGGCGGCAGCACCGGCAATCAACAAATCAAGTTCATGGTCATCGATGCGGGCAATGGCAATTGGAACAATTCCGTGAACGTTACGCCCATCGCCAACACGTGGACGCCAATCACGGTGACGCTGGCGAGCGTCGGCAGTCCTGCATCGATTGCTGGGTTGGTGTGGCAAGATACCAGCGGCAGCGCGCAGCCCACGTTTTACATCGACGATGTGATTCTCGTTGGCTCAGATACACCACCACCGCCGCTCATGCTCAGTATCGATGTGGGTGTGAATCGTCATGCGATCAGTCCGTACATCTACGGCATGAATTTCGCCGATGAAAACTTGGCGGCGGAATTGCGTATGCCGGTGCGGCGCTGGGGCGGCAACTCGACCACGCGCTACAATTGGCAAACGAACACGCACAACACCGGCAACGATTGGTACTTTGAGAATATCCTCGCCGATGTATCTGCCGATCAATTTATCGACCAGGATCGCCGGACGAACACCAAGACGATTCTGACCATGCCTCTCATCGGCTGGACAGCGAAACAAGGTCGAACGAATCATCCTTTCGACTGCGGTTTTCGCGTGAGTCGTTATGGCGCGCAGCAAAATATCGATCCCTGGGACTCCGATTGCGGCAACGGCAAATATCCAAATGGGAGCAACATCACTACGAACGATCCGCTCGACACGAGCGCCGCGATCACGCCGACGTTTGTTGCGAATTGGATTCAGCACCTCGTCGCTAATTACGGCACAGCGGCGAATGGCGGCGTGATGTTTTACAATCTCGACAACGAGCCGATGCTGTGGAACTCGACCCATCGCGACGTGCATCCCGCGCCGACGAGTTACGACGAGATGCGGGATCGTACGTACCAATATGCGGCGGCGATCAAAGCTACCGATCCAACAGCGAAAACGTTGGGACCAGTTTTGTGGGGTTGGAGCGCGTACTTTGAATCCGCGCTCGATGACGATACCAATGGCGCAGACCGAGCCGCGCACAACAACACGCCATTTCTCGATTGGTATTTGCAGCAGATGCGCGCATACGAACAGCAACAGGACACGCGCATCCTCGACTATCTCGACATTCATTTCTATCCGCAGGCGAATGGCGTTGCGCTTGCATCGGCGGGCGATGCGAACACTCAGGCATTGCGTTTGCGTTCGACGCGCGCGCTGTGGGATCCGACGTATGCCGACGAAAGTTGGATTGCGCAAACGGAATTCGGACCGTACGTGCGGTTGATTCCGCGAATGCGCGATTGGGTGAACAACAATTATCCGGGGACCAAGCTCGCCATCACCGAGTACAACTGGGGCGCGCTCGATCACATCAACGGCGCGTTGGCGCAAGCGGACGTGCTGGGAATCTTGGGCCGCGAATCGGTTAATCTGGCAACACTGTGGGGACCACCATCGTCAACACAACCCGGCGCGTACGCGTTTCGCATATATCGCAATTACGATGGCGCGGGAAAAGCGTTTGGCGATGTGAGCGTGGGCGCAAGCAGCACCGACCAAGCCCGGCTCGCTATCTACGCGGCGCAGCGTTCCAGCGACAACGCATTGACGTTGATGATTATTAACAAGACGACGAGTGCATTGACGACGACGGTTACGCTCAACGGTTTTGCGCCATCGAGTAGTGTCGCTCAAGTTTATCGATACGATGCGACAAATTTGAATGCCATCGTTCGGCAATCCGATCAGCCGGTGACGGTCGGCGGATTCAGTGCAACCTTTCCGACGAATTCGATCACACTCTTTGTCATTCCTGGGTCAAATACGCCAACCTATCCACTGTACCTTCCGCTGATAAAACGCTAGCGCACCTGTCCACTGTCATTTCGAGCGAAGCGAGAAATCTCTACGTGAGATAGGCAAGATTTCTCGCGGCGAAAATCGCCGCTCGAAATGACAGTTCAAGCAATTGCCAAAATGCAAACCCCTGCAAGCTGCCTTGCGGGGGTTTGCGTTACCTAAGAACTAGCGGCAGGAAAATATTGCCGACGACGACGATGGTGCCTTGCATCATCGAGCCGTGAAAGGAACAATAGTACGGGTACGTACCGGGCGTGGTGAATTGAAAATTGAAACTAAAGGGCGCAGTGTGCACGCCACTCTCCCATTTGCCGTCGGGCGTGCAAATGAATCCGGAACAATTACCGCTAGTGGTCGAATGCGGGCTGAAGGCAGAAGCCCATTCCCAATTAACGGTATCGTTCACGTTGACGGTCTGAACTGTCGGAGAGAAAACGGACAAGCTATTGGGACCGACATGGATGGTATGCGTTGTCGATGGGTGGCGCGGCGGCTCTTGCGCCGTAGAATTTGTTGGTTGAAACAAGAGGGTGGCCGGCACAACGAGAAATGCTACGACGAACAAAGCGTGCTTGATAGTCATAACGCACCTCGGATAGTTTTTTCGCAACTATCGAGTATACGCTTTGACTCTAGGAACAGATTCAATTAGTATCTACTCAGCCCTTGTCATTTCGAGCGGAGCGAGAAATCTCTGTCTGCGATCAGGAGATTTCTCGTCGGCAAAAACCGCCTCCTCGAAATGACAGGCTGAGCAGTCACTTCAATTATCCGCAACGATTTTACCTGCGCTTGTTTGCGCTTTGGATGAGTCGCTGTGTGCTGTGATGCTCGTTTTGCTCGGCAAAGCCAAGAGCCGAGAGACCGTGACTGCCACGGCGGAACGCATCCGCGCCGGCATCGAGCAGGAGGTGGACGACTTTATCGTGACCATGTTGCGCCGCGAACATGATCGGCGTGGAACCATCATTCGCGCTGGCATTGACATCGGCACCTGCGTTCAGCAGCAATTGCACTGCATTCACATGTCCTGCATTGCAAGCAAACATGAGAGCCGTGTAACCGGATTCATCGCGTGCTTCCAGTGGGGTATGATATGCCAAGAGCAAGTTGACCATATCTGCGTGGCCCATGTAGGCGGCGGACATGAGCGCATTCAAGCCCGTAGCATCGGCTGCCGTAACGTCAGCGCCCGCGTCAAGCAGGAGTGCCATGCACTCGGTAGAACCATTACTAGCAGGAAAATTAGTCACGGGAGAGTTGTTGAAATTGTTTCGTGGGTCGGTTACCCGGATCGAGTGCTTGGCTCCGTGACGAAGAAGAGCTTGGACACCCAAAGTCCAGCCCGCGCTGAGGGCGATTACCAGAGCGGGAATACCGGCCCGATCGACGGCATTAGGGTTGGCCTGGGCATCCAGCAGGCGAGTGACCGTTTGCCCATCTTGGGCAACAATGGCATTGATGAGAAGTTGGTCTGGGGAAAGTTGTTTCCGAAACAACATAGAGTTAGCTCCTTGGGGCTCAAGCAGTGAGGTTACGTTATTTGTTCATGTCATTCGCTCAATGCACGCCGCTATCACCTGGACCTTATTCCCGCGTGGACAAGTTAACTTGTTTCGCAACCCTGTAATTTGTAAGGATCAACTCATTTCCCTTTTCGGCGAATGATTTTTTATAGTTGTTCATGCCATATTGCAATGTCCACGCAAATTGATACGCAAAGTTGAAACTATCTCTAATCTCTTCGGAATCATCGTACGTAATCATCCACTGATGCTGACATCGGCGCATCTCTTGCGCAAATGAATCATGATCGAAGCTGGTATGCAGCACGCCATTTCGGCCATAGAGACGCGAATCGGTTGCGCTAAAGTACGGCGGATCAAGGAAAATGAATACGCCATTGCCTTCTGCTTGAATTACCTGTCGATAGTCTGC
>JACRMI010000001.1 GCA_016215025.1 Chloroflexota bacterium
CCCGATTCGTTTAAACCAAGTATCATAGAGTCGGTTGATCGACATTGGGAACCTCCGTCAAGTAGTTTGGGCAAAACCTATCTTAACAGAGGAACAGTGTCGGTCAACTATCGTTTTTGTAAAACTGTCAGGTAGCTAGATAAGATTATAAACAAATATGGCATCTGGCGAGTAACCTTTTTCTTCGCTGGCTATGCTGCCGCAGGGGAACAGCAAGGGAATTGTAGTTCAGGCACCACTGCCTGCGACGATATTTTTACAAGTGTAATACTTGCTGCCGTAAATCAATACTACTGCAACAAGAACGGAGGGTGTGAAGTACCTGGCTCAAAAGACCGGGCTTTCTACACATTTGGTAATCACAGATACACATCAATTCTTGATGTACTGCTTGGTGGTTGCGCGGATGGCACTTGTGACAACTTTCAAGGCTTGAACCGTTTTATCCCAGGCTCTGGGAATTTCAATCAAGATTTCGCAAATAGCCCAATAACGGCTAGTGGGGTCGACCTAGGTTTCAGGTCTGCAGTAAGAGCGATATATGGGCATAGTGATCCGCTGCAAATCGATGGTAGACCTAGTTTTAGGAATATCGGTACCACTTGCACCCTTACAAACTGTATCGGTTTCTCAGGCGTAATACATACAACCTGGTTTTGGGGTCCTGGGTTTTTACGCTGACAAGTTCGGACGCAAGTGAAAATATGGGGTTCAATGATGAAATTGCAAATTGCATGTTGCCTCTTGGTTTCGAGCGTTCTGATCGCATCCTGTCGCGGAACGAGTTCTTCGGCAAAGATTTGGTATATTAATCGCTTGGGCACTTATCTTCCGAATATCACAGTGCCCATTGGCCAGATAATCACACTGGAGTGCGAGACCAGTCAAGATCAAGTGATTGTTCAGTCGCCTCCCGCTCACTTTCTTGAGGATGGAAAATTTTCTCCTGATGGTTCGTACATCGTTTACACTAGTGATGATGATGATTCACGCATTCATCTTTGGCTTGCGAAGCAAGATGGTTCGAATGTGAAAGAGATCGCACAAGCATCTGATTCAATCCGAACGGTCTGGTTGACCAACACGCAACTCCTCGTCCTAAAGATGAATAAGAAATACGCCACTTCGTGGTTGAACGATGGAGAAGCCGAATCATATGACATTCTGTCACAACAGACTCATCCTTTGGTGCTGAAGACTAACATTGGTTTATTTGGTAAGCCACTGGTAGCAGATAACCAGCCAGAAAAAGTGCCGTTACTAGATCAACCCCAGGTTGGTCTAGCCCATCTGAAAACTGAAGGTGATACAGTAGTTCAAGTTCCAGATCTTATCTTTGATCTGTCGAATTTTGCGGGTTTTTCAGAGCTTCGATTTCCCTCACTGACCGCTGACGGCAAGAACCTTGCCTTTGTTGGAAGACTTAACCTGCATACAGATCAGATTTTTCTAACCGCTGACAATGGTAGAACTGTGAACCGGTTAACAACCTTTGAGGATAACTACGGCGGTGTTACGATTTTTGCTGCCGGAATCTCGCCGAATGGGAAATGGATCATCTTCAGCGCCAATTTGTATAAGCGATACCATCCCAACTTCCCTGAAGGAGTTACCACTGGTCTTCTCAATACCGAGAGCAAAACTGTGGAATTCCTAACCGTACAAGAAAGTCGTGGGAACTTCGCTTGGTCTCCGGACGGTCGCTATGCCGCAATTAGTCTAGTACCATTAGGTAAAGACCCTCAGACCACAAACGGCGAAATCCACCTCATCGATATTGCAAACAGACAGATTAAACAACTCACTTCCGATGGCGGCATGAAAGAAGTTATTGGTTGGCGATAGCTGGACTTGGAATCGAACTTCCCAGTTGCACGGGCATCAAGTTGGTAGTATGCCAAGGTAGAGATACAATTCTTGTGTGTAGGGTCTGAACGACTTGGATCTGTCGTTCATTCAGTGTGCTCTTCTGCAATTCTTCAACCAACGCAAGCAAGTCGTTAACATCAGGGTCGGAAACAGGCACAGCGTCTGCGACCGCTAGCCGATTTTCGATTTCAGTCATCGCACGATAGTAGTCATCCGCTACCGTCTTGTCGTGAGCACGCGCATAGATCATCGTCGAGTTCAGACGTTTGTGTCCCAGGAATTTCTGAATCGACGTGACGCGACAACCGGCGTTGAGAAGTTGCGTGGCGCAGGTATGGCGCAAGCGATGCGGATGCACTTTGACACCCACGCGCGCACCGGCTAACTTGAGTCGACTGCGAATCAAATCCTTATGCACCGGCTGATTGCGATACAGGAACACGTGGCTGCTCGGTCCCAGGCCGCGTACCGCCAGATACTTTTTCATTGCTTGAACCGCCGTTTCCGTCAAGAAGACCGTGCGATCCTTCATCCCTTTGCCTTGGCGCACCGTCAGCTTGCGGTTTTCCAGATCGAGGTCTTCGAGTTGCAAATCCTCAACTTCACCGAGACGCAAACCGCCTTGCCACAACAGATAGAATGCCGCGCGGTCTAGCAACGCATCGCGCTTTTGCGTGGGATAATGGGCTTGCATGATGCGCTGTTCAAAATCATCACGCAATTGGCGCACCTGCTCATCGGTCAGGAACTTGGGCAAGCGATCCGGTTGTTTAAGACTGGGTACGCGCAAGAGGGCTTGGGGAATCGCCTGATCGTTGTCTTGCAGAAAGAGCAAGAACGCATGGAAATTGCGCAAGTCGCCATTAATCGTGCTCACCGCATAACCGGCCCGTAATTGGTGATCGACATAGTCCATGAGGTGCTGTCGTTTGAGGTTCTGGATGGCGGTGATCGTATAATGGTCCAATAACCAGCGCCACAGGCGGACATGTCCGAGCCAGAAGCGACGAGTTTGTTCGTTGACGCGTGCGAGGCGCCAATGGCTTTGCATCACCTGTTGGTAGCGTTCCAATTCGCGACAGAGCCAAGCCGGCAATCCTTGTTGGTACCGTTTGACACTGTTGATGCAGTTCGGCGTTGGGATGACGCCGCGCTCTTGGCTGAGGAACAGGCGAAACTTGGCGAGGGCATTGCGACACATCTTCAGCCATTGGGCGCTCACTTGCTTGGCTTTCACGTAGTCGAGTGCGCGTTCCAAGTCCAAATCCAAATCCAGTTGAGCATGTGGCTTGAGATGGAGACCCAAGACATGTCCCGCCATGGGCACATAGATAAAATCGACGGTGGATGGACTGGTGCCGCTGGACAACAACCACGCGTGATAGCGTTCCAGCAAACGCACATTTTCCGCTGGCCATGCCGAGGTCGGTTGTGGATGGGGTGCATCGGGCGGCAAGCGATCATCGCGCGCATAGTGGCGGGCTTGGTCATAGCGTTCGGCGACGGTGGTCGCTTTATGCAAGGGACTCATTTCCAACCCTCCAGCTTGTCACACGCGGCGTAGTAGTCGGCGCGCACTTGATGGTCATTCGCCGCCACGTAACCTTGAGTCGTTTCCAACCAACGATGCCCCAGGAGTTGCTGAATGCTTGTCACCGGCACATCCGCGCGCAACAGATCGTTGGCGAAGGAATGACGCAATTGATGGGCGGTGAGAATCACATGAGCTTGAGTACGATAGCGCATCAGTCGCTTATGAATCGCGGTGGTGGACATGCCATCGCCTTGATAACTCAGGAAGACAAAATCGGAAGCGACCTTCGGACGACTTGCTAGATGCGCGCGCAAAACCCGTTCGGCTTGCGGCGAGAGAAAGACGGCACGCTCTTTGGACCCTTTGCCATTGACGACCAACCGTGGCGGCTTTTCTTCCAAGAACAGAGCGGTTAATTTCAATTCCGCGACTTCAGAGATGCGGAGCCCACAGCGTAACATGAGCACAAACATCGCGCGGTCGCGTGGGTCTTGGATCCCGGCAAAGAATTTTTTCAAATCGAGGTCAGGCACAGGACGCGGCAAGCGTTGCGGTTCTTTGAGCCCATGCCGATGCGGCAATACGGGGCAGACTAATCCTGGATCGTCATCGGCGAGAAACGCATAGAAAGACAGGATCGCCGCGAGACGGCGATTAATCGTGGATGGTTTGAAACCGCGGGCGGCTTGTTGCGCGACAAAGCGATCAACGTCGTGATGGGTAATGGCGCTTGGCAAACTGTCTCCGACCGTATTCACGAATTGTTTGAGGTCGTAGGCATAATCGCGCCACGTGCGCGCGTGTGGGTTGCGCCGATGGACCCATTTGACAAATGTTTCAATTTCGGCGAGCATAAAAACACCTCCTGGGAGTGAGAATGAGTTGGAGTCGAGTCCTCTCATTCTACTCGCAGGAGGCACAGGTGCGCTCACAGGGAGTGGAACTGGTTAAGATAAGTGTTCGTAACAGATACAGTTATGTTCGCAACAATCCTGTACGCTATACAGACCCAAGTGGACACTGTCCATTCTGCATCACAGCATTAATCGGTGCGGTTGGAGGTGCTGTAGTTGGCACTGTGATGGCGGCTGCTCCACAGATGATTCAGAACATTCAATCCGGTCAACCGTTGACAGCTAATTTGGATGCGGGAAAGATTGCTGAAGCTGCTGTTGTTGGCGCTGTAGGCGGTCTTGTGGCTGGCGCAACCTTTGGAGTTGGGGCGGCTGTAATGGGGACTGGGTTTGGAGCAACAGTAGCCACAGGCGCACTTGCTGGGGCTTTATCCGGACAAGCAGAAATCGCCACCCAAAATGTGCTAGCTGGCAATGACATTACCACCGGACTTGGCAATCCCGCTGACATTGCGATAGGTGCAGCAGTAGGAGGAGGTGGTGCCGCAGTAGGATATGGGCTGGGCAAAGTAATTGGTGGGATGCTAGATGATGTTCCGTGTAGTTTCAGCGCCGATACTGTCGTTGCCACTGCGTCTGGTGGAAAGAGCATCGCTTCCCTCAAGGTTGGAGACCTGGTCTTTGCATACGATGAACTATTAAAAACCACGGCCGCCTATACGGTCACTGCGGTATTGGTTCATCAAGACCCAGTCATTGTATCCTTAGGTATTGACAACGATCTGATCACGACCACGCCCGAACATCCCTTCTTCACCCAGGAACATGGTTGGTTGCCAACAGGTGCGCTTACGATTGGCACGCACATTCGCAAAGCCAATGGCGACTTTGGCACGGTGCGATTCCTTAAGGTTGTGCGACAGACACAACAAATGTACAATCTCACTGTCGCACAGGCGCACACGTTCTTTGTGGGCAATCAGCAATGGTTGGTTCATAATACTTGCCCGATAGGCGGTCGATTCAAGGATATTGCTGCTGATGGTGGCGAAAGACACCATATGCCTGCCAAGTCAGTTAGCCCTTTGGACCCTCAAGATGGTCCAGCTATCCGTATGGAGAGATTAGACCACTATCAAACTGCAAGTTGGAGTAATAGTAAAGCAGCACAAGCATATCGCGCAAAGCAAGCACAGTTGATTGGGGCAGGCAAAATGGATGATGCAATCTTAATGGACATCGAAGATGTCCGTAGCAAATTCGGCAGTAAATATGATGAAGCAATTCTGCAGATGATTGATAGTCTAGGTCCCGATATTTACTGAGGATGGAGGAGGAAATGAGTAAATTGAAACTGATGCCCTATGAAGGCTTGGGGAATCTCCGCTTTAGTATGTCGAGAGACACTATCCGTTCAATGCTTGGCGACACATTCACAAGCTTCAAAAGAACCCAAGAAGATTTGTCGCCAATAGATTTTTATTACCAACTAGGCTTACAATTATCGTACGATGCCAACGAGAGGTTGGAGTTTATCGAAGCTATTCCTCCTGAGTGCATACCGATCTATGACAACATAGAGCTTATGGGAGACTTGGAAGGCATCATCAAACGACTTACCGAAATCGGCTACAATTCGCGGTATGACAAAGGAGGGTATTTTGTTGACGAGTTGGGTTTTGCTTTATATGCACCGATGGAGAAAATTGAGGCAGTCTCAATTTATCGGAGTGGCTATTATGAAACATAGATTGATCGCAATCTACGATCCATAAGCTGCTATAGAAAAAGCGTTGTTTAGCTAGAGAGGCGAGATTCCCAAAGGGTAGACACTTCGTATTTTCATTTACGGAATCGTCAACACATTCTCTGGCGGACAATGTAACGGACTCCATCGGACGAACGGATAACGCAGCGCGACGCGCGAGTCCGCTTGTCCGATAGAGTCCGCTGTCCATCCGTTTTCATCCCCCATTTACAAATCCCCTCCGCCCGCAGAGGACAACGGACGTTATGGGATTGAACGGACAACCCAGATCGCACACGTCCGCTAAATCCCATCCAGTCCGTTGTAATCTCCTACCACCCATTTACAAATCCCTTCCCCGCGCATATAATGCCTCACAATAACCGTACGGTGCGGTGACGCTGCCGCACCACCGATTCAAACGAGAGTGTAGATTGCTCTCGGCTTTTCCATTTCCAACATCAAACTGAACAAGAATTGAGCACCTTTCGGTCTGGATAACGCGTCTCCTCTCTGTTAACATTGCAGGCGAAGACTCGGAAAATAATTTAGCCACTGAACCACACAGAAGAACACAGAAGAAAAACCAGATTATTTTCTGTGTTCTTCTGTGTGACGCGAAGCGTGTGGCTAATAACGAACTTGTCTGCGAGTGGAGGGATGGAAAGTGAAATGTGCTAGTTGTTCGTACGATAACGCACCCGATTCGAAATTCTGCGAGAACTGCGGGAGTCCGCTCGAACGCGCCTGCCCCAACTGCGGTCAAGCGGTTGCGCCCAACGCCAAATTCTGTCGCAACTGCGGCTACAACTTTGCCACGCCGCCCAATCGCCTTACCGATCTACAACAAGCCGCGCCCGCTGCCCTCCAACAAAAAATTCTCACGACTCGCAAACAAATAGAAGGCGAACGCAAGCTCGTCACCGTCTTGTTCACAGATATTGTCGGCTCGACCGCGCTCGCGGAAAAACTCGATCCCGAAGAATGGGGCGAGATCGTGTCGGGCGCGCATCAGCGCGTGAGCGATGCGATCTATCGATACGAAGGGACCATCGCGCAATTGCTCGGCGATGGCGTGCTGGCGTTTTTTGGCGCGCCGATTGCGCACGAGGACGATGCGGTGCGAGCGGTCAACGCCGCACTCGACATTCAAGCGTTCATCGGCGAATATCAAAACGAATTGCGCGTGAACAAGCGCATCGAGAAATTTCAAATGCGTGTTGGGTTGAACACGGGCTTGGTTGTCGTCGGCAACGTCGGCAGCGACCTGCACATGGAATACCTCGCGATTGGCGATACGGTCAACCTTGCGTCACGAATGCAATCGGCGGCGGAACCTGGGACGGTGTTGATGACGGCGAACACGATGCGCGCCGTCAAACATGCAATCGATCTGGAAACGCGCGGCGCGATAGAAGTTAAAGGCAAGTCCGAACCGGTCGATGTGTTTCGCGCGCTTGGACGCAAAGCCACGCCCGAATCTGCGCGCGGCATCGTCGGACTTGATTCGCCGATTGTTGGACGCGACCGCGAAATGAAAACGCTGCAAACCTGCATCGACGAGTTGGCGCAAGGGCGCGGGCAGATCGTTTCGATTATGGGCGATGCTGGCTTGGGCAAGTCGCGGCTTGCGGCGGAGTTGCGGAAACAGTATACAGTAATCAGTTTTCAGTATCCAGATGTCAATCTGAAATCTGAAACACTTGCACCGCACGCAAGTGCAGGTGTCTCAAATTTGAAATGGTTAGAGGGTCGTTCTCTCTCGTACGAAATCTCCACGCCGTATGCGCCATTCGTCGACCTGTTCAATCGACTGTATCACATCACCGACAGCGCAACCGATGCCGAAAAATATTCGCTCATTCGCGATAACATCAAAACGCTCGCCGAAAACCATTTGGAGATTGCGCCGTTCATTGCGACGATGCTCGGCATTCAATTGCAAGGCGACGATCACGAGGCGATGCGTTATCTTGAGCCGCCGCAACTGCGCGGGAAAATTTTCCAAGCCGTGTTCCATTTCTTTGAACACCTCGCGCGCCAGCAGCCGCTCATTCTCCAGTTTGAGGATTTGCACTGGGCGGATTCTGTCTCGCTCGATTTGCTCGATCAGTTAATGCGCCTACCCAGTCAATCACCCGTAATGATCCTGGCTCTCTTTCGTCCGCAAAAGAACGAACCGTCGTGGCGCTTTCACGAAACGGCGCTTCGCGATCACGCGCATCGCTATACGCCGATTGCGCTGGAGCCGCTCGACGAAGCCAGTTCACGCCAACTCGTCGCGAATCTTTTGGAGATCGAAGATTTGCCCGAGCAGGTGCGCCTTTTGATCTTGAAAAAAGCCGAAGGCAATCCGTTCTTTGTCGAAGAAGTCATTCGCTCGCTGCTTGATGCAAAACTCGTCGTGCGCCAAGACCATCATTGGCGTGCCACCCGCGAAATTGCGAATATCAATGTGCCCGATACACTCGTCGGCGTGATCGAGGCGCGCTTGGATCGCTTGGACGACGAATCGAAACATACGGCGCAGACTGCCGCCGTGATCGGTCGCGAATTTCAATTCGACATTTTGAAAGAGATTGCAGATACCAAACCCCATCTCGGCGATGCGCTTGAAACGCTTGAACGTCGCGAGTTGATCCGCGAAAAGGTTCGTTTGCCCGCGGCGAGTTATCTTTTCAAACATGCGTTGACGCAAGAGACGGCGTACTCGTCGTTGTTGTTGAGCAAGCGGCGCGAGTTGCACAAGCGCGTCGCCGAATGCTTGGAACGACTCGAACCAGAGCGGGTGAATGATATTGCGCGGAATTTTTTGGACGCGCAAGAAGAGGCGCGCGGGTTGCCGTACTTGGTCCAAGCGGGCGAGAATGCCGCGCGCGCTTATTCCACGCCCGAAGCTGTAAACTTTTTCACACGCGCGCTTGAGATCGTGCAAAAGGTGACGTATCCCGAAATGGCGCGTCGCGCGTACATCGGCTTGGGCAACGCGTTGATGATGGCGTACGACGTGCCGCGCGCAATCGCGCATTTTCACGCGATGATCGAATACGCCAAAGCGAATGAGGATATTCCATTGCAAGTGTCCGCGTTGAACAAACTGGGAGAAATCGAAGGGCAATGGATGGGGCAGTTCGATCAAGCCGAAACGCACTTGGTACAAGCGGAACGGCTCGCGCGCGAGTTCGAACATCAACCTGGGTTGGCAGAATTGTACACGGTGCGCTGCGGTATCTGCACGATGCAGGGTGATTTTAGCAACGCGGCGCGCTATCTCACCGAATCGGCGGAGATTGGGCGCGCGCTCAACATCAAAGAGCAGGAAGCGTTTGGGCTGGCGCACACAGCGAACGTCCTCGTCGAAATGGTCCAGTTTGAGCAGGCGTACGCCAAAGCGCTCGAGTCGCTGAAACTCGCGCAGGAAATCGGAAACCAGGTTTTCATCGCCGATGCGAAATTCTTTCCGATCGCGTATTACCATTTGCACCATGGCGACCTCGAACGGGCGGACCAGTCCGCTGCCGAAGGCGCGCAAATTGCGCATCGCATTGGGCGTTCGTTTGAAGAGGGCTGGGGCGACTATGTCCTCGCCGAGATCAAGCGCATGAAGGGTGAGTACGAACAAGCGATTGCGATGTATCAAGGCGCGAAACAAGGCGGCGATGCGGCGGGGATGCCGTTTTTCCATGCGTGTGCGTCCGCCGCGATGGGGGCTGTCTATTTCGAAATCAGTCCCGCGCTGATCGACCGCACGCTGGAATTGCACACGTTTGCATTGGGGCAATTGGAGAACCCCATGGCAGCCGCCGGCAGCGCGTCCGCCTTTGCCGACCTGGGATTCTGCGCGCTCGCGATTGGCAATCTCGATAAAGCGACCGAGCTATTCCAAAACGGCTTGACGCGTCCGACGATCATGGCGTTGCTCGAACGTCCGCGCTTTTTCATCGGGCAGGCGCTCATCGCGCTGAAACAAAATTGCTTGGACGATACGCGCCAGCATATGCAAGAGGCGCGCGCTTATGTGGACGATCATGCGATGAAATATCTGATGCCGTTCGTCGAGTTCGTCGAGGCGCAGGTGGCGAGCGGGTGCGGCGAGGATGAGCGCGCGCTCCAGAATTATTTGCGCGCCGAATCGCTTGCCTCCGAAATGACGATGCGACCGCTGTTGTGGCAAGCGCGCGCGGGCGCGGCGAGCATTTTGGCGAAGCTAGGTCGAGAGAGCCAAGCGCAACAAAAACGCGCCGCCGCAAAAATAACCATCGACGAAATCGCGGCGATGTTTAAGGATGAAAAATTGAAAACGTTGTTTGTTGAAAATTCAATGCGACAGATGACCAGCGACGAATGACGAATGCAGATTACTTTCGTCTTTCGTCATTTATCATTCGTCGGAGGAGTGAGTTATGAAATGTTCAAACTGCTCATTTGAAAATGCCGTCGATGCAAAATTCTGCGAGAATTGCGGTCAGCCGCTGGAACGCGCGTGTCCCAATTGCGGCAAGCCCGTTGCGCCCAACGCGAAATTTTGCAAAAACTGCGGACACAATCTGGCAAGTGCTGCCGCTCCATCGGCAATGACGACGAAAAGCGATCCCTTGAGCGAGCTGCGCCGTTCGGCTCCGAAAAATGTCGCGAGCAAGATTCTGGCCGAGCGCGACAAGCTCGAAGGCGAGCGCAAACTTGTCACCGCGTTGTTCACCGACATTGTCGGCTCGACCGCGCTTGCAGAGCAAATGGACCCCGAAGACTGGCGCGAGGTCGTGTCGGGCGCGCATCGCTGTGTCAGCGAAGCGGTGTATCGCTATGAAGGCACGATTGCGCAACTGCTCGGCGACGGCGTCCTGGCATTTTTCGGCGCGCCGCTCGCACACGAAGACGACGCCGAACGCGCGATTCGGGCTGCGCTCGATATTTTGGATTCGATCAAAAAATATGCGGCCGAGGTGAAAGAGAAAAACGGCGTGCCGAATTTTCAAATGCGCGTTGGCTTGCACAGCGGCTTGGTCGTCGTCGGCAACATTGGCAACGACTTGCACATGGAATATTTGGCGATTGGCGACACGGTCAACCTCGCGGCGCGAATGCAATCCGCGGCGGACCCCAACACAATTTTGATCTCCGACAGTACACATCGGCTTGCAGGCTCATTATTCGAATTTGAAGACCGAGGCAAGATCGTGGTCAAAGGCAAATCCGAACCCATTCAAGTTTATCGCGTCGAGAGTGAACGCAAAGGCGCAGTCCGGGCGCGCGGCATCATCGGCTTGACCTCGCCGATGGTGGGTCGCCAGCGCGAGTTTGCAACGTTGATACAAGTCATCTCGGATGTGCGCGCCGGACGTGGGTCGATTGTGTCGGTGATTGGCGAGGCGGGCTTGGGCAAATCGCGTTTGATTGCGGAATGGCGCAAAGCTGCCACACCCCGCCCCAACGGGGGAGGGCAGAGTGGGGGTGTGAGGTGGATCGAAGGGCGCTGCTTGTCGTACGCGTCGTCCATCGCGCATCACTTGAGCACCGAGATTCTCCGCGCGTTGATTGGCGCACCGGTCGGCGCATCGGAGGAAGAGACGCAGACGGCGCTCACGCACACGCTTGAATCGACGATGGGCGCGGACAAGCATGACGTTTATCCGTTCCTGGCTCATTTGCTGGGATTGAAATTAGCCGACGATGCCGCCGCGCGCGTGAAATATCTCGAAGGTCCAGCTTTGCAAGCGCAATACATCGCCGCCTACAAACGCTTGCTGCAAGCCATGTCGCGCACCATGCCCATCGTCATCGTGTGCGAAGACATTCATTGGGCGGACCCTTCGTCGGTCGAGCTAGGATTGCAAACATTGTCGATTGCCGCAACAGATCCCATTGTTTTTGTTTTTGTAACGCGCGCCGAAAAGGATGCGCCCGGCTGGAAGTTGGTCGCGCAATCGCATGATGTGGCGGGTGTCGGCGCAACCGAGTTGTATCTAGCGCCGTTGTCCGAGAACGACAGCAAGCAGTTGGTGAGCAATTTACTCGAAGTCGAATCGCTGCCCGATGGATTGCGCCACTTGATTCTGGCTAAAGCCGAAGGCAATCCGTTCTTTGTCGAAGAAGTGATTCGCATGTTGATCGACCGAGGCGAGATCGCGCAGCAAGATGGCAAGTGGACGATGACGCGCGAGATCAACAACATCGAAATCCCGGACACGCTGCAAGGCGTTCTCACCGCGCGCATCGATCGTTTGCCTGATGACGCGAAGCGCACGTTACAGATTGCCGCCGTCATCGGTCGCAAGTTCAATGTCCAGGTATTGGAACGCGTGTTGGAAATGCAGGCGGGACAGTGAACAGTGAACAGTAAACAGTGAACAGTAATCAGTATTCAGTAATTCGGACGTGGATCGTCATACAGGGTATGACTACATTCCAGCTTGGATGGACGCCATCGGTTCGAAACCGACGGCTAGCGGTCACGAAACCCGCTCCGCGGGTTAACCCCCCAACCTGCGAAGCAGGTTTTTCGCCCGATAGACGTCCGACACTTGCACCGCACGTGGCTGTGCCGAACTGCGGCACAGTCATGCAGGTGTTCATCGGATGGCGTTGTTGAACCATCCTGCCACGGTTTAATGGGGTGCTGCCTCACACTAAAGACTGAAGACTGAATACTGTTATTAGCAAACCATGAGACTTGATTTAACTCTGAACAAACTAGAAAACGCCGACCTGTTACGCCCTGCAACCGATGAGGAGCAGACGTTTATGTTTGCGCACGCGCTTGTCCAGGACACTGTTTATGCGAGTATGCTCAAACAAGATCGCCGCCATTTGCATCGTATGGTAGGCGAGGTATTGGAGCAAGTGTACGTGGACCACATCGATGAATTTGCCGCGCTGCTCGCGCATCATTTTGCGTTAGCGGGCGACGATAAGAAAACGCTTCAGTACGCGGTGCGCGCAGGCGATGCGGCCATGCGCGTGTATGCGTATCACGAAGCGCGGAGCTTGTACGAAAAGGCGCTCACGACTCTCGACCGGTTAGAAAACTCCGACGAACATTGTCGCTTGCGCGCCGATACGCTCGTCAAGCAAGTGAGTATTTCGTACCCATATCAGCATTCGTCGACGTCATTCAAGTGTTTGATGGAAGCCGAGGCGATTGTTCAAGATTTGTACGTTTCGACTCAACGCGATGAAGATCGATTGCGCTTGGCGCGCATTCACTATTGGCTGGGACGAATGCACGGCTATCGCAACGAGACTCATCAAGCGATTGACAATTTGATGTTAACGCTGCAAGAAGCGGGCAATAGCAATGATGAAACACTCCTTGCGTTTCCATCGGCTGTGATTGGACGATTAATGAATATTCAAGGACAGTTCGGCGCGGCGGAGGCGCTTTTACAGCAAGCGGTCGGTCCACTTGAAAAAGGTGAGAATTGGGCGGAATGGGTCTCAACGCTCGGACAATTGGCGCTGGCGCAAGCGGCGCGTGGGCGAGCAAGCCAAGCAGTCGAAAATGGAACGCGCGTCTTGCAGCGCGCGATGGCGATCAAGAACGTCGCCAGCATTGCCGAGGCGCAGGCGATGCTCGCCGCGATCTATTTCATGATCGGTGATTATGATCGCATGGCGAAAATGGCGCGCGTGTGCATTCAAACGGCCGAATCCAGCGAAACCCGCCTGTACTGTTTCCTGGGATACGCGATGCTGGCATTGGCGCAAAGCGAACAGGGCGAGCCTGACAACGCACTTGCTTCTATTCAGCGCGCCGCCGAAATCGATCAGACGATGTTGGAAGGTCGAGTGTATTCCGATTGGTACGCGGCGGTCCATGCGCAAGTGATTCTCAATATCGGCGAGAGCGAAGAAGCCTGCGAGCTGGCTCGGCAAGGTGTGCAACTGGCGCAATCGATTGGCGGAATATTTTCCGTCGGCTTGAGCGAGCGAGTTTGGGCGCTAGGACTCGCGCAGAGACATGCCGACTGGGAAAAAATCGAAACGCATTTGGAAAAAAGCTTGAATGCCTTTGAAACGGGTGACGCTCGCGTCGAATCGGCGCGGACACACGCGGCATGGGGCAAGCTATTGCAGGCGCGGGGTCAATATCGCGCCGCGCGCGAACACCTCGAGCTGGCGATTGATCGATTTCAAGAAGCGGAACTGACGCGTGAGCTGAACGCGGCGCGTCAGGCGCTTTCGGAACGAGTGACATGATGAATCTTCAAGTTCAACTCACGCAACTAGAATCCGCGCAATTAGTTCGTCGGCTGCTCGACGATGAGCCAGCGTACATTTTCAAACACGCGCTGACGCAAGACGCTGCCACGCATTCGATTCTTAAAGCGCGACGGATGATGTTGCATCGTCAAGTTGCCCAAACGTACGAGAAATTATTTCCAGAGCGCCTAGATGAACTGAGCGCGCTGCTAGCCCATCATTTCGAACAAGCCGATGAGCCGCACCACGCGCTCGATTACTTGCAGCGCGCGGCAGAATGGTCGCGCCGAAAAAATGCGCACCATGAGGAAGCGAATTTGCTCGCACGTGCCATTACGCTTGCCGAGCGCCAAGCCAACGATGCGTTGCTGGCGGACCTTCATGCCCGGCGCGGCAAGGCGCTCGCCGGTTTGGCGCAATGGCAAGAGGCGAAACAGGAATTGAGTTTGGCGCTCACGCAATTACCGCACGAGCAGATCGAGCGCCGCATTCGCGTCTTGCTCGAATTGGCGCAAGTGATGGCGTGGTTGTGGGACATGGCGGGCGCGCTCCAATATTCGCGCCAAGCGTTGACCCTGGCTGAACAAATCGGCAATGATGATTTGATTGCCACCGCGATGAGCCAACTCGCCGTCGGCGAAGTATCCGATGCCCGCACGCGCGCTGGCATTAAATATTTCGAGCAAGCGTTTGCGCGCGCTCAGAATTCACACGATCCCTCGTTGAATTATTCGATGGCATTTGCGGGGTTAACGCATTACTGGCTGGGCGAATATTCCAAAGCGGTTGAACTATCTCAACTCGCGATTGAACATGCAACGGCGACCTATGATAACAGCACCCGTGTGCTTGGCTTGGCAAACCTAGGAATGAGCTTGATGGGCATTGGAGCTTATGCCGATGCCATCCAGACTTTTAATAAAGTCTGTGATTTTGCGCGGAAACATCAAATCAAGCCATTGCTCGCACGCGCGCTGGCGATGTACGGCGGAATGCATCTCGACTTGTTCGACTACGATAGTGCGGAACGCATCGCGCTCGAAGCATGTCAAATCGGTCGCGCGGCAAATTTCTCTCCGGCGGTCGTCAGCGCCACGATCGATCTGATGCTGAACTATGCCCGGCGCGGCGAGATTCATTGTGCCGAGCGGCTTATTCCCATCGTCGCCGATGTGCTTCCGAAAACGTATGGCAGTCATCGTTGGATTTGGGAACTGCGTTTTGCGCAAGCCCGCGCCGAACTTGCGCTCGCCAACCAAAACTGGGACGATGCGCTGATATTCGCCGAAAGCGCCAAGACTCAAAGCGATGCAACCAGTCGTGTCAAATATCGAGTGGCGGCGGGGATTACGCAAGCCCAAGCCTTCACCGCGTTGGGGCGTGACCAAGCTGCGCGCGCCGCGCTGGATGCGGCGGTTGAACTGGCACGTCCCGTCGGCGACCCCGCGATGTTTTTGCGCGCCGCGATTGCCTCGCTGGCGCAGAACGGCAACGATGCGCTCGCCGCCGAAGCGCGCACAATCGCACATCACGTTTGCGACGAGTTGCCCGATGACCGTCTTCGCCATCGCTTTGCCGCATTCGTGTCGGAATGGGTTTGAGGGCGGCTCGAGGTAGAAGGATAAACGGTCACGCATGCTGCGGAATCTGTCTACGGTCGAATCTGTCGCCAATCGAGCTAACGCTCAATTGAGCGTCATGCTCGTGCATTTGGAAACGGGCCAACTCGTTCGTCGCTCGACCGATGAAGACCAAGTGTTCATGTTCAAACATGCGCTTGTACAAGACGCGGCCTATCAATCGCTTTTGCAAAAACAGCGACGGGTTTTGCACGCGCTTGTCGCGCAAACCATCGAAACACTTTACCCCGATCAATTGGATGTGTACGCGGCTGTATTAGCAGGTCATTATAGCCATGCACGCGATGATACTAGGACGGTTGTCTATTCCATTCTGGCAGGCGACGTGGCGATGCGGCTGTCTGCATTTGCCGAAGCGCGCTTGCATTACAATGCCGCGCTCGATGCGTTGACGCGTTTGCCCGACGATCAAATCAACCTGGGGCGGCGCGTGGACACGCTCATCAAGTTGACCAATGCATCGGCGTTTGCCGACGACCCTGCGCTCAATTATGCGCGCTTGATCGAGGCGGAAAAGCTAGCGACAAGATTGAGCGAGACCGAACCGAATTATCGCAAACAACTGGCGCACGTGTATTACTGGCGCGGCTTTATCAGTCTGATGCTCAACGATACGCGCGAGACGATGCGGAGCTATCAACAATCGCGGCGCGTCTCGCAAGAAATTCATCTGGACCAATTGGCCGCGCAAACGACCTTTGATTCGGCGGTGGTCTTGAATGTGCAAGGGCGTTTTGGCGAAGCGGAGCCGATGTTCGTCGAAAGCATTGAATTGATGCAGCAAGCCGGCAAGCCGATTGAAGATGTGATTGCGTTGGCGCAATGGGGCGTCGCGCTGGCAGGGCGAGGTCAGTATGCGCGCGGACTAGAGCAAGCGCAGATCAGTTTGGCGCGAGTTCAGAGGGTTGGCACGGGGTATGCGGTTCAAGTGAATCATCTGCTCATCGGCTGGATTCATTTTCTCGGCGGCGAATGGATGCGCGCACTCGAATCGCTGCAAACGTCATTGCAGTTGGCGCACCAAGGCGGCGATTGGATCCAAGTGTTTACATCGTCGATTTTTATTGCATGGATTTCAAGTCGATTAGGACAATCGGCGGCAGCGCAGCAAACTCTCGCGCAGATTCAACCGTTGGTGCAAAAAACGAACGCGCGCCTGGTCGGTATCGAAATGTTTATGGCGGCGCAAGCGGAAATTGCTTTGGGTGCAAATCAAATCGACCAAGCGTTGGCGTTAGCCGAGCAAACGGTGGCGGCTTCACAAGCCAACGATGCGCTGTTCAGCCAGGGCATCGCGCAGCGAGTTTGGGCGCAGGCGCGGGCAGCGCAAAACGCATCCTGGGACGACGTCGAAGCGCATCTCCAATCGAGTCTGGATGCGTTTGCGCAAGGTGATGCGCGAATCGAAATGGCGCGGACGCAAATGACGTGGGGCAAGCTGTTGCTCGACCGAACTGAGCGCGAATCGGCAAAAAACCATTTCGAGCAAGCGGCGGCGCAATTTGAAATTTCGGAATTGACGCGCGAACTCAAAGAGGCGCGCGCATTTTTGTCGCTGGAGAAAACGTGACCAATCTATCTTCTCAACTTGGTCAATTAGAGACTGCGCAACTCGTGCGGCGGCTGGCCGAACCCGACCTGACGTATATTTTCAAGCACGCGCTGGTGCAGGATACCGCGTACGAAATGCTCCTCAAGAATCGACGACGTGACATTCATCGCCGCGTTGCCGAAATCTATGAGCAATTGTACGCCGATCAATCCGACGAATTCGCGGCGGTCTTGTCCAATCACTATTGGTCCGGCGAAGTGTGGGAACGCGCGGCGAATTTTGCGATTCTGGCTGGGACCGGCGCGTTGCGCGTCTTTGCGATCCGTGAAGCCTTGGGCCATTTTGAACGGGCGCTGCAATCGTTAAAGCAATTGCCAGCGCCATCATCTCTGCAAGAATATGAGGCGTTGATCGGTTGGGCAAACGCTGCGTTTGGTTATCGACACTATGATGAACAAATGGAACATCTTGCCCGCGCAGAAAAAATCGCGCGCGAGTGGAACGATAAACCGCGGCTCGCGCGGTCGCTCTATGAAATCGGGCGGGTCCACGCTGCGCAAGGGCGCTATGGGCGGGCAATTCCAGTGCTCGTCGAATGTTTCACCTTGGCGGATGCGCTGAGCGACGATCGCTACAAGATCCTTCCGACGTTCGTGATGGGTATGACGACGCTCGATGTCGACCTGCAACAAGCCATCGGCTATTTTGAACAAGCGATTGAACTGGCGCAGCGGTATGAAGATATGGATATAGAAGCGCAAGCATGGAATGCGAAGGCGATAGTCCATGCGCGTCGCGGCGAATTCGCTGCGTCGCAAGCGGCCATTGCGCATGGTCAAGCTTTGATCGATCAAGTCAAGTCGCCCAAAGCCGTCTCTGATTTTTATCTCTTCGCCGGTTGGGCATTTTGGGAAATGGGCGATGCGCAAACTGGATTGGTTTGCAGCAAGCGCAGTGTTGAGTTGGCGCAGGCTTCGGACAACATGGATTGTTTGTGCGGCGCGTTTGATTGCGTGGGCTTTAATCAATTGGCCGGCCAGCAACTGACGTATGCCGCCGACGCATTCCAAGAAGCGATTCGCCGCTCGCAAATTTCTGGCGCAAAGAGTTTCGAGAATCTGGGGCGCGGCGGATTGGCGATTGCCGAGTTTCAAAGTGGACGCAGCCAAGCCCTGCATGATTTGGAGCAAGCTTACGCCGAGGCTCAGTCAACCGACCTTCCCATGAACGCGGCACTGATGGCGCTTGCCCTGGGTGAAATCTATGCCGACATGAGTGACTGGGTCCGCAGCGAAGCGCGGCTAAATCAAGCGTTGGATTTTTTTCGCCGCAATCAAATGACACCATACCTTGCTCGGGCGCTCGAAAGCTTGGCGCGGACCTATGAGCATCAAGGCGAAACGACTCAAGCTGAGCAAGCCCGCGCCGAAGCCGACCGCTTGACGCACGAATTAAGACAGGCGCGCGGACTACTGGTCGCGGAGAGCGCGTGACCGATCTCTCTTTGCAGCTTAGTCAACTGGAATTCGCCCAACTCGTGCGTCACCTTGCCGAAGAGGAACCCGCATACATTTTCAAGCACGTGCTCACCCAGGATGCGGCGTATCAATCGTTATTGCAGAAACAACGTCGCGAAATTCATCGCGATGTGGCGCGCGCGTACGAAGCGATTTATGAGGATAGCTGTCTCGACGATTACGCGGCGATCTTGGCGCAGCATTATGCGGCAGCGGGTGATGAGGCCAAGACACGCGATTATGCGATTCGCGCTGCCGAATTGGCTCTCCGGACCAATGCCAATGCGGAAGCGGCGATGTATTTCGGGCGCGCGATTGAGATTGTGAAGCGTGGACGCGTAGAGACGTTCGCGAAGCGTGCAACGTCTCTACTGTCCTTGTATTTGAAACGCGGACGCGCGTTGGAATTGTGCGGGCAATATTTCGATGCGCTGAGCAATTATACAGAGATGTATTCGGTGGCGCGCGAAAGTAAGGACCGCGTGTTTGAACTCGCCGCGATGATGGCGCGCGCGACGCTCCACGCGACGCCCACGCGACTTCAAAATCTTGAACTGGGACGAACGCTTTTAGATGGCGCGCTGGCGTTGGCGCGCGAAGTGAAGGATCGAGCCGCCGAGTCTAAGGCGCTGTGGAATTTGATGATCATCGAGTATTTTAGCGGTCACCCGGCCCAGTCCGTCGAATATGGCGAGCAGGCCTTGGGAATTGCGCGTGAGTTGAATTTGCCGGAACAGATTGCCTACATTCTCAACGATATTTCACGCAACTATGCCGCACTTGGACGAGTCGAAGATGCGTTGGGCGCACTAAGCCAAGCGCGCGAATTGTGGAAATCGTTGGGCAACTTGCCAATGCTCGTCGATAACCTGGGAACATCGGCGGATAATGCGGTATCGTTTGGCAATTATGCGCAAGCGCTTTTATGGGCTGAAGAATCGCATCGCCTGAGCATCCAGATTGGCAACCTTTGGAATCAAGCGTACAGTCAGTGGGTTCTGGGCAGCATTTACTACGAGCAAGGGAGATTCAAGCAAGCCGTGGAGACGTTGACCGCGACCATGCAGATGGGCGATGAATCCGGTTTTGTTGTGGCGACGTGGGCTGCGCGCGTCATTTTGGCATGGTTGTATGGTTCAGTCGGGTTAGCCACGCGCGGAATTACTCTGCTTGCGCCGTTTGTCGATCAAGTCCGGCCGGTGGATGTGCCTTTCAAAGCATGGGGTCTGGGTGTCCTGGCTTTGCTCTATTTGCAAACCGGCAACCTTGCGCAAGCTGAAACGTTGGTTGCCGAAGCCAGCCGCGATCCAAAACGCGAAGACTTGGCGAACATGGTCGCGATCATCGTTACCTTGTGTGAAGGGTCTGTGGCGATGGCGCATCGGCAGTATGAACAAGTCGAGCCAAGCGCCCGCGCATTGCTACAACAATACGAGTCGACCAAGATTCATATCTATAAAGCGGACCTGATGTTATTAACCGCCAGAGCGTTGCACGCGCTCGGCAAGATCGATGCAGCGCGCGCGATGTTGGCGCAAGCCAAGACGGAAGCGGAAACGGTCGGCACGCGGCGCGTGTTGTGGGAGATTCTCGCCGAGTGGAGCAATTTGGAAACCGAATCTGGCAATGCGGTTGTGGCACAGACCTTGCGTACGCAAGCGCGTGAAATCGTCGATTTTATTCTTGAGCACGCTCCGGATGATTTGCGCGAACCGTTCTTGAATTTGCCACGGGTGCGTCAGATAATGGAACAGTCATGAATCTCATTTCGCAACTCGATCAACTCGAAACGGCGCAACTCGTTCGCCACACGACCGATGTCGATCAGACCTATATTTTCAAACATGTCCTGACCCAGGACTCGGCGTATCACTCGCTGTTGCAAAAACAGCGCCGCGAGATTCACCGCCAAGTGGCGCAAGCGTATGAGGCGCTGTACGGCAAGCGTTGTCTCGACGACTATGCCGCGATTCTTGCACAGCATTACGGCGAAGCGGGCGACGAACTCAAGGCGTTCGATTATGCCATGCGCGCCGGCGAATCGGCGGCGCGCCTGTACGCTCACGCCGAAGCGATCGAGTATTACAAGCAAGCGATTCAGATTGCGCGGCGGCAAAGCGCGCCGGCGGCATTCCGCCTATCGCTTCAAGACTTGTATTTGAAACTGGGGCGCGTGTACGAGTTGAGCGATAAATTTGATGCTGCGCTCAAGTGTTATGCCGAGATGGAATCGGTTGCGCGCGAACGCGGCGACCGGACGATGGAGCTGGCGGCGTTAGTAGCCCGCGCAACGATCTATTCGATCCCTAGTCAGCACTTTGACAAAGAACGTTCCAGGTCGATGTGCGAGCAGGCGTTAGAACTGGCGCGTGCAATTGGCGACGAACCGGCCGAAGCCAAGATTCTGTGGAATCTGCTTTTGGCGAACTCACGCCTTGACTTGCACTATCGCGATGCCGTTGTCTATGGCGAACGCGCTATTGAGATTGCGCGGAGACTCAATCTGACCGAACAACTGGCGTACTTGCTCAACGACATTAGTTTGCTGTACGTCATGAGTGGAAAAGCAGAGCTGGGTGTGCGGTACAACCTGGAATCGCGTGAAATGTGGCGCGCGATGAACAACCTGCCCATGCTGGCTGATAATTTGGGGTATGCCATCATGCAGCATATCCTTCTCGGCGAATATCCGCAGGCTATTGAGGAATCGCACGAGTCGTTGGAGATTAGTCGGCGCATCGGCAATGTATGGGGAGAGGCGTTCACTGATTCGTGGCTCGGTGAAGCGTACCGCGAACTCGGGAAAATTAATCTCGCCATCGAGACGATGGAAAAATCAATCGACCTGGCTGGGCATAGCTTTCAAGCGCCGTTGGCTTTTACGCGGGCTGACCTGGCATGGCTCTATGGAGATTTGGGACAAATCGGACCTGGCTTGGAGCAAGCCAAACTTGCGTATCTCGCCGGTGAGAAGATCGCTCAGGTGATGCATCTGTACACGTCGGCGACTCTGGGGTACTTGCACCTATTGAACGGCGATCTCGCGACAGCTCAGTCGATCATCGAAGAGGCAGCCCAGCGCATCAATCCTGACGTTTCGACCAGCCTGTTTGACATGGCGATCTATAGAGCGGAGGCAGAGCTTTATTTGGCGCAAGGTGATTACGCGCGAGCGATTCAGGCGTGCGATTGGTTGATTGATTTCTCGCGCTCGTTCCGAATGCGGCAACATTTGCCCGACGCGCTTTACACCAAAGCCCAGGTGTTGATGCGCCAGGAAAAATTGGACGACGCCATCGTTTCGTTGCAAGATGCGAAAAGTCAAGCCGAGCGCTCAAGTTCGCGCTGGATGCTTTGGCGTATTCTGGCGACGCTCGGTGAGATTGAAGCGGCGCGCGGTCATTTCGATCAAGCGAAATCGCTGCGCGCCCAGTCGCGCGAAAACCTCGACTATATTATCGCGCACACGCCGTCCGATTTGCGCGAATCGTTTTTGAACACACGCGACGTACGCCGAGTCATGGAATTACAGCGCACGCTGTAACGCGAGTAGCTTGCTCGCGAATGGTCTGCGAGCGCGCCGCTCGCACTACGAGTGTGATAACACGACCATCGTCACGTCGTCAAAGAGCGGCTGGTCGCCGACAAATTCACGCACGGTCTTCTCCACCGCATTCGTTAGTTCTGAAGCTGGCGCATGGGTGTGGTCATAAATAAGCTTTTTCAGGCGACGTTCTCCAAAGGCATGTCCTCGTTGGTCAACCACATCCGTGATCCCATCGGTATAAAGCACCAGCAAATCCCCCGGACACATCTCGATTTGGTTTGCAGCGTATGCGCTAAACGGTAAAATGCCCAACGCTAAGCCGTGTGCGCTTAATCGTTCAAGTCGTTTTGTTTCGGCGCGCCAGAGGAACGGCGGATTGTGTCCGGCGTTAGCATACGTAAAACGATTAGAATGCGAATCTAGAATTCCTAGGAACAAGGTGACGAACATTCCATTCGCCGCATCCGTGCATAAGAGTCGATTGGCGCGTTGTAAGGCGCGTTCGGGCGCGTGTTCGTCGAGGGTGCTCGCGCGCACGACGCTTCGGGTGGCTGCCATGAACAGCGCGGCGGGCATTCCTTTGTCGGATACGTCGGCGATGACAATTCCGAATTTGCCGTTGCCAAGCGCGATGTAATCGTAATAGTCGCCGGCGACTTGGCGCGCGGGCTGCCACATGCCAGCTAACCGAAAACCTGGGATGCGCGGTGCGCGAGTTGGCAGCAGATTGCGCTGCACTTTGCGGGCTGCATCCAGCTCGCCATCCATGCGCCCTTTTTCGGTGGCAAGCCCGTACAGACGCGCGTTCTCAATCGCGATAGCGGATTGGTTGGCGAAGAGGAGAAGCAAATTCGCATCGTCCTGAGTGAACGGTGCGGATTTTTTTTCGCGATAGACGCTGAGCACGCCGATTGTTTCGCTGCCAAGACAGATCGGAGCCGCGAGCACGCGCAATCTGTTTTCGACGACGGGTTTGCCAGTCGAAAAAGCGCGGCGCGCAACTTGTTCGGTGCGCGCATTTTTGAAGGGCGCTTGGGCGACGAGTTTTCCGGTCGCCGCTTGATAGAGATGAAGCGTGCCGCCTGTGCTGGCGAGCAAATCGGTTGCGCGATGAACCATTGCATGCAAAGCTTGATCCAATTCCAGGTGTCGGCTAATGTCCAGCGAAGTGTCGTACAACTGTTGCAATTGTCGATTGTGTTCTCTGAGTTCCTGCATCAGCACATCGTCGCGTTCGCGCAAGCGCTGGCTGCTCGCGCGCGCAGCTTGGTAGAGCAAAACCGGAAACTCTTTCGTGACGGCGAGAAAATCATTCTTGAAGATTTCGATGACGACTGCATCTGAGCGGGCGCGCGCTGCCGCCGAGCGGGGTTTGTTATCGATCAAGCTCATCTCACCAAAGTGATCGCCGGGTTGCATCGTGTTGAGTATCACATCGCCGTCGGGGCTGGGCTTGAAAATATCCACGGAACCGGATTTGAGCAGATAAAACTTGTCGCCGGTTTCGCCGTCGTTAAAAATGTTCGCGTGCGCGGCATACCGCACCTGGTTGGCGGATTGAGCGAGATGAGTCAGCGTTTTTTCGTCGACCGAATCAAAAACGAGAAAACGGCGGAGGGTCTGTTTGTCTATTGACATAGTGAAATCCGATTGGAGGTTTAGCACCTTGATGGGCGGAATACTGATTTAAAGATACCACGATTGGAGAGGCGGGTCAACCAAGTGGATAAGGTCTCGCTTTTGAAAGATCGACGTACTATTTAGGCGATGGTGCAAGGTTGTATCGGATAAGGACGGTGTGCCAACCCATGGGTGTGCCATGATGGTCATCGATTTCTTCGACAATTCCAATTCTAGGGCAAAACCAAGTTTGGGCTGTATCGCTCGCCCAGGCATCGTCGAACAAAAAGCAATTGTCAAAGCGACCGGCGGGCACGGTCACTTGTCCGACACGCAAGGTTATGCGAGCTAGTCCATCATTGAATAGATTCCACTTTTTGCCGATTTCAAGTGGAAAGACAAATTCCAACTTTGACTCATCGAATTTAGACAGGTCAAGTTTCCGTTCTTGGCGATACAAACGGTTTTCGTTAAGCACCCACCAATATTCGCTTGAGGTGGCCGGTCTCAATGGCTCAGCTTTCTGACTCGGTGGAACAAATCCAACCGATGTTTCGGCGCTTTCCTCTCGATGCATTTGAGCGATAAAGTAGGGCGGTGTGTTTTTTCTTTCGACAATGGTATCGGTGATGAGATGCGTTGCCGTTATGATTTCGGTTATGGGTACACCTTCGTATCGGGTGACCTGATACATCCAGGTGTTACCCAAGACCAATGGCATCGCGTCAGAGAAACTAGGCGATGCTGGAGGAGCGGGGGTACTAATTATCGAGCAGGAGATGGCAGCCCCCGCGAGTAGAGTAAGAAAGCCAAAATAGAAGATTGAGAATTTGAATTCTCTTGATAGCTTACTATCCATCTTTTTCTCCTGTCCCTGTGAGGTGCGCAACCGCAAGTGGATTGTGCAATTGGCACAAGTGTCCTGCGATTATTATCCCACATTTTGCACGTAGACGTATGTTTGACTTGCTGGTATCATTTGAGCGTTAGGTTCAGTTTGACAATTAACTCGCTTTGCGTAGAATAGCTCCGTAAACAAAATATACCGAGTCCCTTGATGCACTCGTTTAATTGGCCTTGAAGCCCTTGGAATTTCGCGGTGTCGCGGAGTCCAAGGGCTTTATTTTTTATTGAAGCTTGAGGCAGCGGAGTGAATTTCGAAATCGTCGGCATTGGAATTTTGATGGGGATTGCGTTTGCAGCGCCGCCGGGCGCAATTACCGCCGAAACATTTCGACGCGGTGCACGCGGCGGATTTCCATTAGCGTTTAGCGTGCAGATGGGATCGCTCGTCGGCGATGCAACGTATGCGATCCTCGCGCTGGTCGGTCTCGCAGCGCTGGCGCAAATTCCCGCGCTGCAGATCGCGTTGGGCGCTTTCGGCGCGATGTTCTTGATGTATCTCGCGTGGTCGTCGTTCAAAAGCGCGAAGAAAGACTCAAGTCTCTCGGCTCCGAAGGAGCCGCATAATCTTCCAGGTTTAGATCAACGCAACGCCTTCGTCACTGGGGTGTTGATCTCGCTGACGAATCCTTGGGCGATTGCGTTTTGGCTTTCGCTTGGCGGCGTGCTTGCGACGTACGGAGTAGCAAAAGCCGATACAACAGCCATCGCGATATTCTTCGCGAGTTTTATGCTCGGCTCGGCGATTTGGGCGTTCGCCCTGGCGTTCATCGTCGCGCGAATGCGCGGACTGATGCGTCCGATTGTTTTTCGAATCGTTTCGATTGTTTGCGGCATCGCGCTGGGCGCGTTTGGATTGATCGCGGCACGCCAAGTTCTGTCTACGATATTGGGCTATTGAATAAATCGAATAATCTGAAAGGAGATTAGCACAATGAGTATCGCACTACGTGATTTTCTGGAAATTCCTTACGACAAGCTGGAGGAATTGAATCTGCAGAACAAGGCAGATCGACATGCACGCAAGTCCCTAGATTATTTCAAAGAAGCGCGCATGAAAGACCTCACCGACGAAAAACGCATCAAAGCCGTCACGGTTTGTTTTTCGGATTTGGAAGGTCGTCTGCACATGCTGGACTATGACAAGAAATTTTTGCTCAAGTCAGCCGACAACTTGACCTTCGATGGTTCTTCGATCAAGGGTTTCTCGCAGCAAGCGGAATCTGATTTGCGTTTGAGCATCGATTGGCCCGCGTTCTATTGGCTTCCCGCCGATTTGTTTGGACCCGGCAAGGTCTTGGTGTTTGGTAATGTGATGGAACGCGATGGCACGCCGTACGCGGCGGACATGCGCGGCAAGCTCAAAGCCTATGCCGAAGCGATCTATGCCAAGAACGGTTACGTTTGTAACGCCGCCAACGAAATCGAAGGTTTCGTTTTCGCAGGTCGTCACGCCGAACAGCGATATTTGGAAACCGGTAAATTTGATTTCATCAGCACAGGTGGTTACTATCATTCGCTCCCCGGCGATGCGCTCCGCACCTTTATCGATGCCGCAGCCGAAGCGCAGCGCGCGCTCGGTTTCCAAAACGAAAAAGACCATCCCGAAGTCGCGCCGGCTCAATTCGAAATGAATTATAGCTATTGCGAAATGACCATCGCCGCCGATCAGATTTTGCTCTACAAATTGCTCGCGCGTCAGGTCGCGCAAGCGATGGATATGACCGCGTGCTTCTTACCCAAGCCCATCACCGGCGTCAATGGCAGCGGCATGCACACGAATCTTTCCATCTCGCGCGACGGAACGAATTTGTTTTGGGACAAGAACGGTCGTGAAAACTTGTCGGCAATGGGCTGGGATTTCATTTGCCGAATTCTCACTAGTGGGCTTGATATTTGTCTTATTCTCAATTCGAGTGTCAACGCCTATCGCCGTCTTGATCCACACTTTGAAGCGCCGAATCAAATCAAAGCATCGCCGATCGATCGCGGCTCGATGGTACGCATTCCGATCGGCAACGAACGCTCGATGCGGACCGAAGTCCGCTCGATTGCGCCGGATGCCAATCCGTACCTTGCGCTCTACGCGATTGTCAAGACGGGCTTGGAAGGCCCCATCGATCCCAAAGCCGATGATCCATCGAACGTTCGCATCCTGCCCGACAACATTTACGACGCGATTGATGATTTCCGCAGCAGCAAATACATCGCCGAGATTTTAGGTCCCGTGGTGCAAGAAAAATTCGCCGATGTCAAACTCGCTTCAGCACATCGCAGTCCGCGGCAATTGGGTTCGCTGATCAAACCTAGCGAAATCATTTACCACCACGAAGTCGCCAATCAATACCTGTGGAACCAGTTCTAGACAAACAGAGACCTTAATAACCCCTATAGCGAGTGCATGACCACTCATTCGAGCCATGAAGCTCATGCGACGATTACACGATCGTCGCATGAGCTATTTATTTTTCAAATCAGGAGTAAGCAATGGACACAATCAACGCAGGAGATACAGCTTGGGTCCTCATCGCCACCGCCTTGGTGCTGATGATGACCCCCGCCTTGGCTTTTTTCTACGGTGGAATGGTTCGCAAAAAGAATGTCCTCTCAACTCTCAATCTGAGTTTTGTTGTGATGGGGCTGATTAGCGTGCAATGGGTACTGGTCGGCTATTCATTTTCGTTTGGTCCAAGTCTTAGCGGAATTATTGGTGGATTGAATCTTGCCGGGTTAACTGGCGTTGGTAGCGCGGCAAATGCGGACTATGCCGCGACGATTCCTGAACTGGCTTTCGCTGCGTATCAAATGATGTTTGCGGTCATCACGCCCGCGCTTATTACCGGCGCATTTGTCGAGCGTGTGCGTTTGAAAGCGTTCGTCATTTTCGCTTTGTTGTGGGCGACGTTAGTTTACGATCCGGTCGCGCATTGGGTCTGGAATATCGGCGGCTTTTTGCGCCAACTGGGTGCGCTGGATTTTGCCGGCGGCACAGTCGTTCATGTTACGGCTGGCTTTTCCGCATTAGCATTTGCGCGCGTGATCGGCGCGCGTCACGGCTATGGTCGTTCGCCGATCGAACCGCACAACATTCCTTATACCGTTCTTGGCGCTGGATTGTTGTGGATGGGCTGGTTCGGTTTCAACGGCGGCAGTGCGCTCGCCGCAAATGGTGTGGCTGTGAATGCAGTCGTCACGACAAATACGGCGGCAGCGGCGGCAGGACTCGTTTGGATGCTCTTGAGCTGGCTCGACAACAAACCCAGCGTCCTGGGAATTGTCACGGGTGCGGTGGTCGGTCTCGTCGCGATCACACCGGCAGCGGGATATGTGACCCCGCTTGCCGCCATCGTCATTGGCGCGGTTGCTGCGCCGATCAGCTATTTCGCCATTCGTTATCGCCAACGTGGCTCGCTCGACGAATCCCTTGACGTGTGGGCATGTCACGGCATGGGTGGAACCTGGGGCGCACTCGCCACCGGTCTATTCGCAAGCAAAGCCGTGAACGAGGCAGGCGCGAATGGATTGTTCTACGGCAACCCAATGCAATTTGTCGTGCAAGCGATTGCAGTTTTGGTTTCGATTGCATTTGCGATGACGGTAACGTTTGTGATCGTCAAGCTGATCGATAAATTTGTCGGCTTGCGCGTGACAGCTAACGAAGAAGAAGTCGGTCTCGATATTAGCGAACATGGGGAGCGGGCGTACGCGTAGAGCAAGTTTCCAACTTGCGGTATGGCAAGTCGGAGACTTGCGCCACATTCAAGGAGAATCAACATGACAAAGAAAATTGAAGCGATTGTGCGTGAGGAAAAACTCAACGACATCAAGGATGCGTTGAAAGAGATCGGCATCGTCGGCATGAATGTGACCGAGGTGCGAGGACATGGTCGCCAGGGCGGCATTGTGTTGGAAGGTCGCGCGGGGACGTATCAGATCGATATGCTGCCGCGCATCCAGTTCAACGTCGTGCTGAGCGATCACAACGTCGAAAGAACAATCGACGCCATTTGTAGAGCGGCGAGCACAGGCCGCGTGGGCGACGGTATGATCTTTGTTTACCCCGTCGAAGATGTGATTCGCATTCGCACGGGCGAGCGCGGACACGATGCGTTGATGTATCCTGGGGACATTGACGCGCGCCGGGAAGCGGCGCTGCAAGCAGAATCGGCCGGCGTTATGGCAGGCGTGTTGTTACCGGAACCGTAGGTGAACAGTAATCAGTTTTCAGTAAACAGTAGCGAACGCTCGCTGTAGTGTTCGTGTTCATGCAGAACAGAGCGGCATCCAATCATTACTGTGACAATCGCTTTCAATTTCGGTTTCATCCGCTTGGCCATTTCATGTCTGTTGCGGGCATCCGTTCTCTACTGGACGATCTGCCCAAAACGATTGGGCCTGTTTTCTGACTGATTGAACATAGACGGATCAAGTGATTTAGCGTATGCTGTTTCTCGTAATCGTGAATTAAAATCTTCAAATACTTTTGGAGACGGATGCCAGGTAGCATTCGTTCCCAGGTGCCTAGAAGCCCTCGAAGCAAGATGCCAGTCTCGCTTCGAGGTTTTTATTTTACGAAATTTTATTTCATAGGAGGAAAGAATGGCTTCTCAAACTAGTACGACCACTGGCATGAAAAAGACCCTGGGTCTCACCGGGGTCACGGTGAACGCGATGGCGCTCATTGCGCCCGGCGCATTCTTGTGGATGACGTTTCAGTTGCAAGCCGCCAACACCGATGTTAGCGGGACCAGCACGGGGCTGGATATGTGGACGGGCATAGTCGCCGCGTTGATCGTTGCGTTTCTCACCGCGTTTGCGTTCGCCGAACTCGCGCGGCGCTATCCCGATGCGGGCAGCGGCAGCGCGTACTATTTCGCCGAAAAAGCTTTTCTCGACCGCGAAGAACCTGCCCATCGACGCTGGGCGCGCGTGGCGAAATTCATCACCGGCTGGGCCGCGCATCTGTTTTACTGGGTCTATCCCGGCGTTATGGTTGCGTTCATGGCCGTGCTGGTCACGTACATCATGGGACAGTTCGGCATCGTGGTTCCGCTCTGGGGGCAAATTGCGATCGCGTGGATTTTTTCCGCCGTCGTCGGTTCGATTGCGATGCGCGGCATCAGTGGCTCGACCACAGCCAGCATCGTAATCAATGTGATTCAGCTTAGCGCGTTGGTCGTGTTCAGCATTCTGGCGATTTTATTTCGAATGCAAAATCCGCTCGGCGTTGCGCCTGAGGGCTGGTTCCATCCTGCCGCGCCCTCTATCGTCCTGCCGCACAATTTCGCCGGGCTGTTGTTTCAATCGACAATTGCGATCTTGATCCTGGTCGGCTTTGAATCATCGACGGCGTTAGGCGCGGAAGCGATCAATCCCAAGCGCGATATTCCGCGCGGTGTCATTTTATCATTGGTGATTCAGGGCTTGCTCGCGTACTTGTTCGAGTACTTTGCCGCGAACTATGCGTTGAGCGATCAACTCACAGCAACCGCAGCGGATGGCACAGTTGTAACTGGTATCGGCGCCGCTGCCGTGTCGAGCGCGCCGATTGGCGATTTAGCCGTGCAGATCGGCAATGCGTTCCTGGGTGGCAATGGTTTCGCGTTCATGCTCGTCATTGCCATGACAGTCGCCATCGCGATTCTTGGCACAACGCTTGCGGCGATGAACACGGGCGTTCGCATCAGCTTTGCGATGTCGCAAGATTCCGAAATGCCTGACATCATGGGTTTGTTGCACGACGAGTATGCAACGCCTTACGTCGGCGTTATCATCATGGTTATCATCTCGGCGATCATTGGAACGATTGGCGTGGTAGGCGGTGTCGTCGCGTTGACGGGCATCACGCTTGCATCGAACCTGGGCACATTCGTGCTTTACGCGCTCATCTGCGCGCTGACGGTCATAGCATTTGTCGGCACGAAAGAATACAGCTTGTTCAAGCACGGCGTCATTCCGACGCTCGGTTTCATCGTCAACGTCATCATGCTTCTTACGATTTTCGTCGTCGGTATCATCACGGGTGGTACGACGGCGCAAGCGACGTATCTGGCGTTGGGTATCTCGGTTGCTTGGTTCGTGATGAGTGTCGTCTACTTTGTAGTGACCAGCTTGCGTCACGGCAAGGCGATTGTTCCCGCCGCGCATGAAATGGTAACGGGAAAATAGTCCTCGACAAGAAAAGGGAAACAAGGGAACTGAGGGAACTAGAGGAACTTTCCCTCAGTTCCTCTAGTGCCTCCAGTTCCTTTGACATTTGGAGGTGATGGGGATTGAAACATATTTTGCCCGATTTCGATTATAGCGGACTGAGCCACGTGGGTCCCGTGCGCGAAGACAATCAAGATGCAATTCAATTATCGGATGGCCCCGCGGCGGCAGAACGCGGCTGGCTCTGCGCGGTCGCCGATGGCATGGGCGGGTACGCGCATGGTCACTTGGCCAGCACACTCGCCTTGCAAAAACTCTTCGCTGCTTTTTACGATGAGAAACCGCAATCGATTGAACGCGCATTGCGACGCGGAATTGAATCGGCAAATCTAGGTGTCTACAAACAAGCGCAACAAATGGGTGCGGGACGTATGGGCACGACGCTGACGGCCGCCAGTGTGATCGGGAACAAATTGTTTCTCGCGCACGTGGGCGACAGTCGCGCTTATTTGATTCGCGATGAGAAAGCGTTTTGCTTGACAGACGATCATACAACGGTGGGCGAGTTGGTGCGCATCAAAGTGTTGCCGCCCGATAAAGTCCGTACGCACACGCAGCGCTCCGTTCTGACGAAAGGCATCGGCTTGGCGTTGTTCGTCAAAGCCGACATCACTCAGCACACGTTGAAATCAGGCGATTCGGTGATTCTGTGCAGCGATGGTGTTTGGTCGGTGATCGAGGATCATGAGTTTGCGGAACTGGCAACGCGAACGAGGGGCGCACATGAACTGAGTCAGAGTTTGATCAATCTCGCGCTGCATCGCCAAACGGATGACAACGCCTCTGCGATTACGGTGCATATCAAAAGTTTGTCTGCGCCGTCGACGGAACGCGCGTCGCGCACAAGTATCGTCGCGCCGCTGCGCGATTGGTTATCGCGTAGGCAGACGCTATTAATAGAAAAGAGTAGTTGAGAATGCCGACAGTCGTGACATCATTCATGTATTTTGTGATCGCGGGCTTGTGCGAAATCGGCGGCGGGTATTTGGTGTGGCTGTGGCTGCGCGAAGGAAAAAGTATTTGGCTTGCCGTTATCGGCGGAGGTGTGTTGTTCGTTTACGGAATTGTGCCGACCTTTCAACCCGCCAATTTTGGTCGAGTCTATGCCGCGTATGGCGGCGTTTTTGTCGCACTCTCTATTTTGTGGGGCTGGCTCGTCGATAAAAATGTTCCCGACCGGTTCGATTTGATCGGCGGTCTCATTGCGCTCGTCGGCGTCGTCATTATCATGTACGCGCCGCGGAGTTGACGATGCAACCGATTATTCGTCTGGCCAAAGATTCCGATGCGCAACAAATTCTGAAAATCTATGACCCGTTCGTCGAGCAAACCATCGTGTCGTTTGAGGTGGTGACGCCAACGGTTGCCGAAATGAGCAAGCGCATTGTGAACACGCTGGCGCAATTTCCCTGGCTGGTTTGCGTATCGGATAACCGTGTGCTCGGATACGCGTATGCCAGCACGCATCGCACGCGAGCGGCGTATCAGTGAGCGGTCGATGTCAGCGTCTATGTGCATCCATCGGCGCGCCGAGGTGGAATCGGCAGCGCGCTCTACACGGTTCTGTTCGATATATTGCACCGTCAAGGATATTTTATCGCCTATGCGGGAATCGCGTTGCCCAATCAAGCCAGCGTAGGATTGCACGAATCGATGGGTTTCGTATCGATTGGAGTGTATCGCAAAGTCGGTTACAAATTGGGCGCGTGGCATGATGTCGGTCGGTGGCAAAAAGATTTGTGTCCGCGTCGATTCGCTCCAACCCAGCCATTGCCAATTTCGCAAATCGTTGCCTTGCCTGACTGGGCATCGATCTTGGCAAGCGGTCTGTCGCTGATTCGTTCGACAACTCAATCAATGGTTTAGCCCCCTATGACTAGTTATGCTATAATATCGCCCGATATGTTGCAGATCGGGGATCAATTCGACCGCTATCAAATCCAAGCTCATCTTGCCAAGGGCGGCATGAGCGATATTTATCGCGCCTTCGACTTGGTCAACAAGCGCGAGGTCGCACTCAAGGTCCCAGACCCAGGAATGATCGGCGACCCGGCGCAGTACGAGCGCTTCCAGCGCGAGTTGGAAGTGATGAAGACGTTATCGCATCCCGCGATTTTGCACGGGCTGGGTTCGGGCAAGTACAATCGAATGCCGTACCTCGTCACCGAATTTGTTCACGGACAATCGTTGCGTGAATTGATCGAAACGCGTGCGCCGCTCCCGATTGACCAAGCCATCGACATCACGCTCAAGATTGCGGACGGCATGGCGCATTGCCATGATAACGGCGTCATTCATCGCGACCTGAAACCGGAGAATATTTTTATCACGGCGAACGGTCAACCGGTGATTATGGATTTCGGTCTTGCGTTGACCAAGAGCGCGCATCGCGTAACGTATTCCAATCTCAGCGCGACGATGGGCACGCCCGATTATATGGCTCCTGAACAAGTCGAAGGCAAGCGCGGCGATGCGCGCACCGACGTTTACGCGCTCGGCACGATTCTTTACGAAATGCTCGCGGGCAAAACGCCATTTACCGGCGACAACAATCTCGCGGTGATGGCGACACACCTCAACGGTACCGCCCCGCGACTTGATCGCGTGCAGTCGAATGTGACGCCCCAGGTCGCGGCGATTGTCGCGCGTAGTTTGCAACGCAATCCCGATGCTCGCTACCAAGACATGCGCGCGTTCGTCGATGCGCTGAATCATCCAGAGACTGCTGATCTAGCGATTCTCGATCAAGCGCCAGCAACCAAAGCGAATCAGTTTTGGCATTCGCAAGCGGTGCAAGCGATTGGGATAAGCGTGCTGGTGATGGTCGTCATCGTTGCGGTGGCGCTGGTGCTGCAAGCGATACGATGAAGTTTAGTTGATTGTCATTTCGAGCGAAGCGAGAAATCTAGTGTTCGGGTGAAGAGATTTCTCGTCGCATCGTCATCAAAGATGGCGCAAACGCTCCTCGAAATGACAGGCTTGGGTTCGAATGGCCACTATTTTTCTTCGTGAAGCAACTGAACACGATATTCCCGAAATCGTTCGCGTGATTCAGGCTGGGTTCGAGCAGTATCGCGGGCGACTCGATCCACCATCGGGCGCGCATAACGAAACGATCGAGACTATTCGCGCCAAGTTGAATCGTGGTCATGCAGCTCTCGCGATGGCCGATCAGCAAATCGTCGGCTGCGTACTCTACGAACCAGAAGACGATCACATTTACTTGGGGCGTCTTGCGGTGTTGCCAGCGTATCGCCAAAGTGGAATCGGAAGCAAGTTGATTGCCTACGTCGAATCGCAGACGCGCAAGCTAGGATATGCGCGCGTTCGTCTCGGCGTGCGTCTTGTGTTGAAAGAGAACCAAGCGTATTTTCACAATCTAGGTTATCGCGTCGTCAGCTACGAAATACATCCTGGGTATGTCGAACCGACGTGCGCCAATCTAGAGAAAGATGTCGTGCTAGAAAATGTCTGATCCATCTGAAATCCTCGCGCGCGTCGAACAAAGTCACATCAAATACATCGATCTCCAATTCACCGATGTGGTCGGCATGGTCAAGAATGTCACGATTCCCGCTCAAGAATTGTCTGACGCGATTACGAATGGCATTTGGTTCGACGGCTCGTCGATCGAAGGATTTGCGCGCGTCGCCGAAAGCGACATGCATTTGCGTCCCGACTTGTCCACATTTGCGATTCTGCCCTGGCTCAGCGGCGACGATGCAACGGCGCGTATGATCTGCGACGTGTTCACGCCCGATGGTCAGCCATTCGTCGGCGACCCGCGCGCTGTGCTTCAGCGTGCGGTCGAGCAAGCAAAAGAGATGGGATTCGTCTACAACACCGGACCCGAACTCGAATTCTTTTTGCTCAAGCCGCACCCCGATGGCAGCTTGATTCCGCCGATTCCGCACGACAGCGCGAGTTATTTTGATGCGCCCGCCGACATGGCGGCGGGTTTGCGTCGGCAAATGACGGCGACGCTGTCCGCGTTCGGCATCCAAGTCGAAGCGATGCACCACGAGGTTGCGACCGGACAGCACGAAATCGATTTTCGATATTCGGATGCGTTGACGACGGCGGATAACGCGGTGACGTTTCGATTCGTGCTAAAGATCATCGCGCAGCAAAATAATTTGTACGGCACGTTCATGCCCAAGCTGATGCGCGGTATGGCGGGCAATGGGATGCACGTTCATCAAAGTTTGAATTTTGCGGCGACGGGCAAGAATGCGTTCGCCGATCCGGGCGACGAACATGGTCTATCGAAAATTGCCAAGCAATTCATCGCCGGTCAGCTTGCGCACGCGCGCGGAATGTGCGCGGTGCTTGCGCCGCTCGTCAATTCGTACAAACGCTTGGTCGCCGGTTACGAAGCGCCGGTGTTTATCAGTTGGGCGCGTATCAATCGTTCTGCGCTTATTCGTGTTCCGCGTGCGTCCGGTCTGGAATCGACGCGACTCGAATTGCGTTGTCCCGATCCGAGTTGCAATCCCTATCTTGCGTTCGCCGTCATGCTCGCGGCCGGTCTCGATGGGATTCGGCGCGAGTTGACTGTGCCAGAGGCGACGGAAGAAAATCTTTACTTGCTCGATTCGCAGCGACGTAGCGAATTGCAGGTTTTGCCCGAGTCGCTCAATCGCGCGTTGGATGCGTTAGAAGAAGACGAGGTCATACAGGCGGCGTTGGGTCCGCATGTATGTGATCGCTTCGTCAGCGCCAAGCGATTGGAATGGCAGGACTATCGGCTTGAAGTGAGCGCGTGGGAATTGGGCAAGTATTTGTCGAATTACTAAATCGTTCATGGTGTTACCACAGAGGGCACAGAGAATCCAGAATTTTTTCTCCGTGTTCTCTGTGCCCTCTGTGGTTATCAAGTAATTCACCGCTTGACAGTCCATTCAAATCGGCTATACTTGCAACATCAAACGCGATGATGGAAACGAGTAGGTGAGTGGAATCGTTTAGCGAGTTCGGGAGAGTGCAAGCCGAGCGCGTGAACCTCGCCGAAAATCCTTCCGGAGCGGCGCTGCCAAAGCGAAAGCGAGTAGACAGTGACGGAATCGCTCAACGTTAGCCGAGCGCGAAGATGCTAGTCTTTGAAAAGTGAGTCGATTAGTCGTTTAGGCAAGTAGTCGAATAGTCCGTCTTGGGACTAGTTGACTAACTAACTACAAGACTAACGGACTAAGAAGGGTGGTACCGCGAGCGCAAGCGTCTCGTCCCTTTGGGATGAGGCGTTTTTATTTTTGGAGAGTCAATGACGATTCAAATCCGACGCGCACAGCAAGCCGACGTTATGCAACTGATGCCGTTGTGGAAAGAACTGGCGGAGTTTCACGCGAATCTCGTACCAGAATTTGCGCTTGCGCCGGGCAGAGAAAAAAGTGTGTCTGAGCACTTGGTCGAACTCATCGATAAAGAAACACATCGCATATTTGTTGCCGATGACGATGGTACGTTGATCGGTTTTGCAAGCGGCATGGTGCGCGAGATGCCGCAGCAATTTTCCGTGTATCGAATTGGTTATATCGAAGACGTCGTCGTGACGGCGCGTTCACGTCGATGCGGTGTGGGTAAGCGATTAACGAATGCGCTCATCGATTGGTTTCGCGAATCCGGTATTCACATCGTTCATATGAGCGCCGCAAAAGGAAATCCAGTTTCACAGACGTTCTGGCACAAAATGGGATTCAACGATTTTATGGTTCGCATGCGGAAAGAAATCGACTAGATTCAGATTTCGGATTTGATAATTATTATGCATTCGAGGATGAAATCATAAATCAGAAATCGAAAATCAGAAATGAGGTTGAGATGACTGACTTACTTTGCCAATCCGATGCGTATTTGAAAGACTTTGATGCCACCGTCACGACAGTCAACGCCGATCAAGTGGCGCTTGACCGCACGGCGTTTTATCCGCGCGGCGGCGGTCAGCCAAGCGATCAAGGCGTGCTGCGTGTTGGGAACGAAGAGTACAAGGTGCTCGAAGTGAAAAAGCAGGCGGGCGAAGTGTGGCACAAGTTGGATCGTGCGGCCGCGTTCGTGGTTGGTGCGCCAGTGCACGGCATCATCGATTGGGATCGTCGCTACAAGTTGATGCGGACGCATACGGCGCTGCACATTCTCTGCGGCATGATGTTCCGGGATTATGGCGTCAGCGTAACGGGCGGCGACATGGAACCGCTCTCGGCGCGCATGGATTTTGAGCTAGAGCGGATGAGCGCGACCTTCGCGCAAGAGGTCGAAGAAAAAGTAAACGCGGAAGTTGCGGCGGCGCGCGATATTCGGGTAAAAGTGTTACCGCGCGAGGAAGCGTTTCAGATTCCCGATTTGATTCGCACGAAAATTAATTTGCTGCCGCCCGACATCAAAGAAGTGCGCACGGTCGAAATCGTTGGACTGGATTTGCAAGCGGACGGCGGTACGCACGTGGCAAATACGCGCGAGGTAGGGCGCGTCAAAGTGGTCGGACACGAAAGCAAAGGCAAGATCAACAAGCGGCTGAGAATCGCCGTGGAATAGAGATTAGGGATTGGAGATTAGAGACTGAAGCATCAAGCCGGTGTAGGTCTGCGTTTCTTCAACTCACCATGCGCGAAGCAATGTTGAAACGGCAATATCTTCGTCAATGTCTTCCCAGTGAATGCCGATGCCTTTGGCAATGAGCCGCCAGTTCTTACGTTGCTTGGGTGTTGCATTGCGGAGGCGCGGAAACCATTCTAATGGCACAGATACTTGGCGACCATCGGAAAGATTCACGGTCAGTGTATCATTTGTGAAGCTTACATTGAGAGCTAGAACAGCCGTTGGACTAGTGTTGTTTGAGATGCTCATACCATTTCTCCAGAAAAAATCGGCACGTTGTTCAACAAGTTTTCTGAGCCGAGTCAGTTCCTTAGAGTTGTATCCAATCGCCCACACAAGTTCGACTGGTGATAACCAAAACTTGGCAGCATTCTCCGCCGATTCGACGTGAATGTGTGGTGGTTCATGGTCTTCGCGGCTAAAGAAAAAGAAACGATGCGGACCAATTCGCAAACCAGTGGGCATGGCGGACTCCACTTTAGAAAATTGATTTGCTGGCTGAGATTATAGCACAATTTAGCGTGGTGCGAAAAATTTGATAGATCAGAATACCTACGGAGGAAAAGATGTCAGCCCAAGCTCCCAAAACACCCGAAGAACTAGCGCGCGAAGCGGCCGACAAGGTACAAAGCGCGTTATCCGATTTGCGCAAAACGGCAAGCATGAGTGGTCTTGCCGATTCGATTGGCGACCTGGATGCATTGTTAGCGCATTTGCCCGACGAAATTCAACAGATGCGCGCGCAAGGTTACGCGTTCAAGGGCTATCTCGAAAAAAAGACCCAGGTGCTGATGGATCAATGGCGCGAGGTCAAGCCCTCTGCTCAATTGCAAATGCAAGCCGTCAGCCGCGAGTTGTCGTACGAGGTAGATCGGTTGGATTCCGATTTTCGCAACCTGCAAGCATGGATGTTCACCGATCCAAATCGCGCATGCGGCGAACTCGAAGTGTTGAAACGCGCGGTCGATCTCGCGGCGAACAAGGCGAACAACGAAGCGAGCAAGATTCGTTCGTCGTTCGACAACATTTCTTCGAATGCGAGTCAGACCAAGACCCAGGTTGCCGATGCGGTCAACTGTCTCAAGCTTATCGCCGAAGCGTCGTTCAAGTTGTATCCGAACGAAGACCCGGTCGATGCGGTCAAGGCGCAGTGGCTGCAAGATGGCAAGAATGGCCCCAAGGGATTTCTGTTCGTCACCGATGCGCGTTTGCTCTTTGAGCAGCGCGAGGATGTGGCGAAGGAAAAAGTCTTGTTCATCACGACGAAAAAAGAGCGCGTGCAGAAATTGCTGATTGATGTACCGGTGGGCGCGGCGCAGAAATTGGCGGAGAGCGAAAGCGGCGCGCTGATGTGGCATAAGGAATTGCTGGATGTCAGCTTTGTTGAGGGGACGCCGATCCGAAAGGCGCAATTCAAATTGGAAGAAGACTCGGCGGCGTGGGTGGCGCTCATCAATCGCGTGGTCAGCGGCGATATTGATAAAGAGCGGGTTACGCCCAAAGCGGCAGCGGCCGCCCCAGCGAAAACAGCGCCGACCAAATGCCCGACGTGTGCGGCGAATTTGGACACTCCCATCGTCAAAGGAATGCAGAGCGTCAAGTGTCCGTATTGCGGGACGGTGATTACGCTGTAGCGATTTTGGATTTTGGATTTCCGATTGGCGATTGAGATGGGTGTGTACAACTGCCACATTCAGGCTGGCGATTTGAGGAACATTGACTATGATTTGGATGCAAATCGAGGTAGAGAGTGTACTCAAACATCTTGCTGAGTATCACAAGTTGGTCGAAGCAACGATAGCCAAGGATATGACTGACAAAACCGAGAATCTTTTTCAGTCTGAGGATGAATATGATCCTGCTTTATTTGATGTGGAACTTGATGAGGCCAAGTGGATTTATGAAAGCTATTTTCCGCGCTTTCTACGTTATTCTTTGATCGTAACAACCGTTATGATCTTGGAGACGCAATTAGCGGAATTATGCGATGTTATTAAAAACAAAAAAGGACTGGCGGTGAGAGCAAAAGACTTGAAAGGAGATACATTGAGTCAGTGCAAAAAGTATCTCGAAGATGTTGCCAAGGTTTCGTTGATACAGTCGTTATGGGATAAAGTTATCGACCTCTCCAAGGTAAGAAATTGTATTGTTCACGCAATGGGTGATATGGAATTGTCGAATGATAGGATTCGTTTGCGCGACTTGGTAAAAGCGAATCAAGGGTTGACAACAGGCGACACTGTCTTTTCAGGACTGGAGAAAAACACACTCTATATTTCCCCTGATTATTGTATGCTATCGATTGAAAATATCAGGCAAGTATTTGAGGATATTTTCAAGTCGGCTGGATTTCAATCGTCAGCATAGAAGAAATTGTGATAGTGTGGTGTTTTTCGCAATTTGCCTTCCGTAAATCCTAACTCGGACAAGCCGAAACCAAACAGGTTTCAACTTGATGTCCAATAGCAATTGGTATATGTTTCGTTTCGCTCAACTCTTTGACGGAGCGAAACGATGGAAACACCACTTCTTTCTGAGAAATACCAGGACCGTT
>JACRMI010000002.1 GCA_016215025.1 Chloroflexota bacterium
AAACGGTCCTGGTATTTCTCAGAAAGAAGTGGTGTTTCCATCGTTTCGCTCCGTCAAAGAGTTGAGCGAAACGAAACATATACCAATTGCTATTGGACATCAAGTTGAAACCTGTTTGGTTTCGGCTTGTCCGAGTTAGGGCTTTCAATCCTGCAACACGGATTCAAATCCCGTTGGCGTCACTCGTGCCGCTTTAGCACTGAAGGTCAGTGTATCCGTCTGAAACATGGAAGAATGCGGTTCGATCCCGCGAGGCGGCGCACGTGGAAGAAAGGCGAATGCTGCGCGCAGCGTGTCGCGACCGTTTCGAAAATGGTTCTCGTTAACGGCGAGCGCGGGTTCCGATAGAGCGTCCATAATGCATTGCTTTGCAATGCTTCAAAGACGCTCTATCGCCTGCTTCTCCCGCTTTGGAGACGCGAAGCGGCTACGTGGCAAGGTAACTCGCCTTGAAAACGAGGCCGCTGAAACCGGTTGCGAGTTCCGATCGAGCGACCATAACGCATTGCTTTTGATGCAATGCTTCAATGACGCTCCATCGTCTCGCCCTCTCCGCTGCTGGGACATGAGCATTCCGGTCATGCAGTAGTCTTTTAAGCTATGGAACAGAGTTCGATTCTCTGATGTCCCATCAATGCGTTCGTAACATAGTGGCAAGTGTTGCGGACTCTTAATCCGTAAACGCGAGTTCGATTCTCGCCGAGCGCACAGATCGGGGATTGGGCGCGTTGGTGTGCCACTCGGCTTGGGACCGAGCAAACAGGGCGGTTCAACTCCGTCATCCCCGACACAATGCCTTGTGGTGTAACGGTAGCATACCTGACTCTGAATCAGTAGATCGAGGTTCGAATCCTCGTGAGGCAGCATAGAAACAGGGACTTGTAGCTCGGTCTGGTTGAGAGCATCCGTCTGATAAGCGGAAGGGCGCTGGTTCAAATCCATCCAAGTCCACTTTTGCATCTGGCTGTGTCAAGTGGGACGACGCAACCTTGCCAAGGTTGAAGCGCGAGTCCGATTCTCGCCAGCCAGACTCATGCCCGCGTAGCTCAATTGGAGAGAGCGCCAGGCTTCGAACCTGGGTCTTGTGCGTGTTCGCGTCGCGTCGCGGGCGCTCATTGACTCGTAGCTCAATTGGTGGCAGCAAGCGGCTGTTAACCGCGAGGTTGCAGGTTCGAGTCCTGCCGAGTCAGCAATGGGGATGTAGCTCACGATGGCACATCCACAATGCAATGCAAAGCATTGCGTCAATGATGTGCCATCGGGGAGAGCGCTTTGTTCGCAACGAAGAGGTCGTGAGTTCCGATGGAACGACTATAGCGCACTGCGAAGCAATGCGTGAATGACGTTCCATCGTCTCATCATCTCCACTGCGGAAGAGTGAAACGGACATACAAATCACGCTGGTCTCATAAACCAGAGATAGTTGGTTCGACTCCAATTTTCCGCGATGTTCGCCGAGATGACTGTTGGTTTGTCAGGCTGATCCCATAAGTCAGTTTACGTCGGTTCAATTCCGACTCTCGGCACTCATGGAGCATTCTGCTACGTTGGCTAGGCAATCGGATTCTCAATCCGATAAAAGCGGCTCGACACCGCTATGCTCCACTCATGCCCAAGTCGCCTAATGGTATGACATCTCGCCTACACCGAGAAAGAATCTGGGTTCAATTCCTAGCTTGGGCATGCGCTCCGAGATCGTCTAATTGGCAGGACGCAACACTTTGAATGTTGATATTCTAGGTTCGAATCCTAGTCTCGGAATCATGGACCGGCAGCACGATGGTGCGTGCAGCGATCTTACAAGTCGTTGACTGTGCGTTCAAGTCGCACCCGGTCCACTCGCGACGCCGTGGCTGAGCGGCAAAGGCACGCGGCTGCAAACCGAGCTATCACCGGTTCGAGTCCGGTCGGTGTCTCAAATTTTGGTCACGCGGTTATTTGTTTAACTGCATGGAATGGCAGGGTGTAACGTGACTGGCGTTCTGGTTCTCAACGCATCATACGAACCATTGCACATCGTCGATTATCGTCGCGCGGTGTCTTTGCTCGTTGGCGACAAGGTCGAAGTTGTCGAGCCTGGCAACGGCAAGGTGATCGCGTCGGCGACGCATCGCATCGCCGTGCCATCCGTCATCAAGCTGCGCCGATACGTGAACGTACCGCAACGCGGCGCGGTTTGGTCGCGTCACGCGGTCTTGGTGCGCGATCATTTCACCTGCGTGTTCTGCGGTGAAAAGATGACGAGTGCAACCGCGACTATCGATCATGTTGTGCCGCAATGGAAATGCAAGGCACTGGGCAAGCCCGCGAACACATGGACGAACACGGTCGTGGCTTGTCGCAAGTGCCAATCGCGCAAAGGCGGCAACGAGATGCACGAAGTTGGAATGCATTTTCACGATTCAAATTACGAGCCGCGTCGACCGCGCACGCGTTATCTCGTCGTGACGTCACAGCTTGCACCCGAGTGGAAAAAGTACATTGAAATTTAAAAGGCGACCAACTTGGTCGCCTTTTAAATTTGCCGGACCGCGCAAACAAGCCAAGAGCGACCTCCACCAACCGTTTCGAGTTTGTAACAGCGTGTTGCGGATCCGTTACACCAGCACCACACTCACGTAACATTTCGCTCGTATACTTTGGGGCACAGAGTACTGTGGTGTGCAAAGTAAATCGTATGGCTTGGAATGATGCAGAAAATCGAAATCGATAAGGTCATTCACGAACCTGCCCGGCTCTTAATTCTTATCCATCTCTATCCCGACCGACGGGTAGATTCGAGTTCCTTGATGTGCGCGACAGGCTTGACGTGGGGTAATCTCTCAGCGCACGTCAACAAACTAGAGCAAGTCAACTATTTGGTGATCGAAAAAGGATTTGAAAGACGCAAGCCGCGCACCATCCTGTACCTCACTGAAACAGGTCAGGCGGCGTTGCGCGACTATGTGGCGCTGATGCATCGGATGTTTGAAAAATTGTCTGAATAAAATTGAACTATGTCCGAGCGAACATTCGCGATTAGCACGTTGACCCGTAGCTGATTTTGCGGTACACTGCTGCCGCTTGCAATTATTGGGAGAACGACGATGGACGACAAGAAACGACCTGCGCGCATTCTTCTCGTTGACGACGATTTGGCGATTACCGAAAACCTTGCTGCCTTTCTCGAACGGGCGGGCTTTGGCGTAACCGTGGCAGAGGATGGCATGGTTGCGCTGAACCGGGTGAAAGAATGCGTACCTGATCTCATCGTTCTCGACGTCTTGATGCCGCGGATGGATGGGCGCGAAGTTTTGCGACGCTTGCGCCAGTCCGGTAATTGGACACCCGTCATCTTGCTCACCCAGGTGGGCGCGCCCGCCGAACGCGCCGGCGCACTCGACGAGGGCGCGGACGATTACCTCGGCAAGCCGTTCGAGCCGTACGAACTCGTTGCGCGGATGCGAGCTGTCCTCCGACGCAGCCGCGCCGGCACCCCTTCGCTTGCTGGTGCGCGTTTGCTCTGCGCTGGCTCACTCGCATTGGATCGCCAAGCGCGCCGCGCCACGCTATCCGGACGCGAGATCGCTCTCACGACCAAAGCCATTTCGATGCTCGAATATTTGATGTTGCACTCGGAAGAAGTTTTGACGCGTGAGCGCTTGCTCGATGCGGTCTGGGGCTGGGATTATCCCGCTGCTACGCGCGCCGTCGATACGCGCATCGCCGAACTACGGCGCGTATTGAAAGATGACGCCGAGACACCCAAGTACATCGAAACCTTGATCGGTCAAGGGTATCGCTTTGTGGAGCATGTCGAGGTCGGCAAGTGAAAAAATTCGGGCTGGCGATTTTGCCTGCCGCACTCGGTCTTGTCGCTGCGTTAGTCTGGCAAGCCGGGTGGTTACCCAACGAAATTTTGTACTGGCGCGCCGATGTGGGAACGACGATGCTCGGATTAGGCGTCGTGCTCAGTCTTGCCTTCATGGGCGGTATTGCGATTCAACAATGGAGTCAGCACGGCGTTCAGGACGCCATCGAACGCGCCCAAACACAAGAAATTGACGCGCATCGTCGTTTCCTTCGCCGTCTCGATCATGAGATCAAAAATCCACTGACTGCGATTCGCGCTGCGCTTGCCAATTTGGATGGGCGCGATGACAATCCCCGACTGACGAGTGTGCGCGCGCAAGTAGACCGCTTGGCAAAGCTGGGGACCGATCTGCGCAAACTCACCGACCTTGAGACCCAGCCGCTTGAAAAAGACAATGTCGATCCCGGTCAATTGCTCACCGAACTTGTCCTGCTCATGCGTGAACGACCCGATGCTGCACGTTGCCAAGTGCATCTCACTCTACCGCAAGCTCCTTGGCCGCTGCCCTTTATCGTTGGCGACCGGGATTTACTCTTCCTCGCTTTTCACAACCTTGTCGATAACGCGCTCAAGTTCTCGACGCAGGATGCGAAAATCGAGGTGCGCGCTTTCGAAGATGGACCTTCGGTTGTGATGCAAGTTGCCGACACCGGACCTGGCATCGGCGAAGACGAATTGCCGCATCTGGGTGAAGAGTTGTATCGTGGCAGCGCCGGGCGAAGTGTCGAAGGGAGTGGGCTGGGTCTCGCGTTGGTTCAGTCGATTGTCAATCGGCATCAAGGTACGATAGAAATCCGGAGTCGCGTTGGGCAAGGCACGGTCGTCACGCTGCGATTCCCTGCTGCAAAATAATTGATGAGACGGGAAATGCGTCAAGGCATCGTATTCTTCAGTATTTTGATCGCGAGTCTACTTTTTACCGGCTGCCGGGGCACGTTTGAGGTCGGCGTTGAGCGTCCCCCCACGCCCGACCGGCAAGCAAAAGCCACCATCACGGCGTTAAGCGCAGAAAATAAACGGCTTGCAGAATTATTGGCGATGCAGGTCACCCCGACGATTACGCCGCCGATCCTGGGACGCATTGCGTACGTACAAGGTGGAGATATTTGGACCCGCACTCTGCCTAACGAAAAACCGCAGCGCCTCACTACCGATGGGCGCAATCGTGAACCGCAGTGGTCGCCAACGGGCAACTGGCTGGCGTTCCGCCGCGAGCGGCAAACGATCGTGCAGCGCCAAGTGCCTTGCGATTTTCCTCGCGCGCGCCAAGAATTCTGCCTCGAAGCTGCCCCCATTGTCCAAAATCAAGTTTGGCTGATCGAAGAAAATGGCAATAATGCGCGCACGATCAACAGCTCGGTCGATCATTTCGCGTGGTCGCCCGTGCGTGACAAATTGGCGTACGTGACCACGGATGGTGAACTGTCCGCCATCAACGCCGACGGCACCGGCGCGCAGGTTTTGATTCCCACCAACACGACCGATTCTCTGCGCGGTCGTTCAGGACGATTCGCGTGGAGTCCCGATGGCAATTGGATCGCGTACGAGTGGTCGGTTCAAAATGCCAGCGAGTCGATCTCGTCATCCAGTCTCTGGAAAATCTCGGCAGATGGCAAGAACCGGATTGAATTATTCACTAACAGCTCTTCCAATCAAAATACATTGATTTTGACGGGCTGGACTTCACAGGCCAAGTCCGTGCTGTTCTGGCAAAAACAACCTCCGAGCGGTCCGATGAACGCCGACACTCATCTCTACCGCATCTTGGCAAACCCAGGTTCGAGGGTTGAGGCAACTCGCTTGAGTGACGCCCCCACACTCCCCTTTGCCGATTTCGCCGCACCTGCGCCAATGGGAACCCAGCATGGAATCAGTGAGACGGTTGCTTTTGTGATCGGCGCAGGACAGGGCACATGGTCCAACAAACGAATCGACCTTGCGGGCAGACTATCTTCCCAAGAGTATGCCGCGATTTCCCCAGCTTGGTCGCCCGATGGGTCCCAGTTGGCATTCGCTGCGCTGCCGGAGCGTCGCGAGCTGAATGAACCTACCTTGCCCGAGTTGGTACAACGGCACATCTGGATCGTCGGTGCCGATGCAACCGCCGTGCCGCGAATGTTGACCAACAACTTGAGTTATCGTGACGAGCATCCAGTTTGGTCGATGGATGGCAGACACATTCTTTTCGCCAGAATCGATGGACGCGGGCGGGCTTCGCTCTGGCTCATTTCGTTAGAGAATGGCGGCGCGCGCCAAATTATCGATGAGCTTACACCGGCTCCTGATCCCATTGGCACGTACGGTTATATTGATTGGCACGAACTTTTTGATTGGTGGCGTGGAGGTAATGGATAAATGGACACTGCGCTTACCAGCTTCGATTATGATCGAACCCGGCTTGACGTTCGCCCACTTGGAACGCGAACCCAAGATCGAATTGCGAAACGCTTGAACGTTATCACCACTCCGTTGGGAGAACGTCGCGTTGCCGAAATTATTCGCCCTGAAGGTGACGGACCTTTCGCGGCGATCTTGTACGTGCATTGGTACGAACCCGAATCGTCGGATTCAAATCGCACGCAATTCCAAAATGAAGCCACCCGGATGGCGCAGCGTGGAGCCATCTGTTTGCTCGTCGAAACATTATGGTCGGACCGGGATTTTTTTCTCAAACGCACGCAAGCCGACGATTACGAAAACTCGCGCCGCCAAGTGATCGAGTTGCGTCAAGCGATGGAGGTCCTGCTTGCCGAGCCAGGCATCGACCCCCATCGATTTGCGTACGTCGGTCACGATTTTGGCGCGATGTACGGCGCGCTGACCGGCAGTATCGATCCCCGTCCGACGCATTACGTTTTGATGGCGGGCACGCCACGCTTTCCGGATTGGTATCTGTATGCTCCAAAACTAATAGGGGATGCGCGCCAAGCTTTTATCGAAACAATGACGCCGCTCGATCCGATCACCCACATCGCCAAGTTGTCGCCTGCACCCATCCTGTTTCAGTTTGCCACCGACGATCCGCACGTGCCCAAAGAGCGCGCGCAAGCATTTTTCGATGTTGCGGGCGAGCCGAAAGAAATTCGTTGGTACTCGGCGGGACATGGATTGAACGAGCAAGTCACCCAAGAACGAATCGAATGGATAAGCCAGCAATTGCATTTGTAAATTCATGCATCGGGCGCATCAGGCTCCTGGACGACTCGACTCCGACAGTTTTTAACTGTCGGAATTTTTTTATGCTCGACTGTTTCAGAATTGCAACATCACATTTCGATTCTAGTACATCGACACTATACAGTTGCAACACCCGCGCAGTATGGTAAAGACAAGAGCACGCATCGGTATCAAGCCATTTTTCTATCCCGCAAGATTGGAGGGAGGTGGTTTTCGGCAAAACACGGTGAGGCAAATGAATTGATGAAAGACATTCCCGCTTTCAGAGGAGAAGGAGAAATGAAAAGGACATTGCTCGTCATTGGTTTGCTCGCTATTTTTGTGATGCTCGCCTCATGCGCGCCGGCGGCAGCTCCTGCCACGACAGCCCCGCAAATTGTCAGAGAGACCGTCGTGATTGGCGGCACACCCCAAGTCGTCGAAAAGGTCGTCGAAAAAGTGGTTACGGCAACGCCAGCCCCGGCGACCAAGGTGCCTACGGCGGCCGCGCCGCAAGCGCAAGCGGTGCCGTATCGCATCGGCGTCTTTTCGGACATCAAGACAACCAACTATTGGTCGTATCAAGGTCCAAACAACTCGGTGTGGCAACGCTACATCATGGCACCACAACGTTTGTCGCTGTACGACAAGAACGATAAACGCTTTGATCTTATTCCACAACTCGCCGTGGATTTGAACGCGCCTCGGATTAAAGAAGGCAACAAGTGGAGTATCACGACCAAGATCAAACCAGGGATCAAGTGGAGCGACGGCAAGGAACTGACTGCGAAAGATTTCGCATTCACTGCCAACACCGCAATCGAACTTGAGCTGACCGGTCCAATGGCTTCGACGTACGACCGTGAATATCTCGAACAAGTTCAAGCGGTTGATAACTATACCATCAAATACATTTGGAAAAAGGCGCCTGGGTTAGCCAAGTGGGAATGGGGCGCGGCGCAAGGTGCGGTCTTGTCGGAAGCGTACTGGGTGCCTGTGCTCGCCGATGCGAAAAAAGCGCTCACGAACGTGGACAAGAACAATAAAGACGCCTATACCAAAGCCTTGAACGATGCCCGCACCAATCTGTTGAATCACTCGCCCAACAATGAACCCCTGGTTGGTTCATTCACATTCGTCAAGTGGGAAAAAGGCGCGTTCGCCGAGAACAAGGCATACGCGGACTCTTGGTTCAAGGATGTGCAAAAGACCGTTTACAAGAACGGCGCATACACCGAAGCCAAAGGCAGTTTTTCATACAAGCAAGGCGACCCCGCCGGCGACAAACTCGTGGATTACAAACAAGGTCCCACCATGACCAGCGCGGTGTTTACGATCTATGGCACGCAAGATGCCGCGGTCCTCGCGCTCAAGAAAGGCGAGATTGATTACATGCTCAACTCGCTCGGCTTGTCGCGCGGATTGATGGACCAAGTGCAAGGACAAAAAGGCATCGAAGTCATCACCAATCCGACGAATGGGTTCCGTTACATGGCGTTCAACGTTCGCAAGGCGCCGATGAACGACATTGCCTTTCGCCAGGCGCTAGCCTACATGATCGACAAAGAGTTTATCACCAAGACGATTCTGCAAAACGTCGCATTCCCGGTCTACACCGAAGTCGCAGAAGCGAATGCGTTTTGGTTCAACCCGGATGTGCCAAAGATCGGCAAAGGGCTGACCACCGAACAACGTCTCGTCAAAGCGATTGAAGTGCTCGAAAAAGCCGGTTACAAGTGGGAAGGCGGCAAAAAACCAACCTGGGATAAGGATGGTGTGCGGGTCGTACCCGCCGGTCGGCTCATCATGCCGGACGGCAAGCCGGTTCCCAATCTAACCTTGATTGCGCCAAGCGCAGGATATGACCCATTGCGTTCTACGTTCGGCATCTGGATCGAGCGATATGCCAATGAATTGGGTGTGCCGCTCAAAGCTGAATTGATTGGGTTTAACGATATCATCACGCGCGTCTACCAAGACCCTGACTATGACAAGAAACTTGATATGTACATCCTGGGTTGGACGCTCGACATCTTCCCGACTGGTTTGAACACATTCCATCATTCGCGCTTTGCCGGTCCCGGCGATAACAACGCCGGCGGGTACAACAAACTCGAATACGACAAACTCGCCGACCAATTGTTTGAATGCCAGGACGCAAAGGAATGCCAAAAAATCGCGTTCAAACTGCAAGAGTTTTTGGCAACCGAACTGCCGTACATCGTTCTCTTTGACACGGGCATTATCGAAACCTATCGCACGAATCTGCAATTCCCGTACACCGAACTCATGAACGGCGTTCAGTTCTTGAACGGCATGCCGCACGCGACAATTTCGATCAAGTAACCCCCACCCGCTGGTGCGTCTTTGGCGCGGTAGAGCACCGCATTAAGGACGCACCAGCGCCTCCCCCGTCTTTGACGGGGGAGGGTGAGGGAGGGGGTAGGAGTATCCCATGCTCAAATACGTCGGTATCCGGCTCGCGCAAATTGTCTTTACATTCTTTGTTTTCATCACCTTGATCTTTTTTCTATTGAACGCGCAACCGGGCAGTTTCGTCGGGCAGTTCATCGATCCCAACATGACAGCGGAACAACGCCAAGCCATTGCGGCTTCAATGGGCTTGGACAAGCCGGTCCACGAGCAATATTTCATTTATCTGCGGAATTTTTTCAGCGGTAATCTCGGCATCTCTTTCTCACATTATCCGCGCTCGGTCGTCGACATCATTTTGGAACGCGCACCGCGCACGCTGATTCTCTTTCTCTCTTCGACCACGCTCGCGTTTACGATTGGCTTTTCGCTTGGCAAGATTCTGGCGTGGCGGCGTGGCAAAATCACCGAATACGTCGCGACCATTGGCGGCGTCACGCTCTATACGATTTTCTTGCCCTGGTTCGGCTTGATGATGATTTGGTTCTTTGCTTTCATCCTGGGTTGGTTTCCCATTGGCAAGTTTCTCGACCCTGTTCTGTGGCGCAGCGCGCCGCTGAATTCTGAAATTATCTTTGGGCAAATGCTGACCACCGCGTCGGCAATAATCGTGCTATTGTTCGCCCTCTATCTCATCTCGCGGCGTCTGGATACGACGCGGCGCAAGCCGGTCCAATGGATCGGGACAGCCGTTGTCTTGGCTGGGGCGTTGGTCATCTGGGTGCCTCTGCCGCAAGCGCCCTTTGCACTCGATATTCTGCATCATCTGATATTGCCTATCATCACGCTTGCCACCGTTTCGTTTGCCGGTTCGATGCTGCTGACGCGCAACAGTATGCTCGAAACATTGCGCGAGGATTACATTATGGCGGCACGCGCAAAAGGATTGAGTGATCGCGTCGTGCGCGATAAACATGCCGCCCGCAATGCCATGTTGCCGGTCGTCACCAGTTTTGTTTTCAGCCTCGCGTTAGCCATCGACGGTGGCGTCATCACCGAAACGATTTTCTCATGGCCCGGTATGGGACTGACGTTGATTGGCGCTGTCACGCAAAAAGATATTCCGCTCGCTATCGGCGCATTGATGTTTGGCGGCACGCTCGCCCTCAGCGCCCATCTCGTCGCGGATATTTTGTACGCTTATCTCGATCCACGGATTCGTTACACTTGATCTTATCTTCCCTCCTAAGTGCTGCCCCTCGCTCCATGAGGGAGTGAGGGGCGGCTTGCTTCAAAGGGGCTTGCCATTATGACCAAATCAATAGATACGCTAGCACAAGCATCGCCCAATTCCGCCCACCCGGAAATCATCGACCTGCGCGAACAGGTTCCGTCTGTGCCGTTGTGGCGCGTTCGGCTGGGATTGCTGTGGAAGGGCTTGCGCGCCAATGCCGCGATTTTTAGCGAAAACAAGATCGGATTGATCGGACTGGCGATCATTTTATTGTTCGGCGTGATGGCGTTCGCGCAGCCCATCTTGATGGCAACTTTCTGGGATATTCGGACGTATGATCCGATTACGGGTTATGACGTGTTGGCGACCCGCCAACCTGCGCCACCTTCCGTGCGACATCTTCTTGGGACCGATCCATTGGGACGCGATGTATTGAGTCAATTGATGTACAGCACCCGCAACGAATTTATCCTGGGTCTGCTCGCCGCATTGATCACCGTAATTATCGCGACAACGATTGGCGCTGTGTCGGCGTATTATGGCGGCGTCATCGATACGCTCTTTATGCGCCTCGCTGATCTCATCATCATGACGCCGACGCTTTCGCTGTTGATTGTGATGAGCGCGCTGTTCAATCCTGATCTACCGCAACTCGCGTTGGTGATCGGGCTGCTCTCTGGCTTTGGCGGCACGACGATCATTATCAAATCCCAGGCATTGTCGATTCGCGTCAAACCTTTTATCGAAGCGGCTCGTGTCGCCGGAGGCGGCCATCGGCACATTATCCTGACGCACATTCTGCCGAACCTTTTGCCATTCTCGTTTCTCTATATGATGTTCAGCGTCACCGCCGCAATTTTTTCCGAAGCGACCCTTTCGTTCTTTGGTTTGCTCAACGTTCGAATGAGCTGGGGCATTATGATTTTCACCGCGCAGGCGGGTGGCTATTTGCTCAGCGGGGCCGAGTACTGGTGGTTGTTGATTCCGGCCGGCGCGTCAATCACACTGTTATGTTCCGCGTTCTATCTCGTCGGGCGCGCGCTGGATGAAGTAGTGAACCCGCGCTTGCGGAAAAGATAGTCTACGCTCACTGGAGCTACCATGACTCAACCAATACTTTCAGTCCAAAATCTCACCATGCACTATTCCACTCGGCGCGGCGCGGTCTCTGCGGTGGACGATGTATCTTTCGAATTGCTGGCCGGCGATGCGCTTGGACTCGTCGGCGAATCGGGCTGCGGCAAAACGTCGATTGCGGGTTGTCTCTTGCGCGTCCTACCCGAAAATGCGCAGATTCTCCAAGGCAGTATCCGATTGAATGGCGCGAATCTCGTTACACTTACTGAAGACGAGATACGCCAGTATCGCTGGAAACGCATCGCGATGGTATTTCAAGCTGCGATGAACGCGCTCGATCCGGTCTATCGCGTTGGCGATCAAATCATCGAAGCGTTGAACACTCACATCGAATCGATGACCAACGCCCAAGCGCGCGAGCGCGTAGCCCAACTTTTCAAAATCGTCGGGCTTGATCCCGCGCTGATGGATCGTTATCCGCACGAGTACAGTGGCGGCATGAGACAACGCGCCGTCATCGCGATGGCACTCTCGTGCAATCCGGATGTCATTATCGCCGATGAGCCGACAACGGCGCTGGATGTGATTGTGCAAGACAAACTGTTGCACGAAATGTGTACGATTCAGAAATCGTTAGGGATGGGCATGATTTACATCTCGCACGACATCGCCGTCATCGCCGAGGTGAGTAATCGGATGGGGGTGATGTATGCCGGGCGACTCGTCGAATTAGCCGACACACCACAGATTTTCGAGCGTCCGCAGCATCCGTACACCCATGCATTGATGTTAGCATTCCCCAGCATCACCGGCCCCAAGCGCGAATTAACGACCTTGCCGGGTGAACCGCCTGACTTGCTACACCCACCATCGGGTTGCCGGTTTCATCCGCGTTGTGCAAAGGCGACGAGCATATGCGCGCAAGAGGTCCCGCCGTTCAAAGCTATCGACACTCGGCACAGCGTCGCGTGCTGGCATCCGATGGAAGGAGGCGCGTGATGGCAACGCGTGATTCACTCGTGACTGTTGAACACCTTCAAAAAAAATACCCCGTTAGCAAAGGATTGTTCGCGCGCGCCAAAAGTTTTATCTACGCGGTAGACGATATCAATTTTCAAATCGGTCGCGGCGAGAGTCTTGGCTTGGTAGGTGAGTCGGGCTGCGGCAAAACGACGACCGGCAAACTGCTCGTCAAGCTGATCGAGCCGACGATGGGCAACATCTTTCTTGGATCCAACGGGAGCCGGACGGACATTGCGCCACTGAAAGGCGCTCGCATAAAACAATTTCGCCGGCAGGTGCAGATGATTTTCCAAGACCCCTACGAATCGATGAATCCGCGCCTGACGATTTACGATACGGTCGCCGAACCGCTCGTCGTGCAAAACATCGGCACGCTGATCGAACGCGAAGAACGGGTAGCGGAGATGCTCGCGCTCGTCGGACTCACGCCGCCCTCCAGTTTCATGTTTCGATTTCCGCATGAATTGTCAGGTGGACAACGTCAGCGGGTGGCAATTGCGCGCGCGCTCGTCGTGCAACCCAGGTTTGTCGTCGCCGATGAGCCAACCTCGATGCTCGACGTTTCGATTCGCACCGGCATCATGCATTTGATGTTCGATCTCGCGCAACGCCTCGACGTGACCTATCTTTACATCACACACGATCTCGCCGTTGCGCGTTATATGTGTGATCGCATCGCCGTGATGTACCTGGGAAAGATTGTCGAACTGGCGGAAACCGAAGAGTTGTTGCAGCATCCGCAACATCCGTACACCCGCGCGTTGTTGTCGTCCGTGCCGGTGCCTGATCCGCGAGCAAAACGCCAACCGGCGGACATCAAAGGTGGCGTGCCGACTCCAATCGATCCGCCGCCGTATTGTCGATTTTATGACCGCTGCCCTATAGCGACCGATGCTTGTCGCACCAATCTCCATCCCCCCATCGAAGACAAACGTAATCAGCACCATGTCGCGTGCTATCGAGTTTGAGAATTTGAAATCGACCGCCGGCAGAAAATCCTCTGCCGGCGGTTTTTCTTTCTGCAAAAGTTCCCAACCGGTTTCCTGAATCGAACTTGTATTTTTGACTTACTGACCACCCTCGATTAAAATCTTGCTGTTCGCACGCGCCAGGACACCTCATTTTTCGCAATGGAGCTACAAGGATGCTCGCCAAAGTTACCTCGTGCGCAGTGGTTGGACTCGACGGTGCGCTCGTCGATGTGGAAGTCGATGTCTCCAACGGTCAAACCGGTTTCACGATCGTCGGTTTGCCGGATGCGGCCGTGCAAGAATCGCGCGAGCGGGTGCGCGCCGCGATCAAAAATTCCTCGTTCTCCTATCCCTTCAAACGAATTACCGTCAATCTCGCTCCGGCCGATTTACGCAAAGAAGGTCCCGCGTACGATTTGCCGATTGCGGTCGGACTCTTGATGGCCTCCGAGCAACTCAATGCCGATTTGTCGCGCGCGCTTATCATCGGCGAACTCTCGCTCGATGGCATGGTTCGACACACGAATGGCGTTCTACCCATGGCGGCTCTCGCGCGCGAAAAAGGATTCGACACGCTATTCGTTCCCGCTGCCGATGCGCCCGAAGCCGCGCTCGTTCCTGATCTCAAGGTGTATCCGATTGAAACGCTCTTCGCGCTGGTCATGCACATTCAGCAGATGCAGCCGATT
>JACRMI010000003.1 GCA_016215025.1 Chloroflexota bacterium
AATCGCAGAGCCGGTTCGCCCGTTACGTTCTGAGTTTCGTCGCTCGCATCGACGCCGCAAAGTGTGTACGATGTCTCTGGACTCCGCGAAGTTAACGAAATCAAAAAATTGAGTACGATGTCATTGGACATGACACCTAATCGTAAGCGATGATAATTTTATTGGAATCATGAACTTATTTGCTTTTGGCGAGCGACGTGACCTTGATGTCGCCAGCGTTCTTGAACGTCAAAGTCAATTCCACTGGATCGCCCGGCATCAAATCTTTTTTCAACTTCATTAACATTACGTGGAATCCGCCAGATTTCAATTCCACTTTTTTGCCCGCCGGAATATCGATTTGATTCACATCGATCATGGTGGACTTGCCGTCCTTCATTTCAAAATTCATCAGCTTGGTCATACCTTTCACATTGCTGGTAGCTTTAACTAGCGAATCGCTTTGCATGGCGCAATTGTGGATGACCAGGTACGCTGCCGTATTGATCGAAGGGGGTGGATTCATTCCTGCGTTCATGATGGACGCTGCAGGCGCAGCGTTGGAGGCGTCGTTGGTACCGGTCGCTTTGGTCCACGCGCCATCGATTTTGATCTTGGGGCCGTTCGCGGCCAAGTTACTGCAATCGGCGATATCTGCGGCTGGAACGGGTGCGGGGGTTGAACAAGCGGACAAAACGAAAAGACTGAGCGCAAGTACGAGAAGAGCGATCCAAGGTTTCATGAGCATGGACTCCTTTGCTTGAGATGATGTTCAATCCAGGTCTAAAGTTGTGACCGAGATTATATCGATTTCTTGATTTCTTACAACCAAGTGCATAAAAATCGGCGCGAGGTCTGCTCGCGCCAATCTCGACGCATGTTGCCAACTCGAAGGAATTCTCCGAGCAAGTCACCTGGTTACGATTGATGTGAGCGAATATTCTGTGTGTACGCCAGGTTGTCTTCGCTGATTCTGTAAGTTTCGAGAAATATTAGTCCCAAAAGAGGCGAATCCTTACGGATTTTAAACGATTGCGAAGGTCCAATCAATCGGAAATGTTACGGTAAATCCTTCATAATTTTCCGCTCTTGTCGAATATAGATGATGTGGATGTGCCACCGAAAGTCATTTTGTTTTACATAGAAACAAAAGCCTAGATTTTTGGGTCAATTCAGATAGGTTGCACTTGCTTGCCCAAAAAGCTTTATGATTTCGTCGTCGCCGATTGGATAGACAACGCGCGTCGCTCTGCACAAGCCGAGCGCAAGCAACTGGTTCAACTCGTCGAGTGACTCGTCCGTCGATTCAAATCCATCGGCTTGCGATTTTGTTTCCCAAAGAGTAAAGATGTGCAATTGCCCAGTGTCTCGACTTACTGCGATTGCAGCATTCTTCCATCCCTTTTGTTTTTTCAACTTTGGTTTAACTCGCTCACTCCACAAATGAATGGCTTGATCGAAATTTTGAGAAGGTAGTTGCGACTGAATCATGCAGACAAACATTTTTCCAACTCCGCCAATCGATTGGCTTTGTGATTACGGATGCAGTTTACGCTGAGGTGCGACAAGATTCCAGTTCGAAAGGTGTTCACCTTATGCTCAATTATACGAATCACATGCTGCTTGAGCGTTAGAAAATGATTTAGGTTTGGAAAATTTTCCACTACCCATTGACGCCCACTTGGACGTGTAATAGAATGACGCCGAGTTTGGGTCAGGGAGGCTCATTCATGTTATCTCCGATAACGGAGCGATTGAACGTCGCGCGTCGTCAGCGCTTTGTCGGACGCGAGTCGGAAAAATCGCTTTTTGAATCTGCGCTCACGGCGGGCGAATTACCTTTTCAAGTTTTATATGTTCACGGTCCCGGTGGCATCGGCAAGACAACCTTGCTCCGCGAATTCGCCGAGTTGGCAAAGGCGTCCAAGGTCCACGCGTACTATGTCGATACTCGCAGCCTCGAACCCTCGCCCGAATCTTTCCTGATGGCATTGCAATTTTCAATGGCGATTCCACCCACCGATTCTCCCGCCGAATACCTGGCAGCCCGTCCTGGTCGTCACATCATTCTGATCGATACGTACGAAACGCTTGGGCCGCTCGACACCTGGCTCCGCGAAAGATTTTTGCCATCGCTTACCGCCGATACCTTGGTCGTTATTGCCAGCCGCAATCCACCCGAAGCGGCCTGGCGTTCCGATCCTGGCTGGGCAGCGGCGCTTAAAGTGTGGCCCCTTCGCAATCTCAGTCCCACGGCAAGTCGTGAATACCTGATCAAGCGCGACATTCCATCGACGGAATACCCCGCCGTGTTAGATTTCACGCATGGCCATCCACTTGCCTTGTCACTCGTTGCCGATGTGTTTGCGCAACGTCCGGGTTTTCATTTTCAACCGGAGCAAGCCCCCGACATGGTCAAGGTGTTGCTCGAACGATTCGTGCAAAAAGTTCCTAGCCCAGCCCATCGCGCCGCGCTCGAATCATGTGCCCTCGTCCGCGTAATGACAGAATCGTTGCTCGGAAATATGCTGCGACCATCCAGTGAATCGATTACGACGATAGCGGATGATGGCACGCACGATTTGTTCAACTGGCTGCGCAGTTTATCATTTATCGAATTGAGTCGCGAAGGTTTATTCCCGCACGACTTGGCGCGCGAAGCGTTGCTGGCAGATTTGCGCTGGCGCAATCCCGATTGGTACAAGGAATTGCACAATCGTGCACGCAATTATTACACCACGCGCTTTCAGCAAACGCATGGACTGGAGCAACAGCGGACTCTGTATGACTATGTTTTTCTTCATCGCGATAATCCGGTTATTCGTTCGATGCTGGAGTGGCAATCGGGCAGCTTGATCGTGCCGGATGCAATGCGTCAGCCCGATCGGCCCATTTGCATCGAGATGGTGAAAAAGCACGAAGGGACCGCGTCCGCAAAATTAGCAGACAAGTGGTTGAATCGGCAGCCAGAAGGCGTGACCGTTTATCGCGACCTGGATGGACACGTTGTTGGCTTTATCGCGATGGTCGCGTTGGACCTTGCGAGTGAAGAAGACATTCAGTCCGATCCGGCGACGCGGCTGGCCTCCGATTATTTGCATCGTCATGCGCCGCTGCGCACGGGTGAACTCGCAACGCATTACCGATTTTGGATGGCGCGCGAAACGTATCAGGATGTGTCGTCCGTGCAGACGCTGATCTTTCTCAACTTTGTGCGCTATCAACTCGCGACACCGGGACTCGCGTATCACTTTTTGCCCTGCGCGAATCCGGACACATGGGCGGCGGCGTTTGCGTACGCGAATTTCACACGCGTTCCAGAGATCGATTACACGGTCGATGGAAAACGTTTCGGCGTGTACGGACACGACTGGCGGACCGAACCGCCGTTGGCGTGGTTACAATTACTCGCGGAACGCGAAGTCGCAGGTGGGACACCAGCGACTCCACCGTCGCAACCCGCGCAGCCAATCGTCGTCTTGTGCCAAGAGGATTTCACGACGGCGGTGCGCGATGCGCTGCACGATTTTCCCATGGTCGATGCGCTGCGCAAGAATCCGCTCGTGCAATCCCGCATAGTCACGCAACGAGTAAGCGGAACCGCATCGATGAATGATCGCGCGTGCGCGTTGCAATCGGTGTTGAAGGAAAATGCCGAGGCATTGAAAGCGACCCCACGCGATGCGAAACTGGCGCGGGCTTTGGAGCAAACGTATTTTCAGCCCGCCGCTACGCAAGAGCAAGCCGCCGAAAAACTCGATCTGCCGTTTAGTACTTATCGGCGTCATTTGAAAGAAGGCATTGAGCGCATCACCGAAATGTTGTGGCAGCAAGAAATCGGGCGATGACGATTGGACACGGATGAACACAGATGACACAGATAAGAAATATCTGTTGATAACATCTCAATATTCAGTTGAACAGATTCGTCAGATTTTGGACAACGTCTATCGCACCGAATCACGGCGAGTGCTTGCCACGTTGATTAGGCTCCTCGGCGATTTCGACCGCGCCGAAGATGCGATGCACGATGCGTTTCGAATCGCTTTGGAACAATGGCAGCGCGATGGCGTGCCAGCGAATCCGCGCGCCTGGCTTGTCTCGACCGGACGATTCAAAGCCATTGATCAATTGCGCCACCGCGCTCGCTCCGATGAGATACCCCTGGAGCCGCTCGCGGAGCAACTTGCAAGTCCAATCTCCCAAGTCGATTTGGATAAGGCGCAAGTGGAAGATGATCGATTGCGACTCATTTTCACTTGTTGCCATCCCGCGCTTTCACTCGAAGCACGCGTTGCATTGACGCTCCGCGAAGTTTGCGATCTCACGACGGAGGAAATTGCGAACGCTTTCCTCACATCTCCATCCACCCTGGCTCAACGCATCGTGCGTGCCAAAGCCAAAATCCGCGATGCGCACATTCCATTCGAGGTACCATCGCCGGATGATTTACCGGATCGATTAGATGCGGTCCTCAGCGTAATCTACCTGGTATTCAACGAAGGATATTACGCGTCCTCCGGTGAATCGGTCACGCGGTCCGATCTGTCGAGCGAAGCAATTCGATTGGGGCGCTTGTTGATGGAGTTGTTGCCCGAACCCAAAGTAGTCGGACTCGTCGCGTTGATGTTGTTGCATGAATCGCGGCGGAATGCGCGCACATCGCCCGCCGGTGACCTTGTGCTCTTTGAGGACCAAGACCGCTCGCTTTGGAATGGCGATTTGATCGCCGAGGGTCAGTCGCTCGTGGCGCGGGCATTTGCGATGGGGCGAATCAATCCGTACACATTGCAAGCGGCAATTGCGGCGATTCATGCGGAGGCAAAGACTCCGTCGGAAACCGATTGGGCAGAGATTGTTGATCTGTATGACGTGTTGAGGCGCGTCGCAGGTCCATCGCCCATTATGGAATTGAATCGTGCCGCAGCTATCGCCATGCGTGACGGTCCCTTGGCGGGTTTGGAATTGATCGATGCGATTCTTGCGCGCGGAGAATTGAAAGATTATGCGTTGGCGCATTCGGCGCGGGCGGAATTGTGTCGAAGATTGGAAAGAACAGCGGAAGCTCAAAGCTCCTATGAGCGAGCATTGTCGCTCACGAAACAAGAGCCGGAACGTCGATTTATTGAGCGGCGTCTTGCGGAATTGGTGGTCTGAAACGAGAAAAAATTCGTTGTAACCGGATGTCGATTTTACGCCCTCCCCAACGACTATATATCGGAAACACTCGTTATGTGTGGCATAATTTCTGCTAGGGTATCTTTCGGTACACAAATTCAAACAAATGGAAGGAGATTCTCATGAACCAAAGTAAGAGCACCACTGCGATCAACACCAAGTCCAAGGGATTCTCGGACGAGGAAAAAGCCGCGATGAGGGAGCGTGCCAAAGAGTTGAAAGCAGAAGCGCGCGCGAACAAGAACAAGGCGGAAGGGGAAAGCGCCATACTTGTGGCGATCACCGCGATGCCGGAACCGGATCGTTCCATGGCCAAGCGACTCCATGCCATCGTCAAAGCCAGCGCGCCATCCCTCTCGCCGAAAACCTGGTATGGGATGCCGGCGTATGCCAACCAGGACGGCAAGGTGGTCTGCTTTTTCACAGCGGCTTCAAAGTTCAACACCAGGTACGCGACGTTCGGCTTCAACGACACGGCGAACCTCGACGAAGGCTCCATGTGGCCGACCTCCTTCGCGCTCAAGGAGTTGACCGCCGCCGAAGAGGCAAAGATCAGCGCGCTCGTAAAGAAAGCGGTGAGCTGAGGACTGATCTCGCTCCTGTCCCCCACCGACAGAACTACGGTCGTTGACATCGAATCAGTCGTCAAGACAATACGTTGTCCAAATTTTCCATCCCCACTGATAGAAAAAAACACGGAGAAAACAAATAAGCAAGTCCATCCAAGACGAGCAACCTGAACTTGCGGCGTTTGGCGCTGAACGCTTGCATAGGCAAGTCGCCTATCTGGCAACCGTACGCAAAGATGGCTCGCCACGGGCCCATCCCGTGACTCTTATCATCGGGCAAGGTCATCTGTTTTTGTTTATGGAGCCGACTTCGCCCAAGGGGCACGACCTCCAACGCGATGGACGTTACACGATTCACTGTTCGGTCAGCGACAACAGTGGTGCCAGCGGTGAGTTCATCATCACAGGCCACGCGCACCTATTCAACGATTCGGAATTACGCGCCCTAGCCGTGCGATTGGCTAGCTAGTTCTTGTCGGAAAATTCATTTTGCTTGACGTTTCGAGCCGCGACGGCGGTTGTGAAGTTTTCGGGCGATCACTACCAAGTTAGCGACGATGATGCCCCAACCGATCCAGCGCTCGAAACCGTCCAGTCCGTGA
>JACRMI010000014.1 GCA_016215025.1 Chloroflexota bacterium
ACTCGCTTATCGGCAACAACGCAACTACGCCACTTATTGTTCACATCGCCGTCAAAGACTCAAGCGCAAGGTTTGATTCTTACTTGGGCGTCTACTGAGCACAAAGTCTCGTAGTCATACGAAGTCTCGTAGTAATATTAGTCTCAGTCAACCATCCATTGTCTATGCCTATCGATTCCCTCTCAGTTGATTATGCAATTGGTTGCGCGCAGTGGCTTGCAACCGATAATCCACAAGGCCGCGGAAGGCTTAGCAAGGGAACATTGCATACTTATCTCGCGAGCATCAAACGATTCTACAAGTACCTGTTACAACACAGGCTCGTTGAACTATCAATGGCTGATTTCGAACAGATGATGGAGGTATTTCATAGAATTCGTCATGGTAGTCGTCCATTGCCCAAGCTTCCACCCGACGAAGCTGTTATCGCATTGCTTGGTGCAGCACACAATGTCAAACCTCAACCGAAGAAACCTCGACTTGAATTAGCACGGCTACGCAACATTGCAATGCTCGAAGCGTTACGAACTACCGGAATGCGCGTAGGCGAGTTGGTCAAAATGAAACGGGACGATCTCGATCCTCGTAATCATGCCGCGCGTGTGACCGGCAAAGGCAACAAGCAGCGCATGGTTTACTTTGACGACAAAGCATGGCAAGCGATTCAGGAATATTTGAGCGCGCGCAATGATGGCGAACGTGGTCGCGCATTGTATCAATTGCCTGTCTTTGCACGCCATGATCGTCGAGTGAGCAACAAAACACTCTCCCTGACGACCGACACGGTGCGTCTAGTTTTCAATCAACTCGCGCGCGACGCGCAAATCGAAATCACGATGACGCCTCACTCGCTGCGCCATGCTTTCGCGACACGAGTCCTAGGTGCGACCGGCAATCCTGCCGTTGTTCAAGATATGTTGGGGCTTTCATCACCGATACCTACACGCGTTTACACCAACACCTCAACCGCCAAGCAAATGCGCGATGTTCATCGAACGGCTTTTGGAGATCGAAGTAAAGATATTGCTCAAGAGCTGGCTGAAATAATTTCCAAGGGCGAGAATGACTTGGTCGAATTCAAAGTCGCGGCTCGATGGAACCCACATACCAGGAAGAAAGACGATTCTCTGAAAGACAATATTTTGCAGGCAGTTGCCGCCTTTATGAACAGAGATGGCGGGACGATCATAATTGGCGTCAACGATAAAGGCGTTGTGGTCGGACTAGAGGAAGATTACGCAGCCGCCGATCCGCAAAAGTGCAATCGCGATGGTTATGAAATGTTTTTGCGAAATGCAATCAGCGACCGTTTGGGCGTTGACTCTGTACTCTACAAGGTACTATTTAATCAAAGCAATGACAAAGAGGTTTGTCAACTGAAAATTGAGCCAGCTTCCCTCCCTATTTATCTTGATGATGATCTATACATCCGCGATGGAAACAAGAAGCGAAAATTAAAAGTCAAAGATGCGATTTCTTATATCAAGGAACACTGGGGTGATTCGCCATGACGAGACCTCAACCTTATTCTCATCATTGACTCACCCCAGCGCCCTGCTCTCACGCGCGATTTGGCGCATCATCCTCCGCACAAAATCGATCTCGTCCTCATTCACCTCGTGCCCCAAGTTCGGATACAGACGCAGCGTGACTTGCGCGCCAAGCCGCTTGAACACCTCGGCGGATTCAATCGCGCGCTCTTTATCGATGTGAATATCGGCGTTACTGCATCCGAGAAAAATCGGCGTGCCGTCGAATGTGCCATTATAATTCCTCGGCGTATCCCACGGACCGATCAACGCGCCGGTCAAACCGACGACGCCCCCGTAACGTCGCGCGTGGCGCGCCGCAAACTCTAACGTCAGACACGCGCCCTGCGAAAATCCGAGCAGCATCGTGTGCTCCGGCACGATCCCGGCGTCTTGAACCAGCGCGAGCACCTCTTCGACCAACGCCAACGCCGAAGAAAGCCATGGCTCGTTCTCGATCATCGGAGCGAGGTATCGATTAGGATACCACGTGTTTGCTTTGGCTTGCGGTGCAAGGTATGCAAAGTTAGGCTGATCGAATTGGGACGCAAGCGTGAGAATATCCTCTGCGGTTGCGCCGCGACCGTGCAGCAGAACCATCGCCCCGTACGCGCGCTCAAGTGGCTCTCCTGCATGTCGAATCGGTTGTCTTTGATGCAATCCAGAATGTTCTGGCATTGTAAAACAGTCCTTGGATTGGATTCTAATTCGGAATATGGCGACGGCGTCTTTGGAATCGACCATCCGATAATGAATGGCGCTTGTCTACTGGTGCGATCGCATCATCATTCTGTAACTAGCGAAGGTGACTTGTGCTCGGTCAATTCCGCGATGGCATCGGCCAGATGCGTCTCGTTGATGTTATAATCGCCGGCCGCCACCCGCAGCTCATGCGCGCGACGCAAAACATCGACGTAAGTGTAACCTTCGGGCGGAACGAATTTGTAGCACGCCATCTCTAGCAATTGACCGTTCGGATCGCGGAAATAGATCGAATCCATAAAACCGCGATCAATCGGTCCCGTGTTGGGGATGCCGCGCTCGCGCAATCGCTTGGCAACTTGGTTGTACGTCGCCTTGGAAACGGTGAAGGCGAGGTGATGCAGATTGCCAATGTCCTGTGGATTCGGCGTGGAATCATTCTGCCGAGTAGGTCGCACGAAAAAAGTAATCAGTCGCCCATCGCCTGCATCGAAATAAAGATGATTTTCTTCTGGCACATCGAGATTGGGCTGCTCGAACACGAGCGGCATTCCTAACAAGTCTTGATAGAACTCGATGGTTGCCTCGCGGTTTGAACCGACGAACGTGATATGATGTACGCCTTGCGCTTGCAGTTTGGTCATAGATTATTCCTCTCTTGTTGTGAAATGACCTAGATTCTAAAAAACATTTTGCGGTAATGTTCGATGACTAGAGATTACCACGCCGCTTGCAAAAGCACTGTAAGCCGATCCTGATCGATGGGCTTTGGGTTATTCATCACCGTGCGACTCGCTGCGGCTAATTCGGCGACGCGCGTCAAATCGTTTTCCTTGACCCCAACCTCACGCAAATGTCGGGGCAAATTCATTTCGGCGATCAATTCACTCACCTGCGTTGCGGCTTGCGCCGCAAGTTGAACATCGTCGAAATCATCATCTGTTATGCCCATTCTCTTCGCGACGAGAGCCAATTCATGCACACAAGCATCCGCGTTGTAACGTATCGCGTGCGGCAAGATAATTGCATTCGCAACGCCGTGCGAGATGCCAAGCGTTCCACCCAGAACATGACACAGACCATGATGCAGTCCCGTCGCAACATTTGCGAGTGCTGTCCCCGCCAAGTACGAACCGACGAGCATTTCTGTTCGCGCTTGCAAATCATCACCGCGGGCGTAGCAGCGTGGGAGCGTGCGCGCAATATGATTGATACCTTCAAGCGCGGCAGCGGTTGAAAGCGGATTGCGCGTGATTGAGTAAACCGCTTCGACGCAATGCGCGAGCGTGTTAATGCCGGTGGATGCGGTCAAGTCGGGGGGCAAATCAAGCGTGAGTAGCGGATCATACAGGACAACTTGCGGCGCGATTCTAGGGTCTTGCACCGTTATCTTGCGCGCAGTTTCATTCTCGTGATGAGTGATGCCATAAACCGATGTCATCTCGGAACCAGCATATGTCGTGGGAATCGCGATGATCGGAATTCGCGGCTGAGCTGTCGGCAGAACAACGCGCGGCGATTTGGATTCAGTTTTTTCTTCGAACGCAAAACTAACTGCCTTCGCCATGCCGACCGCACTACCCCCACCCAAGCCAATGACCGCATCTATGTCGGACTGTTCGGCTAAAGCGACGACCCGATCGACTTGGAAATCGGGTACATGCGCTTGCACCTCGCCGTAGATGGCGACGAGACGCGTGCCCAGCATTTTTTCTATCGATTCGATTCGCCCGCTGCGCCGCGACGAACCGGAGGCGCAAAGCAGCAAGCGTTGCCAATGAAATCGTTCGACGACATCGCTTAATCGATCCAATGAACCTACGCCAAAAATTATTTCTCGCCCCGGGGTGACGTAATCAAACTTGAATTTCAAGACAAATTACTCCAATAGATGGCAGGCGATAAGAAATAGAGCGCCCACGCCTCGGAATGCTATTGGCGCATGGCACTCTATGAATTAGGATTAGCGCGTCGAGCAAGGATCACGAAACGGACTGAGGGCTTGGGCATCGGTCACCTTCGCTATTCCATTGGTCGAAAGAACCTACCGAGAGGTTGACGCGATGGGGTTGCCAAGGATGCAGGGATGCACAAACGATGATCGACCTAGTAATTTGTCGTATCTTATCACACTCGCCGCTCAAATGAATTAAAATACAGTTAAGGTTTCCTTGGCCTGATAAACCGTCTTGGGTAATCCGATATTTTGGACAAGGAACATCGTGCCGCTCAATTGTCCTGCGATAGAATCACAACTGAATAGCGTCCCAGTCCCACATTCGCCTGAAACGCCATCCCATCTTTCACACCGCTCGTCGCAATGGTGTCATAACTAAAGTGATTGTCATAGTCCGCGCTGTAACCCTGCCAATCACTGTTCAAACGCACGCGCCACACTCCCTCCCTCGGAAAGCCAAGTGCATAGCTATCGTAACTGCGATTCGCAAAGTTGGCGACGACGATGACATCATCCCCAGCTCCGCCCATGTCCCAACGATGAAACGCAATCACTTTATCGATGTTGTTAACGTGATGCACATTCAAGTATTGTCCGCGCAGACCGCGCGTTTGGTTGAACCAATTGCGCCGCAATCGAATCAAATCACGATAGAGCGCGTGAATTCCAGAATACGATTTTAGTTTTGTCCAATCGAGCGGGACCGTATCCTGGAAATATTTATCCTCCAGAAATTCTTGTCCTTGAAAAATCATGGGGATGCCGGGCGATGTAAACACCAGCGCCGCACCCAATGTCGAGCGCTTGCGTGAAAACCAACTGCCCGCATTCCCGCGCCAAATTTCTTCCGGCACTCGTTCATGTCCGTTCGCCACTTCGTCGTGTGATTCGGTATAGATCACGCGCTGGATCGCATCACCATTATAGCGATGGTAAAGCGCATCGCGTACCGCCAGCATATTCCGGTCGGAATCATTCAGCGTGATAATAGCTTGACGAATGGGATGGACAAATCCCGCATCCCATTGCGAACCAAAACCCGCACCCCCTGCCCCCGTCTTCTTCGTAAGCCATTCGTTGTTTTGCAGGTCTTCTGCCACGGTAATTTTCCATGGTTGCGTCGCACGAATTTCGTCGTTGATCCATTGCAAGAGACTCCATCCATCCGGTAGATCGCGACCATTGGTTGAGCGAACATTGATCACAGAATCGAAGCGTAACCCATCCACGCGATATTTGTTGAGCCAGAAGAGCGCATTGTCGCGAATGTATTGCCGCACTTCGGGGCGTCCGTAATCAGGGCGCGTGTCTCCCCAATCGGTGTGAGCGCGCGCATTATCGTAAAAATAAATGCCACCCTGATGATCTTCACTCGACCAACCATCGAAACGCCACAAGTCAAGATCACCGGGACCAAAGTGGTTGTACACTACATCGATGATAACGGCGATGCCTTCTGCATGCGCGGCTTTCACAAATTGATATAATCCTTGCGGTCCGCCTAACGCCGATTCGATGGCGAAAGGTTGGGCGGGGTTGTATCCCCAAGAATAATTCATTGCATATTCCGAGACCGGCATGATTTCGATCGCGTTGATGCCCAAGTCGGCTAAATACGGCAAACGCGGCACGATATCGTCAAACGTCCCAGGACCTGATGCGGATGAATCGTTGAATGTGCCGACATGCATTTCATAGATGACGAATTCATTCCAGGCCGGCATCACGAAACTGTCGTCTGCCCAGTCAAAGTTCGGATCGTGAATGATGGCGTTGCCTGACGAATTGACCACTTCACTCGCATAAGGATTTTTGCGCCAAAGGAGTGGCTGCGCACCATTACAAATCACAAATTGGTACTCGTCGCCAATCTTCGCGCCAGGCACTTTAATCGACCAATACCCACTGCCCTCGTACGCAAATGGATGCGCGGTGGTACTCCATTGATTGAACGTGCCTGCCACAAATACCTGCGACGCAAAGGGAGCCCACACGCGAAACGCAACCCCGTCAGGAAAAAGGATGGTTCCCATGCCTGGATAGGGAGAAGGTAAGACAGTCTTGGGTACAAGATTCGTAACCATACATGCTCCTTTATTCGCATAGCGTTTTCTACTTTTCAAAAATTTTGAAATTCCTTTTGCGCATATCGCATTGCCTTCACGAACACAATGGCACTTGACCAGCAGGTCAAGCAACCTAATGCGATGCGAGTTTGGTGGACAAACACAAACCTACCAAAACAAAAATCGCCAGCGTGAGCCAAGCGTCAACGCAGGCGAATGGAGCTGAGATTGCTCATCGACTCGCAGAGTCCAATTTGAATTTAGCAACGCACCATAAGTGCAAAAGCAAAGCAGTGGGAACGACTTGTTCCTAGGAAATTATATCACCATTTGCCATGACTTCCAATAGACGGAATCACTCACATGGGACATTTATACAAATTGCATCTTGGGTAACTCGATCAACCGGGCTATACTCGGCACGGTCACAAACCGCGGTTTTGCACGCTTCGCGTGGACTCGACGCTCTATTAGCGCGGTTCGCTGCGAACGCCGACGACACCGCGTAAACAGCCCGTCCTGAGCAAAGTCGAAGGACTCAACTCCAAAACCATAATCAGTGCCCGTGTGAAGTATGAATCACCGCCCGGCTCCGCTGCGAAAGCCAAAGAAGTTTCACTGGACTTTTGAACGCGTGCGGTACTCGGGAATTGAAATCATCGGTGGTCGTTGTTGATCGCGGATTTCTGCCACCTGGAGCCGGAACTCTTCTTCCGAATAGTGAATGAGTTTCATGCTGGCATTCAGTGCATTCAATAGTTCCACGTGATGATTTGCTCCTACTCGCTGCATCACAACTTGAAGGATTGCGAATGCCATCTTGCTCAGTGCGAACAGGGATTGATTGCGATGCACGCGTTCCTCCAAGTCGACTTGACCGATGGAGTGCAAACCAAAGCGATTCAACAAATCGATCAACAAGCCGGTCTCCACACCATAGCCCGTGAAAAAAGGAATGCGCTCAAATGCCTTGCGCCGCCCGGCATATTCTCCGGCGAGAGGTTGGACCAGCCCCGATAATTCAGGATAAAATAGATTGAGCAAGGGACGTGCCATTAGCTCAGTCACACGTCCGCCGCCGCGTGCCTCGTTCGTGCCGTTTAACCGCAAAGGACGTTGATAGAATCCTTTGACATAGAGCAAGCGCGGTTCTCTGATGAGCGGACCCAGGATCCCGTACACAAAGCGCGGGTGAATATTGACGATGTCGGTGTCAATCCACGCAATCACATCGCCTTTGAGAACGTAAAGACTTTTCCACAGCGCTTCCCCCTTGCCCACGAACGATCCCAGGTGGGGCAAGATTTCAGGATGGCGAAACACGGGCACGCCCAAATTCTGTGCGATCTCAACGGTACGGTCGGTCGAGTTTGAATCGATGACGACGATCTCATCCAGCAGTGGAAACCGCTGCATGAATGCCGTGCGCACCGTCCTGATGACCTTGCCGATGGTTTTTTCCTCGTTCAGCGTCGGAAGACCTAGACTCAGTGTGAGTCCTTGCCGTTCTTTCATTTCGACAAGCCGCTTTATGTTTTTGAATTCATGCGCGTGAAATGTATTCTCGGCAAACCATTTATCGACAACCACAGAAATCGTATAGTCTACTGGGGATAGCTGCGCTACAACCTGGGGATGCGCTCGGATAATCAAAGCAGCGGCATCCGATTCATTCGCCACACGCGTGGCAGTAGGACCAATCGGTGGGTCGCCGGGTTGAGGACGGACAATTGCACCCATGATGATGAGTTGGGGCTTGAGCACTCGGGTCACGCGTAGAATGGCGCGGGCTGGATCGCCATGCGCATCGATCCAGCGCGCCACTTCAGGCAAATTCTGCAAGTGCGCCAAAAATCGCTGATATTGCTTTTCGGCAAGTTGCTCTTGGGGTGCCGCGTGCAAGATCGCGATCTTTGCTCCATACGTTTGCGCAAAAGCCAAGGCGATGCGCAACGTCATCGCCGCCGATGGACCACCTCGAATCGGCAGCAAGATTTTTTTAATTTTGGAAGCAAGAGTCCCATTCACAATCGCCACATCGCACGAAATGGCTTGCAGAGCGTGGATTGGAAAAGAAGCATTGCGCCGCAGAACTAACAGCGAGTTTTTCGTTTTGCCCACAAGACGTTGCAGCTCTTCCCAGGGACAATGTGTGACCCGAACGAGACTGTCTCCACCCTTTTGTCCGATCAGCGCTTCCAATTCCTGGCGAAGTTTTTGAGCAGGTCGCGCGCCCATGCTCAGCGATTCTAGTTCGGGCACGGTGACCAAGCCTAACAAAAGCAATTCGCGTTTTTGGATCTTTGCCAGCACACGTGCAAAAGTAAGTAAGCTAATAATTTCAGCGTAGGATGTTCCAGCGACAATAACTCGGCTTTTCTCTCTAGCCATTGGGTTGGTTCCTTCGTTAGAGATGGAATAAGTAACAGACGTCCATAAGAAGGGGATTTCACAAAGAAGGATTCATGGGACAATCCGCAGACCTCAATTAGAAGAGTTGACCCAGCCGCTCGCTTCTCCTCCTCGAGCCGAGCGCTGGGTCAACCGGTGCTGCCATACGCAAGTGGAAAACGATGGTCGAGCACACAGAGCAAGTGCGGCAAGAGATGCACATCGATAACGATTGGGGAGCGGTGCGTCTCGAACAAGCTCGTTAACGTCTGGGGGCGATGGCATCTCTGTGCGTCATACAGTACGCACCGTTAGCGTTGGTATTTTTTGCGTTGCTGTAACGTAAGCATGATGATCGTGGCAAAGCCAATTCCCATCAGAGCGCCGACCACCATGCTTGAGCGAGGATCAGGCATTACGGAGGTCAAAACGAGATAACCATACGCAATGCCGATGATCGTTCCAAGTACGATTCCTTTTCCGATGGTGAACAATAGTCCTCTTTCAGAATGTTTTTCCAAACCCGAATCGATCCATCCTTGCGATACCTACCCAGGACTTTCGCTTGTCATTCTGAGCGAAGCGAAGAATCTCTGGTTTCAGGGGTAGAGACCCTTCGCTAACGCTCAGGGTGACACGAAAACGGACTCTTGAGCGAAAGTCCTGCTACCTATACATGAATGAATAGATAGATGACAATCCACCCAATGACCAACGCAGCGATAATCGCCGAACCCCACAACAAAAGTGTCTCACCTTCGTACGTAAAGTTCGGCACCCGGCGATGGATCAACGTAATGACGGGTTCCGAAAACACACTGCCTAAAATCAAGAGAACGATAGCAATTATTAAAGTGGCCAACACGGACACTATGGGATGCACGAGTTAATCCTCGCTAGGCTAGAAATGAACCCAATACAGAATATGAAACAAGGGGAACATTTACCTCAACCCTTGCTCAAGCCAACCTAAAGCTTTCCTAAAGAAAAAAAGCTCGATCTTTCGATCAAGCCTATGGATAGACAGCAAAACGATTCGCCCACGGATTGACGTTTCGCAAAGCATCAAATAATCATCAAATAATCACGGTTTATTAGTGTCCTCTATATTCCGATTGTTTAAGGGTAAAGTAAATGTGATCGTCGTACCTTTGCCTATCGCGCTATCCACTTGAATTTCGCCTTGGTGGGCTTCAATGATTTCGCGGCAGATCGTCAAACCCAAACCCATTCCGCGTTTTTCCGGAGGACGTGTCTCAGCACCACTATAAAACTGCTGAAAGACATAGGGCAATTCTTCAGGTGAAATTCCCACCCCTGTATCGCTCACTCTAACCTGAATATGTCGCTTGGCGATTCCGGACTGAATCGAAACACTTCCACCCCGCGGCGTGAATTTAACAGCATTATCGAGCAGATTAGTTAGTACCTGGATGATCCGATCCTCGTCCACCTGGACACGCGGCAGTGGCTCTTGAATATTTTCGGTGAGCGTGATTTGCTGTCGCGCTGCTATTGGCTCAAAATTGTTTGCGCACGCATGGATCAGTCGCTGTAAATCTATTTCGGTCAAGACGAGGCGAATAGGATGCAGCTCGCGTTGGTGTAGACTCTGGAGTGTACCCAGCATCCGTTTGAAACGCGCCAACTCTTCTGCGGTTCCCGTCAACAGCGCCTCCCGCATTTCGCGATCGGTATCTGCTCCATCACGGAGTGTTTCGATGGCAGCATGCATCCCGGCTAACGGACGCACCAATTCATGGACAATTGCAGCCAGTTGCCGTTGGCGTCCCTGCTCCGCTTCGCGCAGACGCTCCGTCATCTGATTGAAACCGCGTGCCAAAAATCCCACTTCGTCGCGACTCCGAACGGGAACATGGGCAAGATAGTCACCCGTCGCAATTCTCTGCACGCCTTCGCTGAGAAGACGCAAGGGACGCGTAATGGTAGTTGCCAATCCTAGGGCAAGCGCCACCGAGAGCAAGACCGTAAAGGTAAAACCTCCCATAATGAGCCAACGCAGTTGATCGAATTGGGTGCGAACGTCCGTAACTTCATAAGACAACCGAAGGGCACCAATGGAAACGCCATCTCGTTGGATTGGAAGCACAACGTAGGCGACATCCGTCGCGTAGCCGGGTCCCACGCCCGTCGCCATATCGCCCTCTAGCGCTTGCATGATCGACGGATTTTCAAGCTTGGTACCGATTCGGCTAGCGTCTTCCAAACGCGTGGATGCCAGAACGGTGGCATCGTGATCGAGGATGAGTACACGTGAGAAGGTGAAAGGTGCAATCTCGTTGAGAAAATTTTGGGCAGCGACCGCATTCGGGAATGGACCCAGCTTACTTTCCATATCCTTTCGAATCAATTGCGATTGTTGAACGAGTTGGTCCAAGAGACTACTCGTGTAAAAATCTTCAAGCGTATACAAGAGATACAAACTGAGCAACGGCAATAGCAAAAGCGTTGGCATGATATGGCTCAGAACTAGCTTCGAGCGCAAACTAATCATCACGCGCCTCACCTCCTGCCACCATCTTGTACCCTACACCGCGCACCGTAATCAAATGCCGGGGATGGCGTGGATCCGGTTCGATTTTTTCGCGCAGCCAGCCAATGTGCACGTAGAGCACCTGGACCGCCCCCGCAAACTCCTCACCCCACACCGCATTTAAAAGATAGTCCGTCGATAACACGGTTCCGGCGTTGGACATCAAGAGTCGCAGCAACTCAAATTCCTTCGGCGGCAGTTCGATAACCTTGTCGCGCCAACGGACTTCGTGCGAGCGCGCATTCAAAACGATATCGCCGACGACAATCGATTCTTCACTAACGGCGCTGGATGAACGCGAGATCCGTCGCAGGGCCGCGCGAATGCGCGCCATCAATTCACGCATTCCAAAAGGTTTGGTGATGTAATCCTCCGCGCCGACCTCCAAACCCAGGACAATATCACTTTCTTGTCCACGCCCGGTCAAAAAGATGATGGGAAGATTTAGCTCGCGTTGCAAGATACGCGCGAGGTCGAGACCATTTCGATCCGGCAGACCAATATCTAACAACACCAAATCAGGTCGATCACGGCGCGCATTGACCAACGCATCTTCAGCGCAGTCTGCCACCACTGTCCCATACCCTTCTTGCTCAAGTCGATACTTGAGACTGCGCCGTAACAGCGCATCATCGTCCACAACTAGAATTTTTGTTGGCATGATAAGCATCCTATCGCCTACTATCATAGCAGACCGTCAAAAAGTGTCAAACTAAAATGTGACGCCCAGCGTTAAAATTCTCTTAGGTAACTCAATCCTAGTCTCTCACCAAAATTTAATCTGCGTTGAGCCGACGATTGACCAATCACTTACTCTTGTGCTAAAATGCCGCCAAGTTGATGAATGTGAAAGGATAACATGCGAACTGTTTTGCGACTACTCATTATGTTCCTGCTCGCCGTACTGATCGTATTCGGCGCATTCGCCGCAGGTTTTGTAGTCAATGTCGTTCAGGTGCGATCTGCCCCAGCGAATGCCGATATTCCAAAAAATTTTGGATTGTTTTGGGAAGCTTGGAACATTATCCAAAGTGAATTCTATGGCAAGATTCCATCGCGTCAAGAACTAACCCATGGCGCAATTCGCGGTATGTTGTTGGGACTCAATGATCCTCACACCGTCTTCATTGATCCACAACCCGCTAAGACGGAACAATCGACCCTCAAAGGCGAAACCGGCGATGTGGGCTTGACGCTCGACGTACGCAATCACGCGTTGGTGGTGATTGCTCCTATCCCCAGTTCGCCCGCCGACCGGGCCGGAATCCGCACGGGCGATATGGTCCTCCAAATCGGTCCCAAACCGCTCGAGTTTGATACGACGGTGCAACAAGCAAATGAGTTATTGCGCGGACCGATTGGCAGCACCATTACGATGACGCTCCAACGCATAGGCGATCCCAAACCCTATGATGCTTCACTGACGCGCGAAAAGTACGCGCTGCCCACGGTCAATTCCAAAGTGTTGCCGGGTACGACATTTGGCTATATCAAGATTACGATGGAAACAGCAGAAACGGCGAACGAATTCAATAAAGCTTTAGATAGTTTGAAATCTCAAAAAGTTACCGGCTTGGTACTCGACTTGCGCAATAATCCCGGCGGACTCTTCCCCGATCCGGTGCTCGACATCAGCGGACAATTCTTGAAAAACAGCGACGTAGTCTTGATTGAAAAATATCGCGACGGTTCCGAGAAAACATATAACGCGGGGGGGCGTCGCGGCGCAACTGAGATTCCGACCGCGGTGCTCGTCAACAGTGGAACAGCCAGCGCGGCGGAAATTCTCGCGGGTGCGTTCAAGGATTACAAACGCGCGCCGCTTATCGGCGAGCCGACGTACGGTAAAGGCTCCGTGCAAACGGTACGCCAATTGAGCGATGGTTCAGCCGTCCACATCACCACGGCAACCTGGTTTACGCCCAAGCATAATCAAATCGAAGGCACCGGCTTGCAGCCAGACATTCCGGTTCCATTGACGGACGATTCGATCAAAAAAGGTCTCGATCCCCAATTGGATCGGGCGATTGAATATTTGAAGAAAGGCGCATAATATGATTCGAGGAATTTTGCGCGTGGTTGGGTTGACGATCGTCGTGATTCTGCTCGTCAGCGTTGCCTTTGTCGGCGGATATGGGTCCAGTCGCCTGATGTTCCCCCCTCCCCTTCCAGCCGATGGCGGTGCACCGGCCGATTGGCAACCTTCTTTCAAAGTTTTCTGGGAAGCCTGGAACTATGTCCACCAAGATTTCTACAAACCGAATATCAACGATAGCGAATTGGTTAACAGCTCAATTGCTGGCATGGTGCAAGCGCTCGGCGATACCCACACGGCATTCGTCGATGCCAAGCAAGCGGCGATCAGCTCGACCAGTTTGACCGGATCGTTTGAAGGCATTGGCGCGACCGTCGAAATGCGCGAAGGACGACTCACAATCGTCACGCCAATCAAAGGTTCGCCCGCGGAAAAAGCTGGGCTATTGCCCAATGACGTCGTGCTTCAAGTCAACGATACGGTCATCCAGAATATGGATGTAACGCAAGCGGTGACGTTGATTCGCGGACCCAAAGGATCAAAGGTCAAGCTATTGATTCAACGCAGCCGAGTCCCGAACTTTACCGTCGAAATTGTGCGCGACACCATTCGCACGCCCTTCGTCGAATCGCGAATGCTCGAAGGGACCAATATCGCCTACTTGCGCTTGAACGATTTTGGCGCGACCGCTCCCGAAGAAATCCAAGCGGCACTGCGAGAGTTGCTGGCGCAAAACCCCACCGGTCTCGTGTTCGATTTGCGAAATGATCCGGGCGGATACCTCAGCGTTTCAATCGATGTGGCAAGTCAGTTTCTCAAGGGCAGCCAAGTAGTCTTGGTCGAAAAAGACAAAGACGGTCGCTCTCAGGAATTTAGAGCCAAAGGCAACGGACTCGCCACGAACATCCCAATGGTGTTACTCATCAATGGCGGCTCGGCGAGTGCATCTGAGATTGTGGCGGCAGCGTTGAAAGATTACAACCGCGCGTCGTTGATTGGAACCAAAAGTTACGGAAAGGGTTCAGTGCAAAACGTCCACACGCTCAGCGACAAATCCGAACTCCGCGTGACCATTGCGCATTTCTTTAGTCCCAAAGGCAACGAGATCAACGAAGTTGGCGTTTCACCTGATATTGAAGTGAAGGTCACGGAAGACGACATCGCGAACAAGCGCGATCCGCAGCTCGATCGCGCCATCCAATTCCTTCAAAATGGCAAATAGAAAAGACGACGAGTCAAAAACACTAGCGACTAATCGCAAAGCTTTCCACGATTACAGCATCGAGGAAACGTACGAAGCAGGCATCGCACTGACCGGTACTGAAATCAAATCGGTTCGCGCTGGCAGCGTCAATTTGCGCGACTCGTACGCCCAGGTGCGCAACGGCGAGCTGTGGCTGATGAACGTACATGTCGCGCCGTACGAACCAGCCAGCCGGCAGAATGTCGATCCGTATCGCGACCGCAAACTGTTGATGCATCGCAAGGAAATTTTGCGATTGGCGAGTCGCGCACAGGAAAAAGGTCTCACCCTCATTCCGCTCAAAATGTATTTGAAAAAGAATCGAGCGAAAATGGAAATTGGTTTGGCGCGCGGCAAGAAATTGTACGACAAGCGCGATGCCATTGCCAAGCGCGAAACCGAACGCGAAATCCAACGCGCAACCAAAGCACGCGGGCGCGAATGAATTTCCGATTCCCGATTTCTGATTTCTGATTTGCGCGCTGATGAGGCGAGTGCTATAATGTTCGCAGGTTTCTGAAAATCTGAAATCGAAAATCAGAAATCTGAACTGGCGAAGGGGATGCTTGGATTCGACGGGGAGGGCTGTTTCAGAGTTGCAAGCAGCGGCGCACGACCGCTCTAAAACGGGCAAAACTTAGATGCGAACACTCGCACCAACCTCCAGGCTCTTCCAGTCGCGGCGTAAGCCAACACGAGATTAGCTGAAAGGTTCGCAGACTAGCTCTGCGACGTCCACGCACGGTCTCCCCCAAGGGCTGGGCGCTGGGCGACACCAAGTTGGGGTGCGATAATCGCAACGCCGGTAGCGATTATCAAAGAGGCGCAAGCCATCACACGGCTGTGCGTGATCAACTCCGTTGATTGAGCCGGATCACGCGAGACTCAAAAATCGACTAAGCTTGTAGTAACTCTGAGGCGAACTTTTCGGACGCGGGTTCAATTCCCGCCATCTCCACCAAGTGAAAATGCTGTCTGCATAGTAGCTGATAACTCTTTGCGGACAGCATTTTCGTTTGTTAGACAACTCGATTCCGGGTAGGATGCATAGATTAAATGACCCAAACAGGTAGGTAATCGTATTCTTTCGAGTAGTAGACGCCTTAATTATAAGTTTATATAATGAGCGCAGAGGTTACCGCGAGGACGCGGTATTGGCAATCCAAAGTTTTCTCGCGGAGATGCGAGAAAGGAAGAACGTCATGCGTGCGTTCCACTCTCTTAACCAATCGAATGTAGCGATGCAATCCATGTGGCAATCTTACCGCATGGAAGTTGACGCGCGCGGTCCATTTGGACCAATCGTGTAGCGCGGATTGATGAGCAGGCAGATATTTTCTGCCTGCTGCTTTTTAGCCACTTGTTAAGGGATCGTCGTAAGCCAACGCACCTGGTTCTGGCGAATGCGAAGGGAGGTCCAATTCTCCACCTAAATAATCCATCGATTGAAACGCTTGACGATTGAAAAATTCAAGGAAGAGGGAGAAAACTCGATGAGCGATCAACACAAGTTCTTGCTTGATGAGAGCAAACTGCCCAAGGCATGGTACAACATTAATGCGGACCTGCCGGTTCCACCGCAGCCAGTTCTGCATCCGGGAACGATGCAGCCTGTGACACCAGATTTCCTGAGTGTCTTGTTCCCCATGAGTTTGATTATGCAAGAGGTCAGTCCCGAACGATGGATTGAAATTCCCGAACCCGTCCGCGACGTCTACAAACTATGGCGTCCCACGCCCATGTTTCGCGCCATCCGCCTCGAAAAGGCACTCGACACGCCCGCGCACATTTATTACAAGTACGAAGGCGTCAGCCCCGTGGGTTCGCACAAACCCAACACCGCGGTGCCGCAGGCATTCTTCAACAAGGAAGCGGGAACCAAAGCGCTTACGACTGAAACAGGCGCAGGTCAATGGGGTTCTGCCCTCGCCATGGCATGCAACTTTTTTGGTCTCGATCTTGAGATTTACATGGTCAAGGTCTCATATCACCAGAAACCTTACCGCCGCGTCATCATGGAAAACTTTGGTGCGTCCGTGTACGCCAGCCCAACCGATCGCACTCAGTATGGCAAGTCGGTTCTGGCGCAAGACCCCAACTCGCCTGGCTCACTGGGCATGGCCATTTCGGAAGCGGTCGAAGTAGCGGCAACTTCCAACGGCGCGAAAAAATACTCGCTTGGTTCCGTCCTGGGTCACGTCTTGATGCATCAGAGCGTAATTGGTTTGGAAGCACTCGATCAAATGGAAATGGCGGGTGAATATCCGGACATCGTCATTGGTTGCGCGGGAGGCGGTTCTAACTTTGCTGGATTTACCTATCCATTCCTCTGGAAAAAATTCACCGAAAAGAAAAACATCCGCGTCATCGCCTCTGAACCAGCATCATGCCCCAGCTTGACCAAGGGCGAATACGTCTTCGATTATGGTGACACGGCTGCGATGGCTCCCATCGTCAAAATGTACACCTTGGGTCACACATTTATTCCACCGGGAATTCACGCCGGTGGCTTGCGCTATCACGGCATGGCGGCGAGCGTTAGCGCGCTGGTCAATCATGGTGATATTGAAGCGCGCGCGGTCAAGCAACTCGAAACGTTCCACGCGGCGGTGCAGTTCTCCAAATCCGAAGGCATCATTCCCGCGCCAGAATCCGCGCACGCGATTCGCGTTGCGATTGACGAAGCGCTCGAATGTAAAAAGACCGGGCAGAAAAAAGTCATCGCGTTCAATTTGTCAGGACATGGACACTTTGATATGATGGCATACGAAGCCTATCACCACGGCAAGCTCGAAGATTACGAATACCCCGCCGAGATGGTCGCCGAAGCAATGACGCACGTACCTAAAGTACCTGCGATGTAATTCCGATAGAGACCCTAAAGGTTTTTCACCTGACCATTACTTTAGTAAGACAAGGCAATTAGTTTGACTAGAGTACTGGCGAGTCACCAAACCTTTAGGGTCTTGCAAAAATCATGGAGTGGGCGTGCACAAAAAACTCTTTATTCCAGGTCCCGTTGAAGTCAATGCAGAGGTGTTGCAAAAATTTAGCACGCCCATGATTGGTCATCGCACCCAGGAATATTTCGATCTTCATGCGCGAGTACGGCACCAGCTACAACAGCTTTTGTTTACGCACGATAAGGTTTTTCTCTCGACGAGCTCTGGCACCGGCGTCATGGAAGGCTGCGTCCGCAATTGCGTTTCCGAACACGTGCTCAACCTGGTCTGCGGTGAATTTGGCGAACGTTGGCACGAGATCGCCAAGCTCAATGGCAAGTCCGCCGATGCGCTCCGCGTCGATCTGGGCAAAGCGATTCGGCCAGAGTTGGTTCGCAATGCGCTTTCTTCCAAACGTTACGATGCTGTCACGCTGACACACAACGAAACAAGCACTGGCGTCATGAATCCCCTCGCCGAGATCGGCGCGGTGATGAAAGAATTTCCTGACATCATTTTTATGGTCGATGCCGTTAGCTCGATGGGCGGCGCAAAAATTTTGGTCGACGAATGGGGCATCGACGTTTGTCTGGCTAGCACGCAAAAAGGGTTCGGCTTGCCGCCGGGCTTTGCGGTATTTTCAGTGAGTGACAAAGCGCTGCGCAAAGCGGCGATGGTTCCAAATCGTGGTTATTACTTTGACTTTCTGACTTTTAATGAATACGACGCCAAGAATCAAACGCCCACTACTCCATCGCTCCCCCACATCTTTGCGCTCGATTACCAATTAAATCGATGGCTCGCCGAAGGACTCGAACGACGCTTCGCGCGGCATCAACAAATGGCGCGCGTCTGCCGACAATGGGCAATCGATTGCGGCTTTGCGCTTTTCGCCGAACCCGGTTACGAATCGGTTACTTTGACGACGGTGAAAAATACACGCAACATCCGAGTCGGCGCACTCAATACCGAACTGGGGAAACGCGGCTATATGATCTCGGCGGGCTACGGAAAATTAAAGGATCAGACATTTCGCATCGCGCATACCGGCGACATTACGCAGGACGACTTGAAAGAATTGCTCGGTGTGATCGATGCTCTCCTGGAGCAAAGCAATGTGCAAGGTTCTGGTGTCTGATTCCATCGCACGTGAAGGGATCGCTATTCTTAGTCGCAACGCCGACGTTGTGATCGACGATAAAATCACGACCGACGCCTTGCTCCGCAATATTCCAGATTATGATGCGCTCGTCGTCCGCAGCCGCACACGAGTGAGCGCCCCTGTTATCGATGCGGCCACACGTTTGCGCGTGATTGGACGCGCCGGTGTCGGACTCGACAACATCGACACCGATGCTGCGGCGCGACGCGGCATCACAGTCGTCAACAGTCCGGTCAGCGCTATGGTATCCGTCGCCGAACACACCATCGGCATGATGCTTTCCCTCGCGCGCTGCATTCCGCAAGCCGATGCTTCACTGCGCCAAGGTGCGTGGGAGAAGAACAAATTCATGGGCGTCGAGTTGAGTGGCAAGACGCTCGGCATTGTCGGGCTAGGACGGATTGGTTCGATGGTGGCGGTGCGCGCGGCAGCATTTGGAATGCACGTCATCGCAGTCGATCCGTACGTCACCCGCGAGCGCGCGTTAGAATTTGGCGCGACACTCATCGATTCACTTGAAGACTTGCTCGCGCAAAGCGATTTCATTTCGATTCATACGCCGCTCATCGCGACCACGCGCGGACTCATCGGTGAAAATGAAATCGCCAAGATGAAACCAAACGCGCGCATTATTTTCTGCGCGCGCGGCGGCGTGGTCGACGAACAAGCGTTGCTGTCTGCACTCGAAAACAGAAAAATCGCTGGGGCTGCGCTCGACGTTTTTCAAAACGAACCGCCGGGCGATCATCCTTTGCTCAAGCATCCCAACGTCGTCGTCACGCCGCATCTCGGCGCAATGACCCACGAAGCACAGACCCGGGCAGCGGTGGATGTAGCAGAACAAGTCGTCAAAATTCTCAATGCGTAAATAATCGAGGTTGTATGGACGTTGCCGAAATAACCTTGCGCATTGTACCAGTCGATCAGGTCATTCTGCACGAGGGGCAAGACCCGCTCGTCATCAAAAAGCTAGGCGAACGATTGCGCAGCGATGGGCTATTACGCAATCCGCCGATTGTCGCTCAAGCGGGTCAGCGCTATATTGTGCTAGACGGCGCGACGCGCACGGGCGCGCTCAATTACTTGGGCGTCCGTGACACGCTCGTTCAAATTGTCGATTATGCGGCACACAATATTTCGCTCGACTCGTGGTATCACCTGATCGTCAAGACACCGCCGAGCGAATTGCTCGCACGCATCAGCGGCATCGATGGAACTATCATCGAGCGCGTCGAGCCAAAACAAGCCGAGCATGATCTGACGCTGGGCATATCGATGTGCTATCTCAAGCTGCGGAATGGCGCGACCTACAATGTGATCGGCGTCGATCATTTAGAATTGAACATCGGGCTGCTGAATCGTATAGTTGACGTGTACCGCGGTAGGACCGATGTCTACCGCGCGGTTACAACCGATTTGAACATCCTCACGCGCGAGTATCCGGACTTGCAAATGATCGTCGTCTTCCCACGCTACACACCTGCCCAAGTCACGCGGCTCGCGCTCAACGGTGCGAAACTGCCGATGGGCATCACGCGCCATTTGATCGGCGGACGCGCGATTGGCATCAATCTTCCGCTCGAACGGCTTGAATCGAACGAATCACTGGAAGAAAAAAACGCTTGGCTGCAAAAATGGTTGATGGAAAAAATCCACGAGCGCAAAGTCAGATTCTATCAAGAGCCGGTTTTTGTGTTCGATGAGTAGCGCAAGCTGGCAGCATGCGTTACTAGAAAGATTTTTATGGTGCAACAAGTTGTCCTTGGCAATGAAGCAATAGCGCGCGGCTTGATCGAAGCCGGAATCAACGTGATGACTTCGTATCCGGGCACGCCTAGTTCCGAAATCATGCCCGCCGTTATCGAATGGAAAAAGAAGCTAGGTCTGAATACCTACGTCGAGTGGTCGGTCAACGAAAAAGCCGCGCTCGAAGTCGCACTCGCGGCGAGCTGGGCGGGCAAACGCGCCGTCGTCGCGATGAAGCAAGTCGGCTTGAACGTCGCGAGCGACCCGCTCCTCAGCGCGGCGTATACCGGCGTCGTAGGCGGCTTTGTCGTCATCTCCTGTGACGACCCCGGACCATTCTCATCGCAGACGGAACAAGACACGCGCTTGTTTGGAATTTTCGCCAAGGTGCCGGTGCTCGATCCGGCGTCTCCCCGCGAAGCGAAAGAAATGGTGCGCTATGCATTCGAGCTATCGGAAAATTATCGCGTGCCTGTCATCTTGCGTCCCGCAATGCGCGTCTCGCACGCGCGCCAAAACATTTCGCTCAACGAGATCGATGCGACGGCGCGCCCGGCGAAATTCAAAAAAGAACCGACGCGCTGGGCAGCCACACCGCGCTATCGCCTTATATTGCACAAGGAGCTGAACGAAAAGCTGGGCAAGATCGAGCAAGAGTTTGAGAAATCTAAATTAAATTACCAATCACCAATTACAAATGACAAATATCCACTGGGGATTGTGGCTTCTGGCGTGCCGTACACGACAGCGCGTGAATTGCTCGGCGAGTTTGGCGTCGATGTTCCGATGTTGAAAATCGGCACAGTATATCCCCTGCCCCGCAAGCTCGTCAGCGATTTTGTCGAACGCTGCGAACGCATCGTGGTGTTAGAAGAACCCGACTCAGCAGTCGAATTGCAAATTCCTGATCGACGCCACGTCAGGGGACGACTCGACGGCACGATTCCAAACGCCGGCGAGCTTTCGCCCGACGTGTTGTATCCGGTGCTAGCAAAAATTCTCACCGACGCGAACCTCATCGATGCAGAGCGCGCATCCGTCGGAGTGGACCCCGCTTTGAGCGAGACGCTCAAGTCGGTTCCGTTGCCAGTGCGTCCGCCGCGACTCTGTCCCGGTTGCGGACATCGCTCCGCATTCTATTCGATTCGACGCGTGTTCCCCAGCGCATTCTTCGCCAGCGATATCGGTTGTTACACGCTTGGCACAAATTTGCGCGCGGTGGACACCTGTCTCGATATGGGCGCGGCGATCACGGTCGCAACGGGTCTCTATCACGCATACAAACTCGACGGCAAAAATCAATCGCTCGTCGCGACCATCGGCGATTCGACGTTCATTCATTCGGGCATCACCGGACTGACGAACGCAGTTCACACCGGCGCGCGCTTCGTCTTGGTGATTCTCGACAACAACACGACGGCGATGACGGGCTTTCAGCCGACCGCCGACCAGAATCGACTTGCCGATGGCGGCGAAGGCGCGCGCGTTGCGATTCCCGAATTGGTGCGCGCGTGCGGCGTGAAATTTTTGCGCGTGTCGGACCCGTACTATCAAGACGATTTTCAAGCTGTGTTAAAAGAAGCCGAAGCGTTCACCCAATCGGATGAAGGCGGCGTTGCGGTGGTGATCGCGAAACGTCCGTGCGTGTTATTCGACCGCACGCCCCTCGACACGCATCCGATCAAAGTCGAAGTGACCGATCAATGTGATGGCTGCAAGTATTGCCTCGTCGCGTTTGAGTGTCCCGCGCTGTTGTTGAATCCGACGACGAACAAGGTCGAGATTGATCGACGCATCTGTGTGGATTGCGGTCAATGCATCGACGCATGTTACAAGGGGTTCATCATCGAATCGAATCCCGTGACGATTTCGGAATTAGCCGACAAGGTTGGCTTGCATCAACGATTCATTCCGTGAAAAAAACTTACTCGGTCTCTGTCATTCTGAGCGAAGCGAAGAATCTCTCTTCGCGAAATAGGAGACGCGAAGCGTTCGTCGCGATCCTTCGACTTCGCAACCAAAACCGTTGCTCCGCTCTGGATGCTCCTCAGAATGACAGCTTGAGCCGGTATTAAAAGACTATGGACTGTAAAATTCTCTTAGCAGGTATTGGTGGTCAGGGCGTGTTGTTCGCGCATCAACTCTTGGCGGATTGTGCGATGGCGCAAGGTCTCGACGTTACGGGGGCAGAGACGCACGGCATGAGTCAACGTGGCGGCTCCGTCGTGTCGCATTTGAAGATTGGCGAAAGCACCGCGCCGTTGATTCGACAAGGGACAGCGGACTGGCTACTCGCTTTTGATGCGACAGAAGCGTATCGCAACTTGGCATTCATCCGACGCGGCGGAACCGTGATCGTCAATTCTGCCCAAGCATTCAGCAACGAAAAAATTCTTCAGCAACTCGCTGCGATGGATGTCACCTTGCTTACGGTGAACGCCGACAGCATCGCCAAACATCTGGGGCGCGCGTCGGCGACGAATGTCGCGTTGCTAGGTTTTGCATCGAGCTGCGCCGGTTTTCCGCTCACACCAGATGCACTGCGCGAATCCATCAAACGCGTGATGCGTCCGCAATTTTTGGAATTGAACTTGCAGGCATTTGATGAAGGAGCACGATCTGGAAGTTAGAAATTAGAAATTTGAAGTTAGAAGCTGGATTACAGCTTGCCAATTTCCAACGTCCGACCTCCAATTTCCAACTTATGAAACCATTTGACTTTGTTTCTCCCAAGACAATTGACGAAACGCTACAAATCCTAGCCGACTGCGGAACAGAAGCGCGTGTTCTCGCAGGCGGCACCGATTTGTTGATCCGCATGAAGCGCAAGCAGTGGATGCCACGTGTCGTCGCGAGTCTCCGTCTAGTCCCAGGACTGCGCGATATTTCGGTCGCGGAGCGCGGCGAATTACGGCTCGGCGCGTGTGTCACGTTAAATAATTTGATTCGCTCCTCGATCATCCGCGAGCATTTTCCCGTCTTGGCTTTTGCCGCTAGCAAGATGGCAGGCGTTCAAGTTCGCAGTCTCGCCACGGTTGGTGGAAATCTGTGCAACGCATCGCCCGCCGCCGATATGGCTCCGCCCCTCATCGCGCTGAACGCCCGTGCCGTCATCGCTAGCAAGAACGGCGAACGGATTCTGCCGCTCGATCAGTTTTTTGTTGGCGTGGGCAAGTCAGCGCTAGAGCCCGGCGAGATGTTGCGTGAAATTATCGTGCCGCGTGCTGAAACGATGCGCTCATCGTTTATTAAACTCGAACATCGCGAGGCGATGGATATTTCTATTGCGAGTGTCGCCGTAGCGGTCAGCGGTCCGACATGCGACGATGTCAGGATTGTTTTGGGCGCAGTTGCGCCAACGCCGATGCGCGCGACTAAAGCAGAAGAAATTCTGCGCGGTAACGAATTGACTAACGAACGCATCAACGAAGCGGCACATGTTGCGGCAACGGAATGCAACCCGATTGACGATGTGCGCAGCAGTGCGTGGTATCGTCGCGAGGTTGTCGAGGTATTGACACGCCGACAGCTAGTGGCTATGGTGAATGGACAATGAATACTTTACGCATCGAAGAAATGACGTGGGTCCAAGTCAAAGAGGCGATGGCACAAGGCTATCGCCGTGTCATCTTTGCGCTCGGCTCGACTGAGCAGCATGGTCCACACTTGCCGCTAGCAACGGACACGCTCATCGGCGACATGCTCGCGCTGCGCATCGCCGAAAAGTTAGGCAACACCCTGGTCGCGCCGACCATTCGCCCCGGATGCTCCGAGCACCACATGAATTTTCCCGGCTCGCTGTCGATCTCAAGTGATTTGCTGTCAGCGCTCGCACGTGCGTACTGTGAATCGCTGGCGCGCCATGGCTTTGAATCGCTTCTGTTGCTGCCCTCGCATGGCGGAAATTTTCCCGTGGTGAAGCGCATTGTCCCTGAACTCCAAAACCTCTCCGCAAAGGTGATCGGCTTTTCCAATCTAGCCGAATTTCAGCAAGTCATCGACGGGATCGCTGCCCGATTTGGCGTGACGCCATCCGAATCGGGCGCACATGCGGGTTGCTCAGAAACATCGCTCATCCTCGCCGAACATGCTGACCTGGTTCACATGGACCAAGCGCAAGTCGGTTTCATCGGCGACTTTATAGCGCTCGCCCAAAACGTCAAAGCCAGCTCCGCCGGTTTGGAATTGCGAATGGATGACATTTCGCCGCTTGGCGTGCTCGGCGATCCACGCGGCGCGCGCGCTGAACTCGGTCGCGAATTATTGGAAGGGCTGGCAGAGCGCTTGACAACTTTTTATCGCGAAGCGCTCGGGTCGAGACCCTAACGGTTTCTTGCGTCAACCAAAACCTTTGTCAACAACGCATCTTTCCTTATCAACGTCGTTATCAGGCAAAGAAACCTTTAGGTCTCAATAATCACGACATCGTGTGCGCTGATGTAATCACGACATCGTGTGCACTTTAAAAGCCAATCGTAATCACGACATCGTGTGCGATTTGACCATACTTCCCTGTAACAGGAGGAAGTATGGAACCCGATACGA
>JACRMI010000015.1 GCA_016215025.1 Chloroflexota bacterium
CTCGTTTCCAAATCCCAGCCTTGCGATTTGAAATCACGAAACATTTCTTCGATCCAGAAGCGACGCGCATAAATCTGCACCGCTGCGCGTCCGAGGGTGACATCGCTAATCAGATACCAGGGTTCGTCTTCGTCGGGTGCCCAATAGCCAATCAACTCGACCAAGCCAAATTGCTGTTGCGTGATGCGACACCGCCCCCAGGAACGGAACTCGCCAGGCTTGAGTCCGCGCGCATTCAGTTTGAACGCTTTGGCGCGCGTCGGAAAGACCCAGAGGCTTTGATCCAGCCGTTGCACAAAATGCCAATGCAAGGTATCGCGCACGAAACCTTGAAACACTACATCTTGGTATTCGCGGTCCCCGACCACCCAGATATGGTGGGTGTCCGGCGGGAGTTGCTCCGCCATGAAACGCAAAGCCGCGTGGACATAGCGTAACTGGAACGTGCCCTGTTTCTTTTGCACTTTCCACGCGAGCGGCAAGACTCGTCCGCGAAAGGCAATGCCGACCATCAAGATATTGAGGGCGTTGCCCAACGTCGTCCGATCAATGACCAAAATGATCCGTTCCGAATTGTTCAACCAACGGAGCAGATACCGCACCGTTGGTGCGTAGAGTGTGCGGACATCCAGGCGGGGATTCATCAGCACTCGCCGCAACCGTTGGACAATGCTGTCGCGGTCGCCATCCCACGGCAGATGTGCGGCAATGCGTGTCAATTGGCAATGTGCGGCGACAAACAGACCCGTGATGAACCAAGCTAGATTCCGCGCCTGGGTAATTCGTTGGGTTGGACAATTTGGCAAAATCGAGCGCAGTACAGTATGATAGACGCGCTGGCTGTTGCTCATGGTGCGACTCCTGAAGGAAAGATTGGGTTGTGGTAGACCGCAATCTTACTCCAGTCGAGCCGATTCACCTAACGACAGCCAGTCTCAATTTCAAAAGTGAAAGTACCTCAAGAAAGTACCTCAAGGAGCCAACATGAAAATCGACGTAGGTATTCTCGTTCCCGATTTGTTGGAAATGCCCGCGGCGGCGCGTGCCGCCGAAGACATTGGATTCGATTGCATTTGGACGAGCGAAACGCAGCACGAACCGTTCTTGCCGCTTGCGCTTGCGGCTGAACATACGGCGCGCATCCAACTGGGTACCGCAATCGCCGTCGCATTTCCGCGCAGTCCGACCGTACTCGCGCACATCGCGTGGGACCTGGCAAAGGCGTCGAAAGGACGGTTCATCCTGGGACTGGGTACGCAAGTCAAAGCGCACATCGAGCGACGCTTTGGCGTAACCTGGGACAAGCCGTCGCCGCGCTTGCGCGAAATGATTTTGGCGATGCGCGCGTTGTGGGACTGTTGGCAAAATGATACCAAGCTCAATTATCGCGGCGAGTTTTACAAACTCACGCTCATGACGCCGTTCTTCAACCCAGGTCCCATCGATCATCCGAACATTCCGATATACATCGCGGGTGTCAACGAGCATCTGTGCCGCGTCGCCGGCGAACTGTGCCAAGGTTTCCACGTCCATCCATTCCACACCGCAAAATATATTCGCGAAATCGTTTTGCCCAATGTCAAGCTCGGCGCAGAAAAAACCGGACGCCAGCGCAGCGATATTGAACTCTCCAGCGCCATCTTCGTCGCGACCGATGAAGGCGAACGCGAAGCGGTACGTGCGCAAATTTCGTTTTATGCATCGACACCGACGTACAAAACCGTTTTGGAAACGTATGGCTGGGGCGAAGTCAACGAAAAGCTGGGTGCGCTCGCTGCGCGCGGCAAGTGGGATGATATGCCGGAACTCATCACCGACGAAATTCTGAACGAAGTTGCCATCATCGCCAAGACAGAAGACGTTCCGGCACGAATCAAAGAAAAATACGCTGGGCTATTGGATCGCATAACATTTTACGCGCCGTTTAGTCCGGATGAAGCTCCGAAATGGCGCGCGATAGTGCAAGCGTTCAAGTAGTTGGAAGTTGGAAGTTAGATGTTGGAAGTTGGAATTCGCATTTGGAATTCCGATTTCTGTTTTTATGGCATAAAAAATTTGAATTCTGAGTTTGGAATTTGGAATTTTCGAATGGCCCTCCTGTAGTGCTTTTCATAATTATATTCAGGTTACGAAACTTTTACGCTAATAGGGCATCGTTAACATTGACTTTTCCCCAAAATCGGACTATACTTTAAGCATCAGATTGGTCAACGGTGATTTATTATTCTATGAATGGTTTAGCCGCCCGCCGATCGGGCAATCGATTATTTTGCACTCGTCTAACACTAGACGCTTAATCGCGTCTGGTGTTTTTTTTCTACTTTCAAAACACTAGATCGGGCGGCACGGGCTGGTGCAAACAAATCACCTATAGATGCACAAGCCCAATTCCAATTCAGGAGGATTTAATGGACTCCAGCATGATCGGAAAGATCGAGAAGGCGAAACGGTACGCAGCCGAGAAAGAGCGCCGAGTCATCTTCAAAGCGTTTCGGGTCTCCCTTGAAGGCGACAATAACACATGGGCAGTCTCCTTTGAGGACGGTCGTTGGTCGTGTGGTTGTCACTATTTCACAACGCACGGTTTATGCCAGCATACCATGACCATGGAACGCGTGCTGGGCAGTATGCTCCCGCCAACTCCAGAGGCAGTTGCGGCAACAGCATAGCCAGTTGATAATATTCCCTTAGTGCGCCAAGCGCCCAGGTTGAATGTTATCGTGTGATCAACTGAATAATCACGTAAGAGAGGCGAGAACCTGCCCGCACACAGGTCTCGTCTCTTTTATTTTTTAACGATGTGTGCTAATATGAGGCAGGAAAATATCTTCATGCAGAAGCGATTTTGGCTAGGTCTCGTCATAAGTCTTGTATTGCTGGTCTTTGTATTTTACCAAACAGATCCGGGCAAGATTGTTCAATCGTTGCAGCAGGCGCAGTATTTTTATCTGATTCCTGGTTTGGCGCTCTATTTTGTAGGCGTAGCGATCCGCGCCGTCCGCTGGCACTTTTTGCTCCGTTCGATCAAGCCGATTCCAAATGGTAATTTGTTCCGCACCGTCGTGATTGGCTATATGGCAAACGATATTCTACCTGCACGTATGGGCGAAATCGTGCGAGCCTATATTCTCGGTGCACAGGAGAACGTGAGCAAAGCGTCGACGCTGGTCACCATTGTGGTCGAACGCATTTTCGATGGATTAACAATGCTGACGTTCATCGTCGTCGCGTCGTTTCTCCTGCATTTTGCCGATGAAACCGTCACGGCGCGCATTCGATTGGTTGCTGTGCTGTTTGTCGTCGCGATTTTGGCGCTCGCCGTGTTTGCCGGAATGCCACGCCGCACAGAACGAATTGCCGAATTTTTCCTCAAACGATTACCTTCCGCCTCCCTGCGCGAACGCTCCACGCGGATTGTCCATTCGCTTTTGGAAGGACTCGGCGTATTGCGTAGTCCGATGGATTCTATCACCGTGTTTGCGCTTTCGGTGCTGGCATGGTTGTTTGAAACGGCGATGTATCTCGTCATCGCGGTCGGTTTCAATATCACATTACCCTTTCCTGTTTTCTTGCTAGCGTGTGCATTTGCCAACTTGGTAACCATAGCGCCCAGCACGCCCGGTTACGTCGGCGTGTTCGATGCGCCGGTAGTTTATACATTGACCTTGTTCGGTGTGGATCGAGACCTTGCGACAAGTTATACCCTCATCTTGCACGCGGCACTCGTGTTGCCGGTAACGCTCCTGGGTTTTTATTATTTGTGGCGAGCGGGATTGTCTTTATCGCAAATGACACGTGCGCAATCGGAAACCGCGTAAGGTTGGAGGATTGCGGTGGCGAGCAAATCGGATCAAGAACTCATTGCCCAAATTCAAGCAGGACGACGCAACGCGCTGGGTGAATTATTTGATCGATATAGCCCAGCCCTGTATGATTTCATTTATCGCATCACGGGCGACCGCGATCAAACGGCGCGTCTGCTTGAAGAAGTTTTCGAGCGCGTGCCCGCGGCACTCTCGACGCTTGAACTACAAGCGCCGATTCGCGGCTGGCTCTACAGTTTAGCGCGCGAATACGCCTTAACTTTTCTTCGCCAAAAAGATTGGCTCGATTCTTTACCTCCATCGGATGAACCCAGCGTCTCCGGTTTGGTCGGCGATATTTGGCGCGCGGCGCGCGGAATGCCGGCGTTTCATCGCGCCGTTCTCGCCGTCGAAGAACTCCACGGTCTATCGCCAACTGAAAAAGCGCGCGCGCTCGGCGTCGCTCGCACCGACCTGAATCGTTTGATCGACGATGCTCGCCGCTCGTTCGACAACCAATTCGATTTGCAAGCGCGCCAGCAAGGTCGCCCGCTTTCCACGCAAATCGATCCTGAACGAATTTGGGGCATGCATCGCCGCATCGGCACGACCGGCACCTTGTTCGGCTATTTGCCCACTGTCGTCTTGCCAGATTCACTTGGGGTAATGGTGCGCGGCAGAGTTCTAAGATCGGCAAAGATGAGCGCGCCTTCCGGTGAACCTGAACCGGTAACCATACCTCGTCCCGAGCCAGTCATTCTCACCGAACCCGCATTTGAAACGGGATCGACGACGCATCAACCAGAGCCGCCGATTGAGCGCACTCCAGTTATCGAAGAGCCAACGCCCATCGTCGTTCCAGCAGAAGCGGAAGGCGAAGGTTGCGCTTGGCGACTCATCGGGATTGCGTTGCTCGTCGCGTTAATCGTTACGGCGGTCGCGGTTGGCATCGGTTACTTGTTGACGCGCGATACCACTGGACCGACGATCACAAGAATCGAACCGTCTGAAAACGCGACGATTCCTTCCATCCCAACTCTCCCCGGTGAAACGACGACGAACGTGCGCGTATCGGTTACCTACCGCGACGAGCGCGGTATCGATCCGAAAGCAGTCCGACTCGTGTTGGATGGTCGCGATGTTGCGCCGCTCGGCATCGTCACCGATTCGTCGGTGACCTACAACGCCGATCTTGATCCCGGCGTTCACGTCGTTTTGGTCGAAGTGAAAGATACAAGCGGCAACGTAACCCGGCGCTCATGGCAATTCTCGATCGGCGCACCTGCTGAACCAACCGCGACGCCAACATCGACCGTGACGCCGACATCGTCGCCAACAGCAACGCGTCCAGCGACACCAACCGGCACGGCGACCATCATCCCTCCGCCGACAATTCTCGATTTTAGTGCGACGCGGACGGTTATCACGCGCGGCACGCCGGTGCTTATCACATGGAACGTGCAAGGCGCTGACCAAGTCTTTTTCAATCAAGAAAAAGTCGAGCCGTTTGGCAGCCGCTTGGTGACGCCGAATGCGACGACGGTCTATCACTTGATCGCAAATAACGCGGGCGGTCCCGTCGAAAGAGCGGTCACGATCACAGTCCAAGAGTTGCCGGATTTGATCATAACGGATATTGCGCTCGGTCCGACGAATCAGATCATCTTTACTATCGGCAACACGGGTACGACCGGCGTCACGCGGCCCTTCTTGATTCAAGTGACGGCGAACAGCGCCGTCGTCGAATCCGATCGACCGGTCGCTGCACTGCCGGCGGGGCAACAAGCCATTCTAACTGTTCCGAATTACACGGTGGTCGGATCGCAAGTCGTCACCGTGCGCATCAACTCGTTGCAAGAAGTTCAAGAAGCCGATTACACTAATAATGAATTGACGCGCTCGATCACTGGTCCCACCGCGACGCCAACGCTTACGCTCACGCCTACGCCAACCAATACGCCGACGTTTACACCGACACCGACGTTTACGCCATCGCCAACGAATACCTTCACGCCCACGCCGACGAATACGAGGACACCGACGCGAACACGTACACCCACCGCGACCTCAGTTCCATTTGCGGTGACCAATGTGACCGCCGTCGTCACGCCAACACTTTATAGCGGCGCGTGTCCCGGCACATTCAACTTTACGGGAAATATAACGACCAATGGCGCGGGCAACGTGACCTTCCGTTGGGAAAGAAGCGATGGCATTCAAAAGTCTCCTTCAACGGTTGGAGTTCCATCGGCAGGCACGGTAACTGTCACCGACCAATGGGCATCCGCACCATCGGGCAGTGGCTGGCAAGTCCTCCACATTCTCTCGCCCAACGATTTCACATCGAGCCAGGCAACCTTCACCAATAGCTGTCAATGACGAAGAAAAATCAGAAACCCGTTTTCACCGAAGGGTGAAGGCGGGTTTCTGTTTGGTGTGGACAACCGGGAATGTAAAAAAAAAAATGGGAATTGCCAATGTTAGTCTTGTGACTGAAAATAAAATATTCATTACGAATATCGAAGAAGCTCAAAGGGAACACCTGAAATCTGTAGGTATCTTGCCAGATGACTTGGATTCAACGAGGTGGGTAATTCAATATTTCAGCGAAGTTGAGAAAGTTGCTTTATTTACACAGCTTCGAGATCTCGGCATTCCCTTTTCGATAGGTTCACACTCGGGCTGGGGACCATCTGAGCAGTTCGAGGATTTGAGAAACAGGGGCTTACTAAATGGGAATTACAAACAGGTGGCATGGCGAAGACCGCAGGAACCAGTTGTAATAGAAAGATAGCCTCATACATAAACGAAGCTTCACGCCTCATTGAAAGAGACCAGGTTTCTTTGAAAATCTGGTCTCCTGATTTACGGAATCGTCAGCACGTTCTCTAGCGGCGAACGTCCGTTTGTCCGATTTTTATCCGTTGTTCCGTCCGTTGATTTTACGGAATCGTCAGCACATTCTCTGATGGCAGATAATAATTCTTGCCGTCGATCTCGACCAGATACATCGTTACGGAGCCAGACGTGATTTTCGCTACCAACCTTGCCGATGAAAAATCGGGCGACGGTTTGCACGTGCTGAACGTTGGCGGCGGCGCGTCTTCGTGCAAGCACGCATAGCCAACGGATGGAACTAGCCGGACTATTTTGCCGCGCCCGCTCAAATCGTATTGCGCTGACGCAGGCGATCCCGTCGAAACGTTTTCAGATGCCGTCCAGAAACTCAATCTGCCATCGGGCGTCTGCAAATGTGCGTATTTGTCTTGCCGACCAATGAGCAAAAACACATCGGTGCCGTTTTCGTACAGCAACGTCGTAGTGCCGGTCACCGGCTGCAATTGCCCAATCGCAAACACTTGGCGAAACGGCAACAGGTACGCGCGCGGAAACGGCGTCGGCGACAGGAACACCGTCGGCGTCGCGGTTACCGCTGGCAAGGTTGGCGTTTCGGTTGCAACTAGCTGCGCGATAGATTGCGGCGAAGCATTACTGAATACCAATCCCAAAAGCGGGAAACATGCCAGCGCGATGATCGCAAGAATAAGAACTAGAAGTGAATCTCGACTAAATTTCGTTTTCATATGGTGCGTGACTCATGATGCGTGATGCGTGATGCGAAAAATTATCACGCATCACGTTTCACGTTTCACGGTCTTCATTCAAACTCCAACTGTGGCGTTGTGTCGGCGGTTTCTTCAACATCCAACCGCTGAATGATTTCTTTTTCGTCGTCGGTCACCAGAATTCTAATCGTCGTGTAAAAACCGTCGGGCATGACGAGCGTGCAGTAACCCCGCGCGCGTCGTCGCCCGCCGATGATTTCATCGATCAATGCTGGCTCGTACCCCTTGTCGATCAGCATCTCGCGATCTTCGGGACCCACCTGGAAATAGGCGACCGTGCGGAATTTTTGCAGCGCGACGCCGAGGTTGCTCCCCAACAAATCGCGCAGCGTCTGCGTGGCGGCAGCAATGACGAGTTTGCGTTCCGCCCAGTCCTTGAACGCTTCGGCGACGAGCGTTGCCGCCTCCGCCGCATTTTCTGATGGCGCAGTATCCTTCGGCATCAGGCGATGAATTTCGTCGATGACAAGCGCGGCAGGCGTACTGCGATGCGGCAGCCATTCCTCGTAGAAAATTCGCATGAACGCGAGCAAACACGGATCGTCGGCGATGGCGAACGGACGCGTGCCTTTGACCGGTTGATAAATCACCGCGCGATTTGAGAACAGCGCCTCGCGCGCTTGCTTCTCAAACTGATCGATCTCCGCCATCGGATGCAAAACGATGCCGCCGATTTTTTCCACGCCGACTTGCATTCGATTCGAATATTTCAAGTTAATAGCAACGATCTTGTAATTCAGAATTTGCAAGCGCAGAATAAACCACACGATCAACGTCGAGGTTTTGCCGCCGCCTTGATCGCTGACGAGCAGGACAGGCCCCGTGTCGGAACGAAAATCGACATAGCGCAAACCCTCTTTGCCCGGATCGACGCTGCGCCCCAGCAAGATACGGTCGCGCGCATCGGCGAGAAAAATGTCGCTGCCTTCTTCCTTCGATAGTGTTGAAATCGCTTCAGTCGTCAAGAGTCGTTGCGTTGGCGCAGGCGGCGGCAGAACGAGCGCATCAATCCAGCGCGAGAATCGGATGGTATTTACGCGAACCGAGAGAACGGGCATCCAATTCTCTAGCGAGTCGAGCGCGCGATTCGTCAGCGGTGTTGTTTCTATCGCGGTAAGGTACGTCATCGCGAGCGTTTGATTTTTCTGCGCCTCTTTCTCGGACTGTCCCCATGTGATGAAATGCGTCTGCGTGTCGAAGAGATATTCCAAACTGCGCCGATCTTCCAACTTTTTGAGAATCTCGCGCATCGCCTGTGCTTGTTTCCATCGACCCAGACCTGGGACGCGCGCCGCAAGAATTCGTCCGCGCAAGTCCGTCGCCGATTTATCGCGCGGCAGTGGCATGAGCGTGATCGTCACCATCCCATCGACCGATTGCAGCGCGCGCATGATCGCGTCGCGCGCAACGGGAAACGGCGTGTTGATTCGCAGCACATTGAGCACATTGCGATTGGTTTTGATCTGCGAATCGAAACTGATTTCTTCAGGGATAAAGCCGCGATAAGCAGCCGGCGGCAAGCCATGTCCGTCGCTCAGTGTCGCTTGCTGAATCTGCGCGAGAAAACTTTCGCCGCCCATCAACATGCGAATGAGCGATTCGGCGGCAAACGCGCCCAGCGGTGCAAGACTGAAATCGAGCTGAGCCAGCCACTCGCGTACCGACGTTTCCAGTTGCGTCGGGTAAACGATGCACGTCAACACCACGCGCGCTTTACGTGCGCCGGATTGCGCGAGCGCGCGCAGCTCTTGCAAATATTTTTTATCGACACCGATGGGATCGGAAAGATCAAGTTGACCAAGGTGATAATCGGTGATCCAAAAGAGCTTGATCGGCACTGCGCCTTCAGCACGCTGCGCGAGATGCGCGAGAAATTTTGTCAGCATGTCGGCAACATCGACAGCTTGCAGCGCGGGCTTGTAACCGCTGCGTCCCAGCGCGATGATCGAAATGCGCGAGCGTGTGCCATCAGGATGAACGATGTCGCCGTCTTTGGAAATCGCACTGATCGGCACGCGCGCGGCGACGGTATTCAAATCGATTTTGCCGCCGCGCGTCTCGCGGTCATGAATCGCCCAAAGCAAAACGGCGGCGATGGCGAAAATCAAACCAAGCAATGCCGCGATGCGCCAATCGAAAAATGCTGTGAGTACGGTGATGAAAATTGCGGCGGCAAAGAGCACGAGGGCGTAAATATTTGTTTGGCGTTTTGATACCTGGGTTATCGTCAGCGGTTTATAGAGTCGATAATACAATTTGCGCAGCCAACCAATCGGAATGCGCCACTCGCGGTAAAATCCCGCGATCAAAGCGTACATCGCGAGCGGACCGAAAACGGAAATGCCTGTCCAATCGTGGAGCGAAATCCAAACGATGAGCAAGCCGACGCCGCTCGCCGTGAGAATTTCAAGCCACGTCAAGCCGACAGTCGTACGGTAATTTAGAAACGCCCAAAGTCTGGCGAGAAAGATATTTCTAGGTTTCATGTTACAAACGACAAGTCTCAGGTCACACGTCACAAGTCGCAGTTTGCGGATAGCAAGTGACTCGACCACTGTCATTTCGAGCGAAGCGAGAAATCTGTCTTTGCACAGAGCAGATTTCTCCTCGCAAAAAACGCTCGTCGAAATGACATGTTAAGATGTAATTGCGTCACTCAAGTTTCAGCTCGCAAGTTTCAACCTGAGACTTGCGACCTGCGACGTCTTACTCTTTCAAAAGATTCTTTCGTTCCTCATCAATTTCGCGCGCGCGCGCGGCTTCATCGGCGGAAGAAATTTGTGCCAAGGGTTCGAGGTCGCCCGCTGGCGCGATATTTTTCCAAGCGCGTTCAAATGTGCCGCGCACCATCAAAAACAACGGTTTCAAAAATATCCAAGACGATACAACCACTAAAAGTCCAGCAGGTAAAATCAGCCAAACGAAATCTTTGAACGTATCCGAACTGGCGACCGATAGCACGATGAGCAGCAGCGTAATCTTGCCCACCATATCGAGCCACGCTTCAAAGAATTCCGAGATGACTTTGCCCGCAGTTTTCGGATTCGCACTTTCAAGCAGGACCGACAGCGGAATCAGCAACACGCCGAGCAAGCGCCAGATCGCCATCGACAAGCCGCGATAGACGAGTTGGATCAGAATGACAATCGTTTCGACCGTGGCGATGAGCAACGCGAGTGACGCGAAAATGCCACCGCTTTTCTGAAGCGCGACGAGAATCCGAATGATCGTGTCGAGCAGCGCGCCACGCACAAACATCGAGTTGCCGGTGCCGCCAACCACCATCACGATCATGCGTGCAAGTTGGCTCATGCCCTGCGTGATGAGCGCGAATGCCGCGAGGAAGAACATGACGCCCGCGACGAGCGCCGCGTACAAAATCGGATTGGGAATCGGACGCTCGCGCCAAATGCCAAACACAAGCACAACCAGATAGCCGAGCGCGTAGAGCGGTGTGAGCAAAAGCAAATTGCGCGCGACCTCAGCCGCAAATTGGTTCAGCGGCAAGTTCGGATTGCCAAAGTCGAGAAAGAAAATGTCGGCGTTCGGGCTGTTGACCAGATTCGCAATCGATTGCTTTGCTTGCTCGAATAACACATCCGCGCCGGTCGTCACTTTGCCAGTCAACGCATCTGTCGCGAGGCGCAGAATGATCGCGAGCTTGTCGTCACCGCTCGTATTTGATGTCGGCGGAGGTGGCGGCGTCGGTGTAGGACCCTGCGCATATGCAGGTGACGCGACAAAGCAGAGCGCAAGCAATGCAACGATGATTGCGGCTTTGGCAATAGAAAGTATAGCGGATATGTCATTGCGAGCGGCTTTTGCGAAGCAATCCCCAACTATGATGGAGATGGCTTTGTCGCGCGCTCCGCTCACGCTTCGCGCGCTCTTCGCAATCAGTACTTCACGAACTGTCATTTCGAGAGAGTGGAGCGACCGAGAAATCTCGTTATTCCGGAGAAAAATGGGATTTCTCGCTCCGCTCGAAATGACAAACGAGTGTTTCGTGAAGTATTGGCAATGACACGTTTGCTCACCTGCCCAGTAACCAATCGAAAAATCCTTGCGCGGCACCGGGCGCACTTGCGGATACCGCATCGCGTCCAACGCGCACAAACTCAAATGCGAATCCGCTGAACAGCGCAATGAAAATACACACGAGCAACAATCGCACAGTGCTTTTTGTCTCACGCTTGCCCGGCGAACTCTCGGCGAATTCGTCGCCGCGCACGAAAAAGATCCAGCCGAGACGAATCAAAAAATAGAATGCAAGCAGACTGAAAATGATAAAGACAAAAGTTAACGGCGAACTAAAATTACCCGATAAGATCTTCTGGAGGAGTCCTCCCATAATGCTCCTTTCTATCCAGACCTTCCAGATCGCGCCACCTAAGGTGGCGACCTCGCCTCCGAAGGAAGCGCGACCTGGAAGGTCTTTATGGTCCACCACAAGTCTAGCACCTCAGTTCTATTTCGTCAAACGATTGCGTTCCTGTGAGTCCTAGTGTAAAATCTGGATGCTCGTCTTTGCCTGGGAAACTCTAATTTCGACCACAAAGACACCAAAACTAAAAGATAAGCTTTAGTATTTAACTTTGTGTCTTTGTGCCTTTGTGGTTTGTTACATCGAGACAAAGCAATGTTGCTAGTTTACCTCGCAGTGGCGTGGGCTATCGGCATAGCAGTTGCATCCACCGTTTCGCTGCCGATTGAAATTTGGTTGCTCTGGCTTGTCTTGCCCGTCGGATTGTTTTTGATCTGGCGGCGCGCTGTCTTGCTCCGTACACTTCACCTCTGCCTGCTCGTATTTCTTCTCGGCGCGATTCGTTCCGTGATCGCGCTGCCTCCGTCCGAATGGAAAGAGACCGACCTCGCTTTTTACAACGATCACGACGAGATTCTGATGATCGGCAATGTAGTCGATCCGCCTGATGTGCGCGACCGTACGGTGCAGATTCATCTCGCCGTTATGCGCGTGCGGGTTGGACGCGACCCGGTTTGGCACGATGTATCGGGACTCGCGCTCATTCAAGCGCCGCGTGAAACCGAAGCGCGTTACGGCGATCAGTTACAAGTCTATGGCGAACCGACGACACCACCGGTGCTCGAAGATTTCTCGTACAAGGATTACCTCGCGCGCAAAGGCATTCACTCGCTCGTACGCGTTTACGGCGGCGTGAAAACGCTCGCGCGCGATCAAGGCAATCCATTCTTCGCGGCACTCTATGCGTTCCGCGATCGTGGCGTCGCGACGATCTACGCAATTTTCCCCGACCCATCGGCATCGCTCCTCGCGGGGATTTTATTCGGCGTCGATTCGGGCATCCCGAGCGACGTGAAGGATGCGTTCAGCGCGACCAACACCGCACATATTGTGGCGATCTCAGGTTTGAACCGAACACAAACTCTGTGTCTTCCGCCCGATAGGACGACTTTAACGCACCCTCGAACCGGATCGTCTTTTCATGCGAATCGATCCAAATACAATCAAGCAACTGTTGCAACAGACGTCGTCTCATCTCAAAGGGAACTCCTGTGTTATCATCTTGGGGCAGCCCTTCGCGCAGTTCTGCCAATCCCGCCAAAATTTGTACCTTCTGATCTTCGCGCGATAGTCTTTCAACGACCTTGGACTCAATTACTCTGTTCGCCTCTTCCAGGTCGGCTTTCTGTTTGTGAAATTCGTTCCGGTAGCCTTGAAACTCATTTAGACTGATGACCTCCGATTCATAAGCCTTTTGCCAGCGCTCGTAGCGCCTGAGATTCTCGTCCAACTGGCTTTGGATATACTGCAAGTGTTGCTCTTCTTCTCTGTCCTGTTCGGCGGAGTCATCCTCATCCAAAAGTCGCATGACCAAATCGGGGTTTAAGAGCAATTCTTCAACCTTCGACCAAACAAAAGTTTCCAACTCATCCGCTCGAACATATGGAGAGTGACAAGCTTTTTTCAATATCCTTGCTCGTTCTTGATTCCGCGCGTTGCAAGCATAGTAGCGGATTGGGCGATCGGGACTCCCACCGATCACCGTAAGGTAGCCATACCCACAGATTGCACATTTGCAGAACGCTGAAAGGAGCCAGTCTCGTCTTTTCATATTGCGCGTCGAGCGTTTTTGATTGGCAGCAAGAATATCCTGGGCTAGCTGCCATTCGGCGGAAGTGAGGGTTGCCGGAACAGTAACTTTGATCCACTCTTCCTTCGGTCGCTCGCGGGTCATCTGGCAGGGGTGCCCGTTCGGATTGAAGCGTCCGGTCTTGACGACATAGAATCGGTGCGCATAAAACTCGCCCTTATAAAGAGGGTCGGAAACGATGCGGGCAATTGTACCCGAACACCAGATCTTGCCGTTGAATCTAGTGGGAATTTTCTTTTCGTTCATTTCGGCGGCAATCATGCGCAACGATTTGTGCTCACGAATAATGTTATCGAAAATCCAGCGCGTGATCTTTGACTCTTTCGGATGAAGTGCGTAATGCGTATCCTTTTTTGCTTTCTCCGAGACATTGCCTTCACTGTCGACAAACATATAGCCAAAGCGTGGACGTTTTGCTGTCACGCGACCGTTTTTGGCTTTGAGTATCATTCCATCCATCATTCGGGAAATTTCCGAGCGCATTCCTTCCTCGGCGATAGTGCCCAAGACAGCACGCTCGATCTCAGAGCCAAAGGATTTCCAAAAGATCGTTACGACGTGGTACTTCACGAATTCGTCCAGCAAAAACCCTTGATGCCAGCGTGCATTACGGGAGAGACGGTCCAAGTGTTCGATGATGAGAAAGCGGCTCCGCGGCTGTTTCTTGATCTCCTTGCGGAGACGCAAAAGGGCCGGGCGGTTCTCAAATTCAAAGCCGCTAAAACCATCGTCTGCAAAAACCAGCTCCCAGGAAATTTTCAGATGGCGCTCAGTGGCAACCTGATGGCAGTGCTCAAGCTGGCGCGGCAAGCCCGTTCGCCCATCTTCCGCTTGCTGAGCTGAGGAAACACGAATGTAACAATAAGCGAGTTCGCCATCGGGATCGCCGAGACAACCCTTCCTAGCTAGTCGGTCAAATGCTTCCTTGACAATCAAGTTCTGTTCCATGCTGAACCCTCAAATCACTTGCCGGCGTGAGACCAAGTGGAGTTTGGCACCACGCAGAGCGAATTCGCGGCGCAGCGCCTCACAATGCCAGCTGGATCTGGTTAATTGCGATAAAACATAGACAATGACCACGTCGATGGAATCCTGGGCGATGACACGGCGCATAGCGGTTAAATCAGGACGGTCGAGCGTCATGCCTGAGCCGATGTCCCGGAACTCGCCGACGACAGCAAGTCCTTCTTGCTGCGCGTACCTGCGGCAGTAGGTAAGGAATCGCAACAAGCGCAACTCAGAGGCTGCAGCCACACGCGTATAGATGACGGCGTTCATATCCACCCCCAAGGCAAGATCGCATTGAGCCCTTGAAGTGGGTAGCGAAAATCGATTACTCAGAAACAGACGATTTCAGATATAATGTCAAGCGGCACATGCAATCACTCATGTGCATATTGTATTCATAAGGTTCACAAAAGTCAAATAGTTCACAAGACTCACAAAAGCAAAATAACTCTCAAGACTCACTAGGAGTAACATGGACGAATGGTTATCGCTGAAGGAAGCGTGTAAGATTCTGAGATTAGCTCCAAACACCGTGCGCAAATTAATTCGGACCGGTGATCTGCGCGCCTATGAAATAAAAGGCGTTCGGGGTCCTCGATTTAAGAAAGAGGATCTGGAGGGGTTGATCACCCCGATACAGCCGCAGTCACCAAAAGAGAAAGTCACCAAGAAAAAGAAATCCTGACGACCGCCGATCTGGACAAAACGTTTCATGCTTTCTTCCGTCGCGTCAAGCCAGGAGGCGCTTTCCTCGGCTGCATAGGAACAGAGGTGGAATCGCGCGATGTAGCGTCCCTAGCAAGGATCCACTCGCAGACGATCTTCACGGCGGCGGTGAGTCTTCGCCTCTCGTTTTCGTTCAGAGATTTGAGAAAAGCGTCTACATCGAGACTGTTATGGGACATAGAGATTTATGCTTGCCCCGCGCTTGAGCATCTCACGCGCAAAGCCATACCAAAATTTGAAATGCCATTCAGCGTTTCCAAAAATTCGTTCACTGCTTCGCTAAGGCGGAGCGGCGATGTGCGGTTTTCCAAACGGCTCTACTCCATGCTGATATGATCTAGGATTCATTCGCTCGTGAGAGGTCAGGCGTGTTTCACTGATGAACGAGCTCGCTGCCCAATCGTCGAGCAGATTGAATCGTCGTCCAAGGTGTTCAACGCTTGCTGGTGGGGAATGTTCGTCCGCGGTGTTTAGCATGAAGGTGTAACTGGCAAACGTTATAGACCAGGTTGAGAATTTCGCGAGAAGCCAGCATCAGAGTATTGATCTCATGAAACTTGGTGCCCTTGGCGATCACCAGCGCGTCCTCGTTCTCCCAAAAATAACTCAGGGGTTTTTCAAGCTCACGGGCTAGTTCCGGTAAGAGATCGGCATGCATCCGCCGGGAACCAGATTCATAAAGACTGATGAGGTGTTGCGTCCAACCCATCCGTTCGGCCAACTCTTTTTGCGTGAGACCCGCTTCAGTCCTAGCTTGGCGTAATCTCTCGCCCAAGACGACATCGACTTTGGTTCGGTCGAACACCCTGGCTCCCTCCCAATGGAGACAGAATACACCCTCTTTTGCAGCATCTGATAGCGTTTTTGATATGGCTCATATATCAGTTTCGATATATACATAACCAGCTTATTGTTCATATTCGCCCACAATTTCAGCGATTTTGGCATCAGTGCAAAATGATGGGCGAATCTGCCTCCTTAACTCAATCCCGACCCAGTGGCTCGGGACATTGACCGATCACAGGTTTTGGCGTGCGGCATAATACGTTTTCGGTTTGAATGTTCTTGGACGACTTGAAGCTAGGCTCTTGTTTTGTGAAAAGGAGATTGGTTCATGCGAGGCAGACGAGTGATTGGATGTTGAATTCGCCCTATGGGATAAAGCGTGCTATAATCGTCTGGAGTATAAAAAAACACCCCGCGACGTTCGCAGCGTCCGGGGATGCGGCTCCAAGATGGTGTGAATCTCGGTGCGGAGAGAGTTTACCATGTTCGCCCGCGCTGGTCAAGCACTAGCGCGGTTTTTGTTTGTTTTTGGTAAACTGTCTGTCTTTGTATCTAAATTTGGATGTCAGCATCTCATCAGACGGTACCATACGTTCGACTAACCCTGGCAACTGAATCGAGTTTCGCTTACGGAGCAGTAGGATCGCCGCCGTACACGTTTGCGCGTGTAAGTGCGGCGTTTGTTTATTACAGAAACAATTAGTACGTATTTTCTGTGCTAACAGGTCGAATCTGGAAATAAACTTTCCAACCAGCGGGTATCCTGAAGGTAGAAAACTACCGAGGGAGGTGCCCGATGGCTCGATTATTTGGAGGGGAAAAGAAAAGCAAGGTGGTGGCATTGTGGCGATTGTTGCGTGGATGCAATGGGTTACGCGAATCCGAGGCGTCTAATATACTCCGCTGGGATCGGCGCACGACTAACAACTATTTGCGCGACTTGAAAAAGAAGGGAGATGCCTACAAAGAGGGCAGAAACTGGCATGCGGAATAATGTAGGAGAAAATCGTGGAAAACTCGTTGCACTAATTTTCCAACTGCCGATTAGAATGAAATGTAAAGGGACACTATATGCCTAAAGTCAATGGGGAATCACTTCAAGCCAGTAGAGAGCGCGTCTATTTGACGCTCCGCCGTCATCCGATGGGACTGAAAGAAGCGGAATTGGCGGAGATCATGGAATTGGATCGGCGGACGTTGAACAACTATTTGCGCACGCTGGAGACGGAAGGGAAAATCTACAAAGAGGAAGGCACTCCGCTTTGGATTGCTCTGCCGTTTGATCAAGCCCAACTCCGCAAGTTTGAAATGTCGCCCGAAGAAGCCATGACGCTATATCTCGCGGCGCGTCTATACGTTAAGCAGAATGACAAGCAGAACGAGCCAGCGCAAACCGCATTGATGAAACTTGCCGCAGCGCTTGTCGGCGATGCCAAAGTGGGTAATGAGATTCATCAAGCCGCGATCGAACTCTCACGACGTCCCAATGATGGCGTATACAACCATGTTTTTCGCACGATCATGCAAGCGTACATTTATCGCCGTGTCGTACGCGTCGAATATCAGCCCACGAATGGAAAATTGTTTGCCACAGATTTTGAGCCGTACTTGCTGGAGCCATCGGCAATCGGCTTTACGACTTATGCGATTGGCAAGAGTAGTATCGTAAAAGATTTACGAACGTACAAATTGGGACGGATTCGCTCGGCGGCGTTGACACGACAAGAGTATTCCATCCCCAATACATTTCCTGGGTTAGAAATTTTGCGCAACGCGTGGTCCATCATTCACGGCGATGAACTGGTAGAAGTAATCTTGCGGTTCAACCCATCGGTCCGCGAGCGTGTGATGGAAACACGTTGGCATTTCTCCGAGAAAAAACAGGATGATCCTGAAAAGCCAGGTTATTTGATTTGGCAAGCGCAGGTCGCGGACACGCTAGACATGCTCCCGTGGGTACGCGGATGGGGCGCAGATGTGGAGGTGGAGGAGCCAAAAGAATTGCGGAACGCACTTGTGCGCGAGGCACGAGAGTTAGCGGAGATGTATAAGGTGATGGAAGTGAAAACAAAATATTACGCCCACTCTCGAAAAGGCGAAGATAAATCTAACTGGCAATTGCTTATTGCCCACCTGACCCGCACAGCAGATTTAGCTGAAAAATTTGGCGCAGACGCGGGGATTTCTGGACTGGCGCGTACTGCTGCCTTAATGCATGATATTGGAAAATACTCCAAGGCGTTTCAAGCGAGGTTGGATGGTTCAAGTCGTAAAGTGGATCATGCCACTGCGGGCGCGAGAGAAATTCAAGAGTTGTTCAAAAAAGACCAACTTGAAAAAAGCCTATCCACCATACTGGCATACTGTATTGCGGGGCATCATACAGGGCTTCCAGATTATGGCGATAGCAGTGATGTAGATGGAGATGGAACTTTATTGGCGCGTGTTGAAAAGAAAAAACTTGAAGATTTCAGCGCCTATGAATCTGAACTTGATCCTAACTCGCTGGTATTGAAACCGCGTAAAGTCAAAACGTCCAGCGAGGAATTTTCGATTGCCTTTCTCACCCGCATGATTTTCTCTGCGCTCGTAGACGCAGACTTTCAGGAAACCGAAACTTTCATGCAACAAGGTGAAAAACCGCGTGGTGAACATGCCAGTATCGAAGAACTTTGTGAGATGTTCAATGCAGCCATGCGGAAATTTGACAACCCAGATGGTGACATCAACAAAAAGCGCACAGAAACCTTGAAAGCCTGCACAGAGAAAGCGGACTCGGAACAAGGATTCTTTACTCTTACCGTTCCAACGGGCGGCGGCAAGACCCTGACTTCGATGGCGTTCGCATTGAATCATGCCGTCAAGCACGGATTGAAACGAGTGATTTACGTCATCCCCTTCACCAGCATCATTGAACAAAACGCCGCCGTGTTCAAGGATTATCTTGATGAAAAGAATGTGCTGGAACACCATTCCAATTTCGATTGGAAGAAGGGAAACAAACCAGACTCGGAATCCGCTGATGATGAGGCCAAAGACGCGCTGGATAAATTGAAACTAGCTTCTGAGAATTGGGATATTCCGATTGTCGTCACAACCAATGTGCAATTCTTTGAATCATTGTTCGCTAACAAATCATCGCGTTGCCGAAAGTTGCACAATCTGGCAAAAAGCGTCATCATTTTCGACGAAGCGCAAACCTTGCCGCGTGAATATCTTGACCCCTGTATGCTTGCTGTCAAGGAACTGGTATTGAATTATGGCGCAAGCGCAGTCTTTTGCACGGCGACCCAGCCCGCATTGAACAAACGTCTGCCCAATGTTAATTTCAAGGAGCTTGCGCCTGACCCTCAAGCCCTATTTGATTTTTACAAGCGGGTTCAAGTAACGAACATCGGCAGGACGCCCGACGCGGACTTGCTCGAAAGGATCATGTCTCACTCGCAAGCTTTGTGCATTGTCAACACGCGCAAACATGCCAAAGGGTTGTTTGACCAATTGGAAGGCGAAGGAAATTTTCATCTCTCAACTCTGATGTGCCCTACCCACCGCAAGCAAGTTTTAACCGAGGTTCGAGCAAGATTAAAGTCTGGTCAGCCATGCCGCGTGATTTCTACACAAGTCATGGAAGCAGGCATTGATGTAGATTTCCCTGTTGGCTTTCGCGCCCTGGCTGGGTTGGATTCGATCATTCAGGCAGCGGGACGAGTCAACCGTGAAATGAAACGCGCCATCAGCAACGTGTATGTATTTGATCCCGAAACTCCTTTCATCAAAAGGACGCCTACCTTCATCAAGCAAGGTGCAGCCGTTGCCGAAAGTATTTTACGAGAGTATGCCGACCACCCCGATTCAAAGGAGGCAATCGAAAGTTATTTCAATTTTCTTTATAACCTCCAGGGAAAAGACGCCTTTGACGTGAAAAAAATTCTCGCTTACTTTGACAGTGGGTTGGAATTTAATTTCAAAACGGCGGCAGAAAATTTCAGGATGATTGACAATAACACGGTAGCAGTCGTAATTCCCTACAACGAGGAGGCAAAGAAACTACTTGAACAGGCAAAATATCATCCATATCCTTTTTCGTTAGCCAGACCACTGCAAATGTACACGGTCAATATTTACGAAAACGAATTTATAAAACTGCAAAGCAAGGGAGTGATTGAAACCATAACCGATACTTACGAAGCGTTGACCGAAAGCAGCATGAAAGATTTTTACAGTGAGAAAACAGGTCTCGTCCTGCCTGTGGACGCGGGCGGCGACGCGATATTTATAGACACATAAAAAAAGGAGGTTCAATCGATGGGCTACGGAATCAAGATTCGAGTAAGCGGCGATTATGCCTTGTTCACACGTCCCGAAATGAAAGTGGAGCGCGTCAGTTACGACATCATCACCCCATCGGCGGCACGTGGAATCATCGAAGCGGTGTACTGGAAACCCGCCATCCGCTGGGTGATAGACAAAATCCACGTGCTAAAAGAAATCGAGTTCACCAACATTCGGCGCAACGAGGTGAGCGAGAAGATTTCAGAAAGCGAAGCGCGTCAACGAATGAATGGTTCAAGCGAGCCGTTTTACCTATCCACCACAGATGCTCGCCAACAACGCGCCGCGCTCGTGTTGAAAAATGTGGATTACATCATCGAGGCGCATTTTGAAATGACCGACAAGGCAGGCGCGGAAGATACCGTGGAAAAGCATTACAACATTGTTTTACGTCGTCTTCGCAAGGGACAGCAATTCCACGCACCTTGTTTAGGTACGCGCGAGTTTGGCGCAAAGGTGGAATTGATCGAAGATGATACGTCAATTCCGCCAAGCCCGCTTGGGAATCTGGAATTGGGCTGGATGTTGTACGACCTGGATTTCTCAGACTCGGAAGACATCACGCCCAAGTTCTTTAGAGCCATATTGAAAAACGGCGTGCTGGATTTGACGAACTTGGAGGTGAGGCAATGATCCTGCAAGCATTGACCAGATACTATGACATTTTGTCCAAAGACCCTGACAGTGACATCGCGCCACCTGGGTACAGTTCTACGGGCGTCAGTTTCGGCTTGAGCATTTCGGAAAGAGGTGAGCTGCTGGATGTCATTCCGTTGTTCGATCAAGTACAACGTGGGAAAAAGATCGAAGAAAAACCCAAACGTATGATTGTTCCTGCGCAAGTTAAAAAGGCATCAGGGATTGTTTCAAACTTCATGTGCGAAAACAGCGCCTATGTATTGGGTATCTCCGATAACGAAAAACCTGGCTATGCAACCAGGCGCTTTGAAGAATTTCAGCGGTTTCACAATGAACTGCTTGCTACCGCTAATTCACGTGCCGCCAAAGCAGTTATTGCCTTTCTTGAAAATTACGATTCCAAGAAAGGAAAGAAACATCCTCGAATTGCTCCTTACCTTGAAACCATTGTGAAGAGCGGAAATTTAGTTTTTATGTTCAAAGGTAAGTTTGCTCACGAGGATGCCACCATAAAACAAGCGTGGGAAACGCATAATGCGGTTGGTGAGGTAGTTGTTGGGCAATGTTTAGTGACAGGCGAGATCGCGCCAATCGCGCGGTTACATCCCAGTCTCAAAGGAATTCGCGGAGCAAGCGCATTCGGCGGTTCATTGGTAAGTTTCAACAACCATGCGTATGAGTCCTTCAACAAATCTCAAGGGTTGAATTCCCCAGTCAGCGAAAAAATGACATCTGCCTACACTGCCGCTTTGAACTACCTACTTTCTTCTGCCAACGAGAATAAAAAATTTTACATTGGCGATACGACCGTCGTCTATTGGGCAGAGAGCGAGAAAAAGGGATACGCCAAAGCGTTCGCGGGTCTGTGTGAGCCCGAAATGGTGGAAGTGACAGCGGATGCCGAAGAAGAAAGCAAACCTGCAAGAGACAAGAAAGCCGAAAAGCGACTCAATAAGGTGGCGGATAAAGTCAGGCGCGTTCAAGCGTTGGATGTGAAAAAATTGCTGGAAGGTCTAGACGAAAACCCGCGCTTTTATGTGCTTGGGCTTGCTCCTAATGCGGCGCGTGTTTCCGTGCGGTTTTTCCACAGCGATCCATTCGACAAGGTTGTGGAAAAGATCGTGAAGCACTACAAGGACTTGGAAATCGTCAAGGAGTTTGAAGATCAACCATCCCACCTGACAATCCAGCATATCGTGAAAGAAACCATTTCCCCAAAAGCTTCCGACCCGCAAGCATCGCCGCTTATGGCTGGCTCGGTCTTTCGTGCGGTTCTTGAAAACACTCCTTACCCAGCCGCAATGTACAACGCCATCATCAATCGCATCCGTGCAGACCAGGATGATCCGAAAAAATACGTCAAGAAAATCGGTTATGCACGGGCGGCGATTATCAAAGCTTATCTCATCCGCAAATATCGGCATCAGCCTCAAAACCAAATTCAGGAGGTACTTGTTATGGCACTCAATGAACAATCCAGCCATCCCGCCTATGTGCTGGGACGCTTGTTTGCTGTGCTTGAAAAAATTCAGCAAGAAGCAATTCCCGACGCGAATGCCACCATCAAGGATCGCTATTTTACGTCTGCCTGTGCTTCGCCAGCCAGCGTTTTTCCGATCCTGCTTCGGCTTTCACAACATCACATTTCTAAAGTTGGCGCGTTTTATCACGACAAACAGATTGAGACGATTTTGAGCAAATTGGATATTGAAAAGAATCCCATTCCGTCTCATCTCTCGCTTGATGACCAAGGTGTTTTTGTGCTTGGTTATTACCACGAACGGAAAGACCTGTGGACATCCAAAATGCCCGCTGAATCAACTTCATCCGAAACCAAATAACCCAAAGGAGAAAAAATCATGAGCACCCCAATCAAAAACCGCTACGAGTTCGTTCTGCTCTACGACGTAGAGAACGGCAATCCCAACGGCGACCCCGACGCGGGCAACATGCCGCGCATTGACCCCGAAACAGGTTATGGCATCGTGACCGATGTCTGTCTCAAGCGCAAAGTCCGCAACTATGCGGAACTCGTGAAAGGCGACGCCAAGTTCTACAGTATTTACGTCAAAGAAGGTACTCCGCTGAATCAAAATCACGTCGAAGCCTATGAAGCCGTCAAGGGCTTGGAACCTGGCAAAAAGGCAGACGCGGCTGGTGTTGGAAAAGCCCGCGAGTGGATGTGCGCCAATTTCTTCGATGTTCGTACTTTCGGCGCTGTGATGAGTACGGGCGATAACTGTGGTCAGGTGCGCGGTCCGATTCAAATCAACTTCTCGCGCAGTATCGATCCCATCGTCCAGCAAGAAGTGACGATCACGCGCCAGACTGTGACGCGCATCGATGAAGCCGAGAAAGAGCGCACGATGGGACGCAAGCATATCGTTCCCTACGCCTTGTATCGCGCGGAAGGTTATGTCTCTGCAAAATTGGCGAACGATAAAACCAAAGGCACGGGTTTTTCCGAAGATGACCTGACGCTGTTCTGGGATGCGCTGGTCAATCTGTTCGAGCATGATCACTCCGCCGCGCGTGGCAAGATGGCGACGCGCAAACTCTTTATCTTCAAGCACGACAGCGACCTGGGGAATGCGCCCTCGCATAAACTTTTTGAGATGATTCAAGTCGAAAAGAATGACGGCGTTGGCGTTCCGCGCAAGTTTGGCGATTACTCCGTGAAGGTAGACGGAACTGCGCCTACTGGTGTGGAGTTGATCGAAAAGTTGTGAAATCCGAGTACACGCCTGACGATCTCCTTCCGCTCTCAGGCATCCAGCATTTTCTGTTTTGCCGCAGGCAGTGGGCACTGATTCACGTTGAGCAACAATGGAAAGAGAATGTGCTCACTGCGGAGGGCAGGATCATGCACAATCGCGCTGATGATCCCTTCTTCACGGAAACGAGGAATGGGATCATCACGGCGCGGTCGGTGCCCATCGCGTCATATCGGCTGGGATTATCGGGCGTGTGCGATGTGGTTGAGTTCACAACTTCACCTGATGGAGTCAAACTGCCAAACAGAGACGGTTTGTATCTGCCCACGCCTATCGAGTACAAACGCGGTAAGGAGAAGCGCGATCATAGCGACGAGACACAACTGTGCGCCCAAGCAATGTGTTTGGAAGAAATGCTCTCGACAAATATCTCGCACGGATTCTTGTACTACGGCGAAACTCGTCATCGTTTGCAAGTTGAATTTACCGCCGAACTACGAACGCTCGTTCAAGAAATGTCGGACGAAATGCACAACTACTTTAGTCGGGGCTATACCCCCAAGGTCAAAACTTCTAAAGCGTGCCGCTCCTGTTCGCTGGCAGATGTGTGCTTGCCTGTATTGCAGGAAAAAGTCATTGCCGCATCCAAGTACATTCGGCAACAGATCGAAAACGGATAGCGAATGAAACATCTTGGCAACATTCTGTACGTCACAACGCCTGAAGCATTTCTTTCTCTTGATGGCGAAAACATCGTCATCAAAAAAGACGAGAACGCTTCCACGCGCCTACCGTTGCACAACATCGAAAATATCGTCTGCTTTACTTGGCAGGGAGCGAGTCCCGCACTGATGGGTGCGTGCGCTGATCGAAATATTGGTTTGTGCTTTCTCACTCCCAATGGACGCTTTCAGGCGCGCGTCACTGGTAAGGTGAAGGGAAATGTCCTTTTGCGGAAAAAGCAATATGATGTTTCAGAACAAGAGATGCAAAGCGTTCCTATCGCCGCATCTTTTCTAATTGGGAAATTGTCCAATTGCCGCAAAGTGTTGGAACGTGCTATCCGCGATCATTCGATGTTGGTCAATGTCGAATCGCTTACGAACGCGGCAAATTTAATGAAGGAAACTGTCAAAGCGATTCAATCGTGCAAATCAATTGGTGATTTGATGGGCTTTGAAGGAAACGCGGCGAAGATTTATTTTGGCGTATTCGATCAAATTATCTTGCAACAACGCGAAGATTTTTTCTTCAAGGAACGCTCGCGGCGACCGCCTCTGGACAACATGAATTCTTTGCTTTCGTTTCTTTACACGTTATTGACGAATGAAGCCACCTCTGCGCTTGAGACGGTTGGGTTAGACCCGTACGTGGGTTTCCTTCACCAGGACAGACCAGGTCGCCCATCGCTCGCGTTGGATATGATGGAAGAACTGCGTCCTGTTTTCGCCGACCGCCTTGCGCTTTCCCTGGTTAATCGCAAACAGATTTCGGGCAAGGGATTCACGCAGAAAGAAAGCGGTGGCATCCTGATGGATGACGATACCCGCAAAGTTGTCCTGACCGCTTGGCAGGAAAGGAAGAAGGAAGAGATTGTTCATCCCTATCTGCAAGAGCGCATTCCGTTTGGATTGATTCCGCACGTTCAAGCGATGCTCTTGGCGCGTTACTTGCGTAACGATCTCGATGCGTATCCACCGTTCTTTTGGAATTGAGTATTGCTTGAGTTATTGAAACGGAGTTTGCCAATGATGGTTCTAGTTACTTACGATGTCAGCACAGAAACGGAAGAGGGGAAGAAACGCTTGCGCCACGTCGCGAAAAAATGCGAGGACTATGGTCAGCGCGTTCAGAATTCCGTTTTTGAATGCATCATCGATTCCGCACGGCTAAAACTGTTGCAAGCCGCGCTGATAGAGATCATCGAGCCGACGGAAGATTCGCTTCGATTTTACTTCCTGGGTGACGATTCGCGTCACCGCGTCGAACACTTTGGCGCAAAACCAAGCATCAATTTGGAAGGGACGCTGATTTCCTGATTTGCGAACCCGATGTGCACATAGATTCTCTGCCAGGTTCGCGGAAATTTTGCACGTAAATGGTCGAGAAACGACGTATTACGAATTGCTCTCGACGGATTTGATAAAGTGAGTTACCCTATTTATGGGTAGAAGATAGGGGAAACACTATATGTTGCGGTCGCTCTCATCATAGGGAGCGTGGATTGAAACGCTTGCAAACCTAGAACACGCATGCCCACGCTCAAGTCGCTCTCATCATAGGGAGCGTGGATTGAAACCCGTTAGTAGTTCCACCTAGCAAATCTCGAACTTGTCGCTCTCATCATAGGGATCGTGGATTGAAACCTGCGACGCTTGGTGCAATCCCAGCCGCATCAGGTCGCTCTCATCATAGGGAGCGTGGATTGAAACAAAAATGATGTTGACAGATGGATGCCACTTTTGGTCGCTCTCATCATAGGGAGCGTGGATTGAAACGCTAAACGTCATACTAAACGTGGTCGAAGCTGAGATGTCGCTCTCATCATAGGGAGCGTGGATTGAAACATTTTCAAGTCCGAAACAAAGTCGAAACGCAATGGTCGCTCTCATCATAGGGAGCGTGGATTGAAACAGCGTAGTCGAATTTGATGTGAATCGAACTTGCTTGTCGCTCTCATCATAGGGAGCGTGGATTGAAACTAACGTATAGCCATTGTTGACATAATAGGGAGCGTGGATTGAAACATCCCGCATCACGCTGGCATAAATCGAGAACGCATGTCGCTCTCATCATAGGGAGCGTGGATTGAAACGGTGTGTCGTCGCCGGTCCTCGCGAGCGCGAGCGGGTCGCTCTCATCATAGGGAGCGTGGATTGAAACGTGGCGTCTTGCAGTAGCGCAAGTTTTTTATGATAGTCGCTCTCATCATAGGGAGCGTGGATTGAAACATTGAATTTATTTATCCAGCCCTCAATGATGGAATGTCGCTCTCATCATAGGGAGCGTGGATTGAAACGCCAAATTGCCAGGGCTGGATAATTTGATCTGGCGTCGCTCTCATCATAGGGAGCGTGGATTGAAACTAACGTATAGCCATTGTTGACCCATGACCGGCCCAGTCGCTCTCATCATAGGGAGCGTGGATTGAAACATCGCGTTCGCGTTTGCGGTCTGCCAATTCCTGCAGTCGCTCTCATCATAGGGAGCGTGGATTGAAACCACTCCTATCGTTCTAGTCAGATTCTTTTTTAGAGTCGCTCTCATCATAGGGAGCGTGGATTGAAACGCCGGTCATCGCATTTGGCGCGATGCGTACGGCAGTCGCTCTCATAATAGGGAGCGTGGATTGAAACATCCCGCATCACGC
>JACRMI010000016.1 GCA_016215025.1 Chloroflexota bacterium
GATGAGGCGACGCGCCTGTGCGACCGTCAAAGCAGGACTTCTTTTTGAACACCAAACACAACCGCATCAGAAACAAGTGCGCCATGAACGCATGCGCCATCTGATGATGCCAACTGACCCAGCCGCGCGTTTCATACTGATTCATACTGACTTCGCCTTTGCCTTCTTCCAAGGTAGTCTCCACGAACCAGCGTATGCCGCTGACGCGGACGAATTCCGTGCGGGGACACGTCGTCGGGGCATTGCTCAGATAGATTTTCAGTTCAGGGTCCTGCCCCACACGGCGGCGGAAGATGACCCACACGCGCGGACCAGGCAACTCATTCCGAATCGTCGTCACTCGCAAGAACGCGAAGTCGGCAATCAAGGGACCTTTGCTCCCTTCTTTGATGCAATAGCGTTTCCACGCGTTCTTGGGCAACTGCGTCGCAAGCTCGCGCAATTCATGGGGTCGCGGCGCATGGCGCGAGACGCGTGGCTGAGTGCGCGGTCGTCCCAGGACGCCGCAGCCCGGCGGTTCAACGCTCGGCGTGTGCAACCAAGCGCGGGTATCCCCCGGCACTTCGATCAGATACTCCACCTCATCCAAAAATGCAGGAATTGCGCCGAAATGTGCATCCGCCGCGACCCAGCGAAACGGGAGCACGCCGCGCTCGATCGCGCCTTGCAACATCTCCAATACCAACTCGGGTTCGGTGTGAAAGCGCAGGTCGTCCGGGATGCTACAGTGCTGCCAGCGCGTGCGCGCGGCATCGCTGAACCACGTCTCGTGAACATACAACCGTTCATCCACGAAGGCATAGCCGGAGCGGCTCGCATACACCAGGAACACACCTTCCTGAGAGTTAGCGACTTTGCCCACCGCGCCACAATATTGGCGTGCCACTGCCACCGAAGATGACCCTTGTTTGGGAAAGCCGCTCCCATCGACAATCGCAACGCCCCTGGGATCACCCAGCCATTCCGCGACCAAGTCCTGGAGTTGCAGGATCATCTGAGGGGCAAGCCAGGTCTCTTGACTCACAAATCGTTGCAGACCGCGCATCGCGTTGGGGTCTGCCCCGCGAAACGCGGCGACAATGGGTTCAATCGTTTTGCGTTCCAGATTGGACAGTTGACCGCACAGGTACAGGGCGGACCATTCGCGTTGTTCGCGCCGCTGAAAGACGGAGTGGAATAGACGATGGAACGCTCGCCGGTGGCTCGGAGTGCTTTTGCGTAGACTTTTTCATGGCGACCTCTCTCATTGTGAATGTCGCCCATGAGTATATCGCTAAATCGCTTCAAAATTAGTAAGTCGCCTACTGTCACCGAAGTGTCGGAGTAATACTAGGAGTGCATCCAAACTCTTGCATAGCAAGCCAAGCGTATTTCTTGCGTAGTTGACTATACCGCATTACTTTGTGGCTGCACTAGTCTGCAAATAGAACACTCGAATGAATCTGTAGAATATGAATCCGGAAACGGATTATCGTGAGCGAATAACCGTTTCGGTTACAGGGTTAGGAATCAAGGTGTCTACGTAGGGTCCCCAGGTATCGGCAAGAACGGTGGCTGCTTTGCGAACCAGCGGTACAAATTGCTCGAGAGTTTTTACCGTAGCTCGTGTCGTCGGCGCAGCTACACTGATCGTTCCCAATGGTCGATTCTCGCGTACAATAACGACGGACACGGCGACGACGCCAAGATCGGCTTCTTCATCTGCTGTGCCGTAACCGCGTTCGCGGACGAGACGCAATTCCTCACGCAAGGCATCGACCGACGTAATCGTTTTGGGAGTTCGCGCGTGAAATCCCTGGCGCAATACTAGCTTGATGGCATCTTCGTCTTGAAACTGCGCGAGCCATGCCTTACCGTTGGCGGTCGCGTGCAACGGAACTTCCTTGCCCTGAACCGGATCGACGATCAAAGTGTCATCCGCTCCTTGCGCGCAAGCGATCCAGCGTAGTTTGTCACGCTCACCTGCGGCGAGTCGCACCAATTCGCGTGTCGCCGATGCCAAGTTGTCGAGAGTGGGTTGTGCCCACTCGCTAACACCCGCCGCCTCAAGATGTCGAAACCCTAGCGACGTAACCAAAAATGTAAGCTTGTAACGGCTCGACACTTCGTCACGGAAGACAAATCCACGTTCTTCCATCGTCGACAAGATGCGTTGCGCATTCGTGCGATCTGATCCCAACTTATTCGCCACTTCAGCCAGCCGTAAACCAACTCGGTTACCTGCCAACATGAGCAATATCTCTAGACAACGATCTACCGATGCGATTGCACGTTTCGCTTCTCCACTTAGTTGATGGTTGTCTGACATATTCCTCTTTTCTCGATTTTCTAGTTAAAATCATTATACCACGACAAACAAACTATTGCAACAATGTGGCTCAAAATTAATATATTATGTATTGTTTTGTTTTAATTACTAATAATTTTGGCAAAAAATGGTTGACACTGATGTTTAAAAGTGTTATAATGGCTACAATGTAGCTAAATATAGAAAACTGTAATACAAGGATGTTTACATTGGTTGACTTGAGCGATGGCGGTTCCGGCTCATGGATCGAATTGCTAACGATCGGGTGGTTTTCTAAAGTGGCAAGCCCTGTCAAGTTGGGAACGCCGTGCTTGCACAAGTTGACCAAATTTCGGTGTGCCTCACGATCAGACCACTATAACCACTCTCAAGATCATTCCCTGCTTGTCCTTTTCAAGTCATTACGTTGCGCCTGTCATTTCGATCACTCAACCCTATCCTCTTTGAGTTTCACGCGTGCCCCTCCTGCGCTCATTCATTTTATGGACTGGTGTTAGATCACAATCAGCTACTCTATTAGACTCGCGTCTTCTCAAACAAGGAGGTTATGATGTTATCTCATTTACGAAACAAATTATTCTGGTTAAGAACCATGCTTTTGGCCGGCACACTCGTCGTCACGGCGGCTTGCGCGGCTAGTCCCACCGCCACGCCGATTCCGGCTCCGACTCAAGCCAAAGCTTCTAGCGCCACGTCCTCGGCAGCATCGCAAGCTGCAGCGCCGCAATTTGTGTTAAAGGCAGGCCACAACTCAACCGATCAATATCCACATGGTCGCGTCATTACGTACTTTGCGCAAGAGGTCGGCAAGCGCACGAACGGTCGCGTCAAGGTCGAAGTTTTCCCCAATGCCACCCTCGGCGACGAAGCGAAAATGTTTGAAGGGCTGCGGCTAGGAACGATCGATATGGCCAAAGCCATCACGTCGGTACCGGCCAATACCGTTCCGGAATTTGGAATTTTCGATTTGCCCTATCTGTTCAAAGACAAGAAACAAGAATTCGATCTCTTGAATGGCCCGGTCGGTCAGGGTCTCCTCAAAAAGCTGGAAGCCGTCGGCGTTAAGGGATTGTTCTGGATGGACCAAGGCACGCGCAGTATGTACACCAGCAAAAAAGCCGTGCGCTCCTTGGCGAATCTCAAGGGGATGAAGATTCGCGCGATCCAGTCGCCCATCATGGTCGATACGATCAATGCGCTGGGCGCATCCGCGACGCCGATGGCTTTCGGCGAACTGTATGTTGGCTTGCAGCAAGGGGTCGTCGATGGCGCAGAAAATTCGCCGGATTCGGTTTGGGCGAACAAGCACTATGAAGTGGCCAAGTACTATTCGCTGACCGAGCATTTCCGGACACCCGTTATCTTCATGATGAGCATGCAGACATGGAACAAATTGCCCAAAGATATTCAAGAGGCAATTGATGCATCGTCCAAGTCCGCGTTCGAGTGGGGCAATGATCTGTACGAAAAAGAAGCCACGCAAAACTTGGAGGACCTCAAAGGCAAGGGCATGGAAGTCATCAAAGTCGACCTCGATCCTTTCCGCGCGGCGGTCGAGCCAGTGTACGCAAAATACGCCGAAAAAGTTGGCGCGGACTTGATAAAGCAAATCAAAGGTAAATGATGTGATCGATAGGCGATGGGCGGAATCGTTTGCGGTTCCGCTCATCGCCAGATATGTTTTGCGTCCTGAGGCAGCCATGACGAGTTTATCGACTGAACCCAGTCTCAAGTTAATTACCGATGAGCCGAAATCGAGACCCGCGCTCATTCGATGGTTCTTGCGCGTGAGTCATTGGCTTCACCAGATAACGCGCGTGTTCGCGACGATTGCGACGGCGTGGCTCGCCCTCATCGTATTTGTCGCTGTACTCTTTCGCTATCTGTTCAACGCGCCGCTCACGTGGTCGGATGAGATGGCGGTATCGCTTTTCGTCTGGGTTTCATTTTTGGGTGCGGCCGTCGCGATGCGCGAAAACCGACACAGCGGCGTTGACAATGTTATTGGCAAGTTATCCGGTGGTCCACTCCGCATCGTTCAAGTGACTACGCTGGTCGGCGTCGCCGTGTTCTTGATCATCTGGACCATCAAAGGCATCGAGACGTTGCCGATTCTGGCGATTCAGAAAACGCCTTCGCTTCAGATCAGCGTATCCTGGGTTTACGCCGGGTTGCCGGTGGGTAGTATGTTGATGTTGATTCAATTGATCGCGCGCACCATCGATCCGGACGCCGAGCAGTCCAGTATGTCGGGAATGTCGGGAGGGATGGAGTAATGCTGGTCGTGTTGTTGTTCGGTTCGATGCTTATCTTTATTCTGTTGGGGATGTCGATTTCTTTTGCGATTGGGCTAGCGTCCTTGCTGGTTATCATGGCTTCGGGATTGAACTTGTTAACGTTGGTTCCTACATCAGTCTCCGCCGCCAACTCGTTCACGCTCTTGGCGATCCCATTCTTTCTGCTGACCGGCGAACTGATGGGGCGCGGTGGCATCTCACGGCGCATTGTCGAGTTGGCGCAAACGTTGGTGGGGTGGCTCAGCGGTGGCTTGGGCTATGTCTGTGTTGTGGCGTCCATGTTTTTTGGCGGCGTCTCTGGATCTTGCACGGCGGATACAGCTGCGATTGGCAGTGTGTTGCTTCCCGCAATGAAGAAGCAAAACTATAACATGCCCTTTGCCTGCGCGCTCCAAGCGTCGGCGGGAACGTTGGGCATGATGGTTCCGCCGAGCATCACAATGGTTATCCTCGGTGTCACCGCCAACATTTCGATTGCACGCATGTTCTTGGGTGGTCTTGTTCCTGCGGTTCTCTTGATGCTCGCTTTCATGGTCGTCGTCTTTTTCCACGCGCGCAATCATCGCTATCCGAGCGAACCTCGTCGTCCGGCTATCGCTGCTGCAAAGAGTGTTGTTGTGTCGGTGCCGCCGTTGCTCACAGTCGTCATCATCGCGGGCGGACTCACGCTGGGAATTTTCACGGCGACCGAAGCCGGAGCAGTCGCCGCTGTCTACGCATTAATTCTCTCCTTGATCTACAAGGAACTCTCGTGGCGCGATGTTGGTCCCGTCGTCGCGCGCGCGGCCAGCACGACGGGAATGGTGATGTTGTTGGTCGTTACCTCGTCCATCTTTGGAACCGTGATGACGATGCTGCGTATTCCAGAGAGTTTGGCGAACTTTTTCCTCTCGCTGTCCAACAATCCTTTGCACGTGTTCTTGCTCATCAACATCTTGTTGTTGCTCGTCGGAACATTTCTTGATCCCACGCCGATCATTATCATTCTTGCGCCACTACTCATGCCGATCATCATGCGGATGGGCATCGATCCCGTTCACTTTGGCGTCGTGTTCACACTCAACATGGTGTTCGCGCAAATCAGTCCGCCTGCCGGTGTTCCCTTGTTCGTCTCCGCTGGGATTGCGGATATTCCAATCGGCAAAATCTTTGTGCCTGTGTTGCCTTTCTTGGGAGCGACGGCAGTTGTCCTGGTGTTGGTGACCTACATTCCCGATTTGGCGCTTTTCCTGCCGCGGCTCGTCATGCCGTGAACAAATCACCATGAAAGCACTTGCTGCCGTTGCCCCAAATAAAATCGGATTGATTGAGCAGCCAGAGCCAATCGCAGCGCGCGATTCGGTTGTCGTCGCGGTTGCTGGCTGTGGCGTGTGCGGTAGTGATTTGCCGATTTATCGCGGTATTCAGCGTGTGGAGGAGGTCGGATTCTTCGGGCACGAGTTTAGCGGCACGATTGTGTCGGTCGGCGAAAACGTCCGCGATCTGTGCGTGGGTGACCGCGTGGCGAGCGGGTTGATTCGCACGTGTGGTCACTGCGAAAAATGTTTCGCGGGGCATCCGAATTATTGTCCCGATATGAAGGCCACACTTTCGCCCGGCGGGTTCGCGCAATTTACGCGCGTGTTAGAAAACTCCGATTTTGGATTCCTTACAAAAATTCCCGACCACGTAAGCTGGGAACAGGCAACTTTGCACGAGCCGTTGAGTTGCGCGATTCGAATTGTCGAGCAAGCGCAGGTGAAACTAGGTGATCGAGTTGTCGTTCTCGGTTTGGGCGCGCTGGGGTTGCTATCGGCTCTACTCGCGCAAAAATCCGGCGCGAGTATGGTCGCTGGCGTAGACATCCAGCCCGGTCGTTTGGCGCTCGCGGCTCAATTGGGCATCCCTGCCATAGACCGCACCAACTTTGATATTGTGATCGAGACGACTGGCTCCACTTCTGGCTTTATCGACGCGTTGTCATTGGCGCGCTTGGGTGGGCGAGTGGTGATCGGCAGTGTTTATCATCAAATGGCAGATGGAATCGATCTGCGTCCGATCATGCGCAAGGAATTGCACGTGGTCGGCGCGAAGGGTCCCTATCCACACTTGACCGCCGAACAGAAATCGCTTGCGATGGAACTAATCGTTTCCGGCGCGTTGCCGCTCGATCCACTTCTCCGGCTATATCCCATCGATCAGGCGCAGCAAGCGTTTGAAGATACGGTCGCGGGAAAAGTTGGCAAAGCAATTGTGTGTTTCCAAGAAGGAGACCAATGAAACCACGCGTGGCGATTCTTGAGGCATCGCACTGGCACGTTCCGCTTTATCTCGATGCGTTAGCCGAGCAGGCCGATGTCGTCGCCATCGCCGATAAAAATTCAGAGATCGTAATGGCGCGGGCAAATGTTCTTGGCGCAACCGCCTATCAGGATTGGCACGAAGCAGCCGCGCGACCGGACCTGGACATGGCTTTTGTCTTTGGTCGTCACAGTGAAATGCCAAAAATCGCTCGAGTGTTGATTGCGCGCGGCTTGCCATTCTGTATCGAAAAACCGGCTGGACTTTATTCCGCTCAGGTACGCGAAATCGCCAAACTAGCGGACGAAGCGCATGTGTCTGTTACTGTTCCGTTCGTCCAACGCTTGGGGCCCCTTGCGGCGATGCTCCGAAAAATCGGACGACCCGATCACGCGACCTTTCGTTTTATCGCTGGACCGCCGGAGCGATATATTCGCGCGGGATGTTCGTGGATGCTCGACCCGTTAGAAGCCGGCGGCGGTTGTTTTATCAACCTGGGAATTCACTTTGTGGATCTTTTCCTGCAAGCGGCTGCCGAACCAGTCATCCATGTCCATGCTAGCTTACATCATCGTACACACAATACTTTGGTCGAAGATCATGCGGTCGTCATAATGGAAACCATGAGCGGACGATCAGCCATCATCGAAACGGGTTATGTCTTCCCCGATTCGCCGCACAAACGCGAAGTCTCGTATTATGCTGCATCGCCCACCGGATATCTGTCGATTGGAGACTATGGGACTGCTGCCTTCACCGATGCGTCCGGTCATTCCATCGTGGAACAAATCGATTTGGATTCCGACCCGCTATACAGTCAATTCGCAAGCCGTGTTCTCCTTGGATTGAAAGATGGATTCATCGGATTGCCCACTTTGGCTGATCTAGCCGCTGCAATGGAAATCGTTGATCGCGCGTACGCTCAGGCGCGCTGAAAATTCCTTGGAGCAAATCGGATGACAGATCTTGTCGTCGTTGGTAGTTTGAACATGGACTTGGTTGCCCGGGTTGCGCAGTTGCCCACGCGCGGCGAAACCATCCTGGGACGTGAGTTTATCATGCTCCCTGGTGGCAAAGGCGCGAACCAAGCCGTTGCCGCAGCCAAATTGGGAGCAGCGGTCCTGATGATCGGGCGAGTCGGCGTGGACGATTTTGGACGTAACCTGCGCGCAAGTCTGGCTCAAGCGGGTGTCCTCACGACGCATGTGCAATCCGATGCTCAAGCCACCACCGGCGTCGCTATCATTTCTGTCGAAGACGGAGGACAGAATACGATCATTGTCGTGCCTGGTGCGAATGCGTGCCTGACTCCCGCCGATGTGGATCGTGCGGCTGGGTAAATTGCTTCGGCGAAAGCGTTGATCGCACAATTGGAAATTCCGCTGACCACGGTCGTCCATGCGTTGCGGGTCGCGCGCGCCAAGCATCTCTTGACTATTTTGAATCCTGCTCCGGCGCAAATGCTCGATGCTGAAACACTTGCGCTCGTCGATATTTTGATTCCAAACGAAACCGAAGCCGCGCGCATGACGGGAATGATGGTGGATGATTGGGTGCGCGCGGCGTCGTAATAACGCTTGGGGCGCGAGGCGCATTGGCGCACGAAGCAGATCGCGTGTGGCGCGTGCCCGCGTTTTCCGTCTCCGCCATCGATGCGACGGCCGCGGGCGATGCGTTCGTCGCCGCGCTCACGGTTGCCCGCGCGCACGGTCGCGATTGGGAGACAGCGCTGCGCCAGGCGAGTGCGGCCGGAGCGCTGACCACCACCAAGCTGGGTGCGCAACCGGCGTTGCCGACGCGCGCCAAGTTGGAACAAATTCTATCCGGAGAAAACAATTGACATGAAACTGTGTGGGCATACGCTGGGCACTCCCCAATTCACCGTACCAGAATCCCTGCGACTCTTTCACAGTGCCGATATGGATGCCGCCGAAATTATCTGGCAGAATGAATATGCTGCTGCGATTCCCGAAACTGCTAGCGAATCCGAAATTGCGCAGGTGCGCCACTTGGCGCAAGACCTGGGATTGTCGATTGCGTGTTTGACGCCGTACATGACCGGCATCAACAGTTTGGACGACCAAGAACGCGAATGCGATCTGGAACGCTTTGGACGATGTATCCGGGCGGCGGAGCAACTCGATTGTCATCGCATTCGGGTCTATGCGGGCAGTTATTTGGAAGGCGAAGAAACTACGCGCGATGTCAAGTGGAATCGTCTCGTCGAATCGCTCAAGCACCTAGGCGGCATCGCGCAACAAGCGGGCGTGGTCCTCTGCGTCGAGAATCACTTTAACACCATGACGGTGACCGCCGTCGAAACGGCTGCGCTCATGCGCGCGATGAATCTGCCCAGCGTCGGGATTCTTTACGATCAAGCGAATCTCACATTCACGCACGGCGAGCCATTCCTCGCAGCGATTGATCTGCAACGACCCTGGATTCGTCACGTGCATGTCAAAGACCTGGTGTTCACGAATCCCGCTCAGAAATTCTCCGCTAGCCAAGTCGCAACCGTCAAGCCCGAAGAACGCGCCGTTTACTCGCGCGTGGTCGGCGAGGGCATTCTCGATTGGCGGGCCATTCTGCGCGAACTGGACTCGATCGGTTACGCCGATTACTTGTCGTTCGAGTACGAGTATCGCTGGCATCCGCAGGATTTGCCGGAACCGCTGATCGGTTTTGCCAAGAGCGCGCAAGTGGTCCGCGACATGTTGGCAAAACTCGATCATTATCCTTTCTCTAGAAAGGCGTAAACGCATGGAGTCTCGAATTATTCGTGTTGGCTTGGCTGGCGCGGGCAGCATTGCGCAAGTGGCTGAGTTGCCTGGTTTGATCGCAGAATCCGGTGTCAAAATCGCCGGAGTGGTGACGCGCCAACCAGAAAGCGCAGCCCGCAATCTCGAACGCTGGCCCATCGAGCGCGCATTTGCGAGCGTTGAGGAAATGATCGAGCAAGCAGAGCTAGATGCGCTGTTTGTTTTGACGCCGAAATATTTGCACACACCATTTGTCGAAATGGGGTTGAAAGCGGGATTAGATGTTTTCTGCGAAAAACCTCTCGCGACGACGCTCGAAGAAGCACGGTACCTCGCAAATCTCGCCGATCAGACCCAACGCTTGTTGATGGTCGGATTCAATCGCCGGTATGCTCAAGTGTATGAGATCGCGCGCCAGCAATTTCAAAATAACGAGATCAAATTCTGCGTGGCACAGAAAAATCGCGTGGGTTCTGAATATCGTGCGACACTCGAAAACGCGATTCACATGATCGATCTTTTGCGCTGGTTCTGCGGCGAGCCAGAGACGGTTACGGCGCACACGATTGCGCCGGATCGATACAAAGAAGATGGAACGATTGCGCTAATTCGCTTTGCTGGTGGCGCGATTGGAACGCTCGTCGCCGCGCGGTGCGCCGGCGAATGGGATGAACGCTTGGATGCATACGGAAATTCGACAACGGCGCGTGTGGTCGCACCGGATCGAGTTTCCATTTCAAAAAACGGAGAGACGCGCGTTATCGAAATGCGTCCGCGTGCGCAAGGATGGGCGCAAGTCAACCAGACCCTGGGGTTTGGTCCCGAAGTGTCGCACTTTATCGAATGTGTGCGCAAACGCAAAAAACCGTTGACGGATGGACACGACGCTGTTCGCACGCAAGAACTCGTAGACACTATCTTGGCTCAAGCCGGACTGCCGTTGCAGGATCGCGAAGCACACTAGATATTTTTGGGGGCGCGGACAAATGCAGATAAAAAAGCCGCGTTCACCTGCGACGTTCTGCGTCCTACTGAGATATTCCCTTATGAAATTTGGTATCAGTACTTGGCTTTGGTCGCCGCGCTTTACCATGGATGAATTACATCTCATCCAAAAGGTTGTTGACCTGGGATTCGATTGGATCGAGATTCCGTTGCAAGACATCGACCAGTTCGATTACGCCCGCGTTGGCACAATCGCTCGTGATTATGGTCTCGGCGTTAGCTTCACCGCAGTCCTGCGCGAAGATCGTGATTTGACGGTCGATGATCCGATTCGAAATCGAGCGGCGCTGGAGTACTTGCGGCATTCTATTAATGCAATTACCCAGATGGGTGGTAACCTGATTGGCGGCGGAATCTATGGCGGTGTTGGTCGAACGTGGCACGCGACGCCCGATCAACGTAAACAAGAATACGAGCGCGCCGCTAAATTCTTGCGCGGCATTGGCGAGTACGCCGCCGATCAGGGTGTTGTCTTGGGCATTGAGACGCTCGTCCGTTTTCGGCACAGCTTTGCCAACACAATTGCCGATGCGTTGGAACTTGCTACACTCGTCGATCATCCAGCGATTCAAGTGATGGCGGATACCTTTCCGATGAATGTTGAAGAGAAAAATGTTGCTGATGCAATTGAACAAATCGGCAATCGTCTCATTCATGTCCACGCAAATGAAAATGATCGAGGGACGCCAGGCAGCGGACACATGGATTGGCAAGGGATTCGGTCTGCGCTCAAGAAAATCAACTATAATGGCGCGCTCGTCATCGAGTCGATGGGGATTGAGCTAAGAGTAAGTGCAGACAAATCGCTTGAAGCGATTCAAGATGAAATCGCCGTCGAGGGTTGTCGCTTTTTAAAACAATTCTTCGCGCGATAAGATGTCCTTTGCGTGAATTCTTGAGGAAAGTGGGCCAACTTTGCGAACGCGTGCGATGTATTTCTGAATGGTGTGCTTAACGAGGAAGCCGAAACGGCGAAGAGACTAAACAAGAATAGCGACATGACCGACAACCCAGCCGCGATGAAAAACGGCAGCACGAACGAATCGCCGGCAAGCAAGCCGCCGAGACTAGGACCAAGAACGATGCCGAGTCCAGCCGCCGCGATCTTGGTCTGACGTGCAGTCGCCGATGTATGCCATCGCCGTCGGCAACATCGCAGAGGCGAGCAAGCCGGAAAATATCCGCGCAATAAAGAGCATCCACAACTCGGTCGCCAGACCAGACAGCGCGTATGACAACGCTGTACCCAACATGCCGATCACTAATACCGGCTTGGGACCAACGCGATCCGAAATACTGCCCCACACTGGCGAAAAAACCAACTGCATCACGCAATAGACTGCAATCAACCATCCAAATTCAGTACCACTGCCACCGAGCCGCGTGATCAGGAATGGAAAGATTGGCATCGCCATTCCGAATCCGAGTATCCCGTCGTCGGCGCGACCCTGCGCGATCCGCAAACGCGCGAGGACTAGATACTCGTATTTGCGGAGATGATACTTGAGATAGTCTTCGCTCAGATCCAACTCGGTCAAATCCAACTCACGCCTCAAGCTGCGTTCGCGCGTCCACTGTTGCGCGGCATCGAAATTGCCTTGGGCTATCCACAACTGTGCGAAGCAGCGCGACACCCCAATCATCCAATTCCATCGCGCGGTCCTGAATCGCCAGTTGCCACGCTTGCTGAATCGTATCATTCGCGCTCACTGAATTACCTTGGGCTTGTTTGATACTTGCGAGCGTGATATAGGCGCTTGCCGAAACCACCGCGCACCAGCGCTTGGACAATTCGATTCCCTCGCACGCGAACTTTTCCGCCGCCTCGAAATCACTCCACTCGCGATGAATGTCTGCCAATCCGATCAACGCCCAGCTCGCAATCGGCAGGCGCTGTCCTTTGGAATCGGTGGCTGTGACGACCGCTTACTCGTAAAAGGTGTGCGCTTAGCGCAACCGCCCCTGCCGCTGATTCACTTCGGCGAGCTGGAACAGTGCCGCTGTTCGTATGAACAGTTGGTCGTGTTCGAATGAACTCATCAGGTACGCGCGCGCTCCAACTCATGAAAGTGACGATCTTACCGCGTCCCAGGATGGTTTCAGCGAATTGCTCGATCAAACACTAGCACGGCGATGCAATTCGGGTACGAGATGGGGGCGCGATTCAATTAGACGTTGATGCAATAAATCGGCGAAAAGATGATGATAGCGATACCAGCGTCGTTCGTCGTCGAGTGGAACGATGAACAGGTTCGATTGCTCCAAGTATTGAAGAATGGGCTGGCTGTCCGTGCGTTGCGTGATTGCATCGCACAATGACGCCGCCATTTGATCGAGGATCGATGTCGCGCCCAAAAAATCCTGGGTCGCGGGTGATTGGCGATTGAGAATTTCTTCTGCGAGATAATCGAACACAAAACGATGAGTGCCCGCAAAGGCGCGAATGAACTCGGTGGTGTTGGAGTGGTCTCTCAACGATAGCGCCGCCATTTGCAATCCCGCAATCCATCCTCAAGTGCGCTCGGTCAATGCCTCTACGTCGTCACGAGAAAGTTTTATTGCTATCGTTCGATTCAAGAATGCGGCGACTTCGTTGGTGTTCCACTGCAGGTCTTGCCCGCGCAATTCGACCAGTTGATTGTGCGCGCGCAAACGCGAGAGTGGCAGGGGTGGACCGGCGCGCGTCGCAATGACACTGTGAATCTTAGGCGGCAGATGTTCGAGCAAGAATGTGAGGGCATTATGAATTATTTCGTTTTCGATAACGTGATAATCGTCGAGAATGAGAGTCATATCCTGGGACAGGTTAGCGAGGTCATTGAGAATTGGAGCCACCAACGATTCGAGCGGAGGCAGTTGGGGCAAGCGCAACAGGGGTGAGGCGAATTCACCGACACTGGCGTGGACGGTTTGAATCGCGGCAAGCCAGTACGTGAAAAATCGCGCTGGGTCATTGTCGCCGGCATCAAGTGCTAGCCACGCCGCGGATATTTTGTGTGACTGAATCCACTCACTCACGAGGGTCGTCTTGCCAAAACCTGGGGGGTACGGAGAGCAGTGTAAGAGTGTGTTGTGCGCCAGCATTCAATCGTTCGATCAAGCACGGACACGGCACTAGATCAAGGCGCGGCTTGAGGATATGGGGTTTTGTTTTGATAAGGGGTTGACTCATTGCAAGTGTGCTTTTGAAAAAAACGACCGAGAAAAAGGGATCATTCGAAAAGGATGAAATTTGGGCAAATTTGAGGAATTGGGGACCAATTAAGCTATAGGGGTTGACAAACAGATGATATGATGGTATGATTGTATTACAAATAGAAAGGAAAAGGTGTCCAATTGGGGCGCGTTATCAAAAAAAACCTAGCAGACGGTGTTATTGACGAGATACGGCGCATGATGGAAAGCGGCGAACTGAAGGAGGGTGATAAATTGCCCAATCAGTACGAACTTGCCGCGAAATTAGGGGTTAGCCGTCCTTGTTTGCGAGAAGCGTTCCACACCCTTGCTTTAATGGGTGTAATTGAGCAGGCACCCGGGATAGGTACCGTTCTGCGGCGACAGATTCCTGGGATGTTGCCCAATCGGTTTGCACTCCCGCTTGTCTCCGATGCCGAAGGAACAAGAGAATTGATCGAGGCGCGACGTCTGGTCGAAGTGGGCATGGTGGAGTTGGCTGTCCAAAAAGCGACGGATGCCCAAGTCCAGCAACTTGGAATTCTCGTTGAGGCAATGGCTGGCGCAGTCAAGAACAACAATCTCACTGAGTATATCGAAAAGGATAAAGCGTTCCATCACCTCATCGCCGAAGCATCGAACAATCGCTTCATTGCCAACGTCTTCACTGAAGTTCGAAATTCGATGGATCAATTCATTACTGAATCCTTTAGTGTTCTTCCAGGTATGTCGGAGCGGTCCTTGAATGCGCACCAGCGAATCTACCAAGCGATCAAACGAAGGGATCGGGAAAAAGCGATCAAGGAAATGACCCGCCACATCTTGGAAGTGCAAGAGGCCATCGAGCGCTATTACGGTGCCGCGATGAAGAAAGACCTCGCACCACAATCTCCAAAAGTACAAGCCAAAGCCAAGTAGCAAATTACGGCAAACGGGGAAACGATGTTCATCGATCAGGACAAGTGTAAAGGGTGTGCCAAGTGCATTTCCTATTGCCCAGTGAATGCCATCATCGCATTCAAGAGAGATAAAGCCCAAGGGATTGAGGCACACGCCATCATTGCGAGCGCCGAGTGTGTCGAGTGCGGCGTCTGTTATCGGGCGAAGGTTTGCACCACCGATGCTATTGTGCGCGACACGCTTTCTTATCCGCGAGTCATACGACAACTTTTCAGCGATCCTTGGTTCTCCCACCCCGGCACCGGCATTCCGGGCAGAGGCACAGAGGAAATGAAAACGAACGAAGTCACCGGTCGTTTTTGGGATGGCTACATTGGGATCGGATTGGAATTCGGGCGACCTACGCTCGGATGCAGATTAAAGGAAACTGAAAAAGCGTTCAAGCGGTTATTGCCTTTAGGTCTTATGCTCGAACCTAAGAATCCTCTGACTCAATTGATCGCCGATCCGAAGACGGGCGCGTTGAAACCCGAGGTGCGAGAAGAAAAAGTTCTCTCTGCCATTGTCGAAGGTATCGTCCCATTAGAAAACGCCGAACGCGTATTCAAGGCAGTCAAAGAACTTGCCGAGGAAATCGACACGGTGTTTAGTTTCGATGTGATCGGCAAGGTGGCTCCGGATGGGCAGATTCCCGCGCGCGATGCTATGCAACAAGCCGGCTTTGCCCCATCGGTTGCTGGCAAGACGAACGTCGGATTGGGTCGCCCGTTGTTCAAGAATTTCTGACAAGGATAAAACGCATTGACTCACACACTGCACCGCAAAGGCGAGGCGCATGATCTGAGTGACGATCACGTACTCCTCGCAATGGCTGCAACTGGCATTACTCACAAGGGTTCTGCCGAAACCAAACGCAAGATGTTCGAGATTTTGGCAAAACATCCCCACACCAATTGCGGTGATGTCAAGACTGGCAGTCTGTACAACTCTGATTTTGAAAGTATCCTCGCTGGATTCCAAGACACCTCTGTCCTCCATTTTGTTTTCCCCGATAAAGAGACCGTGATTCGAGTTCTTGAAGATCTTAAAGCAGCCGACCTAGGACTCTCGGTTGTTATTACAGGTCTCTTCGACGACACGCAAGAGGCATGCCAAAAGTCTGGGCTGCCGATGCATACGGTCGAATACTCTGGCGGCATTTTGGGCAGAACGGACAAGCTCGCCCCGGATCCAATTTTGGAAATCACCACCATGTGTGGGCATGGACTTGTCGCCGCGAACCTCGTCCTCGAAAAGGTCAAGCTCATTCGAAAAGGGAGAAAGACTTGCGCGGCCGCTGCTGCTGAACTGGCTGCGCCGTGTCTGTGCGGCATTTTCAATCCCAAGCGCGCCGAACGATTGCTTTCGAAACTCGTTTAATGAATCCATAACGCATAAACCTGGTTTCTAACGAACCAATTAACATGGAGGTCTCATCGCATGCTTGAACCAATCAAAACTGTAACGGACTGGCAACGCGGAGTCGGTCAAGTCAAAATGATCATCAACGGAGAATCCGTGGAAGCCGCAAGTGGCAAGTGGCTCTCCGTTGAGAACCCAGCTCACAAAGGAACGAATGCGGGACAAGTTCCAAAAGGAGGTGCCGCCGAAGTCGATCTAGCCGTTAAAGCTGCGGCAGTTGCTTTTCCCGAGTGGAGAAACACACCGGCGCGCGAACGCGGAAAAGCACTGCTCAAGATCGCGGACGCGATTGAGAATTGCAAGGAAGAATTCGCTCGACTGTATTCACTGGAGACGGGCAACCCTATTGCCCTCCAGTCTCGCAACGAGACAATGCAGACGGCGGACATTTTCCGCTACTTTGGCGGCGTTGCCAGCGAGATCAAAGGCGAAGTCCTTCCGCTCGGCGAGAACCTCTTTAGTTATTCGCGCCGTGAACCGCTGGGCGTTGTAGGTGGCATCGTTCCCTGGAATGCGCCGTTGGCGCTCGGCGCGCTAAAAATTACGATGTCGATCACAGCTGGCAATACGTTGGTCCTCAAGCCATCCGTTGAAGCTCCTCTCACGATTATCAAGTTAGTCGAGCTCTGTCAACACTTTTTGCCTAAAGGTGTCCTCAACATTGTCACCGGCAGCGGATCTGAATGCGGCGAAGCGTTGATCCATCATCCGATGATCGCCAAGCTCACCTTCACCGGATCGACGGAGGTCGGTAGAAACATCATGCGCGCGGCGACGGAGCGCATCATTCCGGTGTCGCTCGAACTCGGCGGAAAAGCTCCGCAAATTGTTTTTGCAGATGCGAATGATGATACTACGGTTGCAAACGTCATCAATGGTATGCGGATCATTCGCCAAGGACAGTCTTGCACGGCTGGCGCTCGAGTTTATCTGCACGAATCGATCTTTGATTCGTTCCTCGAAAAACTGGTGGCTAAATTGCGCGCGTTCAAGATCGGTGAGCCGTTGGAAGACGCAACGCAGATTGGAGCCATCGTAAACGAAAATCAATACAACACGGTGCTATCTTACATTGCCGAAGGTCTCGAACAGCCAGGCGCTAAAGCTGTCTGTGGTGGGATGCCGCCCCAAAAAGCACCGTTCACCGAAGGGTACTTTGTCGAGCCGACTGTATTTGTCGGCGTGCAGAATAACTGGCGGATCGTTCGCGAAGAAATTTTTGGTCCCGTCTTGGTCGTTATCCCTTGGAAAGATGAAGCCGAGGTTATCCGGCTGGCGAATGACAGTCACTATGGCTTGGCGGCGTTCATTTACACCCACAATATTTCCAAAGCACTAAACACCGCACATCAAATCGAATCTGGGTTCGTGCAAGTCAACCAAGGTGGTGGTATCGTTCCCGGCAACTCGTATGGCGGTTTCAAGCAGAGTGGTATTGGTCGCGAGTGGTCGCTCGAAGGTATGCTCGAAGGTTTCACTCAACGCAAAAGCGTCACCGTCAACCTGGGTTACTAACGGATGTAGCGCGAGCAGCTTGCTCGCCGCGAGCACGGCACCGCAGGTGCCGAAGCCGCTCGCGCTACATTCAAACTGCATCGCATGAGTTAAAGTCGAAGGAGAAGAATAAATTTTTATGAGCAGCAACATTCCCCAAGCCGATCCTCGGTTCGTCGAGCAAGTAGACCTGAGTGACGTGATTCTCACTCGTTTTCAGCCCGGCGACGATCTGTTTCAAATGCTGACCAAGACCGTGAAAGACCGGGGTTGGGAACGCGCCGTCATTATCTCTGGCATCGGCAGTCTCGAAGATGTCGTCTTTGTCGCGCCCAAGCCAGCGTTCTCAATCCCGGTCAAACCAGCGGAGAACTTGAACCGAATCGAGATGAAGGGTCCGTTTGAGTTGATGAGTGTTGAAGGCAACATCGTTCCCTTGGTGGGTGAATTCGGCAACCTGAAGCACGGCGATCCGGTGTTGCACATCCACTGTCTTCTCTCTCACGGACAAGGTGAACTAACGGGTGGTCACATGGTCGCCGCCAAGGTGTTTACCACGACTGAAATCTTTATCGCCAACGTCAAGAATTCGAACGTCAAAAAGAAAAAGAGCGAGGTCACCGGTCTCATGGAGTTCAGGAACGACCTGTAGACAAGACCACGCGAACAAGTCACTCGAAGACTCGGCTGTCTTCGAGAAATCATCAGACCCAATTTCAGATTAGCAAGGAGGCTAGCACAATGAACATCACCAAACGACTCATCGGAATGATCGGGCTGCTGACGATTCTGATCGTTCAAGCGGCTTGTGCCCCGGCACCCACGGCTACTCCGGTTCCAACTACCAAGCCCGCCGCGTCCTCGAGTGCATCGTCGGTTGCTGCACCGACTGCTGCACCCGCAGCCGCCGGCACTGTCAAGATCGGCGCGATGTACTCGCTCACCGGATCAGGCGCTGCCATCGGCACCGGTCAGATGGAAGGCGCTAAGATGGCAATTGACGAAATCAACAAGAACGGCGGCATCAACATCGGCGGCGTCAAGATGAAGATCGAAGGCGTGTACCGCGATGACGAATCCAATCCTCAAGTCGCGGTCGCCCGCTTTAACGAAATCGTCAAAGACCAGAAAGCAACCGCCCTCGTCGCCGGCTCGCTGGGCAACATCTCAATTGCGATCAATGAAGAAGTCAAAAAGACAAAGACACTTTTCATTGCGACGAATGGCGTGCCTGAAGACTTTTTCAAGAAAGAGGTTAAAGCCCCAACCTCACTGTGCATCGTCGCAGCATCAGAATGGGCGGGGCGTGGCGCAGGCGCGTACATGGCGGATCAGATGAAAGCCAAGCGCATCGCCAACTTTATGCCGGACTATTCCATCGGTCAGGGCACGATGAAGGGTTTTGAAGCGGTGATGAAGGATCGCAAAGGCGTCGAGTTTCAGACGATCTGGCATCCGGTCAACAGCCCGGACTTGACGAGCTACCTCATCAAAGCGCTCGAGTACAAACCCGATGTGGTGTTCGTCGGATCGTGGGGCGCGGATGCGGTCAACGCGCTCAAGCAAGCGCTGGAAATGGGCGCGGGCAAAAAAGCTCCTCTGTTCCACTTTTGGTTGATGAATGCTTTCGCAACCGGCATCCCAGCAAACGCGATGGAAGGCGTCAAGGGTCAGATGTTCTGGTATCACGACATGCGCGGATTCAGTGACGCCGATGTGGTCAACGCTTCGGAAGAGTTTGTCAAGAAATGGATGGACGGTCGCAAAGAGCCGCCGGACCCATACGCGATGAGCACGTACTATGGCGTCATGGAAATCGCACGCGCGATGGAACTCAGCAAATCCACCGACCCAGACAAGATGTATGCCGCATTGATGGCGAACCCGGAATGGAAGGGTGCAAAGGGTCCCGCCAAGTGGCGCACGGATGGAGCGGTCGTGTACAAGTACTCGACTTGGATCGTCGCAGGCAAGGGCGAGTCCGAGCGCAAGAGCGATCGCTATCCCACCAAGTTCGATTTTGCCAAGATCGTCGATGTGTATAGCGGTGATGCGTTCGTACCGCCATTGAGCGCGATGGGATATTAAAATTCAGTAACCGCAAAATTCCACCTACACGCCTCTGATGCGGTATAATGGGTTCTCAAGAACCCTACGACGCAAAGGTGTGTGGATGAGACGAGCCAAAGACAATTCCGAAGTTCCCAAGCGTT
>JACRMI010000066.1 GCA_016215025.1 Chloroflexota bacterium
GAAATCGCAGAGCCGGTTCGCCCGTTACGTTCTGAGTTTCGTCGCTCGCATCGACGCCGCAAAGTGTGTACGATGTCTCTGGACTCCGCGAAGTTAACGAAATCAAAAAATTGAGTACGATGTCATTGGACATGACAGATAGCAAAAACAGAACACGTATCTGCCATTTGCCTTTCACTATCTGCCATAAGCGATCTGCTATCTGCGAGTTAGCAGGCGATTGCCAAGACTGCCAGTCTTGCATCGTCTTTTTCATTTTAAAATAGTACTTGACAAACGAAAAATTTGGTGTATATTATGCACGCTAGCACTCTGGTGGAAAGAGTGCTAATTGATTCCAAACTTATTCCAGCAAGGAGGATTTCGTATGGCTGACAAGAAGCTCAATCTGCGCCCTCTTGCGGATCGTGTGATCGTGGAACCGCTTGAGCAGGAAGAGAAAACTGCGAGTGGTTTACTGCTTCCCGAAACCGCAAAAGAGAAACCGCAAGAAGGTATGATTGTTGCAATTGGTCCCGGTCGATGGGATGAAGAAGGCAAGAAACGTGTTGAGATGGAAGTCGCGTTAGGCGACAAAGTCGTCTTCGCCAAGTACTCTGGCTCTGAAATCAAAATCGGCGACAAAAAGTATTTGATCTTGGGCGAGAAAGACATTCTCGCCGTCGTCGTCAAGTAATTCGTCAATTCGTTTAGGAGGAATAAACTATGCCTGCAAAGCAACTGGCGTTCTCGGAAGAGGCACGCCGCCATTTGAAAATTGGCGTCGACGCGATGGCGAATGCTGTCAAGACGACGCTCGGACCCAAGGGTCGCAATGTCGCGCTCGATAAAAAATTCGGCGCGCCGACGATCACGCACGATGGTGTTACTGTTGCGAAAGAAATTGAGCTGGAAAATCCGTACGAAAACATGGGCGCGCAGCTTTTGAAAGAAGCCGCGACCAAGACCAACGACGTCGCCGGTGATGGTACCACCACCGCGACTGTTCTCGCGCAGACGATTGTCAACGAAGGTTTGAAAAACGTCGCCGCGGGTGCAAACCCAATGCTGTTGAAGCGCGGTATTGAAAAGGGCACCGCCGTGCTCGTCGAAGCGATCAAAAAGAGCGCGACTCCTGTCAAGGGCAAAGAAGAAATCGCCAATGTCGCCGCCATCTCCGCCGCCGATCCTGAAATCGGCAAGTTGCTCGCGGATGTGATGGACAAGGTCGGCAAAGACGGCGTCATCACCGTCGAAGAGAGTAAGACCGGTCTCGCTTTTGAAACCGAATATGTCGAAGGTATGCAGATCGACCGCGGCTACATCTCGCCTTATTTCGTCACGAACCCAGAACGCATGGAAGCCGTTCTCGAAAACGTCTATATCCTGATTACGGATAAAAAGATTTCGGCGCATACCGATATTGTGCCCTTGCTGGAAAAATTGGTTCAAATGGGCAAGCGCGAACTCATCATCGTCGCCGAAGATGTGGACGGCGAAGCGTTGGCCACCCTCGTCTTGAACAAACTGCGCGGTATGTTGAACGTGATCGCGATCAAAGCGCCGGGCTTTGGCGATCGCCGCAAAGATATGTTGCGCGACATGGCGATTCTCACCGGCGGCAACGTTATCACCGAAGAAATGGGCCGCAAACTCGAAACCGCCCAGATCAGCGATTTGGGTACTGCCCGCAAAGTTATTGCGACCAAAGACGACACGACCTTCATCGAAGGTGCTGGCTCGGACAAGGACATCAAAGGTCGCATCAACGAAATCAAGGCGCAGATCGACAAGACGACGTCCGATTACGACCGCGAGAAATTGCAAGAACGACTCGCCAAGCTCGCCGGTGGCGTTGCGGTGATCCGTGTCGGTGCAGCGACTGAAACCGAATTGAAAGAGAAGAAGCACCGCGTCGAAGATGCGTTGAGCGCAACCCGCGCCGCCGTCGAAGAAGGGATCGTTCCGGGTGGTGGCGTTGCGTTGATTAACGTCATCTCCGCGTTGGACAGCATTCACGAAACCGGCGACGTGGCAACCGGCGTTGCCATCTTGCGCCGCGCGCTCGAAGAACCGCTTCGCCAACTCGCCGAAAACGCGGGTCACGATGGCGCAGTGGTTATCCAAGATGTGCGTCGGATGCAGAAGGAAAAAGGCAGCAACCACTATGGCTTTGATGTGCTCGCCGAAGATTACGTGGACTTGGTTGCCAACGGCATCATCGACCCAGCGAAGGTAACGCGCAGTGGTGTGGAAAACGCCGCGTCTATCGCTGCGATGATTCTCACGACCGAAGCGTTGGTGACAGACATGCCAGAGAAAGACAAACCGGCACCGGCTATGCCCCCCGGCGGCATGGATTACTAAACCAGTAGGCAGTGAGCAGTTAACACGCGAAGCGAACAGAAAACCTTGCGAAGGTCTATGACCCTCGCAAGGTTTTTCATTTAAAAGGGTCCATCTCATTCAAACCAGTTTAAGGTGCAGGATATGAACGAGAAGCCGGACGGCTAGGTGTTACTGTTGAAGGTCGAGGTAGCGGTGTTTTCCAAACTGGTGAAGGTTGTGGATTCAAAAGTTCTGGCAATAGCGTGGGACCTGGCGTACTCAACGGAAAATGGTTTGATGATGGCTTGAGCTGAAGTCGAGTCACGAAAAGCTGTTCCTTTTGGTTAATCCACGCCAAGTGTAGGGCACTCCCAACGAATTGTTTAACATTATCGTTGATTGGAATATCTTGATATTCCCCATTTCGCATGTTAATAGCAGAAAGAATTAAGGGAGGTAAGGTGTTACGCCAATCAGAATACAAAAGGATATCGGAACCTGCTAATCCTCGCGCGCGAATTCCCTTCACATCTACAAGCACTTGAGCTTGTTGAAAGGGTTCAATATTTAGAACAACGACTTCACCAAGTTGACCCTTAGCATAAGCCACTGTGCGACCGTTAGCGCCTACCACATAGGTATCTGCAGGCGAGACGGAGACCGTACTGATAACTCGATATTCTTCCGATTCGAGGTCAACAACTTCAATTGCAGGGTCGTATGCTTTGACACCACCATCCCAGGTTCCTTGAAATACAGCCAAGTCAGAAGTTATTGCGCGGACAGCGGCAGTACGGTTAAGAAAGCCGGCACTTTTTATTTCGTCAGTTGCAAAACTGATTGTCATCAATTGGGTGCTGCAACCAGTATAGATTTTCTCCAGATAAGCGAGATTTTTCTTGCAAGCGTCGGGAAAAGCTTCTAACCACAAGGCAATCTGGCCATTCGTCTTGGATGCGGAGAGATTGTCTCTCAAAAGTTTTTCTTGTCCAGTGTTGAGATCAAGTAGATAGAAAGACCATTTCAGCGGATCAAGTTTGTAGCGCAAGATGTAGAGATTGTCTCCATCTAACCATGCGGCTGCGCCTTGAGGATTGGGGACTGGGTGTTTCACGCCGCGAATCAAATCGTAAACATGAACACTATATTGTTTGGAATCGAACTGTGTCCAAGCCAGCCAATGCTCGTTAATAGTGAGGTCTGACAAATAGTCTTCGGTTTCAATGAAAGTAAAAGGAACTGAAGTTGCAGTTGGTGGCGTTGTCCCTGGAGACGTTGGCGTGTCAACGCATGCACAGAGGAGAATGCTCAAAAGGATTCCAACAAGTGTGGTTCTGGCGTACCCGTGCGCGGGAAAGGCGCTTGCTCCTATTACGACGTACCGGACGCGATGGGCGTTTAATGATCGCAAAAGGCTCTCGGTGTCCATCTCGAATCAGCATCTCCTTGATTTCATTGGAACGCTGGATCATCTTGTCGAACAATTGTTGCGTGGTGTGCGCCCGAAGATATTTGAGATTGGCTTCAAATTCGTGTTGTTCATCATCAAGCGCGAGTTTCAAGATCGACACTATGCTACCAACTCTTTCACCGCTCGGCGCGCCAGCACAACCGTCATCTCTTTTCGGTATTCGGCGCTGCCGCGAAAGTCACCAACAGGCGACAATCCTTCCGCGGCAACGCTCGCTGCTTTTTCGATTAGCACATCGTTCAGCGATTGAGCTTCCAGAATTTTTTCTGCCGCGCTTGTGCGCACCGCAGTTTCGCCGACACCACCCAGCGCTATTCGTACATTATGAGCGACATTGTCATTCTGAGCGGAGCGAAGAATCTGTGTCGATGCCACCACACTCACAATTGGCTTGTTGCTCGGCGTACGGGCGACAGTATGCAACGACGCATGTGGATTCGTAATTGGCAGTGTTACCTCTGTGACGAGTGCCATCATCAACAAATGCTCGCACATCGCAAGGAAATCGGCAAGCGAATGCGTCCGCGATTCCTTCCGGACAATGGTTACGTGGGCATCAAGCGCAAGCAAGGCGACCGCCAATACGCCATCGGGTTCGCTGATGAGTGTGCCTGCAACGCTCGCTTGATTCCGCAAAATGCTCGACGTGCTGCGATGCGCAGCTTGCGATACGACGCCGTTTGCCATCGCGCGCAAAATCGGCGACGCGACAAGTTCCACTAACTTGGTCGTCGCGCCAATCGCAATCGCACCACTCGATTCGCGGATGTACGCCAAATCAAGCGCGGACAAATCGACTACAGCGGTCACATCGTCGGGTGAAGCGGCGTTGAGTGCGGTGCCGCCTGCAAGCGCAACGGTGCCAGGTCGTTGCAAAAGTTTCAGTGCCTCAGCAAGAGTAGTGGGCTTGTGGATTTCGCGGAGATTAAGCATAGATTCCTTGTCAATCTCTAATACAAGTTGAATGAAATTTTCATTGACACCAAGTGATTACGTGATAGAATTCACAATAAGAGATGGTCATGACGGCATCTTGGAGGTGCTTGATGGATGAGACAACAGCTTTGTTTCTGTTGCTTGGATATGCACTTGGTCTATTGACTGCAATGGCAATGCTTGCGCCCAAACGATCATAAGAGGAGCGAACGCGTTATTCGTTCGTCTCCTCTTTTGTTTTCTGGTTCTGTGCAAACGTGTCGATCATCAATTTCACGTCGTCGCCGAGCGGATACAGAATGGGGCAGGTGCAGCCGTTGCGATTGTATTCTTCGACTTTTTTCCGAACTTCCTCGGGCGTACCGCTTGCCGTAATGCGCTCGATCAATTCGTCGGGAACGAGTTGCATCGCTTGATGAATTTGTTCTTTGGTGGCGGGCCAACCCAGGATGCTCTGAATCTTTTTGATCGTTTCTTCCGGCGTGCCGCTGGCTTTGGCGATGTGCGGTTGCTGCGCGAGGTACTGCGTCAACAATTCCTTCGCGGCGTTCACGGCCTTTTTGTGGTCTTGATCGACTGAGCAGACGACGAGTTGTGGTCGATCAATATCGTCGAGTTTGCGCCCAGCTTTTTTCGCGCCGATTTCCAAATGCTTTAACGCTTCGATGTTGTATTCGGGCGGAACGCAATAATTCAGCACGACGCCATCCGCAATTTCGCCTGCGAGCTCCATCATCGCGTCGCCCGTTGCCCCGATCATAATCGGCACGTTGCGCGGCTCACGGCGACCATGCACCACATCGAGTTCAATGCCATCGACGTGATGAAATTCTCCATGAAACGTCACGCGCTCCATCGCGAGCAATTTCTTCATCACCTCGATGGTTTCGCGCATCGCCTTCAACGGTTTCTTGCGTTCGATCCCCACATTCTTGGCTAGCGGGTCCCACCACGCGCCAATGCCGCAAATGATTCGATTCGGCGCAAGGTCGTCGAGCGTGAGGAATGTTGCGGCGAGCAATCCAATGTTGCGCGTCCAGTTGTTGATGACGCCGCTGCCTACCTTGATTTTCGAGGTGACCGCTGCGAATGCCGCCATCGGCACAATCGCATCGCGCACCAAACGCGACTCCGCTTGCCAGACCGCTTCAAATCCGCGTTGCTCGGCGTATTTTGCGTACTCCATGCCTTCTCGTAATTCGTGCTTGTCTTGCAAGTACAATGCTACACGCGCCATTACTCACCTCTTTGGGATTCAGTAGAACCTGCAACGTGTTGCGTGTTGCGTGTTCCGTTTGTTAGTCGTTTAAGGAAATGGTAATTCACCGAATAGAAATTGATCATCGATAAGATAATCTTCTTGCTCTTCTTTGAGTTTGTAGCCACGTTCGGATGGAATGATCGTCAGTAAGAGCCGAGCGATTTTTGTCATCAGTTGGATTCGATGATTTGTTATGTTTTCACCCAGTACATGTCGTCCATCACGATACCAGCCACGCGCTTCGCGTGCAGAGCCAAGAGAATATTCATAGAACCGTGCTTGATCTTTGCCAGAGCGATGACTGTATCCTTCGGAAATATTCGCTTTGATGGAGCCAACGGCACGATACAACTGATCGGACAAAGCAATGGTTCTTGGATCTTTCATCAATTTGGTTACATCGGGCCATGACAAGTCGCTTGCGAGGAAAGCTAGTCGATACACTTCCATGCACCAGAGCGGATCATCGGTAAACTCGCGCGGGACAGTTTTCAACCATTCATCGAACGTCATCTATGCCTCCACGCAACACGCAACACGCATCATGATTTACGGATAAATCTTCTCCAACATTCTCGGATACGGAATTGTTTCGCGCACGTGATCGAGCTTGCAAATCCACGCGACCGTGCGTTCGATGCCGAGTCCAAATCCGCTGTGCGGGACTGTGCCATATCGACGTAGATCAAGATACCACTCGTACGCTTCTTTCGGCAGTTTGTGTTTGGCGATTTGTTTTTCGAGATAGTCGAGGTCGGCCGAGCGTTCGCCGCCGCCGATGATTTCGCCGTAACCTTCGGGCGCGAGCAGGTCTGCGCCAAGTACGACTTTGGGATCGTTTGGATCGGGAGCCATGTAGAACGCTTTGATCTCGGCCGGATAGCGATGGACGAATACCGGCTTGTCGAATTGTTCGCTGATGACGGTCTCGTGCGGCGCGCCAAAATCTTCGCCCCAGGGAAAATCGGGAAATCCATTCTTGTGGAGGATTTCGACTGCTTCGGTGTACGAAATCTTGGGGAAGGGCGGCGTCACTTTTTCGAGCTTGGTCAAGTCGCGTTCCAAAACCTTTAGCTCTTCGGCGCGTTCCTTCAAAACGGTCTGCACGATGTACGACACAAATTCTTCGCCGACGCGCATGTAATCGTCGAGCGTGCCGTACGCCCATTCCGGTTCCACCATCCAAAACTCGGTGAGGTGGCGGCGCGTTTTCGATTTCTCGGCGCGGAACGTTGGCCCAAAGCAATACACTTTGCCGAAGGCTGCGGCATTCGCTTCGTTGTAGAGTTGTCCGCTTTGCGTAAGATACGCCGGTACGCCAAAGTAATCGGTCTCGAAGAGCGTCGTCGTGCCTTCGACGGCAGCCGGCGTGAGGACGGGCGTATCGACCAAGAGGAAGCCGTTGTTATCGAACCAATCGCGAATCGCTTTGATGATGCGCGCACGAATTCGTAGAATTGCGTGCTGGCGTGGCGAACGCAGCCAGAGATGTCGATTCGCCATGAGGAATTCTACGCCGTGATCCTTGGGCGTGATCGGATAATCATTGGCGAATTGAACGACTTGCAAATCCTTGACCGATAATTCATATCCGCCTGGTGCACGCGGTTCGGCACGAGGAACGCCGGTAACAATAATCGATGATTCTTGCATCAACTTTTTCGTTGCCTCGAAGGTTTCGGGCGACACTTCTTTTTGAAAGACGACCGCTTGGATAAATCCGGTGCCATCGCGAAAACGCAAAAATTGCAGCTTGCCTTTATCGGTCTTGTCGGCAAGCCACCCCTTCATGGTCACTTGTTCTCCGACGTGCGATGCAATGTCTTGGATGTAAACTTGGTCAGCCATGATACCCCATTTCAATTTCAGATTTATGATGTATGGTTTCAGATTTGCTAGCTTTATTATACTCGAATAACCGCTAGCCTCAATCCGCAAATTTCATTGCATGTGTTCGATACGGCGCTTGATCGCTTGCAGGTCATTTGCCATCTGGCGAAACGGTTGAGCGATGCTTTCTACGATGCGAATCCTCATCCCGCGTCGCCAATCCTTTTCCCAGTTGCTCCACATTGTCGCTAGTGCGTCGTTTTCGACCGGGTCTAGTTTGCGCGTGCTAAATCGTTCACGCGTGTACGCCGCTGCGATGTACTCCGCTTCCGGTTGGGTGGCAGGCAATGCAGCAGCAATCGCGCGCGCAAGTTCTAGCGGCGTCGCGTACGATGCCACGCCCACGCCGAGCCAAGTAGCACGTTCCAACATGTTTTCGTAAAGGCGCGCAGCAGTCGAGAGATGTGCTTTGTGTTGCCAACGTCTGGCGGACGCGATCAGAAAGCCGCCGATGGCGATCAATCCGATAACGCTGCCAGTCAAGAGGGCAATGATTCGAGGATCGTTCAAGAATGCAAAGTTAAATCCCATATCGAGATAGGGCATTTTGCCAACGGGTTGATTCTCGAGTTCTTCGTCGCGGGGCGGTCGTCTGCGCATTTCGCTTGCCGTGTTCTCTAGGTTGGGATCGATCGGTGGAATCTCTAGTTTCTTGGGGCGATCGATCTCCGGCTTGTTGGCTGTGGGTTCAAATTCGATCCAGCCGTAGGTGGGGAAATAAATTTCAACCCAGGAATGTGCATGCTCTTCGACGACGTGATACACGCCGTCTTTGTACTCACCGAGTGTGTAACCTGAAACAACACGTGCAGGAATTCCCACAGCGCGCGCCATCACTGCCATCACCGATGCATAATAATTGCAGTATCCCTCAGGGCGTTCAAACAACGTATAATCGACGCCATCGACTTCGGTCGGCGGCGCGCTCACTTGATCGTTGTACTTGATTTTCTGGCGCGCATAGCTTTCGAGTGCCGCCGCTTGGTCGTATGGATTGGTGTACGGTTGGGTAATTTGTTGTGCCAGCGTGCGAACACGTTGCGGGAGTTCTACGGGCAATTGTAGATAGGTCGCGGAAATCCATTCGGAATAGTAGGTGACATCGGCGCGCAAGCTGTCTTCATCGGCAACGCTGACTAGTGAGGTCGCCTCGTACGTGCTGCCATTGCGCAAAGCGTTGCGTGAGCGAATCAACGTTACATCCCAATCGCCGGTGGAGGTCCTGCCATAGCGGACTTCTGTGGCAAGATTAAATCGTTCGGGCTGTGATTGGGCGTAGAGGATATTCTGATTATTTTCGTAGAGGCGAACCGTTTGGGTTATCTCAATTCGCGCAAGACCATGGGGTTCACCGATACTAGAGTTATTGGCGTCGACATTGAGCGCCTCCAGATGCGTAGAAAGCCAGCCAATGCCGGAATATTTGTCGTAAATGGTGGCGCGCCAATAACGTCCCGATGAACTCTGGATATCCATGACCGGATTCTTTCCTAGGTTGATCGGTCCCCCCATCGCCAAGCTGGTTCCGAAAAATGCGGAGGACGATGGACGCGCTGCGCCGCGCAGCGAACTAAAGGCGCGGTTAAAGGTATCTTCAAAGCCTTGCCATGATGATCTCAATTGATTGGGCAAACTTAACCAATCGGGACCGGGGGCGCTGGCAGGAACAATCCAGATGGCGAACAAAAGGAACAAGGTGAGCAGCGCGCCATACCACAAAAAATCAAAGCTGATATCCGAGGCGTACGCGATAGCGTGGTGCCGCCATTGTCGTTCCATCGACAGCAAATTTAGGCGAATGAGCAAAAGCATGGCGCAGAGCACATACAATCCAAACCACAATCCACTTTGTGGTGGAGCATAAAAGAGATTGATCGTGAGCATCACGCCGGTGGGTATGATTGCGCCCCAGACGTTATTTTGGCGATAAACGAACCAGCCCGCCCAGTACGCGATCAGCCAGGTCACCAAGCAAAGTTGAATGACAAAGATCAACGCATCAGCGCTTTTGCCACCCGAGATGACTTGAAGCGTCCAAACTTGGATACGTTCCCAGAGAACAATCAATTTTTCTTGATAGGTTAGCTCGCGTGGAAAAAGCAAGGTTGCCACGGTCGCGATGAATGGGATCATCAAGAGCGTGGAAAGAAGATGCGCAAGAAATCCTGGAATTCGGCGCAGGCGAGCGAGGACAAAGCCGGTTGCCAGTCCGCCGAATGCGGCAAATGTGAGCAGACCCAGGTTCTCCGTATAGTTGGCGTTCGCCACTGATCCGGTAACCGTCAGGAGAATCAACACAAGCAAGAGGATAACGCTGATTCCGGCGCTGACAGATTTTTCTTCAGATGAAATTGATGCAATTCGCGCGGTCATGATTGGAGATTATCACCGCGCTCAGGATTTGTCAACGTATGACGTATCGCTAACCCGTGGCTTGCTTGGCGCGCTGGAGCAGCTGGCGTGCCAGGTCGGTGAAACCCATACACGCCGCGTTGTTGGGGAATTTTTCCATGAAGGGAACGGCGTCGTTGATCGCCATAGTCATGTGTTCCACTTCATAGGGTAGTGTTTCCATCAGGGGCAATTGAATTTCACGCTCGATATCTTGTGTCGTCGTCCAAACACGTCCGACAGTTCGATTGTTCACCAGAATAAGTTGGTTGCGCGAAATATTATGCGATTGAAGGTATTCGGCGACCAAGCGCGTCGAGTGAACCGTCGACATGTCGGGTGTGACGATGAGAATGATCCCGTTCGATGTTTCCAAAATAGGCAAGGATAGGCGCGAGAGCATCCGTCCAAAATCGACCAGAACGTAATCGTAAATCTGTCGAAGATTCATAAACAAATCGCGCACCAGCTCTATGTCGATAGAAGTAGCTTCGTTTGGATTGTTCGCTCCGATCAAAACCCGAAACCCCCAGCGCAAAGGTGGCGATACATATTTTTTGATTAAACTGGGATCGAGTGCTTTGACACCGAGATTGCTCAATCGCGCTACTGTGTTTTCCGACTTGTACCCAAGCGAGAGACCAATGGTCCCTAGCGGGAGCACCATATCGACGACGACAATGTCTGCGCCATGCGACAATTTGGCAAGCGCATAAGCCGTATTGATGCACACCGACGTGGTTCCGGATCCGCCTTTGGCGCTGCAGAAACTAAATTGATTTCCTAGTTCTTGCATAGAACCAAGTCCCGTATTTTTCTTCGATTGGGCTTTACGCGCACGAATTTTGGCGATCAATTCAATGTCAGAGCCGGGACGCTTCATAATGTATTGCTCTGCGCCCGCATCCAAACTGGCGGCAATGTCTTGGGGGTCAGTGCGCAGGCTGAGGATGAACATGCCCACGTAACGATAATGAGAGTCTTGCTTGACCCGACGGACCAGTTCTAATCCGGTTAGGTCGGGCAAGGTCAACTCGGTTATTAGAATATCGGGGGGATCGGCTTGGATTTTTGACCAAGCCAAGTCGCCACGATTCGCAGTGTCAACATCGAAGCCTTCTTTGGCAAACTTGGCTTTGAGCCAATTGAGGGTTGCCTGGTCGCCATCGACAAACAAGATCTTTTCAGGCATTTATGCCTCCTCACAAGTCGGAGAGCTAGGAACAAGTGACCAAGTCAAGAGGTAACACACCGGCGAAATTGAAATTAGGCAGAGTTGCACAAAGCCATTATAGCACCTAGATACCAGTCACGCAATTCGATAAACCTTGGTTACAGAAAAGCGACTCGCCATTTTGGGGCGAGTCGCGTGGTTTGAATGCTACTTGGGCGCAAGACTGAAGGTCAAGCTGGTGATCTTCCATTGATCGGTGATTTTGCGGAAGGTCCACTTGTCATTGTCCTTCAAGTTGGTCACGCCGATTTTGGTGTCGGCGGTCGCCGTGGCTGTGTCGCCGGTGATGTTCACCCGAATGTTGGGATGCTCGGCGAATGCCGGATTCGATGGAAAGACGATGTTGACGTAGCGATCGCGAAGTTGCCCCCATCCTTTCCATATCTTGTCGTCGGCGGCATTATTGGGCGTGCGATTGGCGTCGGTCACGACACCGTCATTCGCCCACATGCCTTGCAGACGATCAATATCTTGTTGGACCACAGCTTCACCTTCGGCGACGATCAATTGCCGAATCGCTTCTTCGTCGTTCGCAGGTTTTGGTGTCGGTGTGCGAACGCGTGTGGCGGCAGGAGTGGCGACAGGCGAGGGTAAGGGTGCGCCGACCGCACATCCAGCGGCTGTTAAGAGCATCGCTATTAAAACAACTACGAAAGGAATCTTGGACATGCAATCCCCTAAAAGTAAATTTGAAAGATACGGTTTGCCAAAATAACGGCTCGCCAACTTTACTCCGCGGCGAGCCGAAAGTTGTTATTTCTACTTTGGAGCCAAGCTAAAAGTCAAACTCGTAACCTTCCACTGTCCGGTGATTTTGCGGAAGGTCCACTTGTCATTGTCCTTCAAGTTGGTCACGCCGATTTTGGTGTCGGCGGTCGCCGTGGCTGTATCGCCGGTGATGTTCACCCGAATGTTGGGATGCTCGGCGAATGCCGGATTCGATGGAAAGACGATGTTGACATAGCGGTCACGGATTTGATTCCAATTCTTCCACGATTTGTCATCGGCGGCATTGTCCGGTGTGCGATTGGCATCGGTCACGACACCGTCATTCGCCCACATGCCTTGCAGACGATCAATATCTTGTTGGACCACAGCTTCACCTTCGGCGACGATCAACTGGCGAATGGCTTCTTCGTCGTTCGCAGGTTGTGGTGTCGGCGTGCGAACAATTCCTGGGCGAGGACCAGAGCCCGGAGTTGGGGGGGCGACGTTTGTACATCCAACGATGGCGAGCGTCAGCGCTGCCAAAACAACAAAGAGCACGAACTTGCGCATACAAAGACCTCCAAGTCAGCGGAAAATTCAACGGGCGCAATAATAGCACGGAACGCTTAAAAGTCAAAAAACAAGTCACAAGCTTCAAGTCACAAGTTGCAACCTGAGACCTGTGGCTTGAGACTTGCGACTAGTGCATCTTGTCTTCCAACACCTTGACGAGTTCTCCGCAGACTTCATAGCGACCAAACGATGGCATCAAGTACGTGCCTGCGACGTAATCCTTTGCATCGATCAAAAGTTCCTGCGCCAGCTTGATGCCTTCTTCGATGCCGCGCTCGCCCGCGTCTTTCATGCGCTGGCGCGCATCATCCGTCAACGTGATCCCAGGAACTTCGTTGTGCATAAACTCGGCGTGCTTGGAACTCATCAGCGGCAGGACGCCTAGGAGAATGGGTTTTTCGACTGTGCCGTACTTGTCGCCGTACCTTTGGAGGAATTCGCGCAAGATCGCCGCATCATAGATCGGCTGGGTCATCACCAGATCAGCGCCCGCTTGCAGCTTGAGATGAAAACGGTCCAGCTCGTTCGGGTCCGCATTGGCGCGCAGCATGTCGAGCGCGCACGCGATGACGAAATCTGCATTCGAGCCAATGCTTGTGCCAGCCCAGTCGCGCCCTTCGTTGAGTCGTTTCAAAATTTTGATAAGCCCCACCGAATCAATGTCATACACGGCGGTCGCATTAGGATAATCGCCCATGCGCGGCGGATCGCCGGTGAGCGCGAGTACATTGCGAATGCCGAGCGTATGTGCGCCAATAAGCTGCGCTTGCAGCGCCATCAGGTTGCGGTCGCGCGTCGTAAAATGAATGATCGTCTCCAAACCGATTTGATGTTGAATCATCACCGCGAGCGAAACGCAATCCATGCGCACCTTTGCCAAGGGCGAATCGCCAATGTTGATGCAATCGACGCCGAGTTCTTTGAGCATCGCCGCGCCCTGCAAAACTTTGGTCGGGTTCAAGCCGCGCGGTGGATCGATCTCGACACTGGTGATCCATTTACCTGCGTTGAGTTTTTCGCGCAGCTTGCGCGATGTGCTTGTCATGCCCGGCGTGGTTTCGTCACGCTTAATGATTGGCGGTTTTTCTACGATGACGACGTGCGGTGTTGCAGTTGGATGAAGCGTGTCCAATGTGCGGCGCATCGCGGCGATATGGTCGGGCGTTGTGCCGCAGCATCCGCCGATGATGGTTGCGCCGAGTTCGTTGATGAAACGCGGCGTATATTCCGCAAAGTATTGCGGTGACGAAACATACATGTATCGTTCGCCGATGCGCGCGGGAAAACCCGCGTTCGGCATCACCGAAATAAATGGACGCGGTTCCAGGTCGCACAGCGCCGCGACGATGCGCTTGACCGCTTCGAATGTTCCCGCTGGACCGACGGAGCAATTTGCGCCGATGACGTCCACTTGAAGATCGCACATGATCGCCGCGATCTGCTCGGGCGTATTGCCCACAACGGTATCGACGTCTTCGGTGAACGACATTTGCGCGACGAGTGGCAAATCGTTGGTGACATCGCGCGCGGCGGCAACGGCGATACGCAGTTCGTTCAAATCGGAGATGGTTTCGATGATGATGGCATCTGCGCCGCCCTCAAGCAATCCTTCGATTTGTTCTTTGAAGGCAGCCTGGGCTTCCGCTTCGGTGATGCCGCCCAACGGCGAAACGAAATGTCCCAGCGGTCCAACCGAGCCAAAGACAAATGCGTTCGCACCGGCAATCTCGCGTGCCTCGCGTGCGATCTTGACGCCGCGCAGATTAATATCGCGCACTTTTCTTTCCAGTCCAAAGCGTGCCAGCTTGAATCGATTTGCGCCAAACGTATTCGTTTCGATGATCTCTGCGCCCGCGCGCAAATAATCGCGATGGATTTCCTGAACGAGTGTCGGATTCGACAGGTTGAGTTCGTCGAAGCAGCGGTCGAAAGATATGCCGCGCGCGTAAAGCATTGTGCCCATCGCGCCATCGGCGAGAATCGGTCCGTGTTTCAAGCGTCGGAGTAAGGGATTTGAGATTAGCATCGGAGTTCCTTTTCTAAAAGCAGAGGAGCAAAAAGAGTGTGGGAGTATGGGAGACTATCTCCCATACTCCCACACTCCTGTTTCTCAGTCATTGAAATTTTTACTTGTTCGCTAGTGCCAGAGCGAGATTAACAAACGTCCGCGTGGGCGTGCCGTTGCCCCAAGGATTTTTGTATCCGTTTTCTTTGCCGCCCGAATTGGTTCCCACGCTCGAAGCGATGTCGAGGTGTGCCCAGGGCGTATCGCCGACAAAGTTCTTGAGAAACAGCGCGGCCGTGATTGAACCGGCCGGACGCCCGCCGCTGTTTTTGATGTCTGCCCATTCGCTCTTGATTTGCTCGGCGTATTCGGCATCCATGGGCATTGCCCAATTGCGTTCGCCGGTCTCGTCGCCGATTTTCGAGAGCAGTTCGGTCAGCGGCTTGTCATTTGAAAACATACCAGTGCGATGCACGCCTAAAGCGATTCCCATTGCGCCGGTGAGCGTCGCTGCATCGACGACGGGCGAAAGTTTTAGGACCTGCGTTGCATACGCCAAACCATCGGCGAGGACGAGGCGACCTTCGGCATCGGTGTTGACGATTTCGATGGTCTTGCCATTCGACGCTTTTAAAATGTCGCCGGGTTTGTAGGCTTTGCCGCTCGGCAAATTTTCGGTAGCGGGAATGATGCCGGTCACATTGATTTTGGGTTTCAGTTCGGCAATCGCTTGCATCGCGGCGATGGTTGCCGCGCCGCCGGCCATGTCGCCTTTCATGTCTTGCATGCCTTCGCCCGGCTTGATCGAGATGCCGCCCGAATCGAAGGTGATCGCTTTGCCTACCAAGCCAAGACCGGGTGCCGCGTCTTTGCCCGCGCCCCAATAGCGCAACACGATCATCGCCGGTGGCTCGTCTGAACCTTGCGCGACGCCGAAGAATGCTCCCATGCCAAGTTCTTTCGCTTTGGCGCGGTCGATCACGTAAAATTCCAAGCCGCATTTTTGCGCGATATCGCGTGCGACTTCCGACATGCGCGTGGGCGTCATCACATTACCCGGTTCATTCGCCATTTCGCGTGCGAGGTTGGTCGCGTTGGCAATTACTTGACCACGTGCCACACCCGCTTCGACAGATGCCAGCTTTGCAGAATCATTTTCGAGAAGGGTGACCGAATCGAGCGCGCCAACTTCGTCCGGAGTGGTATGATATTTGCGAAAGCGCCACAAGCCAAGCAGAATTCCTTCGGCGTTGGCTTGCGCGGCATTCTCAACATCTAGTGCACCGACACCCGCGCCGTGAATGATCGTCGCGATATTTTTTGCGCCAGAGTTGCGCAATGCCTTGACCCCAGCGGCTGCTACGATGCGTGCACGGTCGAGGGTGAATTCTTCGGCTTTGCCCAATCCAACGACACACACACGATCCGCCGGCAACTTGTCGTAGGTGTGAATGATCGTAATGGAACCTAGCTTGCTTTTGACATCGCCCTTTTGAACAAGTTTACTAATCAGTCCGTTCAACGCTTGGTCGACCGCACCCGTTGCGCCGCCGAGAGTTGTCACGCCATCAAATAAATTGACGACCACGCCGTCGCCTTTCCATGTTGCTAAATTACCACTTGAAACTTGCAGCTCCATTGCTCCTCCGATCTTTACGATGTAAGTATTTGCGATTATAGCATTGGAGAGGATGAGCGTCAAACAATTGAGTCAATCGCTTAAAAACGAACCAGCCCTGATTTGAACAGGACTGGTTCATCATCCTATCCAATAAAGGAAACGATCTCTGGCTTAATGTCCGTGAACGACAATCGCGCGCGCCGTAAACACATTGGGGCTTGGATCGCGGCGACTGACGATGGTCACTCGGTCGCCGATTTTGACTCCAGCATTTTGCGGCGAACGAATCTCGGTCTCTTTGGTCAATTGAAAAGTTGCTGCCCCACCTTTGATATCTTCGATTGTGATGCTAGTGCCCGCCGTGTACGATTTGACGATTCCAACGCGATGTTGAATGGAAGGTTTGCCCGGAACGATGCCGACTTTTTTCGCCTCAAGCCCGTTAGAAGTTGGCGTACCGTTGACCGCGACTGAATCATTCACATTCAAATCGCTGAACGAGGCATCCTTTTTTGTGGGAATGTGAAAACGCGTGTTCGCCATAACCAAAACGGTAACGGCCTCTCCCTGTTTTGTCGTGATGATAAAACTCTGTGCGCCTTTGGTGGTTACAGTACCAAATGCGCCATGCGGTCCTTTATCTTTGTCTTTATCTTTGTCTTTGGATTTGTCGGCGGATGGATTTTTTCCCAAACCCGGCGGTGTCTTGGTCACTTGAGGTTGCGACTTGTCGCCTGGTTTCGGTGGATCGGCGCTGACGACCATCAAGCTCAATGCGATCAATGAAAAACTCAACATGAGTGCGCTAAGAAATTTCCGGGGCATTTGAAACATCTCCTCAAGGTGAGGCAATTGGGCAAATTGCCTACCTGACTATGGCTCGTAGATCACACGCAGTATTTTATCTTGCTCATTACCATTAAAATCGCTGGCGACAATTTCGATAATGTTCGCTCCCTCGTCGAGCGTGATTGCGTATTGAAATTTTCCAACGGGATCGAGATTGACCAAATCGCCGTTTACGCTCACGACTGCATTCGGCAACGTTTGTCCGACGATTTGAACCTTCGCTGTACTGACAATGCTTTCGTCAGCGGGCGCAGTTATTTGCATGCGTAATTCGGTTGCCGTAGGGGTCTTGGCGGTGACAGAACTTGGCTTGGTGGATGGCGCAGTGGTTGGAAGTTTCGGCGTAATCGTTGATGCAGTTGATACGGCAGAGTTTTCGGAATTTTTTGTCGTCGGCGTTGCGAGGTTGGAATTGGGTGTGGATGTTTGCGTAGGCAAAGCAACATGGGACGCATTGCATCCAATGAGGAAAAGCATGAAGAATGGGAGAAGAAATTTCATGACGGCTCTTATCGACAGACCGATGTGATTTTCACATGCTCTGTCGATAAGAGGTCGCCCAGATGAGCGAAAATACATTTACAGAAATTACATAAGGCCGCGCGTAAGTAGACGAACGACAGCGGGACCTAATAGAACGATAAACAACGATGGAAAGAAACAAAAGACGAGCGGAAAAACCAGTTTGGCAGGCGTTTGATTTACGCGTGCATAAGCGCGTTGCCGCCGCATGACTCGCATTTGTTCGGATTGAATGCGCAGCATCTTGGCAATTCCACCGCCAAGTTTGTCTACTTGCAGGATTGCCGCAATAAAGTTTGTGAGGTCCGGTACGTCAGCCCGGTTTGCCATATCGCGCAATGCATCTTGGCGCGTTTTGCCTATGCGGATTTCGTACAGTGCGCGCCCAAACGCTCGACCAAGCTCGCTGTTCCAGCGTTCGGCGACACGCTGCATAGCGGCATCCAAGCCCAAGCCCGCTTCGACACAAATCGTGAGCATATCGAGCGCATCCGGCATCGACAATTCGATTTCTTCTTGGCGCGTCCGAACTTTTAAATCGAGCCATAGGATGGGAAGGTAAAATCCCAAGAATGCGCCAACGAGGATCATCAAGACAAGCAAGATCGATGGAGAGCGGAGCACATCGAAAATTACGCCGAATACCACTGCTGCAAAAATGGCGGCGACCGCGCGCAAGCCCATAAATTCTACTGGCGGTAAATCTAAAGGATTGCCCGCAAGGTCAAGCTTGTGGCGCAGACTTTCCAGCATTTGTTGCGGCGTGCGATTCGCAAGCAGGCGCGCCATCGTTTGGATAACCGGACGCAAGACCCGCGTTGAAAAGGGTTGTGCCAAAACCACTTCGTCATACGACCGTGGGGTATAGCGCTCGACGATGGTATCGACCCGGCTGGGGCGACTGATCATTTGCGCCACGGCAAAGAAGACAAGGACCACTCCGAACGCAAACGTGCCAGCGAGAATGAATGCCATAAAAGTTTCCTAGAATTTGATGGCCATGATTTTTCGAATCACGAAATAGCCGATGAACATCAAGGTAGCGCCGACGGCCAAGAGCACCCAGCCGCATGCATTCGTCCACAGGAGTGAGAGATAAGTAGGATTGGCAATATAAATAAATACCATCAAGCTCGGCGGTAACATCGTGAGAATGAGCGCCGTGAAGCGTTGTTGCGCCGTCAGTGAACGCAATTCCCCCACGAGCCGGGTGCGTTCACGAATGGTACTTGCGATTTGATCGAGCACTTCGGAAAGGTTGCCGCCAGTCTGTCGATTGATATTGATCGCCATCACGACCAATTCCAAATCGAGACTGGGATTGCGTCGCAACAAATTTGCGAGCGCATCGTCCATCGACAAACCCAATGCGACTTCGCGTCCAATGCGCTTGAATTCGATTGAGGTTGGCGGTGCGGCTTCACTGGCGACCGTTTCGACCGCTTGCGAAAACGCGTAACCCGAGCGCAGAGCATTCGCTAACAGAGTCAGAGTCCCAGCGAGTTGATTGTCAAATGCTGCCATGCGTTTGTCTTGTAGATAGCGCAGATACCAACGCGGAGCAAAAAAGCCGACAGCAGCAGGCAGTATCGCCAGGATAATGAAATCACGAAAGAGGGCGTATCCAATCAGCAGCCCGATCAATGTAGCCATAAGCATGAGTGCAGTGTACTCATTAGCGGTTAAAGGCAAACCCGCCCGCGATAACTCGTTGGTTAGGTCTTTATGAAAATTTTCCAAAGCCCGCGGAGAATCGGACTCTGTCTTTTTAGTTGCCGATACGGTTTGATTGGTTGCGATCTTGCTGGCGTACGAGCTCATGCGCTTGTCAAGCGGAAGCGTTCGACTTGAGATGAGTAAATCGAGTCCGATAAATAAAAGCAAAATACCGGATGCGAAAACTATGCTGAGCAGCAAGTTGAGATCCATCGCCATGCCTTTGGTTAGCGTGCGAGCTTGAAATTAAATCGTTGGTTGATATAGTCAAAGGTGATTGGGTCGAGCGGCAACACGTCATGATCGTTGGCAGACCTCAAGGCGAGGGTGACCGAATTGGCGTGAAGCATGGTATATTCCAGGATCAGTGCCTCTTGTTCCTTTAGCTGAAAAGTCAAAATGGTGGTCGCCGCATCGGATTTTTTTTGTTCGGGCGTGGGCCAAGAGCCGACTTGAAGTACGAGAATATCGGCGAGCACGCGCTGAGTTGCGATTGCCGCAGATCCGGTTGCCGATTGAGATTGAAAGGTTGCGATCAGATCGACGCGGTCACCGGCTTGAATGGCACCGGCGATGTCGGCTTTGATACTCACCGGCATCGCAATTGCCACGTATCCTTTTTCCACCACAAGCGCCGCGGTGCTATGATCCTCTTTCACTTCCGATTTATCGACGAGATTATTTTGAATAATCACCTCGCCTTGATACAAAGGTGACATTGCCAATTTTCCGATCACGTCACTCGGATCGGAAAAAGCGCCCGGAGGAGTTGGGACCGCACGGGGCCAATTGGTTGTGCCCACTTGGTCGGCTACAATTTCCGTGCGTGGATTGATTTGCTGAAAAGCCACTACGACTTTGGTCGTCGGAACTTCGGCGGGTTTGGGTTGGCTCAGCAAGAGAACAAGAAAAACACCACTACCGGAGACCAGCGCAATAAAAATACCAAGAATAAAAATAACACGTCCGGCACGATTCATAGGAACAACTCCCTAAAAAATGTAACGCAAATCTCCGATTTGCGCGGCAAGTGCGGCACCTACGGTGTCCGGCACCGTAGGTGCCGATGAGACTTGCTCTGCGGCATGCTTACGGCGCAGAATTGCCAAGAGCACTTTCATACTCGACGGGGGGCAAGTTTCTACCCAAGTAATCGGCGATTTGCGAGACCTGCAAGGCGAATGCATGATTCGGATGCTCCACCATGAGCGGCACGCCGCGATTGACGCTCATGACAACCGCATTGCCGCCGCTGCCGATTTGAAACTCGATCTGCCGGCGAAAGATGCGTTCGATCTCTTTGGGCGCAATGCCGGACTTGCTCCCAGCTCGATTCAAAACGATGTGAACCTTTTTATCGAAGGAGAGACCCAGCTTCGCTGCCAACTCTGAAAAGACTGCCATATTTTTAACGCACCCAACTTCGGGTTTGATGACGAGCAGAATCGCATCGGCTTTTTCCAGGACCATCAACGTTCTCTCGTCGTAGCTGGTTTGGCAATCGACGATCACATAATCACTGCAACTAGCAAAATAATCGAGGAGACGCTCGATATGACTTGGATCGATAGACTCTACATCTTCGGGATTGCGCGGCGATAGCAGGACACGCACGCCAGTGTTGTGTTGAGTCAAGACGCGGTCTACCAACTCTTGATCGAGCTGATCGATGCGTTGGACGAGATCCAAAATCGTTCGTGACGGTGAGAGGTTGAGATGCAGCGCAATATCGCCGAAGAAGAAATCGGCATCGAATAAAACGGTGCGCGCGCGCAAACGACGCTGTAAGGCGACAGAGAGATTGACGCTAATCGTCGTTCGCCCGACGCCACCTTTGGTTCCAAACAATGCAACGATGCGACCACGTGTCATCGATTGGGTGCGTGTGTCGCGGACATGTGTTCCGCGTCCGAGCAAGAGTCGAATGCGGTAAACCAACTCCTGACCTTGAATGGGCTTGATCAGATATTCGTCTGCGCCCGATTCAAATGCCGCCACTTTGCCTTCTAGCTCTGTTTTAAATGTGAGCATCAAAATGACCAGGCGGCGCGTCGAATCTTCGGTCCGGAGTTGGCGGGCCAACTCCAAGCCGTTAATGTCGGCGAGCGCCATTTCGATGATGGCCATATCGACCGGAGATTCTCTCACCCACGCAAGAGCTTGCTCCACCGAAGTGGTTTCGAGTAGTTCGTAACCCTCGGGCATCAACGATTGGCGCAGTAACGCCAGTGTTGCATTGTCTTGCATGACGAGGATTCGTTTTAGAGTAGACGGCATTCCAAACCTTCTTGACCGTAAATATTTTATCGAGCTTTACCAAAATCGACCGTGAACTGATTCCCAGGACCTGAGCCATAGCATGACGTCAAATGAAAACTGACGGGCTGTGAGCGAAGACTGCCATCGGCATTGATGAGCGCAATCTCGCCGACGACATCGGCGTTATTGGTGAAATACCATTCCCAGTAACCGGCTTTGCCTTTGATTCCCGTTGGAATGGTATTTTGCACTTGGCCAAATGCGGTGATGCGAACGATCACATCATTGACCGTTTGCCAGTTGGTCATGCTAGAATAAACCGTGCCGTTGACGCCAGTCTGACGATTGCAATCATTGGTATTTCTTGGCGCGGAGGCGGGTGCAAATTCGAATGCAGGCAATGGGGTAGAACTGGGTTTGGCCGCCGGAGCAACGGCCGCGCTCTTTGGTGCAGGCGGTAACGTGGGTATCGCGGCAGGAATGGCGAGTACGGAGAGATCGATGCTTTCAATTTGTGCGCTGTCCGCAGGAATCCAAGCGAGCCGGCTCGCGTCCGGGTATTCGATTTGAAGGAACTTGGCATCCTTGCTCTTCCCGACGATATAAATTACGCTGTCCTTGGGCAATGTGCCAAGCTTGTCGTACGCTGTGCTTGGACCGATTCGAACGATGGTCTCCTTGGTTGTTTTCCAGGAAGGTCGTTGAACGAAAGAAAAAGTTGGCACGGCTGTCCGAGTTGGAGCCGGTGTCCAAGTCGGCGGGAAAACCGGTTCATCGTCGCTCGCCGCAAGCGCGCTAGGGATCTGACGAGTCTGTGTACCCGGCGTCGATAATTCAAACCACAAAGCAACTGCGCCAACAACCAGAACAGATAGGAATATAAATAAAAGGGTAAACGCGACAACCAACGTGCGAAAATTGAATGGAGTGGGATTCGCAGGCGGAGCCATGCGACTGACGTCGGGATTGACGCGAACCTCTTGTTGTAGATTATTGAGCCGAACAAAAACCAATTTTTCGCGCGCCGTGTGGTTCTCTGGATTAAGCTCCATCACACGCTCGAAACATTCCATCGCTTCGTCTGGATCATCGGTGGTTTCGCCGCGCCACATCCAAAGTTGCTCGTCGTCAGGACGTAGGTCAGTTGCGGTGACAAAGTGAGCATAGGCGCGTGTTTTATCGCCGTCGTCCATGAGCTTGCGCCCTTCGTCGATCAGTGTTTGGGTGACCATTTCTGTATCGGCGGACATAGTTTGCACCTTTCGGCTTTAATCGTCTGGGCTATTGAGATAAACCTATACCGCAGATCGCCATTCCGTTAGTATTGCAGGAACCCGGTTTAAACTGCATTTCATCTGCGGTAACGAACTTGATGAATTTGGCTTCGATACATTTCTTGTTGGATGGATCAACGCATTTGTTGAACGGGGGTTTTAGGTCAATAGCTGATTGAGGCTTGCCGCCCATGTCATATCCTAGCAAAACAACTTCAGCAAATTTGACAATGTGATACTGTGCTTGCGAACCTGGAGTGCAACTTTTCCCCTTTAAATAGCAATAATCGAAAACTGGCACTAGCCAGTGACGAGCAGATTCTGGCTTGGAGAGCCAACCGTCCAAAGCCGTCCGAACTTCACTGTTGTTTTCAGCACCGGGACTAGTGCAAACCCAAGATTCTACGGGAGCCATGGTTGGATCCTTGGACATGCCGGTTGGATCAGCAACTACCAAGGGAGGCGAAGTCGTATTATTTGGATCAAGATATTGCGACACATCTTGAGGATTGGACACACAGCCAAAACTAATCCATTGAAAGGAACCGGATACTATCTTATCTCCCCAAATATCAAAGGCTTGGTTATATGTGATATTAGACATGGCGTAAATCGTATCGCTTAATGGAACTACAACGGGCATTATGTTGCCGGCTGCCAATGGCGTCCCACTTTGCGCAGCCGCTACTGCCGGCATGGGAATCGGATTATCTCCGATAACAAGATTTATGAACGATGGTTGGTACCGGATAGTTACGGTGACTCGGACACCGGTGGCAAGCGGACTGCTTGGCACACTCGTGCATGGAAGTTTGCAGATGTTATTGCCGTATTGATCGATAAAGTATCCCTCGATGTCGTTTGGAAGCGCCGTGCTATTTTCACTGGCAAAACTGGAAACGGTATTGGAGATTGAGATCGCCGTGGCCGCGCTATCGTCAGACCGCAAAGCAAGTTTGCGTACGCCGGCGAAGGCAGCCGAGTCCGCAGAATCTTGCGCGTTGCGTCTGACGACGTAGATTTGTCCGCCGTCGATGACCAAGCCAAGAAAGGCGATCATTCCGATCATCAACAAGGCGATCAAGACCAGCGACTGTCCGTTTTCGTGCGCTCGTTTTTTGTCCATATCGATTCCAATTGAAAGGGGTTAGTTGACGCGCACCACTTTAATACTGCACCTTTTCCATAGAGGACAAAAGAATTTCAATAAGGTATGACACCTTCAAGAATCATCGATGAAGTTGCTTTGAATCCCAAACCACTCCCCGCAACGATATTCCCAATCACAGGCGTGAGCGGCGTGTAGGTATAGGTTACCGTGACAGTGATCGGATCGCCAAAATTCCGGGATGAAAAAACTGGGGCTATCGTAATCTGCGCATTCGTCAATCCTAGACCTTGGGCCGAGTCCTTCACATGTTGCTTGATTGCCGCATCATTGTCGGTATTGGTTTTTATAATTGCCCTGCGCGCGCCCTCACGTGCGGCGCTAGATACCGTGTTATTAGCGTATATCGCCCAACCCAGATCAAAGATTCCAAGAATTACAAGTGCAAGAATGGGCAATACTAGAGCAAATTCCAGTAACGCTTGACCTCGATGTGATTTGAATTGGATCCGGAATTGTTTCTTCATACGAATGCAATTTTCAGTTAGTTCGGATAATTGCCATGGATGTAGAATTTGAAAGCTTCAAGTTCTTGAAACCGAGCAGATAAAGTGTGACAAACTCGAAATTGTACTCGACCTTGACGCGAATTCGATCGCCTGCACTTTTTGTTGTGCAATCGCCATAAGTATAAGGTGGTGTATCGGCATAGGCAGCGCAGTCGATCGTAATATCAAGGTCCGTCAAGTTCAGAACATTGCTAGCTTCTTGTTTCGCCCGTATTTTGATTGCATTGTTCGTGTTTTTCGGATTCATGGTTCCAACCCGCGCGCCTTCACGCGCCGAGTTGGTCACTGTCACATAGGCATAGAACAAGCGACCCAGGTCGACGACGCCGAATAGGATGATGAGCAGCAAGGGTAGAGTTAGCCCAAGTTCTACCAAGGATTGTCCATGCTCACGAGATTTGAATTGACTGTGTCGATGCAATGCATTCATTTGTTGAAATAAACCAAAGACCCTAAAGGTTTCCATGGTGAACCATGATATGCTTTTGGCAGGATGGCCATGTCAAGTTGTGTCCCATTGGGCATGCTTGCGCGAAACCTTTAGGGTCCAAGACGTGGAGCTATTCTTCTTGGAGGAGGAAGAATCTATGTGCCTGTCAAGCCATCGGTCACTCGGCTGAAAATGTTTGCGATTTGTGGACCTAGCAATGCCAAAATCGTAATCACGACGATGGCGACCAAAACCAAGATCAATGCGTACTCGACCAGCCCTTGACCTTCTTCGCGGGGTAGATACATTTTTTCTCCTTTAAGAATCAGTGGGTAGCGTGCTGTTTGCTTGTTTCAGCGCACGCTACATTTTGGGTTTGACAAAGCTGGACCGAGAGAGATTAGATTAGAAATCAAGTCAGAGCGAAGCGTGTCCACGCAATCTCCGGTCCAAGCAATGCCAAGATCGCAATTACGACAACCGCGACCAAAACCAAAATCAATGCATACTCGACCAACCCTTGACCATCTTCATGGGGTAGATACAATTGGATCTCACCTCCTTTCGAATCAGGTTACAACAGCAGTGGATGATACGTCTATATAAAAAAACACCGATTACTGGCACAAACTATGTGTCAGCAAAAGGCGTCAAAACAGCAGGTTGCCAGGGTCAAGAACTGTTGAGGATAAACGCGGTTTGCGGTCCAATTTTCAGACTCGACACTGATTGCTCCGATGGCGACATTACAAAAACTCTTGAGGTAGCCAGAATGATATGGTAATTTGAAATGGGACACGTTGTTCCCGTCTTGCCTAATAAGAGATGCTTAACATACTTGAAAATACAGTAAAGATACTGGTAGTGCGTTGTTTTTCGTGCTTTAGTGTATTTTTTGCAGTATAAAACAGATAGAAATTGCAGATTGTAACAAAGTTGTAGTCGTTCATTTTCTTGACGTCGATATAGGAAAAAGTGGAAAACGATGACTTGGCAATAGATTTTTTTCAGAGTCCACAAAGCAAGATTGCCGTTGCGCCAGGACGATAGCCCCAATTCCGAGCAAGTCCGTATTGTTGGAGAAAATGGGTTCGAACCCCAAATTGATTTGTATGTCAGGTTAGCGTATAATCACGTTCGTACAAGCTCATTCGCGCACCAGCTTGTCTTGGCTCAAGGGACAGCATATGCGATGGAATTGCAAGTATTGCTGCATTTTGCGCAGGTGTTTGAATGCCAACAAATTAAGGGCAGCAAGCAATTCGCATTAGATCGCAAAGTCTTTCTTCCTTCCTGAAAAAGAGTATTATCTTTAAGTTCGGTACTACCCAAATCCCAATAATCTCAATTTATCGTTTTCACGTCGATATATTTTTTGTTCAACTAACTGGCTTGACGCCAGACTATCATACCTTCCGAAAAAGACAATATGCATCGTGACGATTCCGAACTAATCAAAGCCTGTTTGGATGGCAGCGAAATGGCATGGAAAGAACTGGTCGATCGTTATGCGCGACTGGTCTATTCCATTGCTTTACGCTACGACATGTCATCTACTGATGCGGACGATGTCTTTCAAGACGTCTTCACCATAGTCTATCGTCGCCTCTCGACCTTGCGTGATCAAAAATTGCTGGCGGCTTGGCTGATTCAAATTACGCACCATGAATGTCAGCACCTCCGCCGCAAGAATCCCGATCATGCTGAATTACCCGAAACGCTAGTTGACGGTAAAACTGCACCTCAGGACGAAGTCGAAATTTTGGAACGGCGGTTTTTAGTGCGCCGTGCCATTAACCAACTCGAAGCGCCGTACCGCGACTTACTTACGGCATTGTTTCTCGAAACACCGACGCCGAGTTATGAAGAATTAGCCCACCGACTCAAGATACCCATTGGCAGTATTGGTCCAACGCGTGCGCGTTCTTTCAAAAAACTCCAAGTTCTCTTAGGTCAAATGGGCTTGGATTTTGCCGCCTAAGGCTATAGTACTTTAGTATATTTAAATCCATCTTAAGAATAGTATCTTTTTGGTTTTACGTGCCTCTTATGAAATGAGTAGGAAATTGGGGAATGAATTCTAGCCATATCTCTGACGAACAATTAATTGCCTTTGCTGCCAAAGAACTCGGCGTATCCGAATCAGAGAAAATCAGCGCCCACATCGCTCATTGCCCCGAATGCAATAGCTTGGTCGTGTTGTACAAAAACGTTCGTGGCTTAATGACAGGTGATCGAGGACAAGATCCTCCGTCAGAGACGGTGGCGCGCGCCTATACCATTTTTCATCCACCTCTTGCCAAGTCCCAACCGCAAAAAAGTTGGATGGGTGGCAATTGGCTTGAAACTCTAGATTGGATGACGCGTCGTCTGTTTGCTCCTGTAGTGACCGTGCTGACGTTGCTCTTGCTATTCCTAGTCGGAACAATTGTGATCAATTCATCCACAGATAGCTTGCCAGGTGATTCACTTTATCCAGTCAAGTTGAATGCCGAGGCTCTTCAGGTTGCGCTCACATTGCCAAAAGAAGAAAAGGTCAACCTATTATTAGAGTCTGCGCAAAAACGCATGAATGAAGCGGCGATTCTTGGTGACATGGGACGCTACGATTACATTCCCACTGCCATCGTCGCCTATGAAAATGAAGTCAATCAAGCGACCAATATCCTTAATGATTTAGCCGCAACCAATTCCGATCTTGCCCCTCAAGTGGGCGAACAGATTCGCCAAGCGCTCAATCAAGACACCGTGGCGCTGACGACGCTGATGAGTAAAGTACCTGTCGCATCGCGCTCAACCCTTCAGAACGCGATTGTCACATCTCAAACTAACTCAGCCCACGTTGACAAGACACTCAACTCGATGCCTGCCAAGCCCAATGCATCGCGAACGCCCAGGCCGTCTGACTCGTCCGCTCCTTCAAGCACGCCAAAGAGTTTGACCGATCCCTTGGGTTCGGCAACACCAACTGTCAGTTCTGTTTCGCCGGATGGAGGCAAGCCCACAGAAAAGGCAACGGTGCCATCTGCCAAGCCCACCGAGAAATCCAATCCAACATCGACGAGCAGACCAACTGCGGCGACTGGCAAGCCTACTGAAAAAATCAATCCGACGCCGGCGGCTAAACCAACTTCCACTACCAAGCCACCGGTCGACCAAGGTAAACCCACCGATAATCCGGACCGTGGGAAACCCACCGATAATCCAGACCACGGGAAACCCGACGATAAGTCATCAAAGACCGAATCTAGTGACAGTTCGGATCCGTCGGGCAAGGACAAGGGGAATAAAAACAAGTAGACTCACGAGCTGAGTTTTTCGTCGTTTAAAGCCGAGTTGAGACTTCTCAACTCGGCGATTTTGTTTTTGTCTATTTCACTCGGCGATTGAATTTGACTTGGTGGGTATAAGTGCCATAATCAAAAACGATTATTCGGTTGGAGATTCAAACGTCCATGGACGAATCTGTAGAAATAACGAGCGAGCTGCCGGTGACGGAAACCGAAGCCAAGCCGATCAGCTTGAATCGACATCTCTTTAATCTTGCTTGGCCCTCGCTGATCGAAAATCTGTTGCAGACGATGCTGGGTTTTGTCGATTTGGTTTTTGTCGGACAGATTGGACCGGATGCGATTGCGGGCGTTGGCTTGGGCAATCAAATGATGTTTTTGCTCCAAGTGCTGTACATGGGCTTGGCAGTTGGAAACACGGCATTGGTTGCGCGCGCGGTTGGAGCCAAAGACAAACCAGAAGCAGAGCGCATCGCCAAGCAAGCGTTTGTGCTGGTGACGAGTCTCTCCGTCGGTATTGGCATCCTTGGATTCTTTGCGTCTGTGCCCATCATTCGCATGACGGGTGCAACCGATGAGGTGACGGCGATTGGCGGTGGTTTCCTCCAAGTCGTTTCGACTTTTTCCATTGTGTTAGGTGTGATGATGATCGGCGGCGGCACCTTGCGCGGTTCTGGAGACACACGCACGCCGATGGTAATTACGGGCGTTATCAACGTCATCAACATCGTGCTCGATTATGTTTTGATCTTTGGCAACTTTGGATTTCCGCGATTGGGTCCGGTGGGTTCGGCGGTGGCAACCACCATCTCGCGCACGATCGGCGCAAGTTTGATCCTCTATGTATTGTTCAAGCGCGGTTCGATTTTGAAACTGCAAATCCGCGGCGGTTGGGGATTTCATCGCAACGTGATTGCGCGCATTCTCAATGTGGGCGGTCCATCGGCAGCAGAGCAATTCATTATGCAACTGGGGCTGCTCGTTTTCAGCGTGCTCGCCGTTAACCTGGGAACGAACGATTTGGCGGCGCAGCAAATCGCGTTCAACATATCGATGTTTTCATTCTTGCCCGCGTTTGCGTTTGGCGTCGCGGCATTGACCATGGTCGGTCAAAGTTTGGGAGCGAAAGACCCAGTGCGGGCGGAGCAGAGCGCGATCCAAGCCTTGAAGAGCGGTACGCTTTGGATGGTGTTGATGGGCGTGGGGTTTTTCATCTGGCGAAATTTTCTCGTCGGCATTTACACCAACGATCCCGAAGTCCTGCGGCTTGGCGAAATGTGCATGATCTTTATCGCTTTTGCACAGCCGTTTCAGTCCGTGTCGATTGTGCTGGGGCAAGCATTGCGCGGGGCCGGTGATACGCGCTCGACGATGGTGTATACATTTATCGGCGTTTGGATCATGCGCGTGGCAATCGGTTATGTTTTAGGAATTACATTCAGGCTGGGCTTGTTCGGAATGTGGCTTGGCTGGATTAGCGATTTCATTGTGCGCGCAATACTGGTGTGGATGCGGTTCAAAGCGGGCAAGTGGAAAACTCTCAAAGTATAGTAGTGCTCTAGTCTGGTAGTCAGGTAGTCAAAGCCGAAATGACTACGAGACTATTCGACTATAAGACTATCAAACGAAATGACGGTTTATGAAGATCGCAATCGGTTCGACGAATCCAACGAAAGTTCGCGCGGCACGTAACGTGCTGCGAAAAATTTATCCGCGCGCCGAATTTATTGCACGCGAAGTTTCCTCCGGCGTTCCCAAGCAACCGCATGGCGATAAGCAAACGCGGCGCGGTGCGGTCAATCGCGCGCGGCGTGTCCGCGAGGCACTGCGCGCCGATCTCGGCGTTGGACTTGAAGCTGGCATTATCGAAACCGAGTACGGCATGATGACGTGCGCCTGGGTTGCGATTGTAGATCAAAGTGGGCGTGTTGGGATTGGCGGCTCGACCAATATGCTTTTGCCGGATGAGGTTGCTGCACGTTTGAAAGCCGGCGATGAATTAGGCGAGGCGATGGATGCATTCGCCAACATCGAGAATGTCAAACACAAGATGGGTGCGATTGGCATACTCACGCGTGGATTGTCAAATCGACAGCGGGCGTACGAGCAAATTGTAAAGTTAGCCGTAGCACGATTCTTGTGGAAGGATAAATACAAAAAATAAAAACCAGGTTTTGTAGCTCCGAAGGAGCCGCGAAACCTGGTTTTTTCATGCATGAAATCGAGTTTCAAGATAGGTGCGGTGTGACTCTGTTTCTGAATCAGCCCGTCTGCGATCTCCACCGTTGAGCAGCTTGAGGAACTTGTCCGCCAAGTCCGGATCGAACTGCCGGCTCGCCATATCGTTGATGAATGCGCGCGCCTTGCTTTCGGGCCAGCCCTTGCGATACGGTCGATCTGAGCGCAGCGTGTCCCAAACATCGATAATCCCAAAGATGCGCGCGGCAATGGGTATCTTATTGCCTGCGAGTCGCTCCGGATAACCTGCGCCATCCCAACGTTCGTGGTGATAATGCGGAATGTCTAACGCGGGTTGCAAGATTTCAATCGGCGAGAGGATGTTGAACGCGATGGTCGGGTGTTGTTCGGTGAGGCGGCGCTCTTCGTCAGTTAGTTCACCCGCTTTGAGCAAAATTTCATCAGGAATTCCCATCTTGCCAATATCGTGCAGCAGTGCGCCGCGTCGAAAATGTGTAATGTCGGATTCGCTAAAGCCGAGAATGTGCGCGAATTCCGCCGTGACTTCGGTCACGCGCATCGAATGACCTTGCGGTTCGACATCGCGCAATTCGAGCGAAGCCGCCCAGCTTTCAAAGATGGCATCGGTCGCTTGGGTGAGCTTGGTGTTTTGGCGCTGTAATTTTCGGACGAGGAGCGATTTATCGAGCGCGATTACGCCTTGTTCGGCGATGCGTTCAAGCGCGGCGAGCCATTGCGATGAAGGATTGATGCCGTCGCGGCTAAAGATTTCGAGGATGCCTTTGATTTGGTCGCGCAAGATCAACGGCGCGGCAATATACGTCGTAAAGCCATCGCCGATCAATTCTTCGATGCGCGCGTACTTGTCTTTGAGTTTTGCTAGATGGGGGACGCGGATGATTTCGTGATCGGCAAAGGTATGTCCCGCCGGTGTTTCATCCCACCGCCAGACGGTGCCTTCGAGGGAGCGATTGCGGAAACCGGTCCCGCCCGCGTTGACGAATTTCTGAGTAATGGGATCGTAAACGAGGACATCGGCGGCTGAAATGCTCAAGTGAGAAACAGCGTGAGTCGTCAAAATCTTGACGAGACCGCGCAAGTCGGTGCTATCAACTTCAGCGAGCAAACGCCCTAAATCGCAGTACTCACACATTACCGATCAACCAAAGGAACGGCGAAAGAGACCTTCGCAGTCTGGAAATAGTACTTGTATATTTGATTATAACGGGTGTAACCAGCTAAACAATAGGACTATTGTCATCAGCATTGTTCCTATGCAGTCAATTCTTTGACGACCTCATTGACCATCTTGCCATCGGCACGCCCCTTTAATTTGGCGGCTGCTTCACGCATAACTTTGGGAAATTCTTTGGTTCCCAACGTAGCGATAATACCGGCGACTTCGGCTTTGATCTCGTCGCGCGACAATTGCTTGGGCATGTAAACTTCCAGTACGGCAAGCTCCGCCGCTTCCTTATCTGCCAAGTCGGGGCGATTGCCTTGTTTGAAAGCTTCAATCGATTCGCGCCGCTGTTTGACTTGTTTTTCGACCACGCTCAGCAAATCGGCTTCGGTGATTGGCTTGCTGGCGTCCTTGTTCGATGGATCCGTGCGTGCGATCTCAAATTTCGAGATGGCGTCGCGCAACATGCGAATCGCACCCACGCGATTTGTGTCTTTCGCGCGCATCGCCGTCTTCAGATCTTCGGATAATTGTTCTTTCAGTCCCATGATTGACTCCTTGATTATTTCGTCGATATTGTAGCGCAGAGCGGAGGGTGTGTCAAAGAACATTTGCGCTGGACATGACAACCGTCATGGAAATTTTTCGCTAATGGTATTATAATTTGGCGCAGGTGTGATGATCGCGCCTCGTTTGCCCTTTGGTTGGGCAAGGACGAGGCGCGTTTTGTTTTTGTACCGTAGGGGCAAATTGGAAATTTGCCTTACTTTGCAGAGGAGGTGATGTCGCCGGAGAAAATCTAGAGCAAGAGTCCAAACATTAGATTTTTGGAGGAAGGCCATGATGAGAAAAGTATTGTTCGGATTGGCTGTGTCTGGCATGGTCGTTGTTGTCTTAATGATGTTCGCGACACCGGCGTCGTCTGAACCCTTCATCGCACCTGCCGCGCAAGCGACAGCCACTCCATTTGCACCCAAAGTATCGAAAGAAGGACAGGTTTGCGTTGACTGTCATAAAAATGTCACGATAGGCATTGTTCATGATTGGCAAGATAGCAAGCATGCCGCCGCCGGTGTCGATTGCTTGGCGTGTCACGGTACTGCAAACAAAAGTAACCGCCCAGATGCGAAAGATCACATGGGCACAAAGATCGTCGTGTTGGTGACGCCCAAAGATTGTCAAGCATGTCATGCAAAAGCAGCGACTGAATTTTTGGCGAGCCGTCATGCGGCGGCAGCCCAATTCATCGGCAGTCTCGATAACACGCTCGGCGAGATTATTGGCGGCGGTCCCGCGGCGAACTCGGGTTGCAAGCAATGTCATGGGTCAACCGTCGCAGTGTTGAAAGATAAACCGGGCGAACTCGATCCGGCAACGTGGCCCAACACCGGTATTGGGCGTATCAACCTCGATGGCAGCACCGGTTCGTGTACGGCGTGTCACTCGCGTCACGCTTTCAGCATCGCGCAAGCACGCGCACCCGAAGTATGCGGCAAATGTCACATTGGTCCCGATCATCCGCAGCTCGAGGTGTGGCAAGAATCAAAGCATGGCTCGCGCTATTATGAAGAGATTGCGCAAGGACGGACGCAAAATCTGAATGTGCCTGCGGGGCAATGGTTGCCTGGTCGCGATTATTCCGCCGGTCCGACGTGTGCTAGTTGCCACGTGAGCGCAACGCCGAATCAACCGGTGACGCATGATGTCGGCGCGCGCATCAGTTGGACACTGCGCCCGGTCGTATCGACCAAGTTGGAAAACTGGGACAAGAAGCGAGCTGCGATGCAAGATGTTTGTGCGCAATGTCATGGCACGACGTACACCAAAGCCTTCTACACCCAATTCGATGCGATGGTGAATCTGTACAACACCAAGTTCGCAACGCCCGCCAAGACGATCATGGACAAGCTGACCGAAGCGAATAAACTCACCACGCAACCTTTCGACGCCAAAATCAAGTGGACGTACTATGAACTGTGGCATCACGAAGGTCGACGGGCGCGCCATGGCGCGGCGATGTCAGGACCCGATTATACGTGGTGGCATGGTTTGTACGAAGTGTCCAAAGTTTTTTACACCGAATTTATTCCAGAGGCGCGTGAACTCGACGTCAAGATCGCAAACGACGCGATCAATGCTATGCCGGAACATGATTGGTTCACGAAAGGCATGACCAAGGAACAGATTCAACAGATTCTCGATTTCTACAAATCGCGATACGGACAATAAGTAGCGCGGGCAGCTTACCCGCGAGCGAGCCGCGCGCACCACTCAAAAACGAACCCAGGTCTCTGTACTTTGAGACCTGGGTTCTAATTTCAATTGAGAAAATCTAATGACTGCAGCTACAACCACCGCCGCAACTGCAACCACCGCCCGACATGGCGTTCGGATTCTCAATACTAAAACCCGCGCCTTGCGGCCCTTCGACGTAATCGACCATCGCGCCTTCCAAATTCATCGCGCTGGCGCTGTCGAGATAAACCCGGACGCCTTGCGAATCGAAGACAAAATCGCCGTCTTCGGTTTTGTTTTCAAATGCCATGCCGTATTGTGCACCGGAGCAGCCACCGCCAGAAACAAACACGCGGAGACCGTAACCGGTCAAATTCTTTTCTGCGATCAACGCCTGCAATTTTTGAGCAGCGATGGGAGTCACGGTAACGAGTGGCTTGATCGTTAGTTCTTCGGACGTTGTCATGGGTGTAACCTGTGTATCCATTATCTCTCCTTCTTAAGAGAATTACGTGCCACGATTATACGTACAATTTCAAAAATATCAACCAGCGTCGGTACGTGCGTCGCACATTTCAAACGACTAACCGCCGATTTGCGACATCACGCGCGTTTCGGCGATCACATTCTGCGCCAAACCATGCCCCCACGGTTTGTTGTAAACGCCATTGCTCATCAGCCCGCGCAGTTCGTCATCTGAAGCGCCCGCGCGCAACGGCGTCAATAAATCGACTTCATTATCGCGCAGCAAGCACAAACGCAATCGACCATCGGCGCTCAAGCGCATGCGATCACAGCCTGCGCAAAACGGTTCCGTCACCGAACTGATAAAGCCGATTGTGCCTTTGCCGTCTTTCAATCGGAACGGTCGGGCAGGGTTGTGTCCATCCCAATCGATAGACTCCAATTTGCCGCATGCCATTTCGATGCGCAGCTTCATTTCGGCGACCGGCACCACCGAATCGACTTGAAAATCGGCGATGCTGCCAAGCGGCATCATTTCGATAAAGCGCATATCCCACGCGTGATCGAGCGTGAGCTTCGCCAGATCGACAATATCATCTTCGTTATAGCCGCGAACGACCACCGCATTCAATTTGATTGGATAGAGTCCAGCGTGTTCAGCCGCCAGAATCCCGCGCCACACTTGTTCGAGTTTTCCAAAGCGTGTGATCTTGTGGAAGCGTTCAACGTCCAAGGTGTCGATGCTGATGTTGACGCGCTTGACACCCGCCTTTGCTAATGGCTCGGCGAGTTTTTCCAACTTGAGCGCATTCGTCGTCATCGCAATTTCTTGGATGCCCGGCAGGTGTGCGATCTCACCGACAATATCGACGATGTTCCGTCGCACCGTTGGCTCGCCGCCGGTCAAGCGCACGCGATCAAATCCAACACTTGTCGCGATGCGGACCAAGCGCAAGAGTTCATCGTCTTGCAATAGATAGGAGGGCGGCGCGAATTGAATATCGGCAGGCATGCAATAGACGCAGCGCAAATTGCATCGATCGGTTAGCGAGATGCGCAGATAATGTATGTTGCGATTATAAGAGTCTTTCACCGGAGGTAACCTCGGTTATCGTTTGTTCCGAATGTCATTCGGTCTCACGACAAAGCTGCAACTTGAATCTTGATTCGCGAGACAGGTCGTCATCTTGATCGGCATTTTCAGTAATTCGCCAACCAGAGTCACATCCATGTCGCACACTTCGCGGTGTTCCAAAGCGACTTGGCGATACGGGCAATTGCACACATGCAACGCATAATCGCCATCGATTTTTTCCCAGCGTGCGAGATAGCCATGCTCTTGCAAAAAACTGATCGTATGCTCAAGCCGCGTTTCGATGCGGGCGCTTTTGCGCAAGGTTGGCGCAATGCTAGCAATTTTTTTGCCAACGCGTCTGAGCAACGCGCGTTTCTCTTTTTCGCCGAGCGAGTCGCCAATTTCGTCGAGCAAGTGCAGCGCTAGCCAATTGTATTGCTTGGGCAAATGCTCGCGGGCTTGCTCGGCGAGTGCATATAATGCTTGTGGTCGTCCCACGTTAGGGCGATGCGCGACTTGATCCGCCGCGACTAAACCTTCGTCGATGAGCAAGCCAAGGTGATAGCGAGTCGCCAACGTCGAATGCCGCACCGCATGGGCAATCTCATCGATGGGCAGCGGTCCGCGTTGACTGAGTGTCTCTAGGATGATGCGCCGAGTGTCCGACATTGCCTGAATTATACACGCGACGAGAAGGATTGTCAATAAATATAAATAAAATTAGAAATATTACAACCGCGTCGTAGAAACGGAACAACGAATTTAGGAAGCAATGAATGGGTGAATGGGGCCAGGTTTTTCGTTTTGCCTTAGTTCGTTGTTGTTCTGCATACCGAAGATTTCGCCTCCAGTTGTCACCGGCGGCATCGTGTCCTCAACTCAATGTGTTGCAATCACGATTCCATCATCGCATCGTTTTGCTTGGACTGTTGATGCATACCGAACTCTAACACAGAGCAAGTAATCACGACTATTTGGCGCTGCGGATGCAATCTTGCTGAGTTTATTTTCGTTATGTTGAGATGTGAGCCATCCTTAGCTCAAAATTGATACGAAAAGGTCAAAAAATGTTAAAAAAATGTATTGACAAGCCATATGTATATCACTTATAATCGGCATACCGTAAGAAAAACGTTATAACTCTTGTTTGCTATACAAATTAGCCGATTCCGATGGACGCGGAAGCCATGCGACTGATGAAGGTCGCGCACAAGTGTTCTTGGCATTGGATCGGCTTTTTGTTTGGGGTGGAGTATCGATGGCGCGTCTCCGTCCGCAGTCGATGATTCTGACTTTGCTCGGCGACTATGTCCGCCATGCCGGCGGATGTATTTGGATTGGAAGCCTAGTGCGCATTCTGGGTTGCTTGGGTGTTTCGCCCCAGGGTGTTCGCTCTGCTGTGTCGCGAATGAAACAAGACGATCTCCTCCAATCGCAAACCATCCACGGCAAAAGCTTCTATTCGCTCACCCCCAAAAGCACCAAACTCCTCGACGAAGGCGCAGCTCGCATTTTCGATTTTCCACTTGAGCGTGATCCCTGGGATGGTTGCTGGCACATCGTTACCTATACGATCCCTGAAATCTCACGCGATGCGCGTGATGAATTGCGGCGCGAGCTTGAGTGGATGGGATACGGTATGCTCACGCTTGCGCTCTGGATTTCGCCGTACGATCATCGATCTGAAATCGAAACGCTGGCAGATTCACTCGGCGTGCGCTCCTGTATCGAAATGTTCACCGCGCGCCATGATGGATTCGCCGATCCAAAAACCATCGTCGCACGCTGCTGGAATTTGCAAGCGATCAACGCCCGCTACGAAACCTTCATCGAAAAATATCAACCGCTGTACGAGCAAGACTTGATCGCAAGAAACAATTCCATTTCCCCCAGCGATTATTTTGTTCGTCGATTCAATCTGATCCACGAATTTCGCCGCTTTCCGTTTTTTGATCCCAATTTGCCGATCGATTTGCTTCCCGCCGATTGGCATGGAACGGAAGCGGCTATTTTATTCCATCAGTATCACGGTTTGCTCGCCGATCAAGCGACCGCCTATTTCCAATCCGAGTTTGTCGGTCCATAAACTGTCACCCTGAGCGAAGCGAAGGGTCTCACTTCGCAGAACGGGATTCTTCGCTCCGCTCAGAATGACAATGCACTGTCACCCCGAGCACGTTCGCATCACTCTGTGTGAACTCCGTGAAGGGTCTCCTTTTCGTGAAGCGGGATTCTTCGCTCCGCTCAGAATGACAACAGAAATAGAAGAGGCTAACATGAGATACTCAGAGACAGGGTTTAATTTGGAAATTGATCTGTCCCGTGGAAACATCGAGCGGTGTCCCACCGACCCAAGATTGACCGAACTTCATCTGGGTGGTCTAGGCACTAACGCCAAGATACTCTGGGACAGAGTTCCGCCAGAAACCGATCCCTTTTCTGCTGATAATCTCCTCATCTTCAGCACCGGTCTCTTGGGCGGCACACCGGCGATTGGTGCGAATCGTACCATCGTTTCTACCATTTCGCCGCAGACTCGCTTGATGGCGTATTCTATGATGGGCGGATTTTTCGCGCCGGAGTTAAAGTACGCCGGATACGACAAGATCATCCTTCGCGGCAAATCCTCCAATCTAGTTTATATCTGGATCAACAATGACAAAGTAGAAATACGCGATGCCTCTCATTTGGCGGGCAAAGGCGCGGTCGAAACTGCTGAGATCATTCGACGGGAATTGAAAGAGCCAAAAGCCCAAGTCGCCGCGATCGGCTTGGCGGGCGAAAACAGAGTCTTTATGGCGTCCATCGAACAGGGCAGGTCGAGCGCGAGCCGGCTTGGAATCGGCGCGGTGATGGGTGACAAAAGGGTCAAGGCAATTGCTGTGCGTGGAACAAAGGACATCAACGTTGCCCGACCGGCTGAATACATCAAGCTGTGCAACGACGTGATGGCGTACATCAAGTACCGCGAAGAGCATCTGATCCCTGGGGTTGAGCCAATTTTCGAAGGACTGGGATCGCCGCAAGAGATGAAACTCGTCGATGAAAAGTGGCACACGACCAATTTCACCTGGGGTAATGCCCGCGTTCGGCGCAAGGATTTTTGGACGAAAGAAGTCGAAGAGAAATGGCGTGAGACCCAGGAAGGCGTACGCACACGCTTGATCAGTTGCTACAACTGCCCGATGAAATGCGGTGCGATCATTTCGGTCCCTGGTATTTCGACCTACATGATGAAGTGCTATTCAAAGCTCACGTATACAATGGCGGCTTTCTCGGACCTGGATTTCGGTTTCCGAATCGCGCAACGCGCAACAGAGTATGGCGTCGATGGTTTCTCCACACCGCAAGTGATGGCATTTGCCGTCGAGCTTAAAGAAGCCGGTATCTTGACGGATGAAGATTTCAAGGGATGCCCTGATGACAACGAGGGTCGATTCAACTGGCTGCTCGATCGAATCGTTCGGCGTGAAGGTATTGGAGATGTCCTGGCGAACGGAACCTATTGGGCAGCGCAACAGATTGGCAAGGGCGCAGAAGCATACGCTCATAACAACATCAAAAAACATGAGCAGTTGCCGCTCAAGCTGGGCATGTTGAATCCGGTTTATTTTCTGATGTATTCAACCGGCGAAAAGATCAACATCACTCAGATCGAAGGCCAATTCCCGCAGGGACCATTTCCTACCAGAGAAGAAAGAGAAAATTTCATAAAAGACTGGATCCAAGTTCCCGACGAAAAGTTCAAGCAGTATTTGCTGGACTGGGAATTGCGCGGCGAAAACTCAAACCCGTACTATCCAACGGTCGATATGGCGGTAGACATCGTGGACTGGCAAGAGAAGATGCACTATACCGACGACTCGCTAGGCATCTGCGCCGGTTTGTCATCGTTCCCGCTCAAGCCGCCGTATCACATTCACAATTACCCCCACTTTATCTCCGCGGCGACCGGAATCGAGATGGACGAAGCGAAGCTGACGCAAGTCTATCGCCGCAATCGGAGTCTCATTCGCGCGATCAACGTGCGACGGGGATTGCGTCGAGCAGACGAAAAACCACCGGAAGACCACTGGAAAAAAAGATTCCCAGAGTTGGAAGCCAAGCTCCTCGATGCGTATTACAAGTTCAAAGGCTGGAACGACGATGGCATTCCCACGAAAAAATCGTTACAAGAGTTGGGGCTGGGTTACATCGCCGATGATTTGACCAAGCGAGGCATATTGAAAGAAGACGAAACTGCTCCGTCCAAAGAAGCTTTGGTAACACAAACGAAATAATCGAACAACTGGACACAGAAATTTTTTCGTATCAGCGTTTATCAGTGTTATCAGTGTCCAACATTAAGATAAGAGGTGATGACCGTCATGGGTGAGAAAAAGAAAAAGATCATCAAGACGATCAAGATCGACGTGAACAAATGCAATGGCTGTCGTTCATGCGAGATGATTTGCTCGGCGTTTCATGCTACGCCAAAATATAGCAGTAATAGTCCGGAGCGTTCCCGCATTCGTGTCATGTTCGATCCAATGCGAGACCTTTATTTCCCCGTGTATGCGGGAGAATATACGGCGGCGGAGTGCATGGGCAGAGACCGATACATCATCGACGGCAAGGAATACGACGAGTGTGGTCTTTGTCGCGCTGCCTGTCCCTCACGAACACTTTTCCATGAACCCGATTCCTGTCTTCCTCTCAAATGCGATATGTGTGAAGATGATCCAGCGCAGGAAAAACCGTTGTGCGTTCAATGGTGCATCAACGATGCGCTAATCTACGAAGAGCGAGAAGAACAAGTCGATGAACAAGAGACGCTTGAGGATGTGAAAATCGGACTGGAATCCATGATCGATAAATACGGATGGGAAAAAGTCATGGATACCGTCGCGCGTGTCTCTGCGTCAAAGAAGGGTTGAGTAGCCCAGGTTGTCATTCTGAGGAGCGTCCTGAGCGGAGCGACGCGCGAAGCGTGTCGCGGAGTCGAAGGATCGCGACGAAGAATCTCGTTAGGGGAAGAATGAGATTCTTCGCTCCGCAAAGTTCGCTCCGCTCACGCTTCGCGTGACAGTGAGCGGAAAAGGATCATAAGATCGTGGAAACAGTAGCACCCTATAAAGAAATTATCGATGTCATCAAAGCGAGCGGCGGAGAGTATTTCAAGCGCTGCTTTCAATGCGGCTTGTGCGATTCGGTCTGCCCGTGGAATCGCGTCAGAAATTTCAGTATGCGCAAGCTGGTCCGCGAAGCAACGTTTGGCTTGACCGACATCGAGAGCGAAGATATTTGGCGATGCACGACCTGTGGACGATGCCCTCAACAATGTCCGCGCGATGTGAAACAGATCGAGTCGGGTGTGGCGCTCCGCAGAGTGGCGACTCAATATGAAGTCTATGCTAAAAGTGCCAACCCTATTCGCGCCATCAAGAGCGGATTAAATGCCCAAGGCAATCCGTTCGGCGAGGATCGGCAAAAGCGCGGCGATTGGGCAGAAGGTCTTGGCGTCAAACCGTTCGCCGAGGGAATGCAAGTTTTGTTTTTCCCTTGTTGCTACTCCAGCTACGATGCCAGATTGAAAAAGACAGCGCGAGCAACGGCTACCATCCTCAACAAAGCAGGCGTCGATTTCGGTATCCTGGGTGCTGAGCAGAATTGCTGTGGCGAAAGCATCCGCAAGACGGGCGATGAAGATTTGTTCAAAAAGCTCGCGCGTGAAAATATCAAGACGTTTATCGACAAGGGCGTGAATAAAATCGTCGTCTCGTCGCCGCATTGCTATCACGCCTTCAAGAATGATTACGCCCAATTTCATGTGAATTTCGAGGTCGTGCATATCTCGCAATACTTGGCTGAATTGGTGAGCGACGGACGACTCCAATTCAAAAAGGATTTTGCAAAGAAGGTAACGTATCACGACCCATGTTATCTCGGTCGGCATAACGGCATCTATGACGAGCCGCGAAACGTTTTGAAGAACATTTCAGGCGTAGAACTCAACGAGATGCCAGAGTCCGGCTCCGACAGTCTGTGCTGTGGTGGCGGAGGCGGCAGAGTTTGGATGGAGACACAAAAGTCGGAACGATTCAGCGATCTCAGAATTGATCAGGCGCTTGACATCGGCGCTGAGGTGTTAGCCACTTCCTGCCCTTATTGCATCACGATGCTTGAGGACAGTCGGAAAACCATGGACGCTACCGAAAAGATCGAGGTAATGGACATCACGGAGATCGTCCAAGAGTTGATTTAGAAATTAACCACAAAGACACCAAGTCACAAAGCAGAGAAAAATAAATTTGTTTGGATTCTTTCTTCGTGTCTTTGTGCCTTGGTGGTTAAGGTGAGGTGATAGAGAATGAAAAAAGCACAAGACAATAACATCGGCGACGTGATGGTGGTCGGCGGAGGCATCAGCGGCATTCAGGCGTCGCTGGATCTTGCCAGCGCTGGCTACAAGGTCTACTTGGTCGAGAAAGCGCCGAGCATCGGCGGTCACATGGCGCAACTTGACAAGACCTTTCCGACCAACGACTGCGCGATGTGAATTCTCGCACCTAAACTGGTCGAGGTCGGCCGGCATCCGAACGTTGAAATCCTCACCTACACCGAAGTTGATCGGGTCGATGGGGAGGCAGGAAATTTCAGAGTCACTGTCACGAAAAAGCCCAGGTACATTATCGAAGATAATTGCACGGGCTGCACAAACTGCGTGGAATATTGTCCTGCTAAATATCCTGACAAGTACAATCAGGAAATATCCAAGAACAAAGCGATCCACATCTACTTTGCTCAGGCAATTCCATTGGTCGAGTATATCGATGAAAGCTGCCTGTATCTCAAAGACAAGAAATGTGGCATCTGCAAACAAGTCTGCAAGAATAACGCCATCAATTTCGATCAGGTGGCGGAGCGAAAAGAAATCCAGGTCGGAGCAGTCCTTCTGTCTGTTGGACTAGAACCGTATGATCCATCGCTCAAGAAGGAATACCACTATCGCGATTTCGCCAACGTCGTAACGAGCATGGACTATGAGCGACTATTGTGCTCGACGGGTCCCTATGCGGGTGAGGTTCTGCGCGCTTCCGATAAGACACATCCCCGCAAGATTGCCTGGATTCAATGTATCGGTTCCAGAAAAGTGACTCCGGGCGAAAATAGTTATTGCTCGTCCGTGTGCTGCACCTACACGCAAAAGCAAGCGATCATTACAAAAGAGCACGACGCGGACGTTGATTGTACGATCTTCCACAACGACATTCGATCTTTCGGAAAGGATTTCGAGCGATATTTTGAGCGAACCGAAAAGCTTCCCGACGTTCGATTCATCCGAAGCTACACCTCCATCGTTCGCGAAGACCCCGTAACCAAAAACGTCACAGTACGTTATTCGACGACAGACGACGGCGTAAAAGAAGAAGAGTTCGATATGGTGGTGCTGTCGGTTGGATTGAATCCGCCGAAAGATGTGGAATCGATTTCGCAGCGATTCGGCATCGAACTCAACGCGCATCGCTTTGCCAACATCAGTCCCGTCAATCCGATGAAAACGAATCGACCTGGGATCTTTGTCAGCGGCGGCTTGCAGGGACCGATCGATATTCCCGAATCGGTGTTCAGCGCGAGCGGAGCCGCGTCCCAAATCGGCGAGCTGCTCGATTATCGACGCGGAAAACTTTCGCGCGAGAGAGAATATCCACCGGAACGCGACGTCTCCAAGGAAGAGCAAAGAATCGGCGTCTTTGTGTGCCATTGCGGCGCGAATATCGGACGCGTCGTTAATGTGCCCGATACCGTTGAATACTTGAAGACCTTGCCCAATGTCGTCCATGCTCAAGAGCAACTCTTTTCCTGTGCGACGAATTCCGCCAAGGAAATAACCGACATCACGCGAGAAAAGAAACTCAATCGCGTGATCGTTGCCGCATGTAGTCCCAGAACGCTTGAAAATCTTTTTCGCGACACGGTCCGCGAAGCGGGGATCAATCAGTATTACTTTGATATGGCGAATATCCGCGAGCATGACTCTTGGGTTCACGCGAAAGAAAAAGAAGAAGCAACCCAAAAGGCAAAAGATATTATTCGAATGTCGGTCGCGCGCGCCGGGCGATTGGAACCGTTGCAGGAGTTCGACCTCCCCGTAGACAAAGCGGCGCTCGTGATCGGTGGAGGCGTTGCCGGAATGAATTCTGCGCTGTCCATCGCCAATCAAGGACACGAAGTTCACCTAGTCGAAAAAAATTCGGAGCTGGGCGGAGTCGCCCGCAAAATTCACTCCACGCTCGACGGTTTAGATGTTCAGCAATACCTACGCGACCTCATTGGTCAAGTGTATCGACACCCGCTCATCCATGTCTATCACAACGCAACGATTACGGACGCCAAAGGGTATGTCGGCAACTTTGTGACCGAAGTGCAATCGGAACGAGGACTGTCTGAGATCAAACACGGCGCGGCGGTCATTGCCATCGGTGCTGATTTGTACACGCCGACTGAGTATCTCTACGGAAAAGATGATCGCGTATTGACGCATCTCGAATTGGAAGAGCGAATCAACAACGGCGACGAAAAAATCGCAAATGCGAAAAGTCTCGTGATGATCCAGTGCGTGGGCTGCCGGAATGAGGACCGGAATTATTGCAGCCGATTGTGTTGTAGCGAGTCGGTCAAGAATGCGTTGAGCATCAAAAAGAAGAACCCAGCGATGGATGTCTATATCCTCTATCGCGATATGCGAACGTATGGGTTCAATGAGGACTATTATCGGGAAGCGTCGGAGAAGGACATCAAGTTCATTCGATATGAACCCCAGGACAAACCGGTGGTCGAACCTGGCAAGTCGGAGGATGGCAAGTCTGTCCTGAAAGTGACTACGACCGATTTCATCCTGGGGAAGAAGATCGAACTGGATGCGGACGTCGTTGCTCTGGCTGCCGCTATCGTTCCTTCCGAGTCAACCAAGGAGATTGCCAATCTGTTCAGGGTGACGTTGAGTCCCGATGGCTTTTTCAAAGAAGCGCATGTCAAACTGAGACCGGTCGAGTTTGCGACGGATGGTGTTTATCTGTGTGGGCTGGCACATTACCCAAAGTTCATCAAGGAAACAGTCAATCAGGCATACGGAGCGGCCGGTCGCGCATTGACGCTTCTCTCAAACGATATAGTCGTCGCGTCCGGCTCGGTGTGCGGAGTGAAAGAGAACAAGTGCATCGGATGCTCGGCGTGTGTCGAGGCGTGTGCGTATGGCGCGCTTGAGATTCGCGACACGCGACAGGGCAAGAAGGCGACGATCAATCCAGTCCTCTGCAAGGGTGATGGTCTTTGCAATGCCAAATGTCCGACGGGGGCGATCCAACTCAAACACTATACCGACGAAGAAATTCTGAGCGAAATCGATGCGTTGATTCCGGCAGAATCGATTTTGATGCAAATGGACGCCGCGATTGAGGCGATGTAAGGTGCATTGTCATTCTGAGACGTGCTCTTTGCACCGAAGAATGACAACCTGGGTAACGCGACGATTGGAACACGTAAGGAGGAAGTAGGAGTGATCGCAAACTTTAGTTTCAAACCCAAAGTCTTGGGCTTTGTATGCCATTGGTGAGCGTATGGGGCGGCTGACCTAGCTGGCGTGTCCAGACTACAATATACAACTGAAATCCGGCTTGTGCGTGTCATGTGCTCCGGCAGAGTCGATCCGGGGTTTGTGTTCCGCGCTTTCTCCAAGGGCGTCGATGGTGTGTTTATCGGTGGTTGCAAATTGAATGAATGCAACTATACGACGCACGGCAACTATCATGCGCTGAACATGGTACTCTTGACGCGACGGATCATGGAACACATTGGGCTGAACCCGGAACGACTAAGCATCAATTTCATGTCGGGAGCCGAGTCGAATGTGTTTGTCGAAGCGGTGAATGGCTTTGTCCAAGAGGTGAAAGGGATTGGTCCGCTTGGCAAGGCTGAAGGAATCGACCCGGATACGCTCAAGTCGAAATTGGACCAAGTCCAAAAGCTGGTTCCGTACATCAAACGAATCAACAAGGATAAACTGGCGTCACGTCTCACCAATCCGGAAGAATATGAAGGATTTTTCACCAGAGCCGAAATCGACCAGTTATTTAGCGAGGTCGTCTCGTACTATATCGAGCCGGACAAATGTCAGGCGTGCATGATTTGCGCTAGGCGATGCCCTGAAGAGGCGATTGCCGGCGGCAAGGGACAAATCCATGTGATCGATCAAGACAAGTGCATCAAATGCGATACATGTTTTGACGTTTGCCCACCGCGATTTGGCGCGGTGAGAAAAATTTCGGGCGAACCGGTTCCGCCACCACTGGCGATAGACCAAAGAACGCTCGTCCGCCAAAAGGCGTGAGGGAATCTCCAATGAAACTCGATGAACGAGTTTGGAAAATCTTCCAACGACATTTACGCTATTCAGATGAAGAGCTGAAAACGTTCCGAGAAAATCCCAGGAATGAGGATGTTCTCTCCAAAGCTCCAGCTTTGATGAACAAGACCATCATCTTGGAGGTTGTTGACGCGCATGGGTGCAACAGCCAGCACAAGGTGGGCGACAAGTTTTACTTTGACGGCGCGGGCAATCTCATCACCAAGCTCTCCCCACAAAAAATTTGCGTTTATGCGTTGAGTTCGATGGCTCCGCTGGTCTTTGCCTCGAATGAACTATTCTACGCCGGAGTCGATCCGAACCAAATGCGTTTCAAGCGCACCGGCTGTTTTGACGTTGGAGTGCAGTGTGGCGGCTGGGGACGGATTGTCCTGGAATTAAAAATGGAAGATCGCAAACAAGGAATCGACTGAAAAGGAAGACGAGAGCCGGAAATGCAGAACGGCGCACAGGAGGACCTTATGAGCACAATCAAAATTCGAGTAATGCAGGAAGAGGATATGCCGGCCGTGGCTGCGATCCAAAGCCAGGTGTTGGGCACGCGCCGACACGACTACAAGGCGCTCAAAGCGCGCGCTATGACTGCGCGTTCGCCGATCATGCCGCTCGTCGCCGAAGTGGGTAATGAAATCGTCGGCTTTGTCATGGGCGAAACGAGCGACGGCGAATACGGCGTGCCAGGGACAATCGGTTGGATCGATTCGATCGGCGTGCTGTCGAATTATCAACGGCAAGGCGTGGCGCGGATGCTCGTCGAAGAACTCATTGCGTCGATGTGCCGGGTCGGCGTGTGCAAGGTTTATACATTGGTGAATTGGCGCGATGGCGACATGCTTGGATTTTTCGACAAGCTGGGTTTTACAAACGGCGACATGATTAACCTCGAACGTAAGGTGTAGTGTTTTCGAATTGTTATTCTGTGGCGCAGTTGCGCCGTCTATGATGGCGATGCGCCGAACGCTCTGCGTCTCGTTTTTTCAATAAGGAGATTCTTCGCTTCGCTCAGATGACAGGGACTAGAATGCAAATCCACATTCAATTGGACGAACCCGCTTGGCGCATGGTGGGACAGAGAAAATTATCCGTACTGGTTGACGCAGAGACGCCGACAGTCGCCGATGTGATTGGCGAATTGGGAAAGCAATTCGCCGGTGTCGACACAGAATTGCGCGGACAAACCGGCGATTTCATTCCGTACAGTTTATTTTTGAACGATAATTCGGTTCGTTGGGCAGAGATCGAACGCACGCGCGTGCAAAACGGTGATCGCCTGCGCGTGATCTTACCGATTGCGGGAGGTTGAGTATGCGGTATGTAATTATTGGTAACAGCGCGACAGGGATTGGGGCAGCAGAATCGATTCGCGCGGCGGACAAGAGCGCGAAAATTGTCATCATTGGCGATGAGCCACATCATGTATACTCGCGCCCGCTCATTTCACATTACATCGCAGGTGAAGTCGCGCCGGATGAAATGTACTATCGTCCCCCAGATTTTTACAAACGACTCAAGATCGATGCGCGCTTGGGCGTGCGCGCCGAGTCGCTAGATTTCGACGCGCGCGTAGTGAAACTCGCCGACGGGCATTCGGTGCATTACGACAAACTCTTGCTCGCGACCGGATCGATTCAAAAATTTCCGCCGATCAAAGGTCGCGAGCACCAAGGCATTTTTGATTTTTGGCGGCGCGCCGATGCTGACGCAATCCGCGAGCGCACCGGTGGATGCGATTGGCTCTTGCCTTGCACGGCGATCGTGATTGGCGCAGGGTTGGTCGGCATCCAAGCTGCGTACGGATTGCATGGCGCGGGTTTGAAGGTCGTGCTCGTCGAACTCTTGCCCTCGATTCTCAGTCGCATTCTCGATACCACCGCGGCGGCGTACGCCCAAGCGATTCTCGAACATGGCGGCGTACGCGTGCTCACGGGGCGATCGGTCTCGGAAATTGTTGGATCAGCCGAAGGGGTCACCGGCGTCGTTCTCGACAATGGTGAAAAAATCGATTGTGGTCTCGTGGTCAAAGCGACCGGCGTCGCGCCGAACCTGGGATTGGTAAAAGGCACGCGCATCACGACAAATGCCGGAATCTTGGTCGACGAATATTTTGAAACGAATGTGCCCGGCGTCTATGCGGCGGGTGATGTCGCCGAAACGTATGATGTCACGCGCGGCAAACTTTTTGTCAACGCGAATTGGCCCAACGCGCACGCGCAAGGTCGTATAGCGGGATTGAACATGGCGGGGCAAGCAACTACGTACGCCGGTTCCATCGGCATGACGTCTATGCCGCTGTTCGGCAAAGCGGTCGTCTCGCAAGGCATCGTCGAACCGGAGGCGGGCGATGAGGTACGCGTGCGCGAATCACGCGAAAACCAGATTTATCAGAAACTTGTTTTCCGCAACGATTATCTCGTCGGCGCGGTGATGGTGGGCGATGTGAGTGCCGTGGGCTTGGTCAATCATTTGATCCAGTCGCATCAACCAGTCGGCGCATTCAAAGAAACCTTGTTGGGTTTGAAAGCACCCTATTATTTTGGACGACGCGCGCTGTTCAAAGCCAAAGTTGAAGGCGAGAATCTGCAGTGGAGTCCGTCGCTCAGTTCGCAAGAGCATTACGAAAAACATTTCGACGATGACAAGTGGGCGGAACGCGAGCGCGATGAGAGGAAATGGAGGTAGAGATGAAACACCAAGGTATCAACAAAAATCGTCCGCTGGCAACGCTTGCAGAAATTGATCTGACAACCCAAAGTGTCAATGTCGGCGAAACATCGAGCGAACTTGTCCGCAAATTCGTCGGTGGGCGCGGACTGAATATGTACTATCTCTATAAAAATTTGAAACCCAACACCGATCCCTTGTCGCCGGAGAATCCGCTCATTATCGGCACAGGAATTCTCACCGGCACTGGCGCGCCCAATTCGGGACGGCACAGCGTCACGACGAAATCACCGGAATCGGGCATTCTCGGCGATTCGAACATCGGGGGATTCTTTGGTCCTGAAATGCGCTACGCGGGAATTGATCGATTGCTGATCACCGGCAAAGCTGATCAGCCGGTCTATCTCTACATCGAAGATGGGCGCATTGAAATTCGCGACGCGCGCAAGTATTGGGGCACGGATTGCACGGAAGCGACTTTACGATTCAAGAATGATCTCGGTTCCGATGTCGAAGTCGAGTTGATTGGAACGGCGGGCGAGAACAAGGTGCGCTATGCGGCAACCCGCTACGGCTTGAAGAATTCGGCGGGGCGATGCGGCACCGGCGCAGTATGGGGATCGAAGAATTTGAAAGCGATCGTCGCGCGCGGCAATTATGGTTTGCCCATCGCTCACCCCGAAGAATTCTTCGCCAAGACGGTTGAACTTCGCAAATACTTGCATCAATCCAAAGTGATCCAAGTCCTGGGTCGGGTCGGCACGCCGCTCTTGTACGATGTGAGCAATTATCTCGGCGCAATCCGAACACACAACAGTCAAAAGACCACGTTTGAAGATACGCTGAACGCGGAAGAAATTCATCATTACGTGGACAAGATGTTGAGCTGCGCCGGTTGCGTGGTGCATTGTCGCCACCGCAACTCGCTCGGCGGCGAAGGTCCCGAATACACGTCCGAGGTTCTTGTCGGCGCGAACATTGGCGTATCCGACACCAAGCAAGTGATCGATCTGCAAAATATCGTGAACGAAGTCGGGCTGGACGTTTCATCGGTCGGCACGTACCTCGCGTGGGCAATCGAATTATCGCAGCGTGGAATGCTCGACAAGAGTTTGACCGGCGGCAAGGAATTGCAGTTCGGTGATTACGAAACGATGAAGCAGTTGATCTACGACATTGCGGCGCGCCGTGGCTTGGGCGACCTGCTCGCAGAAGGCAGCCATCTTGTTGATCGATTCCCTGGCGCAGAAGGATTTTTGATCGCGATCAAGGGCCTGCCGCAATCCGATCCGCACGATGTTCGCTACTTGAAGGGATTTGCACTTGGCATTGCAACGTCATCGCGGGGTGCAGATCATCTGCGCAGTCGTCCGACGTTGGAAATTTTTGACTTACCCGCCGAGTTCACCAAGCAAGTGTATGGACAACCGGTTGATCCGAACCCCACGTCGTACAATAGCAAAGCCGTTGTCGTGACGTTCAGCGAAACGATTTATGCCGTAGTCGATTGCGTGGGCATTTGCAAATTTATCTGTCATGGTTTCAACAGCCCGCGCAATCTAAATTACGATCATTTCCGCGAGTTGATTTATCTGGCGACTGGGTTGGAATTCACGAAAGAGGAACTCGTCCAAGTCGGTCGGCGCGTGGTCGATTTGGAGCGCGTCATCAACATGCGCGAAGGCATCACACGTAAAGACGACACGTTGCCCGCGCGCTATTTTGATGAAACGATGACCGGTCGCAAGACGAAAGGACACCACATCGACCGTGAAAAGTTCGCGCAGATGCTGGACGAGTTCTATACGTTGCATGGTTGGGATAAGGAAGGCAAACCACCGCGCGAACGCTATGCTGAATTTGAGTCAATGGGAGCAGTGCGATGAAACAGATATTTGCAAATCCAGACCTTTGCACGGGTTGTAAGATGTGTTCGATTGCGTGCGCGATGACCAAATTCGGCGTGGCGAATCCGCGCAAAGGCGCGATCATCGTTCGTCAGAATCTTTACGAAGCGTACGAGTTTCAATCGCTCTGCCGACAGTGCGACCCCGCGCCATGTCTGGACGCGTGCATGACGGGGTGTATCGAACGTGATGCGAACGGCGTCGTGCGGCTCGATTCATCGCGCTGCATCGGCTGCTGGATGTGCGCGATGGTGTGTCCGTACGATGCGATTGCGCGTGACTTGGAAGTCCAAGTCGCGCGTAAATGCGATCTCTGTTCTGAACGTGCCGCCCCAGCGTGCGTGACTGTCTGTCCGACGGAAGCGTTGATGTTGGTGGCGTAGAGAAGTTTGGGGTGAATGTAGAAATACGCTGAACGTTTCGCGCATGTGATCAAAGCGCTTGCTTTTTCGCCGAGTTCATCGCCAGCCAACTATATTGCTTTGGTAATTGCCCGTGAGCTTATGCATTAACGCATATAACGCCTGCAGTCTTGCAGGCGTTTGCGCGATGAGCAAGCTCATGCAGTGCGTATTCGACATTTGTTCAAATGTACGCGACGCGTTGGGCAGGTTATCACAAAGGTTACTGGCGCAAGTCGTGGAAGAGCTTGGCGATGAGTTCATAAAACCAAAAATCGACCGGTGTGCCACTGGCGGGCCTGGGCTGACGGGGTAATTCCTCCGGCGCGAAAAACTGGACTCCATCCACTTCTTTCTCTTCAAATGCCAACGTGCCTCCAATCACCCGCCCGGCGAATACCGCAATGGTGACACCTACATTGGCACGGCTATATAGCCCCAGCAATTGGTCTACCGTCACGTCGAATCCGGTTTCCTCTTTGGTTTCGCGTACGGTCCCTTCTTCAATCGATTCGTCAATTTCGATATGCCCGGCGGGCGGAGCCCAAAAGCCCGCCAAGGGTGGATTGACGCGATGAACGAGCAACACTTTTCCGTTCTGTGTTGCCACGACGAGACCGACGGGGGCAGGATTGCGGTACACCACATAGCCGCATTTTGGACAGACCGGGCGTTCGCGCCCCGATTCGAATTGAAGAGTTAGCTCAGTTCCGCACTGAGCGCAAAATCTGATTGCCATGGTTTACTTTCGGTTGTGTGATTTCCCATTGTAGCTTAAAGCACCGCTCCGTGTTGACCCCGATAATGTACGCCTCTTTTATTCATCTGAAATGCTTCGCAAAACTCCGGCTCACCTGGATCGATACCGAACGTATAACGCAAAAACGCGCGCATCGGACCGGAATGCGTGACCAGAACGTAAAAACTTGGCGTTGGGCTTGCCAGGAGAGAAGCGAAAAACCTCGCTAGTCGATTTGCGACGATCAAAGGTAACTCGGCGGATTCAGATGGATGCGTGAGCCAGTACGCGATGGGGTCTTGCTTCGCTTGCCAAAATCCATTGAGGAAGGGATTTTGCTCGGCAGAGGCGGGGAGGGATTCGTGCATATTATCCGTCGGAGAATAGAACTTGCCGTCGATAATGAAATGGAAATTGCGAATTTCATTTTCCATGCGTGGCGGCATCACACGCACGTCGGTCTTGTTTTGCGCGCGCAATGCCGATTCTAAATAGCGCACGAGTTCATCAGCGGTCTCGCGCGTGCGGGCTGTTGGCGCATGCAAAATCATGACGGTCATCCCGGCAGGTACATGATCGGCAAGCTGGTTTGCCGTTTCGACGATAAAGTGTTGGCCTGCGGGCACGAGTGAAACATCGCCCTGATGATGCGCGACCTGTCCATGCCGGACGACGAAGACTTGAGAGGAAATATTCTCACTCCGAAAGAATGGTAAGGCGAGACATTCGCCAATGACGAATGTCCTCTCCTCCGCCTCAATTCGAAATCTTGATTTGGCTTAACGCTTTTTCCATCAGCAATTCGTAACCGCTCTTGTTTCCCAGGACGGATTGTTTCGGCTTTTGGCTCCACACGGTTTCCGGGCGGCTCTGCACGATGAAAACATTTTCGGGGAATAGCAGGTCGTGATCGATTGCCCATTCGATATCCATCGGACGACCATAGTGATCTTCAATTCGCTTGGCGATTTGAACTAGCTCGATCAATTCCTTGTCATTCATGGAGGGCTGAGTTTGCCGCGTGGCATCCACATCGCTGTGAACCACGCCTTTCCCAGGTTGAAAAATGCACTCGATGGTTTTGGCGGAGATGATGCGTTCGTTGATTTCAAAACACACTTTATCGACGACGAACTTGTCGGGTGTCACTGCCCCAGAGACCACGGCTTCGCCAAAGCCCCAACTTCCTTCGACCACGACACGGGACGGATCGCCATTCAGCGGATTGAGCGTGAACATCACACCGGACGTTCGCGAGTTGACCATTTTTTGCACGCCCACACTAATGAGTACCTTGTCGTGCGGGAAATTCATTTTGGCACGATAACCGATGGCGCGGGCGGTGAACAAACTCGCCCAGCATTTTTGCGCCATATGGATGACTTGGGCGAGACCGCGCACCCACAGGTACGTGTCTTGTTGACCGGCGAAACTCGCATTCGGCAAATCTTCCGCGGTCGCGCTGGAGCGCACCGCGACCGGGAGATCGTCCAGACTGCACATGTCGCACAAATTTTCGTAGTTTATCGCGATGGAACGACGGATCTCGGACGGCATTGCCGCGTGCATAATCAACGTTTGAATTTGTTCGCTGGAATGATCGAGCGATGGCACGCTGTCGGGATTGACGTGCGCCAAGATATTTTGAATTTCGTCGGCGATACCGGCGGAGGTGATGAGTTCGAGATAGCTTTCGGTGGTTATGGCGAAACCTGGGGGCACGCGAATCCCTGACTTGAGCATTTCGCCCAGACTTGCATTCTTGCCTCCGACGATTGGCAATGATTCCTTGTCGATTTTATCAAACCCCAAGACATACGCCATGTCCTAAACTCCCTTGAAAGTGTAGGGCAAATCGGAGATTTGCCACGACATCAGGATTTTCATTCCACTCCGGGGGCGTTGTCGAGCGCATGGACAACGCCTATCATTTTCGTAGAGACGTAGCACTGCTACGTCTCTACAAAAACATTTTTACATTTCGGATGTGGGGAAGGGTTCTTCGGCGTGACCGTTCGCACGCTTGACGATGGTGACGATACCGCGATCACCATCGACCTTGACCCAATCGCCCGTCTTGATGTTCTGAGTCGCCGTGCCGGTGCCAGTCACCGAGGGCACGCCGTACTCGCGACAGACGATTGCCGCGTGCGACGTGATGCCACCAATATCGGTGACAGCCGCTTTGATTTTCGAAAAGACCGGGGCCCACGCGGGGTTGGTGTTCGGGACGACCATAATGTCGTCTTGTTCCAACGTGGTGATCTCGTCGAGAAGTTTGAGCACGCGCGCCTTGCCTTCAACACAACCGGCGGAAGAAGCAAAGCCCTTGAGTTCGTCTTTATTGGTCGATGTACCGGATGCGCCTTCCAACCAATCGTGAACGCGATCCGTCGTCACGCCCCAAAGCATTACGGTGAACGGTTCCGCGACCACTTCGGGCGGCACGCCCAGCGCGGGCGGCGGCGACCATTTTGCGGCCGCTTCGAGAATCTTTTTTCGCTTTTTCGCTTTTTCCGACCACTTGAGCGTTGGGATTTTTTCGCCGAGTGCCCAGGAAGTGGCGAGGTCTTCGATGAGCGCGGGAATTTCCAGTCGATTGAACATGAAGAATTCTTCGACATCGTCCAATACGCCTTGCTTGACAAACAAGCGACCAAACTCGCGCATCTTTTCAAACCAGATGGTGTGGAACCAATGCTCGACCCAAAAAAGGTGGTCTTCAGCATAGCGATAAATCGTGCGCGTGTTCTTGAATGCGCCTTCAAACGATTTGCGGTCTTCTTCATTTTTGATCAGTTTGCGGTACTCGCTGACCAACTTCTCGCGCGCTTCGTTGATCGTCGACAAGGAGCGTTCGATGCGCTCGCCGCGATCAAGGCGTTCGATATAGCCCTTGATGTAGCTGTAGGGCACGTCGGGTTTGTCGATCCAACTGCCTTCGTAGTGAAACCAGCCGCTGCCGCACGAGACCATGAACCAAGGGTCCTTGACCTCATCCAAGCTTTCCAGCCACATTCTGCCTTCATCAATTTCGCGCAGACTTTCCATCTTGCGCACGGCAGGTCGGTCGGTCTTGAGAATCGTGGCAACGCGCGGCTGTCCGTGCGCCAAACGCGCGAGACGGCACAGTTCTTCTTCGGGGCGGAACATGGATACGTCCGCTCCGGCGACCATCTTGCCAATCGAGCTTTCGCTAATGCCAGGGAAGAGTTTGCGCGCGACATCGGCGAACATCAGATACGAGAGGTAGGTGACATTGAGGTAACTAAAGTGGTACTGCCAGCCGCGATAAATAATATTGACGGCGTTGTTGAACGCTTCGATCAACTCTTGCGCGGGACCGGCATTCGGAATCGTGGTAGCAGAATCGAAATCGGGCACAAAGCGTGGCAGTTCGGCGGGCACTTTGACCGCAAGCAATTCTCTGCCGAGCGCTTGCTGGCGCGACCGCCACTGTTCCCACAGTTGGTCGTAATGATCGAACACAGGGAAGGTGCGCGCGCCGAACTTTTCGGCTTTGGCCTGGATCACGTCGCCCGATGGCGGCGCAATGGCGGTGATGTAGAGATAACAGCCCAACATGCGATGAGCAATACCTTGGGCGGGCGGAATACAAAAGACACGCGTCGTATGCTGGGAGAGCGCAATTTGCCACGCTTGATGGAAAATTTCATCGAGCGGGACCATCGGGTCGGGGGCGTGGATCTTATCCGTGTACCAAAAATTGGAATCTTCCCATTCTTGTCGCTCCGCCGAAAATAGACGATGAGCAGGATACATTTCCTCCCATCCTTCCATTTCCTTCGGCACCTTGACTTCCCTACCATAGGGGAATCTCGTTTTTTCGGACATGCTGTCCCTCCTTCGCCTTTCTTTAGCGAACTTAATCCTGACGATTTGATTGTCAATCCGACGATCCGAACATTTAAAAGCGAATCACCTCCTATCGAATCACGCGTTCTCGATTATTCCGCCGAACACACCGCTTCGAGTTCCTTCATCGATTGCCAAAGGTAATCCGGCGCGGCGGCGATTAGGGGGGTTGGTGCGCTTTCCCCTCCCTGAACGATGGCGACTTGTACTCTGGCATCCTTCGCGCCGAGGACATCGGTTACACTATCGCCGACAAAAAGCGCAGCGAAATTTTCGACGCCAAGTTTTTCCAGCGCGTTCCGAATTCCCGCGCCATTGGGCTTGAGCAGTTCGACATCGTTGCGCGTGATGATGACGTCGAACCAATCGGCGAGTCCCAAGCGCGGCAATGCATTTTCGATGGCGCGCCTGCCGATGTTCGATACCAAGCCAAGTTGGATGTGTTTTTCATTTTTCAATCGACGAAGAACGGGCTTGACCTCTGGCAACACCGACCAACGCGATGCGGCATCTTGATCGTATCGATCATAAATTGCATCGATACGATCTATGACCGCGCGTTTGGCTACTCCTCGTTGAGGAGCCAACAGAACGGCATTGTTCCGCAGCGTTGCATAGTTGTCTTCCCAGGTCGCCACATCGAATCCTAGCTGATGCAGTTCAGCTTTAGCATCGCGGGCAGCGCCTTGCAAGTTCCACTGGAAATCGACGAGCGTACCTTCCAAGTCGAAGAGTACGGCTCGAAATGGATTGGGCATTGTCTGATTATCGATTCAGCATTTGCTCGAGCGCGTGCGCCGCCGCTTGCCCAAACTCTGGCGTGTTGATATGCGCGTCCACCGTGATGATTTCGATGGCAGGATCGAGGTTTGCTTTGAGCGCATCGCTGAAAACCTGATCGATCTCGGGTGCGTAGAGTTGCCCACCTTGGACGCTGAGGGATGAGAAACCTTTGGTCGGGATGATGAACTTGACCAGATGTTTTTTCGTGTGCTGGTTCAATTTCTCCGCGACTGCCTTGGCGACCGTCGTCATTTCGTCGGCGCTGGTGCGCGCTTGGACGCGCATTGCATCTTGCACAAACAATTTGCGTTCCGCCAACTTACGCGATGTCCACAGTGGATCGTTCTTGTCTTTGCGTTCGATGGGTCCACAACTGAGCATGTCAAAACCGCAAGGTGAGAGGATATATGGTGTGCCGGTCTTGCACGCCGCTTCGAGTCGATCCGGTGCAGACGCGCGATTGCCGCCAAGCAGATACTCGCCATAGTTCGCGGGAACCAAATCGACGAACGCATCAAACAGTCCTTGTCCGACCAAGTCTTCGACCGCCCGGTCGCCCAAGCCCGTCGCATGGAACGAAACGATGTTAAATTTCGATTGAATTTGGGCACGCACGTAACCGGCGCCCTTGTCGCAAAAACCAAATTCGGTCATGGCGATCAATGGCTTGTCGTTCTGGACTTGCGGTTCGTGCGCTTCGACCATGCCGCTGATTGCGCCTGCGCCATTGATCATCAAACTGCGCACGAGCGAATTCATGCCGACCGTGTCCGTAACCGTGTGCATCACGGTGATGTCGCGCACGCCAAAGTAATCGGCGAATTTGCTCGCGTAGGCAGGCATAGCGGCGACACTTGAGATCAACACCTTCGGCAAGCCAAACGGCAACGCGCGCATGACGGTCAGCGATAAAAATGTGCCGGTCATGCCCGCGACGGCGATCACGCCTTGCAGTTCGCCCGCCGCGTACATCTCAGCCGCTTTTTTCGCCATGCCTTGTGCCATCGTCGAGATGGCTTGGTCGCGCTCTTTTGCCAACATACTTCGGATGGTCTCAATCGTGCTTCCACCCGCCCTGGCGATTTCTTCCGGCGGAATATCCGCTTTCAAAGCGGGGACGATTGCGCCGGTGCCGATGCTCACATCGGCGAGCGCAACCTTGTGTCCGCGGCGCTCGATTTTTTCTTTGAGTAGGGTGAGCGCTTCTTCGCGTTCATCCACCATTCCAATGATCAGAATTGACACTGATGATTTCTCCGTGGCTAACTGGACGTTAAAAGTTAGATATTGGAAGTTGGATTATCGCATGCAACTGCGATCCAACTTCCAATTATCTTTTATTCCAATCCCAGCTCTGCCCAGCGTCCTTGAACGTGTTTGACAATGTCCTTGTCCAATTCAATGGGAATCGGTTTCTCTTTCCACTCGTACGGAATGGTCGCGTCCATGATGATGCGCGAGGTAATGTCGCGCGAATCAATCGGCAGCGATGGATCGAGCGGGGTTGAACGTCCGCGCTTGATAAACTCGGCGCGGGATGGATTGAAACGGAAACTCAATGCCCACAAGACGCGCGGCAAATCCCAAGCATCAATGTCATCATCTACCACGATGACCGTCTTGAGACCATACGCGCCCATCTCGGTTGAGATGGCTGCCGTGCCGACTTGCGCCGAGTGACCGGGATACATTTGCTTGACGGAGATGATCGCCAAGAATCGACCTGCGCCTTCGGGTGGACAGTACACCGATTTGATTCCAGGTATGCGCATCGCTTCGAGACCTTGCCACAGCGTTGCACCATACGTGAGCGCCATGGTCATGTGCGTATCGGTTACCGCGCGACCGACGGTGCTAATCCAAAAGATGGGGTCTTTGCGATAGGTGACGCAATTGACTTTGATGAACGGTCGTGGGGTCGTGCCGATGCCCGAATAGTACCCCGTGTACTCGCCAAACGGTCCTTCGGGTTTCATTGCGACGGGGTCCACTTCACCTTCGACTACAATCTCCGCCGATGCGGGAATTGGCAAGTCAACGGTTTCACCCTTGACGATTTCGATGGAACGTCCACGAATCGCTCCGGCAAAGTCAAATTCCGATTCGAAGGCGGGTAATCGCGCCGCGCCCATCAAGAACATCAACGGGTCTGCACCGACGACCGCAACCACCGGCATCGGTTTTTTTAGTTCGCCGTACGCCTTGAGCATTATGTCGGCGTGCTTGCCCTTGATGAATTGCGTGCCAAGCGTGTTCTTGTCCAAGACCTGAAGCCGATAAGTTCCCAGGTTGATCCAGCCCGAGGTTGGATCTTTGGTGATGACAAAGCAAGCGGTGCCGAAGAATCGACCGCCGTCCTTGGGGAAAAATTTCGGGACGGGAAATTTGAGCAGATTGACCTGGTCGCCTTTGTCGATATTTTCTTTGCAGGGTGCGGTATCGACCCACGTGGGCGGAATTTTGTTTTTCGTGCGCTTGACCCATTCGCGCATCAGTTCAACCAAACTCGTATCGCGGGGCATTCCCATAATCAAAGCCAGCCGTGAGGTCGTGGTACATGCGCTCGTCAACACGGGACTGTTATAACCTTTGACATTTTGAAACAAAAGAGCGGGACCGCCCTTTTCTTCGTTGAGCTTGGCGATGTGGCTCAGCTCCAGGTCCCAGTCTACCTCCGCTTCGATGCGTCTGAGTTCTCCTTCAGCTTCGCACCTCGCGATAAAATCTCTCAAATCGTTCATCGTACCTCCTTCATGTGCATATGATATTTTCGCCGGGTAGGGCAGGCGGATAGTATTACAGCTAGTGGGAAAGCAAAAAGGCAGACAATAAATGTCTGCCCTAAAACGCAAATCGATTATTATTTTTGAGCGACCACGCGCAGAAGCATACTGCCAGATGCCAGGGGCGGCACTGGGTTTCTAACTTTATCGCCGAATGGGTCAATGGTCGGAACGCAGTCATGACGTTCTACCTTCCCCGCGTCAATGCGGGAAACTACGCGCTTACCCAAAAAACGTCGCATACATCACGAAGTTTTTTTCATTGATGTATAATCTCAAACCAGGTGGATGAGACTGCCGATTTAATATTGAATTAACAAATTTTGTTTTCGAGCATTTGAAATGTGCCCGAACGGTTGGATTGGAATGATTGAATTATATAAAATTTTAATAGCTTGTCAACGCACCGTCTTTAATGGTGGTTCTGTCCACCGAACGGGGGGACTAGGCCAGCTCAATCTTTCTTGGTTTTCCAAAACTCTTTCATACTCCGTACTCGATCATTTTGCATGTCGCAAACCAACAATCCGCGTTCCTGAATTTTCTGCCCCGTGGACGCGACAACCCAACTGGAATCGATTTCGGCGTAAAAGCGGTTGCCGACTATATCGACGTTGCCGATTGAGATTTGAATCTCGCGTTGATCTTGCATCCACCACGCAAAACCCTGACGCAGGGTTTCTTTTCCGCGCACCGGTGGCTTGAATGGATCCGCCTGATCCGTTACATCGTCCGTAAATAACGCCGCCATTGCATCTGCGTTCTGAGATCGCCAAGCGTGAGCTAATGCGTCCAGCCATTGGCGTGCCATCAATTCATTCATGCGTTCCTCCGTTTATTCGCGCAATGCACATCGAATGGATTATAGCATGTTTGTGGTTCGACCAACTGGACGGAACTGAGCGGTCAGTTCCAAGCGTTCACGCGCTTTCCCGCTTGTATCCATTTTCAGCTATGGTATAATCCGTTGCAATGATCGAGGAAAAGTCGGCGGGGGCAGTGGTCTTTCACCGCAACACGCAAATCGAATATCTACTTCTCTTTTCAAATTACTGGGGTTTCCCCAAGGGTCACATTGAGAAAGGCGAGGACGAGCGTGCCGCAGCGATTCGCGAAATTCGAGAAGAGAGTGGGCTGCAAGTTACATTGGTAGAAGGATTCCGTCAAGTGGACAAGTATTTTTTTCGGCATAAGGGTGAACTCGTCCGCAAAGAGGCGGTCTTTTTCTTGGCGGAGGCGACAAGTGCCGAGTCGCGCCTTTCCCATGAGCATAGCGCTATGGTTTGGCTTTCTTTTGAGCAAGCGCTCGCACGATTGAATTATGAGGGTGGGCGGAATGTTCTCCGCCAAGCCCATGAATTTTTGACGCATGGAAGCAAGCAATGAAAATTCTAGCCATCGATATTGGGACCGGCACCCAAGACATTTTGCTTTTCGATACGACCACCGAAGTGGAAAATTGTCTGCAAATGATTATGCCATCGCCGACCGTCTTGGTCGCGCAGCAGATTCGCGCTGCGACGGCACGCAACGAGGATGTGTTGTTAACAGGAACGATCATGGGTGGCGGTCCTTCGAGCTGGGCAGCAAACGATAATCTTCAAGCACGGCGTCATGTCTTTGCAACGCCCAGCGCGGCGAAAAGTTTCAACGACGATCTTGAAGAAGTGAAAAAATCGGGAATCGAGGTTATCACCGAGGGGGAAGCCGCGCGATTGAAGCAGGTATCCCGCGTCGATATGCGTGATGTCAATCTGGATGCATTGGGGCGTGCGTTTCACGCATTCGGCATCAATCTACAATTCGATGCGCTCGCGGTTGCGGTGTTCGATCATGGGAATGCGCCGGTCAATTACAGCGACCGATTGTTTCGATTTGATTTTTTAGCAGAGCGATTGAAAGAATTCAATTCCCCAGCAGCATTCGCTTTCATGCGCGAACAGATTCCACCACGTCTGACTCGAATGCAAGCGGTGGCGGATTCGGTACAAGTCCATGTGCCAATGTTGATGATGGATACAGCGCCCGCAGCGATTTTGGGCGCGCTGGAAGATGATCGCGTGCGCGCGCATCGCACGGCGGTGATTGCGAACGTAGGCAACTTTCATACGCTGGCATTTCGCTTTACGGAAGGTAAGATCACTGGGGTGTTTGAACATCACACGGGAGAACTCAAGCCAGATCAGTTAGAACGCTTTATTGCGCAACTCGCCGATGGTACACTTACGCATGAAGCTGTCTTCAACTCGCAAGGGCATGGTGCATTCCTGTTCGATCATGATGCGATACCGCTAGAGTTTCTTGCTGTGGTCGGACCGCGGCGCGGGGTGCTGTCCAAGTCACGCTACCATCCATATTTCGCAACGCCGTACGGCGACATGATGCTGGCAGGTTGCTACGGTCTGGTGCGCGCATACGCCGCGCTCAATCCGAATGCCGCACCTGAAATCAGCGCTGCGCTCGACAAAGCGCGAGAGACGGTGTAGAGATTGGAGATTGGAGATTAGAGATTGGAAGTTGGACTGTCCCACTGTTGACTGTTGACTGTTTACTGGCTTGCTTCGTTGCGCAGAATCCTCTGCATGATGGCGAGTGCCGTCGCATACGTGGGGTCCATTCCAAAGTACGACGTGTGCACCGCGCCGAGATTTCTTCCTTTGCTGTACGGCGTGTCTGACGCGTAATGTAAAATCCCAATATCGAAATCGGTTTGATAGAGTCGCACGATTTCGTTCACCGGATATCGTTTGGGATAGCTCATTTCATACAGCGCCGACAAGTACGGTCCCGCTTCCATCTCGATGTCGGTGTAACCCTCGCGATAGAATAGCTCCATGAATTTGCGATTTTGCAAGAACGTCCCCTTGACCGTGATCGCCTTTTGATTATCCAGCACCGCGCCGTAAACCAAGTATGGTTCGACATCGCTCGCGGCGAAACAATTGCGGAACAAATAGGTGTTCTGCGAATGTTCGTCGTATACGACGTTCGGCATGACGACATCGCCGATGCGTCCATTGAGCGTGGCAGATTTGCCCATCAAATAAAAACCTTTGATCTGATCGACACTCTGTGAAATTTCGGAAAAGATTTGGTACGCCGCCAGACCCAGCGGATAATCGATATTGAAAATCACGGCATTGGATTGGCGTAAGTGTTCCATTCCTTTGCGGTCCAATCGCGAATCGAGTCGCTCAGGGATGAGTTTGTTCACCTGAATAATTTGCGCGCCAACATCGAGATAGCGATCGCTGGGAATCGTCGTGATGCCACACTCTGACTCTGCCACGCTGCGAATTTGATTTGCCTTGGCATTCTCTGGATCGCTCATAAATTTTTTCATGACATAGTACAAAAAATTCTCTTTACTGCTCCCGACCTTTTCTGCCAGAATCGCCTGATACTCTTTGAGCAAATCATCGTGCCGAATATCTTCGATATAATTGATGAGTTCGCGTTCGTATTTTAACGCAAGTCCCGAGACGAGATTCGCAAAGCTGTGCATGTTGCTCGAAACGAAATAGACCGGACGCCCCTTAAGCAGCGGGGCAGCGGTTTCGGCGATGTTATCCCACCAGCGATGCGTCGCTTTGTGATAATCGACGAGCGACCCGGCGAGCAAGCGCAATGCAAATTCTTTGCGCGCAGAACCAATCGCTTGCAAATTGGGAATAAACGCGTTGCCCCAAATATTTTCCAGCGTGTTCAAATCCGCGTTGCTGATCTGCAAGGTGCGGAGCAATTCCTTGCGCATATGCTCAGGTGATATGATCGATTTGCGCAAATGCTCGATGCCGCCCGCCTGGAGAAGCAAATCGTGGATCTTGTTCCATTCGATTTGATACGCCGTCAAAATCGGAATGAGATCGTCAATATCGGACGCGCTGGCGATAAAGGCGGCGAGCGTTTCCTGACCATCGAAAAACATTTTGCGGCGGCGACCAGCGGCTGCAACCTCTTGCCACGTTTCGACGTCAGAAAATCCTGCCTTGTCGAAAACCTCCTCGCTTTGTCCGAGCAATACCAAGCGGACTTGCTTAACACAGTCGGGCAGGCGCAACGACGAGTAGACCAATGCCGAGACGTCCGGATATTCATCGCGCGCGTGAGTATGCAGCGATGAATCCATTTGTGTATGCGTCTCGATCAACGACTTGATCTGAATTTCGCCGCTGGAGCGCAACAGCGAATAGTACGTCCGCATGTAAAGTTCGATTTCTTCGCTAGCTGAAAAGGGAATTCCTCTATCCATAGTGTCCTCAATGATAAATTACAAATGACAAATGACAAATGAGCAAATGATAAATCGGAAATATTGCGTGAGAGCGCTTGTCATTTGTTCATTTGGAATTTGTCATTGCCTAGATTTTGCCTTTCAAGATTCCATATACCCACGTGGGTTCGCCGACGATACGCGTGCCGTAGTACCACACAAGCGCAATCGCTTCGCGCGCTGTGTAATACACTCGATCCAAGGGACGAACAGAGTTGGGGCTATTTATTGCGCCAGAGCCATATGGCTGGATACCCAAATCGCGCGCTATGATTTCAGCGCGGTAAAGATGAAATGGATCGCTGACGATGATCGCGCTATGCAGTCCACGTGCATCCATTAACTTTTTTGAATAGGCAAGGTTCTGTTCGGTCGAGTGTGATTCATCTTCCAAAATCATTGCGCTAGCAGGAACTCCTGCATCGGCGGCGACACGCCGCATGGATTCTGCCTCAGTCGGCGGAAAGGTACCTAACCCACCGCTGAATATCAAATAGGGCGCGTATCCTTGCTTGTATAGTTTGATTGCATGATCGATTCGAGCGGAGAGCGAAGTTCCTGGTCTTCCGCTGCGTGAGACCTGAGCACCCAGCACGATAATTGCATCCGCCTGTTGGGCTTCATCGATTCGCGAGCGCGCATCGACGCGTTGATACAAAATCGCCAAGCCGCCTACAATGAGCAACCCGACGACAAGTGCGATCATTATGCTTCTTCGTTTGACAAGCCGTCTGAATGTCGATAGGATTGATTTAGTCATCTGTCATTCTGAGCGAAGTGAAGAATCTAATTTGCCAATAATGAGATGCTTCGTCACAAAAACCGTTCCTCAGCATGACACTGCCGGGAGTCTTCAATGTCCTCTTCCGATCAAATGCAAAAATTTGTCGCGTTCTTCAAAGCTCTCGCTGACGAAAATCGAGTCAAGATCATCGCGCTCCTCGCGCACAAGCCGCATTCCGTAGAAGAGCTGGCCGCGAATCTCGGCGTTACCTCGGCGACGGTGTCGCATCACATTCAGCGACTCGTCCAAGCCGATTTGGTCGACGGGCGGGTGCAGCAATATTATAGCGTGTATACGCTCAAACCTGAAACGTTGCGCCACATGGCGGGCATCTTTTCGACGCCAGAAGGCATCCAAGCGGTCACGCCTAACCTGGATTTAAATGTTTACGCCAACAAGGTGCGCGCCGAATATTTTGTGCGCGGTCGGCTCAAGGAATTTCCCAATCAGTTGAAAAAACGCGAGTTGGTGTTGCTTCGATTGGCGGAAGAGTTTGAGCCAGGCAAGCGTTATTCCGAAAAGCGCGTCAACGAAATCCTGAAAACGTTTTTTCCTGATGTTGCGACGTTGCGCCGCGAGTTGGTCAATCACAAGTTGCTGGTGCAAGCAGGCGGATATTATTGGCGCGCGACGGAACAACAACGAATTTAGGAAACAACGAATTGGTTCATGACGCCATCCGATCAATCGGACAGCTATGGAGCAAAAAACTTGCTTCGCAGGTTGCGGTCTTAATCCGCGAAGCGGGTTTTGTGATCGCTAGCCATCGGTTTGCAACCGATGGTGTCCGCCCCCAAAATCAGCCCAAATTTCTTGCTGGCTATGATACACCGCCGCACTTGGGCTGTCAATTGACTTGACGAATTTTGAGATTATGCTATACTAGCAACCGTTGAACCTCCGTACGACCTCTTCTGAAAGTGGGACATGTCCCACTTTTTTCTTTAGCCTATGAGGTCTGTAGCGGAAAACGTATCGCCGATAAGGGCGTGGAGGAATTGAGGTTACGGCAAGATGAAGAACGATTTTCTAGTCGCCATCACTCAACTGTGCAACGAACGCAATCTGTCCAAAGAAGTGGTCTTGGGCGCAATCGAGCAGGCGCTCGTGTCGGCCTATCGCCGCAACTTTGGCGGAGGACAAAATATTTCGGCACAGATTGATCCGACGACCGGCAAAGTGCGAATCTTTGCCGCCAAGACGATCGTGGATGAGGCGCGTGATCGACGCATGGAAATTGCACTCACCGAAGCCAAGTCGTATGACCCGATGGCGCAGGTGGGCGAAGTCATCAAGATCGAAACGACGCCGCAGGACTTTGGACGCATCGCCGCACAGACGGCAAAGCAAGTCGTCCTGCAACGCATCCGCGAAGCTGAACGCGACACATTATTCTCACAATTTTCAGATCGCGAAGGTGAAATCGTGCTTGGCACGATCCACAATATGGATTCGCAGAACATCACCGTGAACCTTGGTAAGATCGAAGCGATTCTTCCGCGTAGTGAACAAATTCCCAACGAACGCTATCGGCACAATCAAAAGATCCGTGCCTATATCGCCGAAGTGAACAAGACTTCGCGTGGACCTCAGGTGGTCTTGTCGCGCACGCATCGCAACATGCTGCGCCGATTGTTTGAATTGGAAGTGCCGGAGATTTTCAACGGCCAAGTCGAAATCAAAGCCATCGCGCGTGAACCAGGTTCGCGCTCCAAGATCGCGGTCGCCGCATTGCAAGACGGCGTCGATCCGGTTGGCGCGTGCGTTGGACAGCGAGGCATTCGCATTCAGGCGATTGTCAACGAACTGAGCGGCGAGAAAATCGATGTGGTCGAATGGAGCACTGACACGGCGAAGTTCATTGCGAACTCGCTGAGTCCTGCCAAAGTTCTGTTGGTTCGCCTCGCCGAAGATGAAAATGGTGACAAGGTCGCGAACGTTACCGTCGATGAAAAGATGTTGTCGCTGGCAATTGGTAAAGAAGGGCAAAATGCGCGCCTCGCGGCGAAATTAACCGGATGGCGCATCGATATCAAGAGCGACCAGCAACTCGCCGAAGAAGCCAAGCTCAAAGCTGAAGCCGAAGCCGAGCGATTGGCAGCCATGGTACCGGAAGAAGTCCCGGTGGAGCCGGCCGAAGAGCTTCCCGCGGCAATTCAAGTCGAACAACTTGAAGGGACTGCAGTCGAGGCGACGATAGTTGAGCCGGCGGTGGAACCCAAGCCAAGCGAAACAGAAACCGTTGAGCCAGTGGTTGCTCAAGAATCGGTTCAAGCGCCAACTGCTCAAGCGCCGGCCGAAGCTGTGTCCGTTGCCGAAGGTGAAGCGCAACCCACCGAGGTGCCGGTCGAAGGCGAACAAACCTTTGAGCAAGCCTGGGAAGAATTCGAAGCGGAAGAAGGCGAAGACTTGACGCCGGAAGAAATGCTCAAGCGTAAAGCCGACCGCCGCAAACGTCAAACTCTCGTGTTCGATGAAAAGCTGGGCAAGGTGATTGCCAAGCGCAAGCGCAAAGGTGGTCGTGCGCGCGATTGGACCGAGACGCTGGACGAGGAGTAATTTTTTGTCATGCTGAGCATCTCATTGTTGCGGAATGCGAGACGCAAAACGTTCGCTCCGCAAAAAACGCTCCGCTCAGCCTGATGTGTTTGATTTAACAATGGCAATGAAACATATTCCGCAACGAACGTGTATCGCCTGTCGTACCGTCCGAAGCAAACGCGAATTGGCACGCATCGTGCGGACCGTTGATTCTCATGTGCAAGCTGACCTGACCGGAAAAAAATCAGGCCGAGGCGCATACTTGTGTCGCCAACGTGAATGTTGGCAAGCTGTGCTGGACCATCCATCACGATTGGGACAAGCACTCAAATTGGAAACTCCGTTGAGTAACGAAGATCTCGCGCACTTGCGTGAGTTTGCGACGACGCTGCCGTCGCGTTCATCCGAAACTGCAGCGCCAAAAAACGAAACACAATGATAGCAATCGCCCATCGTCTCGCGCTTGACGTGAGATCGGGAGAGACCACAGGGTTCTTCCGCGATGAATTGGGAAAGCGAAAGGGAGTAAAACGATGAACGCTTGAGTTGCGTCCATTTGTCACGCGTAGCGTCTGCGTTTGTTTCCCCTGACTCGCCCCCTTTTCTACCCTGTTCCAAATAGCCCTGAAGGTTCTCCTTTCCGTGATTGCCAACCCAATATTTTATTTTATCCAATCAATTTGTTCTTTTGACATTTGCGATCGATTCACTGTGTCGAATGGGAACGGGATTGGAGAGGAGAGTGTGTCTATGGCTGATCAGAAACCGATTAGTAACGAATCGAAAAAAGCGAAACCGAGCGATTTGAAAAGAACGGTTGCTCCTGCGTCCAAGCCATCGCCTGTCAAGCCTGCTCAACCCGTTGCGCGACCTGCTCCATCGAATCGACCTGCGCCTGCCAAAACCGGTGTGCCTTCCACGGCGGCTCGACCAGCGGGACCGAGACCGACTGCGCCCGGAGCACCTCGACCGGCTGCTCCACGACCATCGAATGCGCCGCGACCGGCGGGAGCACCGAGACCAACAGCGCCTGTGCGACCAACTGCACCTGCACGACCAACTGCAACTCCGCATCACGTTGCCAAGCCAGGTACGCCGACGGCAACACCTACTGCACCACGACCGGTTGCGCCTGCGCCTCGACCCGTTGCACCGCCCGCGCCGAAGCCACCCGTCGAATTGCCAAGCGATTTGACAGTACGCGATCTCGCCGTGCACCTCAAAGTGACTCCAATCGACATTATCAAAAAGTTGATGGCGAACGGTATCATGGCGAATATCAATCAGCCGATTGATTTCGATACGGCAGCGCTCGTCGCAGGCGAACTGGGCTTTGAAGTCGTCGAACAAAAACCAGTCGTCGTCGAAGAAGAAGTCAAGATTCTGACGAGTATTCCGAAAAAGAAAGAATATTCGGAAGCTGAAGCCGCCAATTTGGTTCTGCGTCCACCCGTTGTCACCGTCATGGGACACGTCGATCACGGCAAGACATCCATTCTCGATGCGATTCGTCATGCGGATGTGGCTGCGGGCGAAGCGGGTGGTATCACGCAGCACATTGGCGCGTATCAGATCGTTCACAACAGCAAGAAAATTACGTTCCTCGATACGCCCGGTCACGAAGCATTCACCGAAATGCGCGCGCGCGGTGCGCAAGCCACCGACATTGTCATCATCGTCGTCGCGGCGGATGACGGCGTGATGCCGCAGACGCGCGAAGCGATTGACCATGCGCGCGCGGCGCAAGTGCCGATCGTCATCGCACTCAACAAAATCGATAAGGGCAGCGCGAATCCTGAACGTGTCAAGCAACAATTGTCTGACATTGGTCTTGCGGTGTACGGCGGCAAAGACGAAGTTACCGTCGTGCCCATGTCGGCAAAACAAAAAATTGGCGTGGACGAGTTGCTCGAAAATATTCAGCTCATCGCCGAATTGGCTGATCTGCGCGCGAATCCAAACAAGATCGCGTCAGGTATCGTGATCGAATCGCGTCTCGATAAACAGCAAGGTCCGATGGCGACGTTGCTCGTCAACGAAGGCACGCTGCATGTTGGCGATGCCGTGTTGATCGGAACGGTCTGGGGCAAGATTCGCGCGATGTTCAACGGTCGCGGCGATAACGTCAAGGAAGCCTTGCCCGCCGATCCGGTGGTCGTCACGGGGTTGTCAGATGTTCCACCCGCCGGTGAAAAATTTGTCGTGATGGACGAAGAACGCCACGCTCGTGCGAAAGCCGAAGCGGCTGCGCTTGCCAAACGCCAAGCCGAACAAAAATCGACGAAAGCGGTTAGCTTGAACGATTTGTTCGCGCAGTTCCAGGCGGGTAACATCAAGGAACTCAATCTCATCGTCAAAGCCGATGTGCAGGGTTCGCTCGAACCGATTGTCTCATCGTTGAATAAACTGAGCATCGAAAAAATCAAAGTGAAAATTATTCATGAAGGCATCGGTACGATCACGCGCTCGGATGTCATGCTCGCGGTGGCGTCGCAAGGTATCGTCGTCGGCTTTAATGTCGGCGTGGAAGCGGCTGCGCAATCCCTCGCCGAAACCGAAGGCATCGACATTCGGCAATACAACATCATTTACAAACTGATCGAAGATATCGATAAAGCGTTGAAAGGTATGCTCGAACCGGTCTTTGAAGACCGATTGGTGGGACGTGCTCAAGTGCTCCAAGTCTTCCGCTTGAAGAAAGGCGCAATCGCTGGCTTGCGGGTTACACAAGGCAAAGCGCCACGCAATGCGACGATTCGCGTCATGCGGGGACAGAATGAACTTTACAAGGGACCTATTGCCTCGCTCAAGCGTTTTACCGACGATGTAAAAGAAGTCGCCGAAGGATACGAATGCGGTCTCGCGCTGGACAAGTTCAACGATTATCAAGAGAACGATCAGATCGAATTCTATCAAAAAGTCAAAGTCAGTTAGCCTTCACCCTAACCCTCTCCCGTTCGCCAAACCCGCGAACAGGAGAGGAGACTGAATATCAGGAGTACGGAAGAATGGCTGGGTATCGCGCTGAGCGCATGAGCCATCAAGTTCAGCAACATGTCAGTATCATGTTTACGCGCCAAGTCAGCGATCCGCGTCTCGCGGGCGCGAATGTGACGCGCGTTGAAACGAGCGGCGACTTGCGCTATGTCAAAATTTATATCGCGCCCATCAAAGGTGATCCCGAAGCGACCGATGAAATGATGCAAGCGCTCGACCACGCGACCGGTTTCTTTCGTCGCGAAATCGCCGGCAACCTCGATTTAAAATTTGCGCCTGAGATTCGATTTCTGCTTGACCGGGCTATCGAAAAAGGCGAACACTTTTTAGAGGTCTTGGAACAAATCCATCAAGAAGACGCGAGCGCGGCTGAACCGGTCAAACATCCGCGCAAACGAAAGGTAACCAAAGAATAAATGGGCAACCTGCTTTCATTCGAACAAGCCGTCGATTTATTCAAAAAATACGACAAGATTTTTGTCGCCGCGCACATCATGCCGGATGGCGATTGTCTTGGCTCGGCGCTGGGCTTGACCTGGGCGCTGCGCAAAATGGGGAAAATCGTTACGGTGACGTGCAATGATCACGTCTCGAACACATTCAAGTACCTTGAAGGTTTCAGCGAACTCACGCCCAAGGTTCCAACCGACGAAGACCTCCTCGTTTTCCTTGACGGCAGCGCAGCGGACCGATTTGGCGCAGCGTACGACGAGAACAAGTTCAACGGGCGACCGGTGCTCGTCATCGATCATCACGTCACCAACGAACACTTTGCGCCGCTGAACTATGTCGATGTGCGTTCGGCGTCTACGGCCGAAATCATCTATCGATTCATTCGCGCGTTCGGCATCGCATTTGATCGCACGATTGCCATGTGCTTGCTCACTGGCATCGTCACCGACACACTCGGTTTTCGCACGTCGAACACGACCGTGGAAACGCTGCGCGCGACGACTGTATTGATGGAAGCAGGTGGCTCGATCCCGGAAATCATCGAAAGCTCTTTCAATCAGGTTCCCATGGCAAGTCTGCGTTTGCGTGGAAGAGTTTTCAGCGAAGCGACTCTCGACGGCGTGATTCTGTGGGCGGAGGCGTCGGTCAAAACGATGCGCGAACTCGGCTTGAATGGTAACGGCACGAGCGGCATCATCAATCAATTACTCAGCGTCGAAGGCGCAAAGATCGCCGCGTTCTTTGTCGAAAAAGATAACGGCAAGATCGATGTGGGTTTGCGGTCGCGCGTTGGTTATGATGTGTCGGGAATCGCCGCGCGCTTGGGTGGTGGTGGACACAAGCAAGCAGCGGGCGCATTGATCGATGGACCGCTGCAAGCGGCGCGTGCGCGTGTCCTTGCGGAAATCAAGCGAACTCTAGCAGCGTCGCAAGCTGCGAACCTCATGCCACATGCGACAAGCAAGTCACAAACTCCTGTGACTTGATACGTGGAGCGTGTGACTTGCGACCTCTAACTTGCTCAACTTGTGGTTCTCCCAGTAATTGTCCACTCCGCCAATTGAACATGAACACCTCGCCGATCGGATCCCCTCAAGGCATGAACGGCATTTTCAATGTCGACAAACCAGCCGGTTTGTCCTCGCATACGGTTGTCGCCAACGTGCGGCGGATGTCGGGCGCTTCGCGCGTTGGTCACGCTGGCACGCTCGACCCGATGGCAACCGGTGTGCTGCTCGTTTGCATTGGGCAGGGCGTCCGCGTTACCGAGTATCTTATCGATCACGATAAAAAATATCGCGCGCGCGTTCGACTCGGAATCGAAACCGACACGTACGATGCGACCGGTCATGTTGTCGCGCAACGTGCTGTCAATGTCACACGCGATCAGGTAGCGGACGCATTGCAAACTTTTGTCGGCAAGATCGAGCAATTGCCGCCCGCATATTCGGCGATCAAAAAAGACGGCGTGGCCCAATACAAACTTGCGCGACGTGGTGTCCAAGTCGAAATGACCGCGCGCCAAGTCGAAATTTTTTCGATGATGCTGATCGACACGGATTTGCCAGATGTCGAATTCGAGGTGCATTGCAGCAAAGGCACCTACATTCGCTCGCTCGCCCACGACCTCGGCGAAAAGCTAGGTTGCGGCGCGCATCTCTCCGCGTTGCGCCGTACCGCCGTCGCGCAATTCTCTATCGAGGATGCCGTTTCACTCGACGAATTACGTAACGCGTTCGCAAACGGCTATGCTCCAAAGTACCTCAATCCACTTGACGAAGCTCTCTTGCAATTTCAAGCCATTGTGGTAAATTCTGAGATCGCTAAACAACTTCAACAAGGCATTGCGCTCACATGCGGCGCAGAATATTCATCGTCTCTCTTGCGCGCGTACTCGACGGGCGGCGAATGCATCGCGCTCCTTGAGCGCGGCAGCGCGCCCGGCGTATGGAAACCCAAGAAAGTATTCGGAGTCGTAAACTCATAATTCGCCCATGAATCTTTACGAATCCACGCGAATAATATAAAAATCGATTTGCGGAGATTCGCGTTGATTCACGGGCAATCAATTACTCATGGAAATTATCCGCGACCTCACAACTGCTTCCGTTAACCGGCCTACCGTGCTGACCATCGGTGCATTCGATGGAATTCATCGCGGGCATCAGCACCTCATCCGTCAACTCATCGCGCGTGCGAAAGGGCTAAACATCGCTAGCGCGCTCGTGACGTTGCATCCGCATCCCAAAGTTGTGTTGCGGTCCAACTCCCCCATGCAATACCTCAGCACGATTGAAGAGCGGCTCGATCTCCTTCGTCCGCTTGGACTCGATTACGCCGTCGTTTTTCCCTTTAGTCTCGAAACTTCGCAAATTCGTGCGCGTGAATTTGTTCAGCTTCTCATCGATCATCTCCGAATGCAGGAAATCTTTTGCGGCAAGGATTTCGCGCTCGGTTACAAACGCGAAGGCAACGTTGATTTTCTCCGCGCGCTGGGTGCAGAAAAAGAATTTCGAGTTCACGTAGTCGAGCCGCAAAAGTTTGACGACGAGATTATTTCGAGCACGCGCATTCGCGAACTCGTCGCCGAAGGCAATCTCGATCAAGCGACGCGCTCCTTGGGACGTTATCCGTCCGTGCGCGGTCGCGTTATCAAAGGCGACCAGCGCGGACGCACGCTGGGTTTTCCTACCGCGAATCTCGCCATCGCCGAACGCCGCTTGATTCCCGCCAATGGCATCTACGCCGTCCGTATCAAGATCGGCGATCGCTGGTACGGCGGTGCGGCAAACATCGGCGTGCGACCGACGTTCGATAATGGCGTACGCTTGGTCGAAGTTTTCGTTTTGGATTTCAGCGGCGATTTGTACGATCAAGTCGTCGAGGTGCAATTCATAAAGCGCTTGCGACCCGAAATCAAATTCGACAGCATCGCTGCATTGGTCGAGCAAATGCATCGCGATGTTGCAGAGACGAGACAGATTCTTGCGGAGGTCGGCATCGATGGACAGTGAGATCAACCTGCGGTACCAGCTCACCGAAAATGAGCTGCTGGACGCAATCCGCACTCAGTCGATGCGTACTTGGAGTTTCCGATTTCTAGTCGCATTCATCCTGGTTGTGTACATTTACATCATCGTTGAGCAAATCATTTTTCGTGCGCCGATTGAGTCATTTGGGGTCACACTCGCGCCGGTTATCCTCGTTACGGTCGTATTTGTTTTCTTTACATTTTCTAATCCAATCATGCGGCGCCGTATTCGTAAACAACCCAAATATACGTGCGAGCAAGAGTGGCGGTTTTCGGAGGAAAGTATTTTCTGGAAAACACCTTATTCCGAGGTCAAGCGCGAATGGACGTATCCCAAGACGTCAGAGAACGCCAAGTATTTTGTTCTCTTTTTAAAAACGAATGCTTTTACGCCGATTCCCAAACGCGCGTTTGCGAACGCCAACGAAGAATCACGATTCCGCGAGCTGCTCAAACGCAAAATTCCAACCTGGGGATGAGTGACCAGACCCGAAGGGTTTCACGCAAGCGAAACCCTTCGGGTCTGTGCTATAATACGGGCATGAGACGCTTTGAGGAAATTCCGCACACTGCCGATTGGTCGTTCCGCGCGTTCGGAAAAGATTTGCGCGAGCTATTCGAGAACGCCGCGTTTGCGATGTTCTCGCTGGAAGGAATGCGCGAAACGTTTCGCGCGCGAGACGCTTCGCGCGAAAGGGCGCGAAAGATCGAGGTGAACGGCATTGACTATGAATCGCTTATTGTGAACTGGCTCACGGAACTGCTCTGGCTGCAAGAATCAAATCGCGAGACCTACCATCGATTTGAAATCGATTCGCTGTCGCAGACCGAATTGCGCGCGCAAGTTTTCGGCGCGCCGTATGAGACCCTCGACAAGATCATCAAAGCGGTGACGTATCACAATCTCAAGATTGAACAGACTAGCGAAGGTTGGCAAGTGACCGTTGTGGTGGACGTGTAGATCAGTATCCAGTATTCAGAATTCAGTATTCAGCATGTAAGAGTCTGAATACTGGTTACTGGCTACTGAAAACTGGAGTCAAAATGATTCGCAAGCAGGATTTCGAACGCATCAGTGATAACGTTTGGCAAATTCCACAGTCGTTTCGCGACGATATGCGCGCGCCCGCGCGACTCTATGCCAGTGATGATCTTCTCGAAGATGCATTGCAAGACGAATCGGTGAATCAACTCGTCAACACGGCAACGCTGCCTGGGATTGTGAAATATGCGATCTCGATGCCGGATATTCATCAAGGGTATGGCTTTCCCATTGGCGGTGTCGTCGCAACGCAAACACCCGATGGAGTAATTTCGCCCGGCGGAGTCGGGTACGACATAAATTGCGGCGTCCGTCTGCTCGCGTCACATGTCAGCGTCGATGAAGTGCAGCCGCATTTGAAAAAACTCGCGTTTGCAATTTATGAGAACTGTCCGAGTGGTGTTGGTTCCAAGAGTAATGTCTCTATTCACGTCAAACAACTCGACGAAGTGTTGGAGCAAGGTTCAGAATGGGCATTACGCTACGACTATGCGCGCAAAGAGGATTTGAATCGCACGGAAGAGTTCGGCAAGATGCCCGGCGCAGCCGCCGACGCGGTATCAAAACGCGCAAAGGATCGCGGACACGATCAACTGGGCACGCTCGGCGCGGGCAATCATTTCATCGAAGTGGATCGCGTGACGGAAATTTTCGACGCCAATGTTGCGGACGCGCTGGGTCTATTCCCCGATCAAGTCGTCGTGCAAATTCATTGCGGTTCGCGCGGTTTGGGACATCAAGTCTGCACCGATTACGTAAACGACTTCCAGCGCGCGGTGCGTGAATACAAAATCGAATTGCCCGACCGCGAACTGGTATGTGCACCGCTCAGCTCGCCTGAAGGTCAGCAGTATTTCAAAGCGATGGCAGCATCGGCGAACTTTGCGTTTGCAAATCGCCAGGTGTTGACTCATTTTATTCGCCGTTCGTTTGAAGAGGTGCTCGCTGGTCACGTGCGCGATTTCGATCTGCATCAGATTTACGACATCGCGCACAACATGGCGAAGGTCGAAGAGCACGACATCGAGGGCAAGCGAATGCAAGTGTGTGTGCATCGCAAGGGTGCAACACGCGCGTTTGGTCCTGGCTCTAGCGTCTTGCCCGACGATTTACGTGCTATCGGTCAGCCCGTGCTCATCCCAGGATCGATGGGAACCGCATCATATGTTCTGATCGGCACCACCGGTTCGATGGCGCAGACGTTTGGCTCGACCTGTCACGGCGCGGGGCGCGTGATGAGTCGATCGAAAGCGAAGAAGCAAGTGCGCGGCGAACAATTGCGCGAAGAGTTGAACGCGCGCGGTATTATCGTGCGTGCGGGGTCGATGCCGGGTCTTGCGGAAGAAGCGCCGCAAGCGTACAAGGATGTCTCGCGCGTGGTCGATGTGGTTCATCGCGCAGGCATTGGTCGCAAGGTTGCGCGTTTGGAGCCGATGGCGGTAATAAAGGGATAAATTTGCCAAACAAGCCAAAATTGCCAAACGTGCCAAGTGTTTGGCAGATTTGGCTGCTTTGGCACGTTTGGTTGTTTGGGGTTCATTATATGCAACTCAAAAATATTCTGATCGATAAATCTGTTGGCGCGATCTTGGTTCATAACATCATGGGCGCAGATGGGCGCAAAGCGTTTTCCAAAGGACACGTAGTCGTCGCCGGCGATGTGGAAAAAATTCGTGCGCTGGGTCGAGAAACTGTGTATGCTGCGATCCTCGATGCGGACGATGTGCGCGAAGACGATGCGGCAGTGCGACTTGCACGTACGGTTGTGGGTGATGGCATCGAATTGAGCAAGCCAAGCGGCGGACGCGTGAATTTCTACTCGACGCTGCCTGGCTTTTTGCGCGTGAACACCGACGCGTTGAAACGCATCAATGAATTGGAATGCGTCACGCTTGCCACGCTTGAACGCTATTCGGCGGTCGTCCCAAAGAAAATGATCGCCACGCTCAAGACGATTGGACTCGCATTGCCCGAATCGATTTTGCAGGAAGCGGAAAAGATTGTCGGTGCGCGGGGCAAGGCGTTGAGCATCGCGCCGGTGCAAAATCAAAAGGTGGCGATTATTTTGACCGCGTCCGCGAATGGTATGCAGAAGGTGCAAGAAACTTTTTCTCTGCCGATTCGGACGCGCATCGAAGAGCTAGGGGGGCAGGTCGTCGCTGAGGCATACGTTTTGGAAAATGCCAACGCGATTCAGGAAACGATCTATTCGGTATTGGATTCCGGCGCGCAGATGATTATGATCGCCGGCGAAACATCGATCATGGATGCGGACGACATTACGCCGCGTGGCATCAAACAAGCGGGTGGCGCGATCGTAGTGTATGGCGCGCCGGTGGAGCCGGGGAATTTGTTGCTGCTGGCGTATCGTGGCAATGTGCCGATCATCGGTGCGCCAGGTTGTATCAAATCGCGCGAGACCAACGCGGTGGATTTGATTCTGCCGCGCTTGATGATCGGCGAACGGGTCACGCGGGCAGACGTAGTGGAACTAGCCGAGGGGGGACTCTTATTGTAAGTTCCTCATTTCCCGCATTTCCTTTATTTCCTTTGGAAAGGAGGGAAAAAAAGGAAATAAGGGAACTATCACTTGAGCGTTGCATCCGCTGGCATTCCCGGTTTCAACGCAAAGTTAGGATTGGAAAGTTGCAGTTTGACCGCAAAGACGGTGTTCACGCGTTCGGCTTTGGTCTGCACATTGCGCGGCGTGAACTCGGCTTGCGTGTTGATGAACACAACTTTGCCTTTGAATATTTGCTCTGGGAACGAATCGACCCGCACGTCGAATTCGTCTCCCAGTTTTATTTTTCCGATTTCGGTTTCGGGCACGTAAATCGTTAGCTTGACCGTGTCGAGATTGGTCACGCTCAAGAGGGTGGCATTCGGTGCGGCAATTTCACCCATGCTAACCGCGCGCCGCGTGACGGTTCCATTCACTGGACTCGTCAGCGTCATCTTCTTCACTTGCACCTGCAAGATTCCAAGCGCTGCCTGCGCTTGTTTCACCTGATTTTCTGCAATCGAAATTGTGTCTGCTGTTGGCGTGAGCCGGTCGAGCGCCGCTTGTGCTTGATCGACCTGGGATTTCGCGGCGGCGAGTTGCGCTGCATCGGCGGTCAATCGCGCGAGCGCGGCTTGCGCTTGATCGACCTGGGATTTCGCGGCGGCGAGTTCGGACGCGGTTGGATGAGTGAGCGCATCGTTCAACGCCGACGTTGCCGCTTTGTGTGCATTGCTCGCTTGTTGCAATGCGAGCGATTGCGGCGTCAGCCCGATGAGGGGATTGCTCGATCCACCCGCGCGATCATACGCCGACTGTGCTTGATCGACCGCCGCTTTGGTCGAATCGACTTGCGCTTTTAATTGTGCAAGTTGATCTTGCGTTGGACCCGCGCGCACCTTGTCGTAGTTTTTGTTGGCGGCATCGAGCGCAGCTTGTGCCGCAGCCACATCCGATGCAGTCCCACCTGCACGGAGCTTATCGTGATTTTTTTGCGCCGCATCAAGTGCTGCGCGTGCAGCGCTAACATCCGACATTCGCGGACCGTTCTTGATTTGCGTGAGCTGCGCTTTTGCTGTATCGATTGCGGCTTGCGCTTGCGCGATCTGCGCATTCAACAATGTGCGGTCCAAGCGCACAAGCTCTTGCCCCGCGGTGACAGGCTCTCCCTCATTGACGTTGATCGCTTCGATGCGTCCGCCGATTTCTGCGGCGATTGAAACGTCCTCGCCTTCGATAAAGCCCGATGCAATATTGCTGTTGGCATCGGTGGAGAAATAGTTTGTGTAAATATAGTAACCGCCGATTCCGAGAACGAGCAAAATAACTAGAAAGATAACTTGTTTGGGTGGACGATGTTGCATAGCAACCCCCGGTTAATTTCAGATTTGTATTTTTACTTTGTCATTCTGAGGGAGCGAAGCCACCGAAGAATATCCATATTCGAAGAACGAGATGCTTCGCTTCGCTCAGCATGACAGGGAATGTCATTTCTCATTCATATCGACATTTCGCAAGCGCGCGATAAAAACATCTTCCAGTGACGGTACAATCACGTCGGCACTCTTTACACTCACATTTTTCGATTGGAGAATGTCGCGCACCTGCGGGATTTTTTCGCCGACCTCATGTCCAATGGCATGAATCATTGTGCCGTAGAGTGCGACCTCGTCGAAAAGATTTGATTCGCGTAAAACACCTAGCGCAACGTCAGCTTGATCCGTATCGATCTCCAACACTTGCTCCAGCATCTGTTTCGTTTTCATTTCATGCGGCGTGCCTTCGGCGACGATTTTGCCGCGATAGATAAATGCGATGCGATGACAATTCTCCGCTTCGTCCATGTAGTGCGTTGTGACGAGAATGCTCGTGCCGCGCGCCGCCAAATCGTACACCAAGTCCCACAGATTGCGCCGCGAGATTGGATCGACGCCTGCGGTTGGTTCATCGAGAAAAAGGAATTCGGGTTCGTGCGATAGCGCACACGCCAATGCGAGTCGCTGACGCGAGCCGCCAGCAAGTCCAGTGACGCGTTCATTACCCTGTCCGCTCAACCCAACCATTTCGAATAATTTCTCGCGTCGTTCTGGAATTGTTTTGCGCGGGACACCGTAGATGCCGCTGTAGAAATCGAAATTCTCGGCAGTGGTCAGGTCGGCATAGAGCGAAAATTTTTGCGACACGTAACCGATGCGGCGCCGGATTTCTTCCGCTTGCTTGACGATGTCGAAGCCCAAAACCATGCCGTTGCCCGATGTCGGCGTGAGCAAGCCTAGGAGCAATCGAATGGTGGTTGTCTTGCCTGCGCCGTTCGGTCCAAGCAAACCATAGATTTCACCGCGATGCACCGAGAACGAAACATCATCGACCGCGATAAAGTGGTCAAAGTGTTTCGTGAGATTTTGCGTGACGAGAGCAAAGTTGTTCGATTCCATGATTACGCGACCGCAGACCGCCGACCGTTGCCCCTACTTGTACTAGCGGTCGGCGGTCGGTGGTCGTCTGTCTTTTGTAACATCAACACAAACGCATCTTCTAAACGTGGCTTGACTTCGTGCAAGTTGCCCACACTAATGCCGCTGGCTTGCCACGTCGATTTGATGGCTGCCATGCGGTCGGTGCGGTCGATAATCATTCGAATCATGTCGCCGTGGGTGGACACCGTGAGTACGCCCGTGCTGTTTTCGATGGATTGACGCGCCTGCAACGCCTGTTCAGACTGCGCTTCGAAGATTTTTACGCCGATCTCCTCACGCAGTTTGCGTGGGTCGTCGTACGCGATTAGCTCGCCCCGATACATCAAGCCGACACGCGTGCAGCGTTCCGCTTCGTCGAGGTACGGTGTGCAGATGACGATGGTCACACCGTCGAGATGGACCTGGGTCAGCAAATCCCAAAATTCGCGACGACTGACGGGATCGACGCCGGTGGTTGGCTCGTCGAGCAACAGCACTTGCGGGCGATGCATCAACGTGGCAGCGAGCGCCAATTTTTTTTGCATTCCGCCGGACAAGTTGCGCGCGAGGCGCGTTTGAAATTCGGTGAGGCGCGCAAAGCCGAGCAAGCGATGGATCAATTCGGCGCGTTGCGCGCGCGGCGATCCGAAAACATCAGCAAAGAAATTTAAATTTTCGAGGACGGTCAAATCGGGATAAAGCGCGAATCGCTGCGGCATATAGCCGATCAATTTCTTAACAGCTTCGGGATCGCGCATCGTATCGATGCTACCAACGGTGACGCGTCCCGACGTTGGATTCATCGCGGTCGAAACAACGCGCATTGTCGTCGTTTTGCCCGCGCCATCGGGTCCGATCAAACCAATTAGCTCGCCCGGTTTTATCTCGAGCGAGAGATTTTTGACGGCGACGGTTTCACCGAATCGTTTGGTGAGATTGGAAATGGAAATCATAATTTGCTATTGTTCTTGGACTCGACGCTTTAGCGGGTTGCTACGACAACGAGACCGCGTAAACACTCGACTCCACTCATGCTTCACATGTAACACACGCTTGTTCCGATATTGTTGCAGGTGTCGCGGACATGACTTCCCAGCGTTCACAACGACCGCCCCAGCGCGCGATCAATTGCTTATCGACCGTGACCTGCACGATTTCGCAATGGTTCGTGCAGTGATGGCACTCAAATGACGTCGTGCGATATTTTAAATCGCTCACGCCAAATCCTTTGAACTGGGTACGATGACCATTGCGCGCTATGCCTTCGTGGGCGAGAATCGCCGCGCCGATCGCGCCCATGACTTCGTGATGCGGCGGTACATGGACTGGTGCGTTCAGCGCTTCTTCAAACGCGCGAATCATTCCCTTGTTGAATGCAACGCCGCCTTGGAACACGATCAACTCGCGAATCTCTTTGCCCAAACCGACGTTGTTCAAATAATTGCGCGCCATCGCTTGGCACAAGCCATACAAAATGTCTTCGACGCGATGTCCCATTTGTTGTTTGTGAATCATGTCAGACTCGGCAAACACGGTGCAGCGCCCGGCGATTCGCACAGGCGTTTTCGATTGCAATGCCATTGGTCCAACGCTTTCGATGTCGATGCCCAACCGCGCGGCTTGTTGATCGAGAAACGCACCCGTACCGGCGGCGCAAACCGTGTTCATTCCGAAATCGACGGCAACGCCATCGCGCAGCACGATGATTTTCGAATCCTGTCCGCCGATTTCGATAATCGTTTGCACGCCCGGCACAAAATGCGATGCGGCAACCGCATGCGCGGTGATTTCGTTTTTGATAACATCCGCGCCGACGACAGCACCGGCAAGATAACGTCCGCTGCCGGTTGTGCCGACACCGGCAATGGAAACATCGGGCGCGAGTCGTTCGCTGATTTGGCGTAAGCCTTGTTGAACCACATCGAGCGGCTTGCCGCGCGTGCGCAGATATAACGCATCGAGAACATGATATTTTTCATCCAAGACGACGAGCTTGGTTGTGACGGACCCCACATCGATTCCGAGATAGGCTTGCATGTTACCTTGTCCTCCAATTATTTCCCGCTAATCTCCGCGAATCCACGCGAATCAAATACTAACCATTGTGTCATTCTGAGTGGAGCGAAGAATCTCGCTTCTTTGAATTGCTAGGTGCTTCGTCGCTTGTCATCAACGATGGCGCAACCGCTCCTCAGCCTGACAAGTTAGCGAAGATTCGCGTGATTCGCGGGAGATTGCTATGCTTGCGCCGCTCGCATTTCGCGGCGACGATTCAACAAATCGACAAAGGCTTCGAGACGCGTACGCATTCCAGCTTGCCCCGATTGTTCGTCGAGGATGAACGAGATGATTGGCAAGTTAAATTCGCGACTGATGCGCGGCAAGATGTTGAGCGCGGTCACTTCGGGAATGCAGGTGAACGGCAGCAACTCCACCATGCCATCGATTCCCTTTTTCGCGGAGAGGACCGTTTGTCCGACGGTCATCAATCCTTCGCCGCCGATATTCCAACGCAGATACGGTTTCGCCGCTTGATCCACTTCGGATTTGTGAAACCCAATTGCTTCCAAAATCAAATTGAGTTTTGCCCAATCGGCGAGCATTAACGTGCGCCGCACTTCTGCGCCGAGCTGTCCCAGCACGCGCTCGACATCGAGATTGTAAAACGGTTCGAGAACAGCGTAATATTCTCCGGTTATGGCAATGCGCACCGGCTGGCGGGTTGGATCGATCAAAACTTGATCCATCTTTTTCAAGACGTCGATTTGAACCGGTTTGATTGCATCGACCTCGCGAATGGGATCGATGCGGAGCTGCGCTTCTTCCCAAACTTTATCGACGGTGCCGCGGGTTACCTCGCGCGCGCGAATCGATTGCAGCTTGCGTTCCATTTCGTCGAGCGCCGTCATCTTGGCAAGCGCGAGTCGAATTTCGCGAAGTACGGTCGACCAAGAGAACTGCTCCATGAATGGACGTAGGAATTGGGGCAGGGCGAATACACCGCCTTTTTCAAACACTGCTGTGCTCACTAATCGAAACTTGTAACCCAAATCGTGCAGCACATCGTTTAGCAATTGCGTGTAACTGCTATTGCGACACAATTCCGCGCCGTCCATGTAGAGCAGCGTGTCCGCGCCCGATTCGAGCATCTCGATCATGTTGCCGAGAATGTACTTGTACGGCGTGCAAATAAATTCGGGCGAATGTCGTACGCCAAGCGAGACGGTCCGACTGCTCAGCTTGGGACCAAGTTCAACGTGCGTGCCGATTCCTTCGAACATCGATTTGATGGGAATAGCCGAAGTGCCCATGCGCGGAAAGCCGATGACGGGTTTGTGGATTTCGTGCAACACAACCGGCGTTTCAATTTTCTTTTCAGGTTGAGTCGGCAAGGCGATGGATTGAGTTTTCTGGCGCGTCAGCATATCGACAAAGGCTTCGAGGCGCGTAATCATTCCGGCAGCGCTGCCGTGTTCGTCGAGGACGAGCGTCATGAATGGACGCTGTAATGTGTGCGCGCGGCGCGTCATGGTTTCGACCATCGCCGAATCGGGACCGCACGAAAATGCCATGAGCGAAATCAACCCCGCGATATTTTGATCGTGCAAGTAATGCCCCGCCGCACCCGACATCCAATCTTCAAAGAACCAACGCTTTTGTCCGGTCGTTTGCTCGATTCCGATTTTTGCCTCGTCAGGCGCAACCATTTCGCTCGTCAGTACATGCGCGCCGAGATTGCGCAAACGCGTGACGACGTTATGATTGATGTAATCGTCGTGCAAGCAGTAAGGATGCCCAACGACGGCGATATTCAAACGAGGATGATTTTCTAGCGTTCTAGCAGAGTGGGAGCCGTCGCCACTGACTGTGGTTAAGGTGAAATCCTTTGGATACAGCTGCGCCAACGCATCGATATAAGTTATTTTTTCGGTGGCCATCAACGCGCGATAAATATCGTCGGCGTGGCACGCGCGTTTCCAAGCGCTCTGAATTTTCAAGGGATTCCACGTGAATTGTTTTCCCAATTGCTGAAACGCTTGCGTCGGCGAAACCTTATAGCGATGCACGTCGATGCCGATTTCGAGCAGAGGGGGACAATCGACGACGGTTGCGTGAATTAAATCGGGCAGCGCCTGAAATTTTGAACAGTGCAGCGCACCCCATACGACACTGCGAATCGCCGGCACGAAAACGTAATCAACCTTACCGTTTGCGCGCAGCCAATCGACATGACCCGCATAGACTTTGATCGGCAGACACGTCACATCGGCGACCATCTTTGCGCCGACGGCGACCATGTCACGGTTGGTCGGCGGCGACACCACAATCTCCGCGCCGAGTTCTTCAAAGAACGTGCGCCACAATGGATAATATTGTAGAAAGTGCAACGCACGTGGAATTCCTATGCGCATAGTTACTCCAAACTTTTGCGGAATCGCATGGATGCCGCAAACAAAATCAATGGGCCGAGAATCATGAGCAAGAGAACCTGTTCAGGAAACGACGGCAAACCAACGCCTTTGAGAATGATCCCGCGAATGATGATGAGCATGTAACGTAATGGCACGAGATACGACAATGCCTGAAGCCAGCCGGGCATCGCCTCGATCGGAAAGAAAAAGCCAGAGATGAAGATGCCTGGGAATAGGACGAGGAATGTCATCAGCATCGCTTCTTGCTGCGTTCTACTGATGCTGGAAATGAGCAAGCCCTGTCCCAGGGTGGACAACAAAAAGATGAGCGAGATCATAAAGAGGAGCACGAGGTCGCCGCGAATCGGCACGCCAAACACAATGACGCCGAATGCCAAGATTTCGGCCAGATCGAAAAAGGCAATAAAGACGTACGGGACTATTTTGCCGACGATCAATTCCCAGGGTTGAATCGGCGTGACGACGAGTTGCTCTATCGTTCCTTGCTCGCGCTCGCGGACGATGGTGAGCGCGGTGAACAAGCCGGTCAGAAATTGCAGAATCATGCCGATCAAACCGGGGATCATATAATTCGACGATTTCAATTCGGGGTTGTACCATACGCGCGGGCGCACTTCGATGCCGGCGAGTCGCGTCACGTCGATGCCGAGTCGTTGCTGGGCGATTTGAATCCCTTGTGCTTGACCGACTAGTTGCGAAGCAGAAAACGCGGCGGTGGCGACCGACGGATCGGAACCGTCGATGATGACGGCGGCTTGGGCGGTAATGCCGCGCGCCAGATTGTCGCTGTAACCGGCGGGGATGATGAGACCGGCGCGAATGGTCCCGTTGTCGAGAAGGGTAGCCAGCTCCGTTTCATTCGCGGCATAATGGCTGATCGAAAAATAGTCGGACGCTTGGAAACCTTGGATGAGGTGGCGGCTCTGCGCGCTTTTGTCCGCATCGAACACGCCGGTATTGAGTCGGCGGACATCATTGGTGGCGGCGTAACCGAGCAGAATCAGTTGAATGATTGGAATGGCGAACATGATGACGAGCGTGCGTGGATCGCGGATGATATGAATAAATTCTTTGCGGATGATGGACACCAAGCGTGAGTTCATTTCGATTTCCTCTTGGTGGAATCGGCCAGTGCGCCACGCAGAAATAGGGGAATCACTTGACCGACAATCTCATCGTTCGTCCAGGTCGCATTTTTTTCTAATTGAGCGATGTCGCGCAGTCCGATGTAGGTAATGAACATGCCGATGAAACTGCGCGCCAGCACGCTGGGAACTAAATGGCGTTGGAAGATTCCCCGGTCGATTTGTTCTTGAAAGTAGGATTCAAGTGTCGTGATCGCGTACATTACCACTTGGTCCAAATATTTCTGGCGGGTTGCTGCCGACATCGTGGGTAAAGCGGACAAGAGAATACGAAAGATATGGACGTTTTGCTGGATCGTGGCGAGCATATTCAGCGCAAAGGAGGTGAGCATTTGTTCGGGGGGCTGGTCTTGCAAAGATGCCATTTGTGCGCCGAGCGATTCAATCGTTGGCTGGACCGCTTGGCGGGGAATACTGACGAGGAGGTCGCCCTTGTTCTTGAAATAATTGTAGATCGAACCTTCGGCGATACCGGCGGCGTGAGCAATGTCGGCGATGGTCGCGCGCTCAAATCCTTTTGCGCCAAAGACGCGCGTGGCGGCGTCGAGAATTTGCTTACGGCGCTCTTCGGTGAGGGTGCGGCGGGCGCGGGGGCTGATTTTGGGCATCGTTGCCATCCTTTAATGAATGAGCGTTCATTCACCGTGATTATACGACGACCGAGGTGCATTGTCAAGACACACAAATCAAAAACCTCGCCAATTTTTGTGATGGGCGAGGTTTTTAAAATGGCTCCGGTTTAACGTTTGACACAATCTCGAATCGACGTGGGGCTTGCGCCGACAAAGCGGCATTCGGCTTGACTGCTGGGGAGGGTCGCGGTTACCACGACGACGCCCCCGGCGTGATGCACCAGCGAAATTTCGCGCGGCTCACTCAGATTGGTTGCATTTTGGGTCTGCCAAATTTGCGTGGGGGGCGGAATGGTCACCATGCAATTTTCGCATTGCACAATTCCGGTCTTTAGAAATTGCTGCATCCAATCGCGATATTGCTCGACAAGATCGACGCAATCCTTTGTGCCGTAACCGTTGATGATAGTTTGACAGCGCCAGACAAAACCATTGTCGAATTCGGCATCGACGAATGCTGTCCGCAGTGTCTTGCGATCATAATCCGAAATGCGCTGGACGTAACGCGGCGTAAAATGCTTTTGCCATCGCGATGCGCCGACATAATCCAGCACGGTGGACGTGTTCATTTTTTGAATGTCAGCATCCGGCGGCATCGCCAGCATCAATTGAATCAAACGATACGATAACTGCACCGGCGCGCGCAATTGCGAATTGAGTGAGCCATCGTACAACGCACCTAGCCCAATCGCAAAAGGTGCGCATAGCCACAGCAAGACCCAGCCGCGTCGAGTGAGTCGATTATCGCTGGATGAACTTTCCCATGTCCAGCGCGCGGTTAGTGCTTGGAGTGCGGTTACCACCATTCCGGTCAATGCACCAAAAGTCGCGACGAGCGGAATTCGCTCTTGCACTCCCGACGAAAAAGGGTAGAGCGATATGCCGCGAACTGCCGGATCGAATATTGCGATTACGGCACTCAAACCTTCGGTGCTCACGAGCAAACTGAGCGGACCGATGATACCGCCAGCCACTACCCACACGATGACGCGGCGAAGGTTCGCCCCGTGAATACGCCCAACAAGGGTACCCGCGAGGGTGGTCAGCGGAATGAGTGTGGCGGCGATGAGGACGAGCTTGAGCCAAAAGAATTCGCTTCCCGCGCGCCACAACTCGTAGGTGTCCCACCCCCAGCCGGCTAACACGGTGGCGATGCCAAAGACCAAGCCATAGTGGCTGCCGGCGGTTTCTTCAAATCTCTCACGCTCGGCTAGATGCAGTTCCTTGCGTGAGAACAATTTGTCAAGTGAATCGATTCGCGTGATCATGTTATTCTATAGTTAGCCCCAATTCGCGGAGACTGCTTCCACTGTCGCGCCATTTTTCCCAAACCTTGACCCACAATTCCAAATAGACCTTGTGTCCCACCCATTCTTCGATCTGTTCGCGCGCGGCTTGTCCAATTTGCTTGAGCATCGCGCCGCCTGCGCCGATAATAATGCCCTTTTGCGAATCGCGCTCGACGAAGATTGTTGCGCCGATATGTGTCAGTTCGTCGCTGCGATCTTCCCATTCGTCGATAGCGACGGCAACCGAATGTGGGACTTCTTGGCGAGTCTGAAGCAGCACTTGCTCGCGAATCAGTTCCGATGCCATCGCCTGAATATTTTGATCGGTGACGATGTCGGTGGGATAAAGCTCTGGTCCTTCGGGCAAGCGCGCGACGGCTTGATTGAGCAGCTTGTCGATGTTGTCTTTGCGCGTCGCCGAGATACGCATCCAGTCGGCATGTTTGACGATTGCCCAGTACGCTTCGGTGACGGCTTGGATGTTCTCCGGCTTGAGTCGATCCATCTTGTTCAGCGCAAGCAAAACCGGCGCATGCGCTTTGGAATCGAGCATTTGACCGATGCGCTTGTCGTCTTGATCGGGCATCCGCGAACCATCGACCAAAAAAATGACGACATCGACTTCGCTCAACACGCCGGATGCCGCTTCCACCATCGCCTTGCCCAATCGATGTTGGGGACGATGAATGCCGGGCGTATCGACAAAAACAATTTGGGCATCTGGGCGTGTGAGGATGCCGCGAATTACGCGGCGGGTCGTTTGCGGCTTGGGCGAAACAATCGCGACCTTTGCACCAACGTACGCGTTGACGAGCGTCGATTTGCCGACGTTAGGTTTGCCAACGACGGCGACGAAACCAGATTTGTGAATGGGGGCAACCCGATTGGGGTCGATATTTTTCATGCCCGCAGTATACGCCGAGAATGCGGAATTGCCAAACGAATAAAAAACCTGGAAGGTATAGGAAACCTTCCAGGTTTGGTTTTTAATCTACTTGGGCATCGCCGCCAGCGCATCAAACGCCGGACGACCTAGCACGTGGAACGCACCCGTTTCGTTACCCATGTCCATAAAGTCGAGATTCCACAGAATCATGACTCCGGCGTATCCCACGGATTTGGACCACTGAAATGCGCCAACTAACCATTGCGCTTGCAAGTCTGGTGAGATGTGTTTTTCATAGTCATAGCCGGGCTTGGGACTTGGATCGACGCCCCAGCCAAACTCGGTTGCCCAAATTTGCTTGTTTGAGTCGCCATACTGCACCATCACCGCGCGATACGCTTTCATCGTTTCCATGAAGAAGAATGAACGATGATTGTTGTACTGTCCGCCGCATGGATTGGGTTGACCGATGGTGGCGTTGTATGAATTGCAGAAACCGCTGGGGTGCGAGCCGATTGCATCCGAGTAATCCTTCAAACCGTTTTGATACATTTGGTGAAGGAATGCGACATCGTCAACAGCAGTATCGCTTGTCACGCCGGTGGGCGTAGGCGCACCCGATACGACAATGATGCCAGGACAGCGGGCTTTGATCGTATTGTACGATTTTCTCAGCATGTCCATGTACATCGCTGCTGAAATGGACTTGCCGTGCCATTCGGTGAGCAAGTTATGCTCGTTCCACACTTCGATAGCGCCGAGCGCACCGCCGCAGTATTTCGCCGCCATGTTGCCCATAAAGTCGGCGGCGTCTTGCATATTATCCGGTGGACCGGAGCCACCTGCGCCACGATCAGCGCGCGACCAGTTAGGCGCGCACACAACGCTGAACAAGACCTTGATGCCACGCCCAGCCGCAGCGTTAACAAAGCGATCCGTCTGGCTATAGTCGATGTTTCCGCGATTGCCTTCCAAGTCGCACCAGCGCACTTGGATCTTTGCCCACTTGAACCCGAGCTGATTCAGTTGCCCCATTTCGGCATCGGTGGGCATGTTGGTCCAGTTCAACTGCGCGCCATAGTTGAACAAGTTCTGTCCACGAAACGCGCTTGTTATTGGCGGCGCGGTTGCTGGTCCGGGGGCTGGCTTGGTTGCGACAGCTACCGCTGTCGGTCTCGCCGTCGGTTGAGGTGTTGGCGTGGGAGCGACAACATTGACCTGAGCAACCGCCGACATGTTGACCGGGGGTTGGTTCTCATCCAACGAAATTGCCGCATCGACTTTGACCTGCCCGCCTTGTGCGGGCGAAGTCCACGCAAAGCGTGGATCGTTTCCGCTAACTTTACCTACCACTTGTTCGTTAACGCGCCAAGAAATGGTTGGCTTGCTGGTGAATGCCACCGCTTGAGTATCGCGATATTTTGAGAGCGCATCCCATACGCGTATGTCAATCGAGTCGGGCGCAAGGTCGCGCAAGGCAATGCCGCGCAGGTTGTAATTTAACGCCAAGGCAAGTTTCTTCGACAAACTATCGGCGCTTTCGATGTAGACCGTGTGCGCCATACCTTTGTCGTCTTTGTACGAAAAATAGAACAGTCCGGTGGCTGCATCGGTTTTGATGCCACCATCGCGAAGCAATGGCAGATCGAAGGTGACTTTGGCATTGGGAAGAACTGTGGGCGGGATATCCGGCACGCCGACGATCTTGAACGCGCTCGCAAAGCTAATGGGCGCGTAGGCGTTGCCAAATTCATCGCGACCTAGCGCGGAGAATGCCAACTGCAATTTGTATCGATCCACACGACCGACTGCCCATTGCAAGTATGCATTCACTTGGGAATTCTCATTGCCTGCGTAGGATGTACGTTCGTTCGGCAGCGGTATCTTGACCACGTCAGCGAGTTGCCCAATTGCCATCCAATCGAACGCGTCGGTCGCCCATGTGTCCATCGATTTTTGCTCGGGCAGCGCCATGGTCACGCTGAGAATCTTGTCTTTGGCGTGGAGTGCCGTTGCAAGTTCCTTGACGAACGTCGTGAACGCCGCTTGGTTCGCCGGTGCCATGTCTTGGTAATCGATGTTGAAACCGGGGTAGAGTTTCTCAACGGCCAAATCGACCAGCGTCTGGATGTGGACTTTGCGTGTGTCGGCGTTCGTAATCATATCATCGACGAGATCGCCGCGAAACTTGTCGCCATCAAAGTTAGTGATCGTGGGGAGGATTTGATAGGGACTGGATGCGCTCGTTTCGGGAAGCTCAGGCACGCTGCCGGCAACACCGCCACTATCGGCGAGATTCAACCCGATGGGATTGACCTCGGCGAGCAACGGCGTGACTTGATTCGGCAGAATTGTTTTTGCACTCAGGTCGGCGCTAATCGTTGGGGCAGGCGTACCTGTCTGAACGACGATAACGCCTTGCGGGATGAAACCGCTCAAGTAGGATTCGATGCGTTGCTCATCGAGATAGAGCTGGAACGGAATCTTGACCCATTTCTTGCCGGTATATCCATAGACATCGAGCATGGCAAATTGATCGAAGCCATCTGGAATCGGAATGGATAGATTGGCTTGAGTAGGAACCGTTCCTTGCAGACTAGGTTGATACAGCGGGCTTTTGACATCGACGGTGGCTGGCAAACTGGCTGCCATTGCGCTGTTCATGAACTTGTCGTGCGGTTGCATATCCAGTCGAATGTTGACGCCGCTTTTGGTTGCGCCTGCTGGAATGGTAAACTGGGTGCCATCGTTGGATGAAATGCTACCGCCCGTCGTAGAGATGGGACTGTATCCGGCGGATAAAACCCGCTGGGGTAAGGCGAGCGGCGGTAGAACAAGTGCGAGTAGAACGAGGGATGGAATGACGAACAGGTTGATAACCCAACTTCCCGCTTTGCCTTCGATCAAGCTATCCAGCGCGCGGATGAGTGGGTTTGTCGGGGTTTGGCTCAATTCTTTTGACCTCGATTCGAACATGCCCCTGCCAAACGCGTCTAGTACAATGGTCTGCGTTCGTCGGAGTCGCAAGCGATTCTAACATAGGGATGTCAAATCCGCAAATTGCTTGCCCATCGGCGCGAGGCGAAATAGGCGTCGATTGTGACATTGCTGAAACGCTTTCATTGACGCTAGTATGGCTTGGGTATATAATCGACGCTGTATTCAGAGTTGAAATGCGCGACGCACCCGCACCATGAGCCGTGGAAAGGTAGGCGCGTCGAACCCGCTGACCACGCAAAGGAAAAAGCCCGCTATGCTCAACGTTGTTTCTTTGGCTTGGACCGTTTCCTCACAAAGGATGGCTCTGCAATGGCTTGCGATTGATGCCACATGAGCGCGCATCCGTACCTCTTCTGCGCTAATCGATCCCAATGAATGTTTACTGTCTGGTGATTTTCTATTCATCGAGTTCAAATCAGAAATTGTCAATCGAAACCACTTGCCCACCGGCAGGTGTGAGAAATGGAGTGCCATGACAACTCGATTCATTCTTGTGCGACACGGTCAAACCGACTGGAATCGTGGCGACGAACGTTTTCGCGGCCGTGCCGATTTGCCATTGAATGAAACGGGACATGCCCAGGCACGAAAAATCGCGGCGCGTTTGTCGAAGGAGAGTATCGCCGCAATCTATTCTTCCCCGCTGAAACGAGCGATTCAAACCGTCCAGCCGCTGGCGGATTTGTTCAAGTGTGAAATCCGGCAACACCCCGGCTTGCTGGATCTTGACTTTGGCGCGTTGGAAGGCATGACGATGGATGAAGCGCGCGCGGCATTCTCCGATGTAATCGAAAAATGGACCAATGCGCCCGGACACACCAAATTCCCAAAGGGCGAATCGTTCAAAGCGATGCGGACGCGCATTATGGCGATGCTCGACGAACTGGTAGAAAAGCATCCGGGCGAAACCATCGCGGTGGCAACCCACAAAGTCGTTTGCGGTGCCATGTTGGGCATTGTCTTGGGAATGGATGCCGATTCGCTCTGGCGCATTCACCAAGACAACGCCTGCATCAATCGATTTGAAAAACGCGATGCGTGGTGGGTGGTTACATCGATGAACGATACTAGCCATTTATGATTTATGATTTTCCGGACGATTTTTTGAGCAAAAGGAAGTGCAATCTGCAATCAGCAATCAGCAATCAGCAATTTATTTTGGCTTTGGACATTGGCACGTCGTCGCTCCGCGCCATGCTGTTCGACGAACAAGCGCGCGCGGTGCCGGGAGTCGAAACGCAGATCAAGTACGAGTGGCGGACAACGCCGGATGGCGGCGCAGAATTCGACGCCGATGAGATCCTAGGTTACGCAGAACGCGCGATTGACGAATTGCTTGTCAAGGCGGGCGACCGTGCGAAAAGTATCGTTGCCGTCGCATCCGATTCGCTCGTGTCGAATATTCTTGGTGTCGATGAAACGGGTCACGCGGTAACGCTTGTTTATACGTATGCTGATACGCGTTGCGCGCGTGAGATTGACGAACTACGAAAGCGGTTCGACGAGCGGGTGACGCACCAACGCGTCGGCACGCTCTTTCATACGAGCTATCAGCCCGCGCGATTCTTATGGCTTGCGCAAACATACCCTGACTTGTTCAAGCGGGTACGATGGTGGATGTCGCTCGGCGAGTATTTCTTGTTTCGATGGACGGGCCAACGTGCGTGCAGTTATTCCGTTGCGTCGTGGGCGGGCTTGCTCAATCGCCAAGAACTTGCCTGGGATAAAGAATTACTCGCCGCTCTGCCGATTACGGTCGATCAGCTTTCGCCGTTGGTCGATCACGATCAACCAGTGGGTACGTTGCGCACCGAATACGCTAATCGATGGTCGGCATTGCGCGCGGCGAAATGGTTTCCGACGGTCGGCGATGGCGCGGTGGCGAATGTCGGCAGTGGTTGCGTGGACACCACGCGAACGACGTTGACTATCGGCACGTCGAGTGCCTTGCGCGTGACCTATCCGCGCGGAACCTGTGATATTCCCTGGGGCTTGTGGTCGTACTGCGTCAGCCGCGAGTTGGAACTAATCGGCGGTGCATTGAGCGAAGGCGGCAGTCTCTTCAAGTGGATGCGCGAGACATTAACTGTTGGCACAAATATCGAAGTGGAGTTGGCAGCGCTTGAACCTGACGCGCACGGTTTGACGGTGCTGCCATTTCTCACCGGCGAACGCGCGCCCAACTGGAATGCGGATGCACGCGCGGCGATTGTCGGATTGAGCTTGACGACCAAACCGATTGAGATTTTACGGGCAGGTCTAGAATCGGTCGCCTATCGTCTCGGTTTGATTTTTGAATTGCTGCGCGGTGCAGTCCCAGACGCGCGCCAGGTGATCGCGAGTGGTGGCGCGTTGGTGGGTTCGCGCGTGTGGACGCAAATCATCACAGATACACTTGGCGTGCCAGTGCTTGCATCGGCGGAGCCAGAAGCAACTATTCGCGGCACAGCATTGCTGGCACTCAAGGCAGTTGGTGTTATTGATTCCTTGTCGGATTTACCTGCACAAACCGGTGTCGTAATTTTGCCAGATGCCGCGCGGCACGAAATTTACAAATGTGCGATGGAACGGCAAAAAAGGTTGTATAATAGGGTGGTGGGAGTTTGATCCAATGAGTCCGTTGATTCAAATCGAAACGCGCTGGGGTAAACCGATCCAATCGAACGGGCGCAAGATCATTGTGCAATCGCGCGCACTGCAAATCAATCTACCGTTTTTGAACGGTGGCATCGTTTGGAATCGACCGGTGTCAGTACTCGTGTTAGCCGAGCACGGTCCCGATCAATTTATCCCGGTGCGCGATGTCACCCGAATCGCTCAAGTGCTCTTGTTTATCATCGCCATCGGCGTGGCTGGAATTGTGCGAATGGGAATGTCACGTCGCAGGGGCTGATTTAATCAAATGGAGAAAAAATGACTAATGAAATTACAGTAGAAACCAAAGCAAATCCGGACAACATGCTCGATCCAACTCAATCGTTTCGTTTGGTAAAGGAAACTTTTGACAAGGTAACTGAAGTCGCAAGTGTCGATGCGGTCTATGCCGAACCGATTCGAAATGGCGATGTGATCGTCGTGCCATCGGCTGAAGTTCTGGGTATGGTCGGATTTGGCGCGGGCACGGGGGGCGGCAAGGATGAGAAAAATAATCGAGGCGGTGGCGGCGGTGCAGGTGGCTGGAGTCGAGTATTCTCGCGCCCAGTTGCGGCTGTTGTCATCACGCCGGACAACGTCCGCGTCGAACCGATTGTCGATGTCACCAAGGTTGCGCTAGCTGCTTTTACCGCGGCGGGATTTATGCTGGCGATGATTGCCCGGATGAGTGCGCGACGAATGCCGCGAGAGTAGCGACGACTTGATACCCAGTTTAAGTGGATGTTAAATACCTGGGGATTGTCAATATACGTGAGAGCTATTGCTTAAACCTAGGTTGTCCACTATGCTGGGTCTCATATGTCAGCCGACGGACGCAGAGTCGGCACCTCGCCAAGCACCTCCGATTTGGAATCTCCATTGACGGATTAGGTTCCAGCGGAGGAAAATTTTTGCCCGGTCATGGTACTTTTTTGAAACCCTAATTGTAATTGGAGAATAAATGAGTACTCTACTAACGAATGAACGAACGCAGACGCGCACGACCGATCTCGACCAACTGAGCATCAACACCATCCGTTTTCTTTCGGTGGATGCGATCCAAAAAGCGAACAGCGGTCATCCTGGCTTGCCCATGGGTTCTGCGCCGATGGCGTACGTCTTGTGGACACGCTATCTCAAACACAGCCCATCGAATCCGCAATGGCAAGACCGCGACCGCTTTGTCTTGTCCGGTGGTCACGGTTCGATGTTACTCTATTCGCTTCTGCATCTCACCGGCTATGCGCTGCCGCTCGAACAGATTCAACAATTTCGCCAATGGGACAGCATGACGCCCGGTCACCCCGAACGCGGTTTTTGTCCTGGCGTCGAAACGACGACGGGTCCGCTTGGACAAGGCTTTGGGAATGGGGTCGGCATGGCGATGGCGGAAGCATTTCTCGCCGCACGCTACAATCGACCTGGTCATGAAATCATCAATCACTACACGTACGGCATCGTCAGCGACGGCGATTTGATGGAAGGCGTCGCATCGGAAGCGGCATCGCTCGCGGGACATTGGAAACTCGGCAAGCTGATTTATCTCTACGACAACAATTACATTTCGCTGGCGGGCACGACTAGTCTATCGTTCACCGAAGATCGCGCCAAACGATTCGAAGCGTACGGCTGGCAGGTGCAAATTGTCGAAGATGGAAATGACCTCGATGCGATTGATCGCGCGTTGCGCGCGGCGCGTGCGGAAACGAAAAGACCATCGATCATCATGGTACCTACGATCATCGGTTTTGGTGCGCCGCACAAACAGAATACGTTTGAGGTGCATGGTTCGCCGCTCGGTCCTGACGAAGTCAAAGCAGCGAAACAAAATCTCGGCTGGCCCCTCGATCCGCCATTTTATCTTCCTGGCGAGGCGCTCGAACATTTCCGCGAAGCAGTCGAGAAAGGCAAAAAGGAAGAAGCCGCTTGGAATGAAAAATTCGCGGCGTACGCCAAAGAGTTTCCTGATCTCGCAAAGGAATTAGAGCAAGCATGGCGTGGCGAATTGCCTGCGGGCTGGGATGCCGATGTGCCATCGTTCCCGGCGGATCCCAAAGGCGTTGCAACCCGCGCGGCATCAGGCAAGGTTTTGAATGCTATCGCGCCCAAGATTCCAACGCTCATCGGCGGCTCGGCGGACTTGAATCCATCGACGAACACGGCGATGAAAGGTCTCGGTGATTTTGAACCAGCCGATTTCGATGCAAGCACCGCGCAAGGTTTGGTGGGCGGCGGCACGAGTTACGCCGGACGCAACATCGCTTTTGGTGTGCGCGAACACGCGATGGGTTCCATCGCCAATGGCTTGGCGGTTCACGGGGGTATCATTCCATTCACCGCGACGTTCTTAACTTTTTCCGATTACATGCGCGGCGCGATGCGGCTCAGTGCGGTCATGAGCGCACATGTGATTTTCGTTTTCACGCACGATAGCATCGGCGTTGGCGAAGACGGACCCACGCACGAACCCATCGAACATTTCGCGGCGCTGCGCGCGATTCCGCACCTGACGGTAATTCGCCCTGGCGATGCAAACGAAGTTGCGGTCGCATGGCAAGTCGCGGTGGAAGCGAATAGTCCGGTCGTGCTGTTGTTCACTCGCCAAAATGTACAGGTGATTGATCGAGCGCAATATGCGTCCGCCGAAGGTTTGCGCAAGGGCGGATATATTCTTGCCGATGCGCCTAGCGGCAAACTCGACATCATTCTCATGGCGACCGGCTCCGAAGTTCCGTTGATCGTCGGCGCGCAAAAGAAATTGCAAGAGCTAGGCATCAACGCGCGCATCGTGTCAATGCCATCCTGGGAATTATTCGACGCGCAAACGCAGGAATATCGTGACAGCGTTTTGCCGCCATCGATTCGGATGCGCTTGGCGGTTGAGGCAGGCGTGCCGCAGGGTTGGTCCAAGTACGTCGGACTTGATGGCGATGTAATCGGTCTGGATCGTTTTGGCGCGTCGGCGCCGTACACGGTGGTGTTCGAAAAATTCGGGTTCACGGTGGACAATGTGGTCACACGTGCGAAAAGGTTGTTGGGCAAGTCGCCGGTAACGACGTCGCCATAAGTCACACGAGGGATCAAATATGATCTACGAACTGCGGATCTATCATGCATCGCCGGGCAAACTGCCGGCGCTGATCAAACGCTTCGACACGATCACGCTCAAGATGTGGGAAAAGCACGGCATTCGACAGGTCGGCTTTTGGACAGCGTACATCGGCGGAAGTAACAACGATCTGTATTATCTGCTCGAATGGGAAGACTTGCGCGAGCGTCAACAAAAATGGGATGCGTTCATGAGCGATCCTGAATGGATTAACGCACGTGCCGAAACCGAAGTCGGAGGTCCACTGTACACACACATCACGAACACGATTTTAAAGCCGACGAGTTTTTCGAACCTGAAATAATAATCATTCGACGGAACACGCAATTCGCACGCTACGCGCGTGTTTCGTGTTTCGTGTTCCGTTTGACGGAGTCATGATGAACATTGCAGTTGGCGCTGACCATGGCGGTTATTCACTCAAAGATGCCGTCATGGATGAAGTAAAGAAACAAGGACATACGGTGATCGATTGCGGCGCGAAATTGTACGACGCAACCGACGATTATCCCGATTTTGCGCGCGCGGTTGGTCTGAAGGTGCAGAGCGGCGAGGCGGAACGCGGCATCGTTGTTTGTGGCAGTGGCGTGGGCGCGGCTATCGCGGCGACCAAAATGGTTGGCGTGCGCGCGTGCCTGTGCCACGATACGTACTCGGCGCGGCAAGGTGTAGAGCATGACAATATGAACGTGCTCGCGTTGGGCGCGCGCATCATCGGCGATGAACTCGCGCGTGAGCTTGTGCGGGCTTTTGTCAACGCAAAATTTAACACCGATCCACGTTTTCAACGTCGTCTCGACAAAGTATTGAAAATTGAAAAAGATAAATCATAATTGCCCGCGAATCAGGCGAATAGGATTCTTCGCTCGGCTCACGCGAAGCGTGACATTCGTGCAGATTCGCGTGATTCGCGGAGAAAAGAGGTTACTATGGCTAACAATCCACTCATTGAACTCAAGCAACTAGGACAATCGGTCTGGCTCGACAATATTCGCCGTGGACACATTTTGTCGGGCGGACTGAAAAAATTAATTGATGAAGATGGCATCAGCGGCGAAACCTCCAACCCATCGATTTTTGAAAAAGCGATTGCGGGTAACGCTGCCGATTATGCCGACGCGATGGGCAAGTTGATCGAAAAAGGCAAGACGGCATTTGAAATCGCCGACGAATTGTCCATCGAAGATGTGCGCATGGCGTGCGATGTCTTTCGCCCGGTGTACGATTCGACCAACGGCGGAGATGGATTCGTGAGCATCGAAGTGTCGCCCATGATTGCGCACGACACGGCAAAAACAATTTCCGAAGCCAAGCGCTTGTTCAAAGCGGTCAATCGTCCCAACGTCATGGTGAAAATTCCAGGGACGCCTGAAGGCTTGCCCGCCATCGAAGAATGTTTGTATTCGGGTCTCAATATCAACATCACGCTTTTGTTTTCGGTCAAGGCGTACGAAGAGGTGGCATGGGCATACATTCGCGCGCTCGAACGTCGCATGGCGGAAGACAAACCAATCGATCGGATCGCATCGGTTGCCAGCTTTTTTGTGAGCCGCATCGATACGCTCGCCGACAAGCTGCTGCAAGACAAGCTGCGCGCGACAAACGATCCTGCGCTGAAAGCCAAGATCGAAGCGCTCGGCGGCAAAGCGGCGATTGCGAATGCCAAGATGGCGTATCAATTGTTCAAAAATATTTTTGGCGATGGACGTTTTGCGCCGTTGCAAACTAAAGGCGCGCGTGTCCAGCGACCGTTGTGGGCGAGTACCAGCACCAAGAATCCCAACTATCCGGACACGCTCTACGTCGATACACTGATCGCGCCCAATACGATCAACACGCTGCCGATGGAAACGATCGATGCGTACCGCGATCATGGCCAGCCGCATTTGTCGATTGAAGAAAACATGGACGAAGCGCGCCGTCATTTGCAGGAACTCGAAGAGGTCGGCGTCAGTCTGGATCAGGTGACGCAGCAAGTGCTCGACGAAGGCATCGCGAAATTTGAAGAGCCGTTTCTGAAATTGCTCGGCACGATCGATGCGAAAATTATCGAAGCGATGAGCCATCGCCACACCGCGCAACTGGGCGATTATGCGAATGCGCTCAACGAAAATATTGCAGCGTCGGAACAGAACGGCGTCGCGAATCGCATTTGGAAAAAAGACCCAACGTTGTGGAAGACCGAACCGGAACACGTCAACGAGATTTCGATTCGATTGGGCTGGCTCAACGTCGCCGCCGATATGCGCAAGCACGTCGGCGAGCTAACGGCGTTTGCAAACGAAATCAAAAAGGCGGGTTACAAGTCGGTGGTACTGTGCGGCATGGGCGGCAGTTCGCTCGGCGTCGAAACATGCCGCGACGTGTGGGGAATTGCGCCGGGTTATCCTGAACTGCATATTCTCGATACGACCGATCCGGTGGCTGTGCGTTCGCTAGAGCGCAAGATCGATCCCAAGAAAACGTTATTCGTCATCTCCAGCAAATCCGGCAGCACGACCGAGACCTTGTCGTATTATAAATACTTTACCGAAAAAGCACCGGCGGAAAATTTCATCGCCATCACCGACCCAGGTTCGGGATTGCAGAAACTCGCGGAAGAGAAAAATTTCCGTCGCGTGTTTGAGAATCCGTCGGACATCGGCGGTCGATATTCGGTGCTGTCGTACTTTGGTCTCGTGCCGACGGCGTTGATGGGCATCAACATCGATAAATTGTTGGAGCGCGCGCTGCAAATGATGTGCGCGTGCGCTGCCGAAATCCCGGCGGAGCACAATCCCGGCGAATGGCTCGGCGTCGTCTTGGGCACGCTTGCGCAAAAAGGACGCGACAAGATCACCTTCATCACGTCGAAAGACATCGAACCGTTCGGCGCATGGGTCGAGCAACTGATCGCCGAATCGACTGGCAAAGAAGGCAAGGGACTCGTACCGGTCGATGGCGAGCCGCTGGGCAAACCGGATTCGTACGAAGCGGATCGCGTCTTTGTCTATCTGCAACTGGGTAAGAAAAAAGACCCTGCGGTCAAGAAATCGTTGAGCTCGTTGGAAAAGATTGGACATCCGATCATTCGTTTGCATCTGCGCGATCCCTACGACACGGGCGCAGAATTTTTCCGCTGGGAATTTGCCATCGCGGTCGCGGGCGCGCTCATCGGCATCGACGCGTTCGATCAACCGAATGTCGAAGACGCCAAAAAGAACACGCGCACTGTGCTCGCTGGGCAAGCGGCGACCGCTCAGCCGTTGTGGGAGAATAAGCAGTTCGCCGTTTATTCGACGCAGAACATCGCCGCCAAGAATTTGCGGGATGCGCTCAAATCGTACCTGAAGCTGGCGCAGCCCAATGATTATCTTGCATTTATGGCATACGTCGAACCGTCGAATGCAAATCGCACGGCGCTGAAAGCGATGCGCATTGCGGCACATAACAAATTTAGAGTCGCGACGACGGTTGGATTCGGTCCGCGCTTTTTGCACTCGACCGGTCAATTGCACAAGGGCGGCGCGAACAATTTCATCGGCTTGCAAATCACCGCCGATAACGCCGTCGATCTGCCGATTCCTGGCGAGGCGTTTACGTTCGGCACACTCATTCAAGCGCAAGCTGCCGGTGACTGGCAATCGCTGGCAACTCGCGACCGACGGGTGCTGCGCGTGCATTTGAAACGCGGGACCAAGTTGATCGATCTCGCCAAAGAGATGAACAAGTTGTTGCTTGCCAAACCGAAAGCGCCGAGCGTGAAACGCTTGGTCAAAAAAGTGAAACTGGCGAAACGAAAAAAATAATAGCTTCGATTGGAGTCGAGCATTTACGCGGTTGAATACTGGCTCAAGTCTCGACTCTAAATCACCCAGCAGGATACCCATGCCAAAAACTCAAACGCTCGTCTTCAAATCGCAACTCAATGTGCCCATCACCGAAGGGTATCGCGCCTTCACGAATCCCACTGCGTTGCGCGATTGGCTCTGCGACAACGCGCAAGCCGATGTTCGTTCACGTCAACTGTATCTCGCGTGGCGACGCGGGTATTACACGAACGGTGAATTCGTCGCGCTGGAACTCAATCGTCGTGTGGCGTTCACCTGGAACGGCAAAGACGAACCAGCGACCACCCGTGTCAATGTTCAGTTCGTCGAACAAGAGGGCGTGACGACGATTACTCTCAAGCACTCTGGGATTGGCAGCGGAAAAAAATGGGCGACCGCCGCAAAAGAAATCGAACAGGGATGGAAAACTGCCCTGGAGAATCTGAAATCGGTGTGGGAAGAGGGTGTTGACTTGCGCATCGCACGCGTACCCCGCCTCGGTGTTTTCGTCGGCGACTTGAACGCCGAGATTGCCAAGCAACTGGGTGTGCCAGTCGATGAAGGTGTTCGTCTGGAAGGAACCGCCGAAGCCACGGGCGCGCGTGCAGCAGGCTTGCAAAAAGACGATGTCATCGTCAAACTGGCGGGCAAAAAAGTTATCGATGTGCCCTCGCTGTTTGTTGCGCTGCAAGGTCATCGGGCAGGCGATAAAGTCCAAGTCGTCTTTTATCGCGGCAAGGAAAAACGAACCCAGACGATGGAACTCTCGGCGCGACCGATCTCACCGTTGCCCAAATCAGGACAGGAATTGGCGGACCTGTCGCGGACGAACTATGCGCAGGTCAACGCCGAACTCGCGCAGCGAATCGCCGGTCTGACAGATCAGCAAGCCGATTTCCGGACTGCGCCGGGTGAGTGGAGCATCAAAGAGATGATCGCGCATTTCATCGCCTGCGAACGCGATTTCCAATCCTGGCTGTCGGAACTCGTGAACGGCGGCAAATATACGAGTGGGCAAGTGGACGACTCGTTGGAATTTCGGCCGAATGCGAACCTGCGGCTCGCGGTTCTTGTCTCACGTTATCCCACAATAGCCGCATTGCTCGACGAAATAAAATGTAGTCAAGAAGAAACCTTGGCGATGCTGAGTGGTTTGCCGGCGGAATTCGTCGCGCGCAAATATCTTTATCGACGCACCGCGGATTGGATGACGCTGATCGTGCCGTCGCATTTTCGCGAGGAACATTTCCCTGATCTCGAAAAAGCCGTGGCTCTGGCACGTCATTAAGATTTGCAGGTGAGTCGAGAGAAACCCGTTTTCTGACTGGTCAATTCGTTTTCAGTTGATCTGCGAGAAAACGGGTTTCTGAAATAAATTTGTGGAAGCGAGTGTGAATAATTGACAATGATTCAAACCCAAGTAACTCCATTGCGCGTCGGCATGGCGGCGCAGCGTTTGCCGCCGCCCAATGCGCTCGTCATTTTCGGTGCGACCGGTGATTTGACGCATCGCAAGCTGATTCCGGCTTTGTTCGATTTGTTTTGCGATGGCAAACTGCCGGTGAATTTCAGCGTGATCGGTTTTGCGCGGCGCGACAAATCGGACGATGATTTTCGAAACGAGCTGCGCGACAGTGTTGAGCAATTTGCGCGCAACAAACCCAACGGCGCAATTGACCGCTGGAACAAGTTCGCGCAAGGTGTGTTCTATCACAAATCGGATTTCCACACACCCGAAGGATACATCGCGCTCGCCAAACGTCTGGACGAACTCGATGCCATTCGCGGCACGAACGGCAATCGCTTATTCTACCTGGCGACTGCGCCTGAATATTACGAACTCATCATCGAACAATTGGGCAAGGCAAATCTGGCTCAACCCCAAGGTCCCTGGGAGCGCGTCATTATCGAAAAGCCGTTCGGCAGCGATTTGAACAGCGCCTATGACCTCAATCAGAAAATTCTCGCCGTCTTTAAAGAAGAACAGGTTTATCGCATCGATCATTACCTTGGCAAGGAAACCGTGCAGAATATTTTTGCGTTTCGTTTTGCCAACACGCTTCTCGAACCGTTGTGGAATCGCAACTATGTCGATCACGTTCAGATCACGGCGGCGGAAACGGTCGGGGTCGAAGATCGTGGCGGATACTATGATACCGCGGGCGCGCTGCGCGATATGGTGCAGTCGCACCTCATGCAATTGGTCGCGCTCACCGCGATGGAACCGCCTGTCTCTTTCGACGCCAACTCCGTGCATGATGAAAAAGTCAAAGTTTTGCGCGCGCTTGCGCCAATTGTCGGCCGAGATGTCGATGAGCGGGTTGTGCGTGGGCAGTACGATGCAGGGCAGGGCATGGTGATGTATCGCGATGAACCACGCGTTGCGAAAGACTCTTGCGCCGAAACGTACGTCGCGCTGAAATTGGAAATCGATAACTGGCGTTGGGCGGGCGTGCCGTTTTACGTCCGCACCGGCAAACGTTTGCCCAAGCGCGCCACCGAAATTCGCGTCGAACTGAAACCGGTGCCGCATCCGCTTTTCACGCACGAAGTTGTCAGTGGAATTGAACCCAATGTGATTTCAATGCGGATTCAACCCGACGAAGGCATTCACATCAAATTTGCGGCCAAGCAGCCTGGGCAGGCGATTCAGCTCAGCAACGTCAAGATGGATTTCTATTACAAGACGGCGTTTGGGATGCCGCCGGGCGAAGCGTACGAAACGCTCTTGCTTGATGCGATGCGCGGCGACTCGACGTTATTCAATCGCAAGGATGAGGTCGAGGTTGCGTGGTCGCTCATCACGCCGATTCTGGAGCGCTGGGCGAATTTGCCGCCGCCGGCATTTCCGAATTACGCAGCGGGAACCTGGGGACCCGAAGTGGCGAACATCCTGCTCGCGCGCGATGGTCGGGCATGGCGAGCGCCCTAATGAATTTAAGATATGTGATTTCAGATTAAAAATTTTAACGTGATGTCGATGTCTTCTACTTTACAAGTAGTTTTGTCGGATCGATCACTGCTCGCGCGCGAAGCTGCCAGGCGGTTTGTGGCACTCGCGCGCGATGCAATCCATGCGGGCGGGAAATTTAGCGTGGCGCTGTCAGGTGGTTCGACGCCGCGCGATCTGTTCGTGCTGCTAGCCACGCCCGAGTTTGCGACGCAAGTCGATTGGGCGCGCGTGCATGTTTTCTGGGGCGATGAGCGCGCTGTTCCGCCCGACCATCGTGATTCAAATTATCGCATGGCGAACGAAGCGTTGCTCGCGCGCGTTGCAATTCCCGCGCAGAATGTGCATCGCATTCGCGCCGAGTTGCTGCCTGAAGAGGCCGCACGCGAGTACGAGCAAACCGTGCAAGAATTTTTTGGACGCGGACTGACTGTGGCGAACTGCGCCACAGCCACGCGGACAAACGCGGATGAAGAAAAAAATCCGCGTTCGTCCGCGGTACTCCGCGTCCCTAATTTTGATTTGGTTCTCCTCGGACTAGGCGCGAATGGACATACCGCATCGCTCTTTCCGCACACACGCCTTTTGCACGAGACGCAGCGTTGGATCGCCGCTGAGTACATCGACGAAGTGAAAATGTGGCGCATTACGCTCACTGCGCCGCTCATCAACGCGGCAGCGAACATTCTCTGGCTCGTCGCGGGCGCAGACAAAGCTGAAACTGTGCAGCAAGTTTTGCACGGCGCATATCGACCAGAGGATTTGCCCGCGCAACTCATCAAGCCGACGCATGGGAATGCCGTCTGGCTGCTCGATAAAGACGCGGCGAGCAAACTCCAAATCGGCGACTGACCCTCGCCGATTTTGTTTTCACTATTCGGGCGATTGAAATCGCTTCAACAAAAGCAAAGTCTGCCTTTGCAGACTAGAGCTTCTGATCCGCGTAGGCGGATTTCGTGCAATTGTTGCCGCGAATTGATTCGCCTGATTCAGCACAAAGTTGACTCTAAACGCTTATCGGATATAATAAATTCAAATATTCAAAAAATCGAAATTACGAAACCTCTATTGAAATTAATGCAGGACCCTCTTCGACAATTTAAAGCCGAATTTTTCAAAGCTCTGGCGCATCCCGCCCGCATCAAGATTCTGGAATTGCTCCGCGACGGCGAGTTGAGCGTCAATGAATTGCAGGCGCGCTTGGAGATCGAGCCGTCCGGCGTTTCTCAGCAACTGGCGATTCTACGCAGCCGGCAGATTGTTGAATCGCGCAAGAATGGCACGAGCGTGTACTATCGCGTGCGCGATCCGCAAGTGTTCGAACTGCTCGACGTCGCGCGGCGCATATTCGGCAACAGCTTGACCAACACGCAATCGATGTTGGCGCAATTGAACGAAGAGCAAGCCCAATTATCTAGACGCAAGACGCGGCGAACACGCGCGTCATCATAATTTTCATTCAGGTCTTGGTGTTGATCGCCTAGTCCGCACAGGCGCGGGGAAACCAGTTTTTGGGGGTGAATCCAAGCGGAGCTGCTTGGTAGGGCCACTTTTGGATCCCGAACCCGTCAGCTAACCTCGTCGGCGTGCCAAGAGACCCGTTGACCATTTTCGGCAACGGGTTTTGCTGTTTCTATAACTTGGCAATTTTTCCGCGAATCCCGCGAATAGGAAAATAAGATTCGTGAGATTCGCGAGATTCGCGGATGAGAAAAGATAACCAATTCGCAATATCCAACCGATTGGAGCGACTATGCCTTCTCTGTTCGAAAAAATTTTCAAGACGCCGGTCGTCACCGAGCCGATGACACCGCTGGACGACGACGCGCAAATCGAGCGCCTCGCGCAACAAATCGGCGAACACGCGCGCACGCGCCGCGTCTTTGGCGGCTCGTTGCACATTCGCGAGGTCGATGCTGGCTCGTGCAACGGCTGCGAACTCGAAATCGGCGCGCTCAATAATCCCTACTACGATCTCGAACGATTCGGTATGCATTTCGTCGCGTCGCCGCGCCACGCGGATTGTCTTCTCGTCACGGGACCGGTGACGCGTAACATGGCGGACGCACTCAAGCGCACGTACGATGCCACGCCCGATCCCAAAATCGTCGTCGCAGTTGGCGATTGCTCCAAGGACTGTGGCGTGTTTGCGGGCGCTTACGGCGTCGCGGGTGCGGTGGCAGATATCGTTCCAGTCGATTCAATCGTCCTGGGTTGTCCGCCTACACCGCGCGCGATTTTTGCGGGCATCCTCGCCGCGCTGGAGAAGAAATCATGACCATCGATCCATCGCTGATGCTGAATTTATTTATCGCGACGATTGTATGTTTCGGAGTGGGTGCAATCGGTGCATTGGTCGCACCAAGTTCATCGCGCGTTGTCAGTCACTCGTTCGCGTTGTTGGGCGCAGTCGCTGCGTTGGCACTGAGCATCGGAGGACTTGCAGGCGGTACGCTGCAAATCAATCTGCCCGATCTATTACCGATTGGCGGCGTCGCGCTTGGCATGGATCGATTAAGCGCATTTTTCGTTTTGGTCATCGCCGTCGGCGCGATCCCTGCCGCGCTGTATGCCATCGGTTACACAAAGGAGTATGAAGAAAAACATTCGGTGGCAGGACTAGGAGTCGCGTTTAGTCTGTTTCTCGCGGCGATGGTGTTGGTCACGCTGGCGCGCAACGTGCTGACATTTCTTGCGTTGTGGGAAGCGATGTCGCTTGCGTCGTACTTTTTGGTGATGACCGAAAGCGAACGCGACGATACGCAGCGCGCGGGCTGGGTCTATTTCGTGATGACGCATACTGGGTTCGCGATGCTGCTTATCGGATTTTTGCTGCTGGCGCGTGGAACTGGCGTGATGGATTTCGCCGAGTGGGGCATGCTGTCGCAGATGCTGACTGGCACGACGCGCGATATTGTTTTCGTTTTGCTCGCGCTGGGTTTCGGATCGAAGGCGGGCATCATTCCGTTGCACGTTTGGCTGCCGCGCGCGCATCCCGCCGCGCCGAGTCACGTCTCGGCGTTGATGTCGGGCGTGATGATCAAGCTGGGCGTGTACGGTCTCGTGCGCGTCGCGTTCGATTGGCTGGGTGTCGGTCCCGCGTGGTGGGGTAGCGCGGTGTTGATCGTCGCGGCGATTTCGGCAGTCTTAGGTGTGTTGTACGCGCTTATCGATTCCGATTTGAAACGTCTGCTCGCGTATTCGAGCGTCGAGAATGCGGGCATCATTTTGCTCGGCGTTGGCGCGGCGATGTTATTTCAAACGTCGAGATTGGATGCACTTGCATCACTTGCGCTCGTCGCGGCGTTATACCACATTCTGAATCACGCGGCATTCAAGAGTTTGCTTTTTATGGGGGCAGGCGCGATTCTGCACGCGACGCATACGCGCAACATGGAAGAGATGGGCGGTCTCATCAAGCGGATGCCGCAGACGGCGATCTTTTTCCTCGTCGGCTCAGTTGCGATTGCGGCGCTGCCGCCGTTCAACGGATTCATCAGCGAGTGGCTGACGTTTCAATCACTCTTGCTCAGTTTCGAAATTAAATCACACGCGATCAATTTGATTTTTGCGGTTGCTGTCGCCGTGCTGGCGTTGACGAGTGGACTCGCCGCCGCATGTTTCGTCAAAGCGTTTGGTATTCCGTTTCTTGCGTTGCCACGCAGTGAACATGCCGCACACGCGCACGAAGTCGATAGGACGATGCGGGCGGCGATGGCGTTGCTTGCAATCGCGTGTCTTGTGCTAGGCATTGCACCGTTCCTCGTTTTGCCGATGCTCAACGCGACGACATTCGATTTAATCCATACGCCCGCCGATCTGCATTTCAACTGGAGTACGCTCATCGCCAATGATTCTTTTGCGACGGTGTCGCCGTTGTGGATTGGGCTGGCGATTGTTTGCTTGCTCGCCGCAATTCCCATCGCGTTGCGTTTGCTGCGCGCGAACACCCGCCGACGTTATTATGAAACCTGGGGCTGCGGGCGTGCATTGCAAACAGCGCGTTTTGAGTACACCGCAACGGCGTTTTCCAATCCATTCAAGCGCGTGTTCAGTTTGCTCTATCGTCCCGTCAAAGAACTCGATATTGAGTTTCATCCCGAATCGCGATTCTTTGTGCATACGATTGAATATCGCAACGAAGCGCGTTCCATTTTCGACGATGCGCTCTATCGTCCGCTGATTCAGTTCATTCGGCGATTCGCCGACAAAGCACGCGTGGTTCAATCGGGCAACGTGCATACTTATTTGCTCTACATCTTGATCGCGCTGGTCGTGCTATTGGTGGTGACGAGATGACGCTTACATCAATTCTAATCAACTTTTTGCAGATGCTGATTGTTGCGTTGGGCGCGCCGTTGCTCGTCGGCAGCGTGCGCAAAATCAAAGCGCGCTTGCAAGGGCGACGCGGCGCGAGTGTCTTTCAACCGTATCGCGATTTGCGCAAGCTGTTTGCCAAAGACGCGGTCATCTCTGAGAACACCTCGTGGATTTTTCGCTTTACGCCGTACTTGCTCGCTGCGACGATGCTGCTCTCGGCGCTCATTGTGCCTGTGCTGACGATTGACACGCCGTTCGGCGTGATGGGCAATATTATCGTCCTGATGTATCTGTTCTTGCTCGGCACATTTTTCCTCGCGCTCGCCGGTCTCGATGCGGGCAGCGCGTTTGGCGGTATGGGTTCCAGCCGCGAGATGGCGATTGCGGCGCTCGCCGAGCCAACGGTGATGATCGCAATTTTCGCGCTCGCGTTGCGCGCAGGCACGACGAGTCTCAGCGACATTATTGCTAACACAGCAGCGAATCCGCTGTTGATGTTGAATGCAGGACATTTGCTCGCGTTCGTCGCGTTCTTTATCGTCGCGTTGGCGGAAACAGGACGCTTGCCCATCGACAATCCGGCAACGCATCTTGAGTTGACGATGATTCACGAGGCGATGATTCTGGAATATTCGGGGCGCTATCTCGCGTTGATCGAGTGGGCGGCGGGGATGAAGTTGTTTCTATTCCTCACGCTCTTGGCAAATTTATTTTTCCCCTGGGGCGTCGCGCTCACCCTCACACCGCTTGCTTTGCTCATCGCGTTCATCGCACTGATTCTCAAGGTGGGGACGCTGGTTATCATTATCGCGATGCTTGAAACCGCCGTCGCCAAGTTGCGATTGTTCCGCGTGCCCGAATTGCTGAGCGGCTCATTCACCTTGGCGTTGTTGGCGGTACTCATTTTCTTTTTCGTCAAGTGAGAATTGAAACGTGAAACGTGATGCGTGAAACGGAACACGGAACACGCATCACGCATCACGTTTTATGGAGTCCCAATGTCCATCGAAATTTTTTCCAAACTAGCCAGTCTCTTTTCCTTCCTCGTCCTCGGCACGACAATTCTGCTTATCGTGCGGCACAGTTTGATGGGACAGGTCCGCGTGTTTGCACTCCAATCGTTTGTGCTGGCAATTCTGGCTGCGATTGTCGCCATTTTTGAAGGTGATGCGGTGTTGTTCGGTGTTGCGATTCTCGTGCTCATCATCAAAGCCATCGTGCTGCCGCGTGTGCTGGCGCGCGCGGTGACGAACATCGGTCTGGAACGTGCCGCTGCCCCGTATCTCAGTACACCGATTGCGCTCGCGGTATGCGGTGTGCTCATCGTCGTTGCGTTTTACGTGATGGTTCCCATCGCATCATCGAATCCATTGCCAACAGCAGACGCGATGCCGCTTGCGTTCGCGGGTGTGTTGATTGGTTTGTTTGTCACGGTGAATCGCCGCCGTGCGTTAACGCAAATCCTGGGTTTCTTGACACTGGAGAATGGCATCTTTTTGCTGGCATTGCTCGCGACGTACGGCGTTCCGTTTATCGTCGAAGCAGGCATCTTTCTCGATGTTCTCGTCGCGGTGTTGATTATGGAAGTGTTCGTGTATCGCATCAAAGAAAATTTCGATTCGATTGATGTTGGACAGATGGGAGAGTTGAAAGGATGACACTCGTTATATTGCTTCTGATCTCGCTCATCGCGGTTGGGTTGATCGCGCTATCACGCAATCGCGCACTCATCGAAACGATTCATACGCTGGCGACGCTGGCAACGCTCGCCCTCGGCATCACCATCGCGATTCAGGTTTGGAGCAACGGCGCGTTGATCGCGTTGGGCGATTTGCTGCGCGTCGATGCACTATCGGCGTTGATGGTGATCGTCATTACGCTGCTCGGTTCGGTTGCGGCGCTGTATTCACTTGGTTACATGCGCGTAGAATTTGACGATGCGCACCTCGCACAAACGCGCACGTTCTTTGCCCTGTTTCATCTTTTCATTTTCACGATGCTCGTCGCGGTGACAACAGACAATCTCGGCGTGATGTGGGTTGCGGTCGAAGGCACGACGCTCGCGACGGTGTTCCTCGTCAACTTGCACAACACGCGCACATCGCTCGAAGCCGCGTATAAATATTTGATCGTGTCGTCGGTTGGCATCGCGCTCGCGTTCCTGGGAACTGCGCTCATGTATTATGCGGGCGCGGCTCAAGGCGAAATTGCGGTAAATTGGAACGCTTTGCGTACTGCCGCATCATCGCTCAATCCGCAAGTGGTGCGACTCGCGTTCGTGTTCATCCTCATCGGCTATGGAACGAAAGCTGGGCTTGCGCCAATGCATACCTGGCTGCCCGACGCGCACAGTGAAGCGCCCGCGCCGATTAGCGCGCTGATGTCGGGCGTGCTGCTCAATGTTGGACTCTACGCGGTCATGCGCTTCAAAGCGATTGTTGACGCCAGCATCGGCGTGGAATTTGCATCGCGCTTGTTGCTCGGCGCGGGCTTGCTTTCGCTTGCCGTTGCGGCGATCTTTTTGTTGACCCAACAAAATTACAAACGCATGTTGGCGTACTCGAGCGTCGAGCACATGGGCATCGTCTGTCTCGCGCTGGGATTTGGCGGCTACTGGGGAATCTTCGGTGCGCTGCTGCATCTCGTCAATCACGCGCTGTCGAAATCGCTGCTGTTCATCGTGTCGGGAAATATTTTGTTAAAGTACCATACGACTGAAATCAGCGATGTACGCGGGCTGTTGCGCTCTGCGCCGCTGACAGGTGGCGCATTCCTCGTGGGCATCCTTGCGCTGATTGGCTTGCCGCCGTTTGGACCGTTCATCAGCGAGTTTATTATTTTTCGCGCGGGGTTGGAGAGCAATGCCTGGATTGCCGTGATTGGAATCGTATTGCTCGTGATTGTGTTTGCTGGGATGCTGTTGAGTTTGAATCGCATGTTGTACGGCGCACAGCCAGAAAATTTGCCGTGTGGCGATACACTCAGATGGTCGCTCGCACCATTGGCGGTGAATTTTGCGCTGCTGTTGATCCTGGGACTGACTTTGCCACCAGCATTCGTCAATGCGCTGGAACAGATTGTGAAAGTATTGGGAGGATAGACCATGTCATTGCAATCTCCACCGCAGAATTGAGGATTGCTTCGTCGCTCGGTGGCTTGTCGATTGCGACGCTTTTTTATGTCGCTCCTCGCAATGACACGGTCTCGCTAGGAACATATGACCAACATAAATTCAATTGCCAATCAACTGAAAGCAGCTAATCTCGGTTTGAAAATCGAAAAGGAAACGGCGCGCGAATTGCGCGTCATGGTGGCGCGCGAAAAAATTCCTGCGCTTGCCGATTTTCTTCGAGACGAATTCAACGCGCGACCTGAACTCATACTCGCCGAGGATACGCGCGCAACGAGCGGCGATTTTACGCTGCGTTACATTTTCGAGCTTGAGAAGATCGATGCGTTCGTCATTGCATTGGCAAGCGTGCCGATGAACGATCCGACTTTTCCATCGCTGGCGACGCGCTGGTATCTGGCGAGCCGCTTTGAGCGTGAGATTCACGATCTGTTCGGACTCACGCCGACCGATCATCCCGACCTGCGGCGCTTGCCACTACATCAATTCTGGTCTGCCGATTATCATCCACTTCTCAAAGACGCCGTTGCGCCAAAAGAATTTGTGGACGATGGTACACCATATCCGTTCCGCCGCGTTGAAGGCGAAGGCATTTACGAAATCACTGTGGGACCCGTCCACGCAGGCATCATCGAGCCAGGTCATTTTCGTTTCAGCGTCGAAGGTGAGACGATTGTCAATCTCGAATCACGAATGTATTTCCTTCACAAGGGCATCGAGAAATTGTTCGAGACGAAATCACTGGCGGATGGTGTGAAACTTGCGGAACGCATCTCTGGCGATTCGAGTGTCGCGCACGGCATGGCGTTTTGCCAGGCGATTGAATCGCTCGCGGGCATGACGATTCCCGCGCGTGCGGCGTATCTCCGTGTTGTGCTGCTTGAACTCGAACGGATTTACAATCACATTGCGGATGTCGGTGCGATTTGTACCGACACGGGTTTTGCGATCGCCAACTCACACGCGATGCGTTTGCGCGAGGACGTAGTGCGTTTGAATACGCGCTTGTTCGGGCATCGCTTGTTGCATGATGTACTCACGCTTGGAGGAGTCGCGCGCGATTTGAACGCCGATCAAATCGCCGATGCGCGCACCACGCTCACGCGCGTTATCGCGGATTTCAACGAGATCGTCGAGATCGCATTGAGCAATGAGCTATTGTTGGATCGATTGCATGGCACCGGTCGATTGACGAATCGCACGGCGCGCGAGATGCAAGTCGTCGGAGTTTCCGCGCGCGCGAGTGGCATCGATGCGGACACGCGGCGCGATCACCCCTTCGCCGCATACGCCGACTTGTCGCCGCGCGTGGCTGTGTTCACCGAAGGCGATGTCTGGGCGCGCATGATGGTGCGCGTCGAAGAGGCGCGCGAGTCAGTGCAATTGATTTTGCGTGCGCTGGACCGGTTACCTAAGGGTGAAATTGCCAAGCCGATTGCGCAATTGCCTGAAGGTGCAAGCGCATTCGGCTTGGTCGAGGGATGGCGCGGACCGATTTGGCACTGGGTCGTCGCGGGGGAAAATAATTCGCTGGCGCGCGTCAAGGTCAAAGACCCGTCGTTCGCCAATTGGTCGGCGTTGAATTATGCGATCTTGAAAAACATCGTACCCGATTTTCCGCTGTGCAACAAGAGTTTCAATTTGTCTTACGCGGGGAACGATTTGTGATCGAACGAAAGGAATGCGGTATCAACCTTGCGTAGAGTCTGGCTTGATCACAACCAACGCAAGTTGGGTCGCATACTTTTCTAAATCGTAACGCTCGGGCGGCATTCGCATACCTTCACCGCGAAGCATCGCGCCAACCATTTTGGGATGCCGTCGCAAGCGAAGTTCCAGAAAATCGGCGATCTGTTTCGAGTCGGTGATTGGTTCTGCTAATCCCGAAAACTTGTGCGACTGGACGCGCACTTGGACATGCGGGTTCGCCTGAATATTTCGAAACCAATCGGCTTTTTGTCCGCGCGCCGCGCCGAGATAGATCTTGCCGTCCATCTCTTCGTATTGCAGCGGTGTGACGCGCGGTTTGCCTGATTTGCGTCCGATAGTCGTCAAAAGCAAAACAACATTTCCCATCAGCGGACCCAGCCCGATGGCATAAGCGATTTGAGGTGGCAGATGGATGAGCCGAAGAATGAACTTGGGTGTGTGGGCAAAGCCAGCCATGAGGTCGATCCTTTCAATTTTACTCCATGAATGGTTTCTTTTCTTGCGCCCGGTGATCCAAATCGATGGCTTGATCCGAAACCTCAGTTCGATAATCAAGCGACCACATAAGAGATTATAATCGCATTTGTGATATTCTTCAATCGACGCGGTAATCTTGTGGCGATCTCCGCCCAATTGCATGTTTCAATCCTTCGTACGCGAGCAACGATCTGTTAATCAACTCGATGCGCTGACGTAACGGCTGACTCCGTATCGAAAAAGAGTAGATGCGCCGATCAATAAAATCACCGCCAGTCCGATACTTGCGATCAACACACTGCTTGGCAAGCCGCCAGTCAATGCTTGCGCAGGGATGGTCGTCATGACGCCGACCGGCACAATCCACATCAGTACGAGCCGCAGCCAACCCGGATAAAGTTCGACTGGGTAGCGCGCCATTTGAAAGATCGCGTCGAATATCCAGGTGAACAAAAAGCCGGGACTCGCAAAGACCAATCCTGAAAACGCAAGCAGAATCGAATACAAGATGGCGATGCCGACTCCCAGTGCGATGAGAAAGCTCAGCAGATTTGCCAGCGTCAACGTCTGTCCCAATTGATTGACGCTGATTCCCAGCACACTCAATCCCAGAACGAGATCGACCAAAGCCAATGGTTGCCAATGGCGAACGCTAGCGAGGAATTGCACGTTCACCGGTCGCAGCAATGTAAAGTCGAATTGCCCACTCCACACTTCGCCGTCCATCCCGGCAAGCGCATCTAAGCTGGGACCAATCACGAGTCCGCGCAACGCGCTGATCGTCAAGTACGTGCCGAGTAAAGCCAGCGTCGCAGAAAAGCTCCAGCCTTGAATCGTCTCTACTTGGCCAAATAAAATCACCAACCCCAGCACGCTCGTACCGAGATTCAACAGCGAGTGCAGCAGACTGATCCACAGATTCGAGCGATACATCAACTCGTTTTGGATCGATGCGGTCGCAAAGCATCGCATCAGTTTCAGATAATACATTCCTATCCTCCAATCGCCTCATAACGTTTCAGCCCCGTGCGCCACACGCCGACGAAAAGCGCAAGCGCGATTCCCAGCCACATGAATTGAAAACAGAATCCCAATTGCAAATCGCTGGCTCCTAATTGTCCGGTCAGGACTTCAATCGGAAAGCCGATCATGTAGCGAAACGGAAGCACATTGGCGATTTGTTGCATCGCGCCGGGTAAGAGCAGCGTCGGCGCAACTTGCCCCGCGAGCAAAAAGATCAGCGAGTCTTGCAGCGCCAACAAAGCATCGGCGCGTGTTGTCCAAAAAGCCAAGAGCGCCAACCAATAACCCCACAAAAAACGCAGCGCCCACGCGCACACAAGCGCCGGAATGAATGCAATGGCGTTCGGTAGGGTAATGTGCCATTCGGGCTGTAAAAAGATCGCCAGCACGATAGTGACCGGTACGACGAAGACCATAAAGACCACTTTGCCGGCAAGCTCCTGCGACAGCGCATCGTAGATCGGCGACATTGGTCGCAGCAACAAATGATTCATACGACCGATACGAATCGTATCGCCCACCGTCCAGTTGTTCGTCGAGTAGGTTAATTGATTGACGATAATCAGCGCAAGATAGTACGCGACAAATTCTCCGCGCCCCAGTCCACCAATCGTTTTTCCGCCTGCCGCCGTTGACCAAACGAAAAGATAAATCAGCGGTGGAACCATCCACCCGAAAGCGAGCAGAAAAAAGAAATCGCGATACTGCATCCACGACGACCATGTTCGTTTGATGAGCGCCCAACCTCCGCGATGATTCATACGTTGCCCTCCTGGTAAATCTGATCGATGACGGTTTCGATGGGCGGGTCTTCGACGGTCAAGTCGGCCACCGGTAACGTGTTGAGCAAGTGCGCCGTGACCGCCGGCGCATTGGCAAGACTGGCACGCAAGGTCACTTGTCCGTTCACGCGTTCGATGATTTCTGCGCCAAAAGGCAACTCGGATGGAAAGTGATTTTCGGAATGAGTCGCCACGCGAATGAGCTTGAACGGCGCGAGTTGTTGGGCAAGTTCTCTCAGTTCGCCGTCGTATAACAACTTGCCGTGATGAATCAGAATGACGCGCGGACACAACGCGACCACGTCCGCCATATAGTGACTCGTGAGAATCATCGTCACACCCCGACGCCGATTGTATTCGGCGAGAAAACGGCGCAAGCGATTCTGCATCGAGACATCCAAGCCCAGCGTTGGCTCGTCGAGAAATAAGACGTCGGGATGGTGCAACAACCCGGCGACGAGTTCGCATTTCATGCGCTCGCCCAACGAAAAGTTGCGCACGGGTTTGGTCAGCAAATCGCGCATCTCTAGCAAATCGACCAGTTCATCCAGCGCACATTTGAGTTCGTGGGCTGGCACGCGATAGATTTCTCCCAGGACGTGGAACGTATCGAGCGGCGGAATATCCCACAGCATTTGGCTTTTGTTTCCCAGGATCATGCTAATATGGCGCAGGTATTCGGGTTTTCGCTGCCACGGAGTATGCGACATGACGCTTGCTTCACCCGATGAAGGGTGAAGCAAGCCAGCTAGCATTTTGAGCGTCGTCGTTTTCCCCGCGCCATTAGGTCCGATAAAACCAACCATCTCGCCAGGTTGAATCGAAAAGCTAATGTCGCGCACGGCGGGCACATCGGTGTAGGTGCGATGCAGCATACTTGTCAGCGATGCGCGCAAGCCGGGTTGTCGCTCAGGTACGCGATATGTTTTGGTCAAGTTGCGAACGATGATTTGCGGCTCAGTCATTTGACGACCTCGTACTTGAGCCAGACGACATCGTCTCTTACATTTTCGACGTGGATCAGTTTCAGTGGCAGAATGCCTTCCGCCGATGTCAGGTCGGGCGCGGTGAAGATCGAGCGCGGCGATGTTCCGCCAACCAACGTCGGGTTGATGAGCACGCTCACTTGTTTGACCAATCCGGCGCGAAGCAGTACGCCATTCAACACACCGCCGCTATCGACGCGAATCGTTTTGACGCCGTAGCGCTCGTTCAGTTCTTCCAACGCCGCGCGCAAATCCACGTGGTTGTCGCCGGCGACGATGTAATCCACCTGTTTACCCCGCAATTCATCCAAATACGACTGCGGAGTGCTGCGTGAACACAGGACGACCAGGTTGCGCCAGTATGGTTGCTTGCGCCAAAAATTCCAGTTGTGAATGCGTCCGCGGCTGTCCACGACGACGGCGAGTGGTCGCGAATCGTTGGGGTCTTGTTTCACCTCAAACGTTTCACCCGGTTGATCGGGCGATTGTTCCGGCGCGGCAAGCATCGTGTTGCTTCCCGATAACATCGCATCGATCTGCCAGCGCATTGCTAATTCGTAATACAGACCGATGTCGCCGGTGAACCAATCCATCCGCCCATCCACGCTGATTCCGTTGTGCAAAATAATTTCTGGCAGCATTTTGACTCCTTTGGTTTGATTGTCTTTCCACGGTAATTATACGACCCTGGTGGGCTAATGGAGGGTTTGTACACGACGAGCGGCGGCACATCGTGTCGCCGCTCGCCAAGTTGTGGAGCAAATTGGAAATTTGCTTATTGTTTTGTCCGCACCAACTTTTTCAACTGCGCCATCATCTGCCGCGCGCGGGCTTCTTGCTCGGCAAGCGTCGAAAGCCAGCGGTCAGAAGCCGTGTACGCATCTTCGTCCGGCCGCGGTGTGTCGAGCGCCAGTCGCAGATTTTTCTTTTTGCCCTGATCGAGTTGCAGCAACATACGCAAGATCGCCATGGGGCTGTAGCCGGCTTGGCGCAGCATTTGAATCACGCGCAATCGATTGATCTCGGCTGTGCCGTAGAGTCGATAGCCACTGTGTTCATCGCGCGGGACGGAAATTAAGCCGTTGCGCTCCCAGTTGCGAATTGCGTCAATCGTTGCATGTAACAATTTTGCCGCCTCGCCGATTTTCAGCGGGCGGTGTTTTTTTTTGGCTGTCTTGCCACTAGCCCAGCGTTCGAGCACGCGCGCTGCAGTTTCAGCTTCGGCACGTTCTTGCTTGACGATGACGAGATGCTGCTTGGCTAGCTTCAACGCTGCATCGAAATCGCCGGTCGCGGTCTTTCTCGTCAGTGCCAGGGCAGAGCGTCGAATGTTTTGTCCGGGCCAAGGACCGTGCAGCGCCGTTCGCGCGATTTGAATTTGCGCGAGATGGATTGGCGAAAAGAGTCGATAACCGCTTGGGCTGCGCGGCACCGGCGAAATAAATCCCCACACTTCGTACAGACGAACCGTGTTGGGGTGGATGCCAACGACTTTGGCAATGTCTGACGTGTGTAAAATCTGTGATGATGTAGTTCGTTTTGATCGCGGCATTTAAATATCCTGGCAAGTGATTGCAAAAGAATTATAACTCGATTCGGGTGTTCCACCAATTCGCCTTCTATGAAGGGGAATTTCAGTTTTGGAGGCAACCTAACCTGCGAAGTGAGTTTCGCGCGCAGTAGACGTCGACTTCCAGTCGATGGCGTCGCATCTGCGCCTAGGGGCATCGGTTTGAAACCGACGCCTGTCAATCCCAAAACCTGCTCTGCAGGTTGGACTTGCTTCCATTGTAAAAAGAATCCTCCGTGAAAAAGGAAAAGCGTTATAATAGGACAACACAACTATTCGGAGAATAATTTTTCATGATGAATTCTTTTTCCCCTGTCGCCAACCCCGACGCAATTGTTCTCGCGCCGAACGTGCGCTTTACGATTTTCACCTCACGATTGATTCGGATCGAGTACAGCCCGACGAATCAGTTTGAGGATCATGCGAGCCAAGCATTTTGGTATCGCCAGCAGCCGGTGCCAAAGTTCCGAGTTGATAAAAACGGCAATACGACGACCATCACCACCGAGCATTTGCGACTCAAGTACATCGATAGCCAATTGGGTTTCGATGCGCATACACTCTCCATCGAAATTTTCGCGACCAAGACGACTTGGCATTTTGGCGATCCGGGCAAGCGCGATAACTTGGGCGGTACCACGCGCACGCTCGATATGGCGGACGGCGAGGTGCGACTCGACCCAGGATTGATGTCGCGTGCCGGCTGGTCGGTGGTCGATGATTCAGCTAAGCTTGTTTTCAATGAAACCGGTTGGCTGATGAATCGCGCTCATCCATCGAATCAAGACATTTATTTTTTCGGCTATGGACACGATTACAAAACAAGTTTGAGCGATTTTTGCAAGATCGCAGGCAAGACGCCGCTGATTCCGCGCTTTCTCCTTGGCAATTGGTGGAGCCGCTATTGGGCGTACAGCGAACAAGACTTGATCGATGTGGTGAACGGTTTCAAAGAGCACGAGATTCCGCTTGCGGTGTGTGTTATCGATATGGACTGGCACATCACAGAGACGAAAAATTTATCGACGGGATGGACGGGCTATACCTGGAATCGAAAACTCTTTCCTGACCCAAAAAGATTTCTCGATTGGTTGCACGCGCAAGGACTGAAGACGACGCTGAACATTCACCCCGCCGAAGGCATTCACCCGCACGAAGAGCAGTACGAGCAAATGGCGCAAGTGATGGGTGTCGATCCAACGAGTCGCAATGCGGTCAGGTTCGACATCACCGATCCGCAATTCGCGCTGGCATATTTCGATATTCTGCATCATCCACTCGAAGAGATGGGCGTCGATTTCTGGTGGATCGATTGGCAGCAGGGGACGCTCACACGCTTGCCCCATCTCGATCCATTGTGGTGGCTCAATCATTTGCACTATTACGATTCGGGACGCGACGGACGTAAACGACCGTTTATCTTTTCGCGATGGGGTGGATACGGGAATCATCGTTACCCGATTGGATTTTCGGGCGACACATTCATCACGTGGGCATCGCTCGCGTTCCAGCCGCGCTTTACATCGACCGCTGCAAATGTTGGATACGGCTGGTGGAGCCACGATATCGGCGGACATCAGCAGGGCGTCGAAGAACCGGAATTGTTTGCGCGTTGGGTGCAGTTCGGTTTGTTCAGTCCGATCCTGCGTTTGCACAGCACGGCGAATCCGTACCACGACCGTCGTCCGTGGAGTCAGGATGCGGAAACATTTCGTATCACGCGCGATGCGATGCAACTGCGGCATGCGTTCATTCCGTACATTTATTCGATGGCATGGCGCAATCACTCGCAAGACCTGCCGCTCGTCACGCCGATGTATTGGGATCATCCCGACGACGACAATGCATACAATTGTCCGCAACAATACATGTTCGGCAGTGAACTCATCGCCGCGCCGATTACGACGCCGCTGGATGCCAACACGCGCATGGCGCGCCAAGATGTCTGGCTGCCCCGAGGCGATTGGTACAACTTTTTCGATGGTGAGTATATCGCGGGAGATCGCTGGTCTTCGACGTATGCGAAGCAAGACGAGATTCCGGTGTTTGCCAAAGCGGGAGCAATCGTGCCGCTTGCACCCCCAGTCAATTGGGGCGGACTCGGCAACCCGAACGAGTTGACGATTCACATCTTTGCAGGTGCAGACAATCGATTTGAATTGTACGAAGATGACGGCGAAACGGTTGCGTATACCCAAGGTCAATACGCGCTCACGACGTTCACGCAAACCTGGGGTGGCAACAATCTGAAATTTTCAATTGAGCCAGCGCGCGGTGATACATCGTTCGTTCCATCGCCGCGCCAATATCGATTGGTTTTTCATGGCGTAAAATCTCCAGCACACATCGACATCTCCAGCACCGACATTGTTACGTCTTATGACGAACCGTCCGCGAGTCTTACAGTTGATGGAATTTCGATTACCCCCAAAGATTCAGTGACCATCACGCTCACAACACCCAGCAACACACTGCTTTCGCGCCGCGACCGCCGCATCGAAAAATGTCGCAAGATGTTGCGTACGTTCAAGATGCAATCGGGCTTGAAACTCAGAATCGATTGCGACTTGGAAAAGATTTTGCATGACCCTGGCTTGTTGCATGGCTATGGCATCTACATGAAAGACGCGCATCTTGCTGCGTTGAAGAGCGTGGTTTCGTAGGGGCGACTCTGCGTGGTCGCCCTGTGATCGTTCAAATGGGTCGCCACATAGGGCGACCCCTACCTTGTCATTCCTCGCCGTTCCGTTATAATCAGACAAGTAGGGCAAATTTCCAATTTGCCCATCCCGCTATACTTTTCGACAAATTGGATATTTGCCCTACATTTTCCAGGAGGAAAACAATGGTCAACGACCTCCGCCGCATCCATCGCTTTTGTGTCAACCACTTGGTCTATCCGCTCGTGCTGTCGAGTCTGCTTGCGTGTATGCTCTTTGCAGCCCGCGTGGTGTTTAGCGAACGTTGGACGTATCGGTTTCTGATGTGGAACCTTTTTCTCGCATGGATTCCGTACTTGTGCAGCGAGTTGGTCGCGTTACTGCATCAGCGCTTTCCGCGCGCGTGGTGGCTCATCCTAGTCCCCAGTTTCCTCTGGCTAATCTTTTTGCCCAACGCGCCTTACATCATCACCGATTGGTGGCATCTCGACGAACGCGCGCCGGTACCAACGTGGTACGATATTGGAATGCTGGCGATGTTTGCTTGGTCGGGATTATTCCTTGGGGTTGCCTCGTTGAATCGCATGCAGAAGATCATTCGAGAATATGCGGGTCGAATTGTGAGCTGGCTCTTTGTGTTCAGCACCATCGCCGCGTGCGGCTTGGGAATCTATCTCGGTCGATTCTTGCGTTGGAATAGTTGGGACTTGTTCTCGCAGCCGTGGGAAATCATCGCCGATGTGACGGAACGTTTTGCGCATCCTCGCCAAAATCCCGGCGCAATTGGTTTTACGGTTCTCTTCGCCATGTTCTTTTTCGTTTGCTACCTCACGTTCATTTCGATGGAGCATCGGCAAGAAGAACGAATCCAATAAATTGGAAATCAATTACCATTGACCGAAACGTGCGACGTGCCTCGCAAGGGGCGTCGCACGTTTCGGTTTATCGTTTAGGACGCATTGTCGAAAAATTTCCCAAAAGGCAGTTGACAACGCCGTACGTCCCATGTAAGATTCAGCGCATTATTATGCGGCGCATTATCGGTTGAGGTTCGGATGTTCCTAGGAGAAACAGGATGCCGACAAACAGCTTGCCCATCCCCTTGACCCGTTTCATCGGGCGCAAAAAAGAAATCGCAGCGATCAATCACCTGATCGAGCAAACGCGTCTGCTCACCTTGACTGGCTCAGGCGGTTGTGGCAAGACGCGACTGGCAATCCAAGTTGCCACTGATTTGGACGATACCTTTTCTGACGGCATCGGATTTGTCGATTTGACGCCGCTTGCCGATGCAATGCTCGTTCCCCAAATCGTTGCGTCTGTCTTCGATTTGGGGCAAGCTGGAACGCTTGCGCCGATTGATCTTCTCAAGAATTTTCTCCGCGCCCAAAATCTACTCATTGTGTTGGACAATTGCGAGCATTTGATTCATGCCTCTGCGCAGTTAGCTGAATCGTTGTTGACCCACTGTCCTGACCTGAAAATCCTGGCGACGAGTCGCGAGGCATTGAACGTCTCCGGTGAGATCACGTTTCGCGTGCCGTCGCTTGCGCACCCTCATCAACAACAATTACCCCCACTCGAATCCTTCGCCAAGTTTGAGGCGATTCGCTTGTTCACCGAACGCGCCCAAGCCGCGAATCCCGATTTCGAACTGACGAATACAAATGCGCCCGCCATCGCTCAAATCTGTCAACGTCTGGATGGCATCCCGCTTGCGATTGAACTTGCGGCTGCGCGTGTCAAGATGTTAGCGGTTGAACAAATTGCTGCGCGACTCGATGCTCGCTTTCACCTACTGACTTTGGGCAGTCGGACGGCGCCCACCCGTCAACAAACTTTGCGCGCGGCGATGGACTGGAGTTGTGCGTTGTTGTCGGCCCCAGAGCAAGGCGCGCTGAATCGAATATCCGTGTTTATGGGCGGATGGACGCTCGATGCGATCGAAGCAGTTGGTGCAAACTCATCCGATGTTTTGGATTTGTTATCGCGTTTGGTAGACAAATCCCTTGTCATTGTCGAAATGCGCGATGGGCGGATGCGTTATCGAATGTTGGAAACGATCCGTCAGTACGCATCGGAGAAATTGATCGAATCCGGTGAAGCCGAGAGTGCGCGTAATCGTCATCTGGATTTTTTTCTTCATCTGGCAGAGGAGGCAACCCTCAATCTGGTCGGTCCTAATCCAGTAAAATGGCTCCAACGATTGGACAGTGAGTACGACAATGTACGTGTTGCCTTGCGGACGGCGGTGGAGTGCAAGAAAATCGACCAGGGGTTACGTTTGGTATGCGCATTGGGAGAGTTCTGGGAAGCGCGCGGATTTTTTAGCGAGGGGCGCGCACTTGCCACTCTTTTTCTCTCTTCAACCAATGAAATCGATTCGCGCACAAAATCGATTCGCGCGCACGTGTTTTTTCATGTGGGTTGGCTAGCCATGCTTCAGAACGATTATGCCACTGGAGATTCGTTGATGCAGCAGAGCATCTCACTCTGTCAAGAGTTAGGCGATAATACGGGAATCGCCCGCGCGCTAGTGGCTATGAGCTTTGCCGCGCTCAATCACGGAGACTCAGACTTGGCGCGTTCATTGATCGACAAGGCGCTCGCACTTTTGACGCCGCAAGGAGAAAAGCACACTCTGGCTCAAGCTCTTAACATCCAAGGAATAGTTTTACGCGAGCAAGGTGATTATGCGGCGGCACGCGCATCTATGGATGAGTCTTTGGCGCTGCGGCGCGCACTTGGCGATAAGAGGTCCATTGCCAAGTCTTTGAACGATATTGGCGCGACGGCGTACGTGCAGGGCGATCCAAGTGCCGAGTCGTTGTTGGAGGCAAGTCTCACACTGCGTCAGGAATTGGCGGATCAATTTGGTATTCCACGTTCTCTGCACGATCTGGGAGCCGTCGCCTTGAGCCGCGGCGACCTAACACGAGCGCAAATGTGTTATTCTCAGGCACTGGCGCTCTTTCGCGATCAGGGAGACAAGCGGAATGCGATCAAATGTTTGGAGGGTCTCGCCGGTGTCGCCGCAGCAAATAACCAAGTTGCGCAAGCGGCGCAACTTTTCGGGATGGCGGAAGCTGCGCGCGAAATGATTGGCGTTCCCATGCCAAAGACTTGGCACGCGAACTATGATCGCGCGCTGGCGATTGTCCGCCAGCGACTCGACAATGCAACTCTCGCCTCAGTGTGGGCGAAAGGGCGCACCATCTCGTTTGAGCAAGCTATCGAGTATGCGTTGGCTGAAGTCAAAATTCCAGATGCGACAGATGTGCCCTCACCCCGCCAAGCGGCGAAAGAAAAATTTGGTGGATTGACCGCGCGCGAACGCGAGGTGGCGATATTGATCGCGCAGGGCAAATCGAATCGCGACATTGCGGCGACGTTTGTGTTGAGTGAACGGACCGTTGAGGGGTACGTCAGCAGTATTCTCAACAAGCTCGGCTTTAATACGCGCGCGCAGATCGCTGCGTGGGTGGCCGAAAAAGGTTTATTTAAAAGCGACAAATCCTAGTCATCATCAATCGAAGATCTGTCCACGATAATCCCGCAGAACTCTGCGGGATTTGTATTCTTCAAAATCCCCGTACTGGCATGACTTTGATAGCGTACTTTCCACGTATTTTTTCATCGCCCTGTCTGCTTTAATGGCATCGACGTTGAATAAGGATTCACCTTTCTCAAGGAGCTGCTATGAAAACAGACTTGGCTCGTCGCTCAAGCAATCAGAACGTGGGCATTTTCGTAATCGTTGGGTTAATTATCGTCGGTGCGACCGCGTTTGCCGCGGTTCCATTCTCGACGCCGCAACCTGATGGGTTGACCGGTATTACCTTCGCAAATTCAGTTACGGACGCTGATCGTATGTATCTGCAAACGAGTCTCCAGTTGTTGCAAGATAATTTACCAGAATGGTACGATTACGTTATCCAAACTAAACCGTTCGCCCTATCCGTTGGTAACACTACAGATTCAGATTGGGTCGCCGCCGAAGCGGTCTGTTGCGATGAACGCGGCAATGGTTTCATCACGTTTGAGGATCATTTCGATCGGGTGGCAACTAGTGATTCAAGCGATCAAACAACCGAAGCGAATCGAATAGCATTTTCAAGTATGCTCATCCACGAACTGACGCATCTGCGCGACTATCGCGCCGGTCACATGCCGGCAAGAATGGATGCCGCGACATGCATTACGAGTGAAGGTGCGGCATATGCCAAAGAGTTTGAATTCAAACGCGCCGTCGTAAAAACACGATTCAGCGACATGCGTTCGGGTGAACTCTATCGTCAGGCGGCAGAAAAACAACTTGTCGATGACGAAGAGCAGTTCAACACGAACTTTTGGAAACTGTATTGCATACTCACTCACTTTAATATTGGGGATTAGTAGAATCTCAATACCCGTACTCGATCTATAAAACACCATTTCTTCCACGTTATGTGGTTCGCAAGTTTCTGGTCTAATAATGGCACTGATCGAAAAAATATCATTTACCCCCAAGGAGGAAAAATCAAATGCCACTCTATTTGGATGTCCACAGTCACGTCGAAGGACTGACTGTCGATGCCGCCAAAGGCGCACATGCACACGACGGTCATGTGCAAGTAAAGCATGGCGTCAAGTATCTCAAATATTGGTTTAACGAGACGATGGGTAAGGTGTTTTGCCTAGGCGAAGCACCGAACAAAGAAGCGGCGATAGCGGTGCATCGTGAATCACACGGGCTGGTTGCCGATGACATAGTCGAGGTCCAAGAGGGCGAATAACGCGGAGTGTGAGCCGGAGAAAATATTTCTCGGGCTTTAATAGAACGATTCGCGCATCCGCGCCAAAATCCCGGCGCAATCGGCTTTACAATTCTCTTCGCCATGTTCTTTTGTGTCTGCTACCTCACCTTTTATTGATCGAATTATCGTGGAGGCAGTTGACAACGCTGGGCGTCCCATGTAAGATGCGGCGCATTATCGGTTGAGGTCTGAGTTCCTTTCAAGCAGGTAATGCTCGTGGCAAAGCCCTTCGCAACGCAAACGAGAGGAGACGATCGCTATGCCTATCTACATGGATCGGCACTATGTTGTAGGGATAACTCGTCATGCCATTGCCAATGCACATGAAAAAGACTTGGCAGTGCAAAGCAAGTATGGCATCCAATTTTTGACTTATTGGATGGATGAGGAACGTTGTACGGGCTTTTGCCTCGTTGATTCGCCGGATAAAGCGACGCTTCAAAAGGCACACGACGAAGCACATGGCCAGGTGCCTAGTGAAATTATCGAGGTCAATCCCGCTACCGTCGAGGTATTCTTGGGTCGAATTAGTGACCCATTACCAGTGGCGAACACCGTGCTCATCGATTCAGCTTTTCGCGTGATCATGGTTACTGATCTCAAAGATTCAACCGGGATGATCACTCAACTAGGCGAATCAACTGCAATGCATTTGTTGCGCGTTCACAATGCGTTGACGCGCAATGCGTTGCGCAATAGTGGCGGGCGCGAAGTGAAACATATGGGCGATGGCATCATGGCTTCTTTTGCAGACACGTCAAAGGCGATTGAATGTGTCATGTCGATTCAAAAATCTTTTGCGGCTTACAACTCTGAGAATGCCGAACCGTCGCTTCATCTGCGGATTGGTCTGAGTGCAGGGGAACCGGTCGAGGAAGACAGTCATTTGTTTGGGGCGGCGGTCAATTTAGCTGTGCGAATATGTGCCTATGCTCAACCCGATCAGATTTTAGTTTCGCAAGTCATTGTCGATCAATGTCCTATGGACAAAGCCATCTTCTCTGATGCAGGCAAATTTAATCCAAAGGGATTTCCGATCCCCGTTCAAGTTTATCAAGTCAATTGGCAAAGCGCAGGATAATCACAAAGAGCAGTTGAATGATCTGTCCAATAACTCTTTTGCATCTTACCATTCCTCTGTCGACTTTATCTCGATCCGACTATCCCGCTCTGCAATGACACGGGATAAGTCAAGGATAAAGATTTTCCCCGCGCGATATTGTATCAAGCCACGCTTGTCCCAATCTTGCAACAAGTGATTGATCCAGCCGCGTTTGACCCCCACAAGCGATGCGAGGTCTGATTGCGTTAGATTCAGATCAAGCACGTATTTTCTTCCTGTTTCGATTTCTTCTCCAAAACGCTCATTGTAATGTAATAGGATGTGTAGCAGACGTCCGGCGGCATCATATTGCGCTAGTGACTCGGCAAAATCGGTTGTCCACCGCGCTTTGGCGATGATCAATTGAATCATGCCAAGTGCGAGGTCGGGCATCGCTCGCAAATGACCGAGGAATTTATGCTTAGAGATGCTAAGGAGCGTAGCGGGTTCAAGCGCTTTGGCAGATGCGGAACGGTCTTGATTGTCCAGCGCAGCAAATTCACCGAGGATCCTCCCGACGGAAAAAATATCAATCGTCGTCTCATTCCCCGAAGCGGCGAGCCGAAAGATGCGAACTTTGCCTCTCGCCACCATGAAGATTTCTTCGCCTGCATCGCCTTGATGAAAAATAATCTCGCCCTTTTTGAACATACGCTGCTTGAAATCGCGGCTAAGCGTAATCAGGTCGGATTCTGTCATCTTTGAGAACGGCGCAGTTTGTCGGAGAAATTCAACTAGCTTTGATCCTTGTCCAGAGTCAATCAGGGTTGGCATGTTTTCCTTCCAGATTAGAAGCCATGTGTCTATTACTGAACAGAGATACTGTGTGCTAGAGAACAGCAAAGAAGAGTTATTCACGCTATATTAGAAGCACGAAAATTATACCACAAAAAAACTCGCTAGAGTGTAGGTTCTCGGTAGTTCGCGAGTATGTCGTTAAATGGCAGCACTGATCGAAAAATTCTCAATCACCCACAAGGAGGGAAAAATGACAAATAGATATAGCGTGGTTGGTTCGCTACGATTGGCTTTTGGGCTTGCCATCGTTGTGATAGCCAGCATTGTAGTTCTGACACCGACATCGATTGCGCTTGCCGGTGATCCACTCGGCGCACAACTTGCTCAGATGCGCGCTGCTACCGCGAGTTTTCACCAACTCGCTACAGCCCAAGCTGCTGGATACACAGTCTCAGTCCCAGGTTGCTACGAATTACCTGGCACGGGTGGCATGGGTTATCATTTCGCAAATTTCGGCGCGGTCGATTTGACCGTCGATTTTCTACATCCCGAAGTGATGGTCTATGCGCCCGGACCGAACGGACAATTGCAGCTCGGCGCGGTTGAATATCTTGTGCCACGCGGTCCCTGGGATGCAGGGCATTCCCAGCCACCGCAACTCTTTGGACATACCTTCGAATATGATAGCGACTTTGATGTCTATGCGTTGCATGCGTGGATTTGGAAACATAATCCCAGTGGCATGTTCGAGCCATGGAATCCCAAGGTCACCTGTCGCTAACCATTGCGTGTACTGGGCAGTCGTAAAAAGATTGCCCAGCAAAGGTTGGGCAAATGCTACTTTGCTAGGACGTTCATCAACGTGTCGAACGACTAACCGCTGATGTCGCAAACGGCGCGCACGCACGCGATCTTGAGATGCAAGATCAACATGATGGCAAGTATCTCAGGTACTGGTTCAACGAGACGACCGGCAACGTATTCTGTCTAGTCGAAGCGCCGAGCGAAGAAGCGGCGATGGCGGTGCATGGAGAATTCCATGGGCTGGTTGCGGATGAGATTGTAGAGGTGAGGAAGGCTCATGATGTGCATGAACTCCAATCCTCAATTTGAGAGTACCCTGTGGCAAGATCCCTTTCTAAAGTTTGTAAATCTGGAGGTGACCCTATGGCATTAGATCCAACCGTAGTTGCGACAATAGTAAATACAGCAGGTGGAGTGATTCAAAAGTTACTCGATATTGCAGTTAGGTCATCCCCTGACACAAAGACAAAAGAGGTGCTCTCTAAAGTCTATGAGAAGGTCGCCGACGCCGTTTCCCCAAACTCTCTTCGTGTACTGATCGCGCTCCAGGATATCGGAGGGTTCCAGTTGCCGGAGCAGATCGCGGAGCCTGCGCAGAAACTTGCAAGCCGGCAGGAGCCCAACGGTAAACTATTCGAGTCGGATATTACTTATCGTCTACGGTATCTTTGTCTTCTTGGACTCGTCCGAGGCGGTATTGCCGATTATGCATTGACGCAATTCGGGGCTGAATTTATCGAGCATGCACGCCGTGATAAGCACCGTTATTCAATGGTGTTCACCAAGCTGAGCACATAAATCAGAATAAGGAGAATAGATAATGGCTGGTAATGCATCGTTCAAGGCTGCCAAAGCCGAGATGCTTAAAACAATTGCGCAACATGGGAAATTGGCGATCTCCCACAATATGTGGTTGGAGCGAAACGTTGCCCTCTATGGTCCAAAATCAATGATTTCTGCTTCAAATACAATTGCAGCTCGCTTTACGAAAGACGGCGAAACTAAACCCAAGTCAAAAGTCGTCGTTGTAGGTCAAGCCCCGAATGGATTTGGCAAACAGATCGATTGGGATTCCGGGGACGCTGAGATTGCCCTAGTAATTTTCCTAAATGCCGCTGACCCTCTAGGGGTGACTATTTCAAGCGTTAGGGCGGCAGACACAATTGAATTCGTGTTTGCAGGAGGACTTGCTTCATTTGCCATCGAGACCGAAAACGAAGGAATTGGGTCTATTATTGGACTGATTGCTGCAGGAGCGAAGGTTGGCACGATACCGTTTGGTGTACCTGAACTGATACCGGTTATTGATGCAACAGAAAAGTTTGCAAAGTCAAATTTCAAGGAAGCCCAGGACGATACCAAGCGTCGCAACCCATTCGGTATAGATCCGGATGGAAAGCTAGCCCGTCAAGAAGGCGGTGTAATCATTAGTCTTCCAGGGGCAGGGAGAATGTTCTACAGTGGTGAAAGCGAGGACCGTTGGATAAAGGAGCCAGGTACCCGGGATGAGGCACACCATCCCCATCATCTAGTAAGCGCATTTTATCTACAGGGGCGAACTATGAGAACAGCGGGTGCCGATGGCGATATCGCCATATATCCATGGGATTGGAAATTTGCGGATAATTTGGGATTCTATAAACTTCATGTTCTCTTGAAGCGCGGTAACCGTATCAGCGATGGACCGCCTATCCGTTAATCACGGTGATGGGTAGGAAGAGCAAGAACTAGACGAGATTGCGAATTAAGCCGGTGAAGATCTTCACTGGCTTTTTGCATCTCAGGTTCAAATTTATTGCTAAAAACAAATTGACACCGCATCGCTTTGCATTATAATTCGCCGCGATGACCACACCTATCCGCCAACAATACCTCCGCATCAAAAAACAATTCCCTGGTACCATTGTATTTTTTCGCCTGGGCGATTTCTACGAAACGTTTGACGACGATGCCAAAACAGTCTCCGAAGTGTGCAACATCGTCCTCACCGGGCGCGACATGGGCACGGGCAATCGCGTGCCGCTGGCGGGCGTGCCATACCACGCTCTCGATAATTATCTCGCGCGCTTGATTAACGCGGGACACAAGGTTGCCATCGTCGAGCAAACGGGCGATGTGGTCAACGGACTCATGCCGCGTGAAGTTGCTCGCGTGGTCACGCCTGGGACTGTCGTCGAGCCGAACCTGCTCGAAGAAAAACGCAACAACTATCTCGCCGCGCTCGTCGTCGATCAAAATCGCGCGGGCATTGCCTACGCCGACATCACGACCGGTGTTTTTTGCGCGACCGAAGTCGCCGCGAACGACGCTCGCCAAGAACTGGATCGACTTCATCCGTCGGAACTGCTGGTCGATCCAAAGCAATCTCCAATTCCTAATCTGCAATTTCCAACTTCCAATTTCCAAATCCCAGACCTTGATTCCGCTCGTCGAACTTTGCTCGATCATTTTCACGTTGCTGCGCTCGATGGTTTTGGTTTGGCGGGATTGCCTCTCGCGACACGCGCTGCGGGTACGATCATTCAATACTTGCAAGACAATCAAAAGTCGGCGCTGGCGCAATTGACCACGCTCAAGACCTACTCCACGCAATCGTTCATGACGCTCGATCCGGCGACGCGGCGAAACCTTGAGTTAGTTGTATCGTTGCGCGGCGGGACGGTCAAGGGTGCGCTGCTCGGCGTGCTCGACGAGACACGCACGGCGATGGGTGGGCGCTTGCTGCGCGAATGGCTGACGCAGCCGTTGCTTGATTTAGACGCGCTCAATGCGCGACTCGATCATGTCGATGCGTTTTATCGTGATACGGCATGTCGTGAATCGTTGCGCGATCTGCTCAAGAAGGTGAGCGATCTTGAGCGCTTGACGAATCGGGTTGCGCAAGGCATCGCCACGCCCCGCGATGTCGTCGCGATCAAGGCAAGTCTGGACGTGATTCCCAAAATAGCGACCTTAGTTGAACAGACCGCTGACCGCCGACGGCCGACGGCAGAAAATTCGGCGGTCAACCGTCAGTGGTCAGCGGTCGGACTTGATCCTTGCGGGGACATTGTCAACCTCATTTCTCGTGCCATCGTTCCAGAGCCGCCGGGAAATCTCAACAACGGCGGCGTGATTCTGCCCGGCTATTCCACCGAACTTGACGGCATTGCGGGCGCGTCGCGGAACGCCAAGGACTGGGTCGCCAACCTCGAACGCAAAGAGCGCGAACGCACCGGCATCAAATCGCTCAAGGTGGGCTATAACAAAGTGTTCGGCTATTACATCGAAGTCACCACGCCGAATCTGCCGCAAGTGCCGAGCGAGTACATCCGCAAGCAGACGCTCACCAACGCCGAGCGTTACATCACGCCCGATTTGAAAGAGTACGAATCGCTGATTCTGAACGCCGAAGAGCGCATCTCCGAATTAGAGACGACACTGTTCAAAGAAGTCTGCGCGCAAATTGCTGCCGCAACGCCGCGATTGCTTGCCACCGCGCGCGTCATCGCCCAGATCGATGCGTACGCGGCGCTCGCCGAAGTTGCGATGCGGTATCGCTACGTGCGTCCGCAACTCAACAACAGCGGCGCGATTCATATTGTCGGCGCGCGGCATCCGGTCGTCGAGCTGACTCTGAAGGATGAGCCGTTCGTGCCGAACGATGTCACGCTGTCGAAAGACGAAGTGATTCACATCATCACGGGACCGAACATGAGCGGCAAGTCCACGTTCTTGCGTCAGGTTGCGCTGATCGTGTTGATGGCGCAAATTGGTTCATTCGTCCCGGCGGAATCGGCGACGATTGGTTTGGTCGATCGCATCTTTACGCGTATCGGCGCGCAGGACGAAATCGCGCAGGGACAATCGACGTTCATGGTCGAGATGGTCGAGGCGGCGAATATTCTCGCGCACAGCACGCAGCGCAGTTTGATCGTGCTGGACGAAGTGGGGCGCGGGACGAGCACGTACGATGGTATCGCCATTGCGCGCGCGATTGTCGAACACATTCACAATCATCCGAACCTGGGATCAAAAACGCTTTTCGCGACGCATTATCACGAATTGATCGAGTTGGAACAATATTTGCCCAAGGTCCGCAATTACAACGTGGCAGTGCTGGAGCAAGGCGGTCAAGTCGTTTTTTTGCACAAGATTGTGCGCGGCGGTGCGGATAAATCGTACGGCATTCACGTCGCGCAGTTGGCGGGCATTCCGAAAGCGGTTGTGCATCGCGCTGAGGAAGTATTAAAAGAGTTGGAGACGCGCCAAGAGTCGCACACCCAAAAAGTCGGCGTACAGTTGGCGTTATTTTCGCAAGACGATCCGCTGCGCGACGAATTAAAAAATCTCGATGTGCTGTCGCTGTCGCCGCTGGAAGCGTTGAACAAGTTGTTTGAGTTGGTGGATAAAGCCAAGTCCAATAAATAAACAAGTCACTGAAAATTAAACTCCCGCAGATAATCTCATCTGCGGGAGTTGTCTTTTATCGTAACTCAGCCATCTGTCACACTTGCATGACGGTGGCTGAACTTGGCTGTGCTGAACTTGGCGCAGTCAGCCCCAGCCACGTGTGGTGCAAGTGTTGCGAGCAGCGTTTCATAGAGCATAGTAATCGACAAGTTGCCGAGCGACGAAGCAATCTAAATCGTAGACAGAGATTGCTTGCTTCGGCTTCGCTCAGCACCGGCACGCGAATCGTCCGGCACTATCTGATGCTGCGTACGTACTGCGTGCCTTCTCGCAATGACAACTTGAGTAATTAGCTTTTATCGTTGAATATTGAAATTGACGACGCTGGTCCACATGCTATTATTTTTGTTATCGCCGTTGGCGCGCACGAGCAGTGTGTAATCGCCGCTGTCGATGTTTGCGCCATTGGGCCATTTGCCGCCGTGTTCGGCAAAAATCCAATTGGGGCAAGGATTGTCGCCGCCGAACGCGCAGTAAGGCTTGTTGCGCTCCGTCGTTTTGTAAACGGGATTTTTCCCATCGAGCACATCGCGGTCTTGCGTCTTGATTTTGTAAAACGCAAAATCAACTGAGGTTACACCTGTGCCATCGCCTTTGCTCTTGCAATCGGGCACACACGCGATGACTTGGAAGGAAATCAAACTCTTTGGAACCGAGACACCGAAAACTCTTCCCTCCATGTTGTTTCCATCTTTGTCGAAAACTGGAAGCTGAGGCAAAACGACTCGGGTTGGCGGAGGTGGCGGTGGAGGAGGAGGAATTGGCGTATTCGTAGGAGTTGATGTGGGCGTGTTCGGTGGGACGGTGGGCGATGTAGTCGGAGCGAGGGTTGCGCTGGGTTGCACCGTCGCAGTCTCCGTCGCTCCCGTTGGCGCGATGGGTAACGGTGTTTGCGTTGCAGGCGCAATAGAAGGAAAAGGTGTCAACGTGAGCAACGTACTACCCGCTGGAATCGAAGTTGCGAGCATAGGTGTGATGCTTGGCGTGGCAAAGGCAATGTTGACGGTCAGCCCGCAGCCGGTCGAAAAGAAACTCAAGCCGATTAGGGAACCGATCACCGCAGAAAATATTTTGGGGCGCATAGTTATCTCCTGGATTTGCGCGCGCTGAGTCGCGCACTAGAACCATTACGGTAGCTTGCTGATCCAATCGTTGACCTGGGTTTGCGCGCGTTGGCAACGTGCCGCCGCGCCTTGAACGATGGTGGGGTCATAGATGCGCAGGTCCCAGCATTTGGCATACCAGCTATTCGCTTGGTCGTATAATATTTTAGCCGCTGCTGTGTCATTCAATTGCGATTTAGCAATGCCTTTTTCAAAAGTCGCATTTCCCAGCGTCAAGTACGCTTCCGCCATTGAACGCACTTGCTTGTTTTTTTCGATTTCATTCAATTGTTCGTTTGTGCGTTTGATCGATTCGTCAAAGGTGTCCGCCGCGCGCGCCCAATCTTGCTGATGCAAGTACGCTTCGCCTTGAAGAAACAACGTCGATGCGAGCGCGCCGCGTACTTTGATTTCGGTTTGCTCTTCGCGCGCTTGGAGTGCATGGTTCAACGCGGTCTGATATTCGCCGAACGCGCGATTCATAAACTCTGGCTGCGCGAGTCGATCTGGCGCACTCTGGCGCATCATTCGCAATTGATATACGCCGCCCAGCCCATAATACGCGCGCGCGTACGTCGCATTCCGATTCTTCGCCGCATTGAACGCGGCTGCGGCTTTCGTCAGATTCGGTTCAACCTGAGCGAACGCATCTTGCGCGCCCGCTTGATCGCCTTGCGCGCTGCGTGATTCGCCCAAAGCTTGTTGATGGTTCGCCATAAAAAGATATTCGCGCCCGATGAAATAATTTAGGACCTCTTCGCCCGCGCGATTGTCGGACGCCTGCAAGAGTTTGAGGGCGTTCTGAAAATATCCGAGCGCATCTTCATGATAGCCGCGAAAATCTTTGAGCAAGCCGAACGTGAGTTGCGCCAAAGCTTGGCGGCGAGCGATCAACGTCTTGTCTTGCGCGAGACTTGTGAACCAGGTGCTCCCCGGCTGACTCGACAATTGCACCGGAATCGGCGAACCGAATTGATAACGTCCCACAATTTCGTCTGCCTCGCCGACAAGTGGCGCAACGTAAAACGCCGGCACGAAATTCGATGGAATGCTATTGGTTTCCAAATTGCCGTAAACGATAATGTTCGCGCCCAGTTCGGTTGCGCGGGCTGCCGCCGCAGCATGTTGTTGTTCAGGACTGGACCCAGGAATCATTCCAATCTGCACACGGATTTGAGACGGAAACAAACTATCGTTCCACACGAGCGGCTTGGGCAGCCCAGGTTGATTCGTAGCAAGGGGGATCAATTCGTCGCGGAGCGCAGCAAAAATCATTCGGCTGAAGGATTGGGATTCGCTGGTAACTTGGATTTGTTTGTCTGCGCCCATCACGCCGAAATCGGCGACGGCGATGTTGAATGTATCGAGCGGCATTTTGTTCGGCACGAAATACAAATAACCGCCGATGGCGACCAGCACAATCAGAATCACAACGCCGACAAAAACAGGCACGGCTGGCACGACGAGCGTCCCCACCTTGATAACGTTCTTGCCGACGATGACATCGCGCGCGCCTTCGCCGACGTTCGCGATGATGGTATCGCCGTGCGAAAAACGAAACCATTCGCGCAGACGCTCAAGCCAACTGGTTTTTTGCTCAGACAAAGCTGTTGCTCCGAAAATCCAGGGAACTAGAGGAACTGATGGAAATAAGGGAAAATTCACAGAGTTCCTCCAGTTTCCCTAATTTCCTTTTTTACAGGATCACCCCGCGCTTGCCGATGCTGTACCGATTGCGCTAGCACCGCCGAGGCGAGTTCTTGCCCACTTGATCGCCACTTCTCCGGCTTTGCCCACGACTTTGCCGACAGCAGGAGATGCGAACAGTCCCACCACGGTTTCTGCCATCGAGGGCACGTTATCGAGAAGCCAATCGCCAACTTGGGTGATAGTACTGGCGCTCGGCGTGTCCTTGGGGTCGGTCTTTGTCAATTCGCCTTGCAAGAGTTTGATTTGAAACTCGGCGATTTTTTTGGTATCGGCTGGGACTTGATTTTGTTTGGCGAGTGTTGCATTCAGTTCGGCAAACTTTTGCTCGATCAATTGTTTGTCGTTGGGGGTTGGCGCACCGAGGGTGGAGATGACGGTCTGCTGAATATTTTTGCCCACGGCGACATTCTGCGCGCCTGCGCCGACGTTGGCGATGATCGAATCGCCTGTAATATTTGGCGGCAGTTTTTCCCACCAAGGTTGTTCGGTATTTTTTGCCATCGACTGTACTCCTATGCAATGTAAGGCAAGTTGCAAGGCAAGTTAGAAACTTGCTCTACATTTAAAATAAAAGACAGACCGATAGAGTGGTCTGCCTTTCGAAGATGATCGCCTACAGCATCGCAGACGAGACAGATACGTCGCACTCATCACGGCGTCTATGCTCGCTAATGGATGTGGCGGATTATAGCATCGTCATTCGACGCGTGTCAACCGCATTTTAGGCATTACGTGCGACGCACCACCCTTCGCATGAGCGGAGCTTAAAGCGGAGTCGAAGGAAGACCGCGTCGCACGTAAACCTAGTTTTGTCACTCTGTATTACGTGTGATATACTTGAACTTAGTAGTGCATCCACAAAGTCTTGCATAGCAAGCCCAGCGTATTTCATGCGTAGCTGACTATGCAGCATTACTTTGGGGCTGCACTAGTTCCTCGCATTTGATTCTTCTTTGGGGGGTTGACAATGACTGCCAAGTATCTCCACCTCGTTCGAATTGCACTCGTTCTTTTCATTGCATTGACCGCTTGTAACAGCGCAAGCAAACCGACGGTCGTCATTCTTTCGCCTGCCAGTGGCAGCGAATTTCAGGATGGCGAAACGGTCGCCATTCAATCGACGGCTACCGACAGCGCTGCCATCGTCCGCGTTGAACTCATCGTGGATAATATTGTGGTGCGAACCGATGCTGCGCCCACACCGCAAGGACAGCCATCGTTGACGCTAATACAGACGTGGAAAGCCACGCAAGGCAATCACACCATCGTCGTGCGCGCGTACAACGCCTCTGGCGGTATGAGCGATCCGGTCGCGGTTGCGGTATCGGTCCAATCAAGTGTTTCATCGCTTGTGCCAACCATCGCGCCGACTGTTCCTCTCTCGGTGCGCCCGACCGTGCCGCCGCCAACGGCACCGCCTCCGCCAACAACCGCAAGCAGCAGCAGTGCCAGCAGCGCGAGCAGTTCGTGCGCCAACGACGCGGCATTCGTCGCCGATGTCACAGTCCCGGATGGAACGAATTTCGCTGTCAATCAAACGTTCAACAAAATCTGGCGTTTGAGTAATAGTGGCTCGTGTACGTGGGGCGTCGGTTATCAATTGGTGTTTGTGAGCGGTACAGCGATGACTGGATCGACAATTGTGAACGTGCCCGCTACAGCCCCCGGCGGGACCGCCGATGTTCTTGTGCCGATGACGGCTCCCGCAAACAACGGTTCGTACACCGGTGTGTGGCGAATGCGGGTCGGTGGCAGCGCATTTTTCGGGAAGAACGTAACGGTCAAGATCAACGTTGTCGGTGGGGCAACCTCATCGTCAGCATCGTCTAGTGTAACGTCCTCGTCTCCAAGTGGCTGCACAGGGCAACCGAATATTGCCTCGTTCACCGCGTCAGCCGCATCCGTTCCCGCGGCAACGACGATTACGGTCGTTGTCGGCACTCCAGTAACGTTGAGTTGGGGCGAAGTTACAAACGCCGATTCGCTCGAAATCGATAATGGAATTGGCGGACAGCCGTCGCCCGGTTCGATTACGATCACGCCTGGTGCGACGACGACCTACACGTTAACGGCGCATTGCGGCGCGAATATCAAGACGGCGCAAGTCAAAGTCAACGTGGGCACTTTGGCTCCGCCGATAGCATCGTTCACCCTCAACGCGCTGACTGGAAACGAAAGTGGGACGCTCTATGATCCTGCGGATTCCATTATACCCACCGGTATGCTGGTTGGAGACACGGGAAGTAACAAACTCGCCCGCGCCTTTATCGGTTTTGATATTTCTGCTTTGCACGGTCGAACTATTGATAGCGCCAAGCTGGATTTGACAGGCTGTACGCAAACAGGCAATCCATTTTCGACTGCTGTCTCAACGCAGTTGGGCGGTATTTGGGTTGGCGAGGTTCAGTATTCTGTACCCTTGAGTCAAGCAGCGTATAACGCATCCGGTACGGCGATTATACGTCTCACATCCAAGCCCGTGTCCACCATTGATGTTAAGTCGTTGGTACAAACGAGAGTGACTCAGAACAGAGATCGTTTCCAAATTCGATTACATCTGTACGCCCAAAGCGACATGGATGGCAACGCAGACTATATGCTGTGTAGCTCCGGTGTGCCGAAACTCACCATCATCGCGGAGTAAGCACCTGTTAGACGTTGTAAGTTCAAAATATCTCGGTAAAACAAGGCGATTTCGTGTGTTCTTATGTCTACTGAGATTTCGTACTATCGTCGGCGATAAGCTAACAAGTCGATAGACCATCGAGGCATGGAATTAAATGCGCGGACAAACCATTTCATGTTTGCCCGCGCATTTTTTGTTCGACCAACAGTTTGATTCCGAAAAATTATTTCAACATTCGATAAAAATCGATACGGGTGTGCGTCAAAGTTTTGGGTGGTTGGAATTTTGCCCGCCGTCGTTTCAAAACGACGGCTCAAAAGGTGGAAACTCGATAAATCGAGTTGGCGTCAATCGGTTTCCAACCGATTTTGACCTCATTGAGCCGCCGAATTTCATTGAGCCGCCGAATTTCATTCGGCGACGTTCACCCAAAATCGTGACGCACACCCAATCGATACCTGGGTCTTGTATTCACTTTCGATGTATGCTATACTCTCTCCAACTACAGAGGGCCGACCCTGGCTCGCACGAGGAGGTGTAACGCATTCAACACGATTTATCTTTGCATCCTCGGAGCACGTTGATTTTTGATGGATCCCCAACCCAAAGGGATGGGGCAATACATTATCCTTCAAGGAGGAAGTCATGAGCAAGGTTGTCGAAGTATTATTAGGTCTTGCCACCCCATTGTTCTTTGCGGCACCCAAGAAAAAGGTCGCCAAAAAAGCCGCGCCCAAGAAAAAAGCGACGAAGAAAACAGCGGCGAAAAAAGCCGCGCCGAAGAAAGGCGTAGCTAAGAAGCAAGTGAAAAAAGAAGAGGCACCCGTCCTTCCACCACCGCCGCCTCCCGAACCCGCACCACTTGTTCCGCCTCAACCACCCGCGCCCTAAGGAGCCAAGTCAGTTGTTAGATTTGATTCTGGGACAGTTACTATTGTCACTCGCTGCGCCATTGTTTGCCGCTGTTTCCGGTCGCAAGGCTACCAAGCCCGCTAAAAAAACAACCAAGAAACAAGCTCGTCCGGTTTCCAAGCGTACAGCCGCATCAACAAAAAAACGTGCGTCAACGCCTGTACGCAAGCCCGTACGCGGTGACAAGCGAAAAGAAAAAGCAGCGCACGGCAAAAAATCAACGGCGCGTGAGAATAATTCTGCACCCGCTGCGGCAGCACAAAGCAAGGCGACCGGTGTTGAAGCAGCACCGAAACCCATTCCGCCAAGTGGGCGAGCAATTCTGCTCTCACCCGAGAATGAGAAATTTTCCGAAACGCTCTATCCCACTTTTCGCTGGCTCTCCGTTGGCAATGCAACGCGCTACGAGGTAGCATGGAGCGAAGAACCCAATTTGGCGCAAGCGCATTCTGTTGTTTCCATCGCAACAGAAGCGGCTGTTCCAGTTGAAAAACCACTGCGGTTAGGCACGATCTATTATTGGCATGTGCGTGGTGGGAACGAAGGCGGTTGGGGTCCTTGGTCGGCAACCATTTCTTTTCGTGTTTTGGACGAAGCCACCTAAGTGTCATTGCAGGTGAAGCAAACAAAGACGAGGCAAGCCGGTGTCATCTCCAACGCTTGCCTCGTTTCTTTTTCGCCAAGCGCCTAGAGCCAATAACTTTTTGGCGCCCCTGGCGCGAATCAACGGTGTCATGATCGAACTTGTCGTATTTTTACTTGTGCTGAAAATCTTTGGGGTCTCAGTCTTTCAAGATTTCACGGCAAAAGTTCTTTTGCAAAAAAAGTCAACTCGTATATAATAGCGTCGCTCAAATTTGGGCAACTCTTATCGGGAGGCGTTACGAATGACACGCATTCGATGCCGTGATAGGCGGTGCGTCTTTAACAAGAATGGAATTTGTACATCGGAAGAAATCGAGTACGAGCCAGATGCTGGTTGTCTCACGATGGAACCGCGCGAGGATGTTGAAGACGAAGAAGAAGAATGGGAAGACGACGAACTCGCTGAAGACTTGGAAGACGACGACGAGGAAGAAGAAGACGATTGGGAAGACGAGGATGAAGACTATTGATGGATCGGAACTCACGTTCCGGCCATTGCAAGCGTGGTCAGAGTACTTACAGGCAGAGGAACTACAACGTGTGGTCTGGCAGATGCCGGATTGGCGCGATGTAGTTCCTGCCAATTTGCTCATTACTGCGCACAAGAATGGAGGGATTCTTCTGGGCGCATTTGATGCCGATCAGCGGATGATCGGTTTTGCGTTTAGTTTTCTGGGAGTGGCACGCGACCACGCTCCCAAAATTCTCAAGCAATGTTCGCACATGCTCGCCGTTCTCCCCGAATACCAGGGGCAAAAGATCGGCGAGCGTTTAAAATTTGCGCAACGCGATGCATCGCTTTTCCAGGGTATCGCGCTCATGACGTGGACCTACGACCCGTTGCTCAGTTTGAACGCCAGTTTGAACCTTACCCGTCTCGGCGCAATGGCACGGCATTACATCGTGAGCGCGTACGGCGACATGACGGATGGCTTGAATGCCGGTTTGCCATCGGACCGATTTGAAGTCGAATGGTGGCTGAATGCGCCGCGCGTTCAAGCGTGCGCGCACGCCGCGCCCGCGCGCAAGACCTGGGATGAGGCGCTTTGTTCCGGTGCGCAGCCGATTTTCGATGTCACGTTGGATGCGCGCAACTTGCCGCGCATTGTTCAAATCGATGAACCCAACGCCGATATTCTCTTGCTCGAAATTCCAGCTCAACTAGGCGCGCTCAAATCGGTCGATGCAGCCCTGGCGCTTGATTGGCGCATGCAAGTGCGTAATGCATTTCTAAAACTGTTCAATCAAGGTTACGTCGCTTTCGATTTTGTTTTCGACGCACGTCAAGCCAAGTCACGGGCAGCGTATTTACTCACCCGTCAGCCCATTGACCTAGGAACCTCCTGACGGCGAAGCTTTCGCCTACCCGATCAAAATGATCGACAGCCATTCCTCGCTCAGGTCAAATCCCTCGCTCGCACGTTGGCAAATCGTGCGTGCACTCCTCATTGTCTTTGGTTTTACCATTCTCCTCGCGTTTCTCTTTGCGTTTCAGTCTGCCCCCGAACCGCTGCGCATTGAAGTAGGGCAAGCCAGTTCCAGAACAATTCTTGCGCCGGATCGCATCATTTATCAAAGCGAAATCCAAATGAGTGAAGCGCGCACCAAAGCCGAAGCCGACGTTGTCGACGTGTACGACCCGCCCGACGCTGCGCTCGGACGCGAGCAAGTCCGCTGGGCAAGCCGCGTGATGGACTATGTCGATCTCATTCGCCGGGATGCGTCCACGCCGCTGGAGCGCAAGATCGAACAGGTGCAAGCCATCCCAGGTCTCATCGTCGGTTCGGCAACGATCAAAGCTACATTCGCTTTGGACGATAATTCTTATCATCGCGTGGTCACCGAAGCACTCTATGTGCTTGAACTGTCCATGCGCGATCCGATCCGTCCCAACGGTTTGATCTCTGCGATTGCCAAGATTCCAAATCGCGTCAGCCTGGCGTTGCCGGTGGACCAAGCCGATTTGGTGAATCAATGGTGCCAAGTGTTTATCGTCCCCAATAGCTTTCCCAACCCCACCGAGACCAATCTGAAACGTGCGCTCGCCCGCGCTCAAGTCGAACCGATTTATCGCACCATTGAAAAAGGACAAGCGATTTTGCGTCAGGGCGAAGTGGTCACCCCGTTGACGATTGAGGCATTGCTCGCCACTGGATTTCTGCGTCCCCAGCTTTCCATCACCGATTATTTGGGTCCGATTCTCTTTGCTGTTTTGCTTTCTGTCTTGCTGACGATTTATATGTTGCATTTGCGTCGCCCGCTCATCACGCAGGGCCGCGTGTTGATGCTCGTCGCCGTCTTGACGCTCTTCTTTGCGGCGGGAGTCAAGTTCATCGGCGTAGAATCGAGCTGGGCGCGTTATTTGTTTCCGATCAGTGCCGGTGCCATGCTGCTCACCGTCCTGGTCGATTCGACGACGGCGGTGGGCGTTTCGTTCGTCCTAGCGCTTGCATTCGGTTTCTTAACGCATAGTTCTTTGGAAGGCGTCATGTATGCGTTGACCGGGTGCATCATCGCCGCACTAAGTTTGGAACGGATCGAACGGCTGCCTTCATTTTTGTGGAGCGGTCTCTATGTCGGCGTCGCGAATGCAGCGGTCGGTTCAGTGTTTCGCGTGGTCGAGCGCAACATCGACGTGATGGCTTGGGCGCAAATGCTCGCCGCATCCATTGGAAATGGCGCGCTGTCGGGATTGTTGGCGTTGGGTAGTCTATTTATCTTCGGAAAAGTCTTCGACATCACAACCTCGCTTGAATTGCTCGACCTCGCGCGACCGACGCATCCATTGTTGAAAAAATTATTACTCGAAGTGCCGGGGACGTATCATCATAGTTTGATCGTAAGCCAACTGGCGGAGCAAGCTGCACAGCGAATCGGAGCCGATGGGCTGCTCGTGCGTGTCGGCGCATATTATCACGATGTGGGCAAAATGGCAGACCCGCAATCATTCGTCGAAAATCAACTTGACGGCATCAACGTTCACGATACGCTTGGACCCCGCGACAGCGCGCGTATCGTGATCGAGCACGTATCGAAAGGAATTAGTCTTGCCAAACGTTATGGCTTGCCCGCGCGCTTGATCGATTTTATTCCGCAGCACCACGGCACGACGCTTGCCGCGTATTTTCATCGCAAGGCGCTCAAAGCCAATGGCGATACACCCATCGACGAAAACGATTATCGCTATCCGGGACCCAAGCCGCAATCGCGCGAGACGGCGATCCTGATGCTCGCCGATGGCGTGGAAGCGACGGCGCGCGCCGAACGCCCGACGACGCCGGATGGCATCCGCGCCATCATCGACCGCATCTTTAGCGAGCGCTTGCGCGACGGGCAATTGGATGAAAGCGATCTGACGTTGCGCGATCTTCAAGTAATCAAGCAAGCATTTTTCGATATTTTGCAAGGGTTGTATCATCCCCGCGTCAAATATCCCGAACCCGAACCACCGCGATCATCGGAGCAAACTCATGCCAGTTGAAATTCGCACGCACAAAAAGTTTTCATCATTAGTTGAACGCGCGCGCGTCATGCGCATCGCCCGCAAAACTCTGCGCGCCGAGAAACGTTCGGCGTCGTTCACGGTTTATGTGACGACTGATGCCGAAATTCGCAAGCTCAACCGTCAGTTTCACGCAACGGATGCGCCGACGGATGTGTTGTCTTTTCCGACGGGTATCGACAACTACATCGGTGACATTGTCGTTTCGTACGAGCGCGCCAAAGTGCAAGCGCGCGAAGCAGGCTGGCGCATCGCCGACGAAATCGATTTGCTGGTGGTTCACGGAATTTTGCATTTACTTGGCTACGATGATCTCACGCCGCGCAAACGCGCCAAGATGTGGAAGCGGCAAGAGGAAATTTTGGGGCGAGTGATACGTGATGCGTGATTCGTGTTGCGTGTTGTGTATGTAAGGAGACTATTTTCGATTGCTTACAAAGTTGCTCTACACGATCAACAAGTTACGCTGGCGCATCACAAAACCAATTACCCTAGGAGTACGTCTACTCTTGATCAGAGATTCCAAGATTTTGCTGGTCAAGCACACGTATACGAATTATTGGTATCTGGCCGGCGGTGCGGTCGAGAAAAATGAAACCTTGGAACAAGCCGCACGGCGCGAGGCGCAAGAGGAGATCGGCGCACAGTTGAAAGATCTTACATTGTTTGGCGTATACAGCAATTTTAAAGAGAGCAAGAGTGACCATATCGTTCTTTTCACGTGTAATGATTTCACTGTAACCGGTACAACCAACCGTGAAATAGCAAGTTTCGAATTTTTTGATTTGGAAAAATTACCAGAAGATATTTCACCAGCAACTCGGCGCAGAATTCATGAATATCTGAGCTGCGAAGCAAAACCATCAGTCGCCATTTGGTAAAATCAACCGAGACTGCCCAATTTCCATAATCCTTCACTCGTCACTCAAACAAGTTGCTTATTTACCATTGGCGCGTGGCGGTCAAACGAAAATTTATTGGACGCCGACTAACGCCGACAAACGCAGATTCAGTTGATTTTATCCGCGTTTATCCGCGTTCATCTGCGTCCAATTTTAGAGGAGTCAGCTTTGAACTACGACGTTAATGAAATCCGCTCGCACTTTCCTGCGCTCCAATCCGGCGCGATTTTTTTCGATGGACCGGGCGGCACACAAGTGTCGCAGCAAGTGATTGATGCAGTCGCCAATTACTATAAAACGATGAATGCCAACACGCACGGCGCATTTGCTACCGCGCAAAAAAGCGATGCGATGATTGCGGAAGCGCACGCCGCCTTTGCCGATTTTCTCAACGCGCGTTCGCCCGACGAAATCGTGTTTGGTCCGAACATGACGACGCTGACGTTCAACATTTCGCGCGCGCTCGGTCGCTGGCTCAACCCAGGCGATGAGATCATCGTGACGCATCTCGATCACGACGCAGACATTTCGCCATGGCTCGCGCTGGAAGAACGCGGCGCAATCATTCGCTGGGTCGATATTCACCAGGACGATTGCACGCTCGATCTTGCGGACTATGAGCGGCAGTTGAGCACCAAGACGAAAATCGTCGCGGTCGGCGGTGCGTCGAATGCGGTCGGCAGCATGAACGATTTGAAGACGATCATTTCACTCGCACACATGGCTGGCGCAGTCGTCTTTGTCGATGCAGTGCATCTCGCGCCGCATTCGCCCATCGACGTGCAGGATTTGGATTGCGATTTGCTCGCGTGTTCGGTCTACAAATATTACGGTCCGCATCTCGGCGTGTTGTACGGCAAATACGATTTGCTGGATCGGCTGCAAGCGTACAAAGTGCGTCCCGCAGAGAATACGCCGCCGCACAAATTCGAGACTGGGACGCAGAACCACGAAGGCATTGCGGGCGCGCTCGCCGCAGTGAATTATCTCGCATCGGTTGGCGAAAAGTATGGCGCGCCGTATGCCGCACAGTTCAAGCAATTCAGCGGACGACGTTTGCATTTGAAAACGGCGTTGGCGGCGATCAAAGAATACGAGAAAAAATTGTTTGTTCGCTTGATGACGAGCTTGCGCGAGATTCCTGGCATTTGCATTTACGGCATCACCGATCTCGCGCGCTTTGATTATCGTACGCCAACAGTTGCTTTCACACTCGATGGCAAAACTCCGCGCGAGGTCGCCGAACACCTGGGTCAACAAAATATCTACGTTTGGGATGGCAACTATTACGCGCTCGCGCTTATGGATCGATTGGGACTTGAAGGACAGGGCGGCGCGGTGCGCGTTGGACTAGCGCATTACAACACGGTGGAGGAAGTTGATCGATTGCTACGCCTGCTGACGGAATACGCAACACGCAGCACGTGATTCGTGATACGTGAAGCGTGAGACAGATCATGGATAAAATTGTCGAATGCGTCCCCAATTTTTCCGAGGGTCGGCGCAAAAACGTCGTCGATGAAATTGTTGAAGCGATGCTGTTGCCCGGCGTCAAGCTGTTCGACCGCGAGATGGACGCCGATCACAATCGCTCTGTTATCACGCTGGCGGGCGAACCATCGGCAATCGAAGAAGCAGCGTTTCGTGGCATTGCTGTTGCGGCGCGCTTGATCGATTTGGATGTGCATCGCGGTGAGCATCCGCGCATCGGCGCAACCGATGTCGTGCCGTTCGTGCCGATCAACGGTGTGACGATGGACGATTGCGTGGCGATGGCGCGGCGATTAGGCGAGCGTGTCGCGCGCGAACTCGATATTCCGGTTTATCTCTACGAACGTGCCGCCACTCGACCGGAACGACGCGACCTGGCGTACATTCGCCGCGGTGAGTACGAAACGCTCAAGAATGAAATCGCGACGAACGCTGATCGCGCACCCGATTTCGGTCCTAGTCGATTGGGCAAAGCGGGCGCAACGGTGATTGGCGCGCGACCGTTTCTCGTTGCCTACAACGTCAACCTCGCGACGAGTGATCTGCAAATCGCCAAGGACATTGCGCGCGTGGTTCGAGAAAAGGGCGGCGGATTGAAATCGGTCAAGGCAAATGGATTCATGCTGCGCGAACGCAACATCGCGCAAGTATCGATGAACCTGACGGATTTCAACATCACGGGAATGTTGACCGCGTTTGAGACGGTCAAAGCGGAAGCAGAGAAACGCGGCGTGCAGGTTTTGGAAAGTGAATTGATCGGACTGGTACCGTTAGAAGCGTTGACTCAACTCACAGCACAGGCGCTCAAGCTGCCGTCATTGAATGCAAATCAAGTTGTGGAGATGAAGATTTACGGAGAATAACGATTCGTGTGTTGGATTAGGCATTGCTGCCTAGCAAGTGCGAGGAAAACATGGCTGGAATTTTCATCTCGTACTCCCGCAAAGATCAAGCTTTTGTTCGCCAACTACATGCCGCCCTTGTCAAAGCAAATCACGATGTTTGGGTGGACTGGGAAGATATTCCCTTGACTGCCGAATGGCTGGCAGAGATTTATGATGGAATCGAAAAGGCCGACACCTTCCTCGCTGTTCTTTCCCCAGAGTATCTAGTCTCCGAGAGTTGTAAGAAAGAAGTCACACACGCTGTCAAGAATAACAAACGCCTCGTTCCGATCGTGCGACGCGATGTCGTTGCGTCGAATGTCCCCAAGGCACTCGCGGACCTCAATTGGCTTTACTTTCGCGAGAGCGACGCTTTCGCGACCAAGTTCGATGACCTAAATAACGCCATCCATACCGATCTCGACTGGGCGCGGGCGCATACGCGCCTTTTGGTACGCGCTATCGAGTGGGATAGCAAAAAACGGAATGGGGCTTTTTTGCTGCGCGGTGCTGATTTACGCGCGGCAGAAAAATGGTTGGCTCAGGCACCTGCTGGCAAGGAACCCAAGCCCACTCCTTTACAGGGTGAGTATATTCTCCTGAGCCGGCAATGGGAAACCCGGCAACAAAGAATTATTCTTAGCGCCGTCCTCTTGGCATTGTTCGTCACCATAGTTCTGGCTGTAATCGCGGTGGTTCAATCGAACGAAGCGACCATTCAGAAAAATGCGGCGATCAATAATGAAGCGACTGCCGTTGCGGAACGAAACATCGCTCAATCACGCGAACTTGCAGCCGCCGCCGTGAATCAACTCGACGTGGACCCTGAGCGCAGTATCTTGCTCGCACTGGAAGCCGAGCGCGCGGCGAGCACTCAACAATCCGCCGAAGCGCTCCAGCAGGCGCTGCGTGACTCGCGAGTGCGGATAGTTTTGGATGGAGGCAATGGTACGGTATCGGCGGCTTACAGTCGCAGCGGCAAACTGATTCTAACAGCAGACGAGGCGTGGACTGCCCAAGTCTGGGATGCCAGTTCGGGTAAATTGAACGCGACGCTGGTTGCCAAGCCAATTAGATTGTCGTATTACAGTTCATTTGCCGCGTTCAGCCACAATGAACGATTGGTCGCGTCCGCTACCCCACAACAAACTGTGGGGGTGTGGGATGTCGCCACCGGAAATCAGATTCGCACTTTGCGCGGTCATACTTCGGTCATTTACAAAGCCATCTTCAGTCCCGACGACAAATACATTCTGACTGCCAGCGGCGACAAGACGGCGCGACTGTGGAACGCGTCCAACGGCGAACAGGTCTTTGTCTTGGAACACGCAGGGCTGGTGCATGATGTCGCTTTCAACTCCACTGGCACGCGTGCTGCCACCGGCGCATTTGAGCAAACGGCGCGCGTATGGGATTTGACCAATCGCAAAGAGCTGTATCGGCTGGGCAAACACGTTTGGGGTGTAGACCACGTCGCATTCAGCCCGGATGATAAATATGTTGTGACCGTTGGAGGGTGTTCGGCTTTGGGAGGATGTGACAATATCATCCGTCTCTGGAACAGCGAGAACAACCAGTTCGAGGTAGAAAAGCCCATCACCGAATTGAGCGGTCATACGAGCGGGGTAACGGACGTTGCTTTCAGTCGCGATGGCAAATATCTTGTTTCAGGCAGTCAGGACAACACCGCGCGCGTGTGGGCGATTCCTGGAGGTGCTACGATTTCAGTCTTGCGAGGTCATACCGGCAAAGTTCGCGCTGTTGCTATCAGCCCTGATGGCAAGCGCGTGGCGACGGCAAGCGAAGATGGTACCGCCCGACTTTGGGATACGCTCAGCGGAATTCCCCTGGCAATCTTTCGCGGACACACCGATTATGTGTGGAACGTCGCGTTCAGTCCGGATGGCAAATCGGTTCTGACCGGAAGCCGGGATGGTACCGCCCGCGTCTGGATGATCGACTTTGACATCCCCCAAACCGAGTGGCGGGAGAAAGAGACGACTAGTCCCGTTCTGCGGGTGACGTCTAGTCCTGACCAGTCATTGGTCTTATTTGGTAGGAGCACGGCGACTCTTTGGGAAACACAGAGCGGTCGCTACCTCACCAGCTTTCAACATTCCCAGGGTTCAGTCGTCGGTATGTCGTTCACGCCGGACAGCAGACGTATATTAACGATCGGAAATGATGAGACGGTGTTGATTGGTGACCTGACAAGGGATGCTTCCGGTCGAATCGACGCGAGCCAACGTTTGGTCAAATTGAGCGGCGCTCCCCAACGTGGTTGGAGGATTGGGACATTCAGTCCCGATGGCAGTTTGGTGATGATGGGGAATTCGGAGGGTGTACTGCACACCTGGGATGTGACAACTGGGAAATTTCTAGCCGACTTGGTGGGGCACACAGATATTCTCACCGACATTCAGTTTAGTCTGGACGGCAAGCGCGTGGTTACCGGAAGCTGGGACGACACCGTGCGCGTCTGGAATCCTCGCACTGGCGAGAATATTGCCACGATGCGTGGGCACAGTGAGCTTGTCAGGCACGCGACGTTCAGCCCGGATGGACGACGAATCGTTTCGGCTAGCACAGACAATACCGCACGCGTTTGGAACGCCGAGACAGGCGAGCAAATTGCCTGGCTCTTTGGACACGCTGACGATGTGAACGATGCTATCTTTTCTCCGGATGGACAAACAATAGTCACGGCGAGTCAAGACGGAACGGCGCGTTTGTGGGAAACATCGACCGGGAGAAACCTGGCTATTCTGCGCGGACATACCGGCGCGGTGACCGGCGCGACATATAGTTCCGACGGCAAGTACCTGGTCACTTTTGCAAGTCCATACTTTGCAGGAACGGGCGACTCGTCCGCGCGCGTGTGGAAAGCCGATTCGGGTTTGTTTCTCGGCGAACTCTACAGCCCGAGTGGTTACGTGAGCGCGGCCGCGTTTAGCGCCGATGCGCGGAGTGTTGTAACCGTCCACAGCGATGGTTTCGTTCGTATCTTTCCTTGTGAACTGTGCGTGTCTATCGAAGCGCTAAAAACTCTCGCGCAGCGTCACGTTACGCGAGAACTGAGCTGCGATGAAAAACGAACGTTCCTGTATCAAGCCCTGGGATGTCCAACTCCCGTTGCTACACCGACGTATCATATCACTTGTGAGGATCTGAAAGCCATATTCGGATCCAATATAAATTGCTCGGCGCTGACGCCGACGGTACCGCCTACAAGGACGCGGGTGCGATAAGATTGGCATTCAACTGGACAAAATCGAGAAGGACAGATGGCAAAAACCAAGTGGGATCGACTGGTCGATGAAATAACTAGTTGTCGCAAATGTCCCCGTCTCGTTGCGTATCGCGAGCGCATCGCGAAAGAAAAACGGCGTGCGTATCGCGATTGGGACTATTGGGGCAGACCTGTCCCTGGCTTTGGCGATCCGAATGCGCGGGTGATTCTAGTTGGACTAGCGCCGGGCGCGCATGGCTCGAATCGCACAGGGCGGATGTTTACCGGCGATGCGTCCGGCGAATTCCTGTACGCGGCGTTGCATCGCGCGGGGTTTGCGAATCAGCCAACAGCGTTACGCGCCAACGATGGGTTGCAATTGAACGATGTGTTCATCACCGCCGTGTGTCGCTGTGCGCCGCCCGATAACAAACCGCTGCCGCAAGAGATTACGAACTGTTTGCCATACCTCGCGCGCGAGTTGCAGCTTTTGAAAAATGCGCGCGTCGTCGTTGCGCTAGGTCAAATTGGGATGGATGGCTATTTGCGTTTGCTACGCGAGCAGGGACATCAACTTCCGCGCGTTGAGTTTGGTCACGGCGCGACGTACGATCTTGACGCGGGGCTGCCGACGCTGATTTGCTCGTATCATCCAAGTCGCCAGAACACGCAGACGGGTAGACTCACGGCGGCGATGTTCGATAGTATCTTTGAGAAAGCGAAAAAAATATTGTCCTGAGGGCTGTCACACCTGCACTTGCGTTAGGCGCACATTGGGTAGAGATTTCTCGCAAGAACGGTTCGAAATGACATCTTCCAATTGGACACGTATTATCCGCGTTCATCTGCGTTCATCCGCGTGGCAATCTTCCCTCGCTTGATAACTGTTTCAATCGGGTTTGCGCCAAAGCGATATGCCAAGTGGCGATAATCTGGCACGTCGGCGATGAGTGCGTCCGCCAGTTTGCCCGGTGCGAGCGAGCCAACTTGATTTGCGATGCCCAATGACGCCGCCGCGTTAATCGTCGCCGCAACAATCGCCTCTGCCGGCGTGAGCTTTTCGTAGCGGCAGGCGAGCGCGATGATGAACGGCATCGACTCGCACCAGCATGTCCCCGGATTGATGTCGCTGCCTAGCGCGACCGGCACATTCTCCTCGACAAACGCGCGCCCATCGGCGAAATCTTTTTTGCCCAAGCCAAACGTCGTCCCCGGCAACAACACCGCAACGACATTTGCCTGCGCCATCGCGCGCATCTCATCGCGCCGAGTCACCATCAAATGGTCTGCGCTTGCCGCGCCAAGTTCTGCCGCAAGCGTCGCCGCGCCCAAGTTGGCAAACTCGTCGGCGTGAACGCGCAAGCCAAATCCTAGTTCTTTTGCGCGCGTCAGAATCCTACGAGTCTGCAGCAGAGTGAATGCGCCGTCGTCGCAGAATGTGTCGCAGAAAAGTGGCGAGTGTCGGGTGACGAGTGACGAATTTGTAATTTGTAACACCTGCACTTGCGTGCGGTGCAAGTGTTTGTAATTTGTCATTGTCGGTAGCATTTCGTTGACGACCAAATCAACGTACGCATCCTCGCGTCCCTTGAATTCTTCCGGCACGACGTGCGCGCCGAGAAATGTCGGGACGATATCCATCGCGTGATTGGCGTTTAGCGTGGCGATAGCGTTGAGCATCTTGAGTTCGTTCGCGGTGTCGAGTCCGTAGCCGGTCTTGACCTCGGCGGTGGTGGTGCCGTGCGCGAGCATGGCGTCGAGTCGGGCGCGCGCTTGCTCAACCAAATCGTCAATCAATGCCGTGCGGGTGGCACGCACGGTGCTCATAATGCCGCCGCCTGCTTTCTGGATATCGAGATACGATGCACCTTGCAAGCGCATCTCAAATTCGTTCGCGCGGTTGCCCGCAAAGACGGCGTGCGTATGCGCATCGACAAACCCAGGCAGGACGATTTTGCCGCGTGCATCGATCTTGCGTGTGCGTGTGTCGGCAAGCGCAAGCAGGTCGAGTGTGTCGCCGACCGCGATGATTTCCTCGCCAGCGATGGCAATTGCGCCGCTGCGAATGATCGATAATTCGCCCTGGTTCGCGCCGCGTTTGGGCGCATCGCCGGTTAGGGTCAACACTTGATTCGCGGAATGGATGATGAGATCGATTGACATGTGGATTCTCCGTGCATGCTGGCGACGGGCAAGCTGCCCGCGTCACAGACAAGTTGAATCGATTATACGGTAAGATGATGAGTGAATCAATACGCGAGCAGTAGAGATGACCTAAAAGCCGGTTATATCATTTCGAGGAGCATTTGCGCCATCAAAGATGGCGCTGCGACGAGAAATCTTGCTTTCATGGACGGAGATTTCTCGCTTCGCTCGAAATGACAGTTATGGGTAATCACCAGGCGAGCAAGCTGCTCGCGCTACAGCCCCTTGACTCTGACGTTACGTCATAGGATATAATCAGAATTGTGCAGAAGAATGTGAAAGCTTATACGGTGCGACAACTCGCCAAACTCGCAGGGGTGAGTGTCCGGACGCTGCATCACTACGATCACATCGGGTTGCTCAAACCGTCGATGCGGACCGATGCGGGCTATCGGCTCTATAAAGAAAAGGATTTGCTACGGCTGCAACAGATTCTTTTTTTCAAAGAGCTTGATTTTCCGTTGAGTGAAATCCAGGATATTCTCGATGATCCCCAGTTCGATCAGACGCGCGCGCTGGCGAGTCATCGCAAAATATTGCTGGAGCGTGTCGTACGGCTCACGCGTCTTTTGAGCACGATCGACAAGACGATTTTGAAATTGGAGGGCAAGATGCCATTAACCGATGCAGAACTGTACGAGGGTTTTACCCCGGAGCAAGTCGAACGCTATCAGCGCGAGGTAAACGAAAAGTACGATCCGAAACTCGTAGCGGAATCCAATCGACGCGTGCGTAACATGTCGAAGGAGCAGTGGAACGCGGTGAAGAATGAAGGACAACGGGTGACACTGTTGCTGGCGAGTCTCGCCGACAAAAAGCCGAACGACGCGCAAGTGCAGCAAGTGATTGCGCAGCATCACGCGCATATCGAACAGTTCTTTCCCTGCTCGGCGGAAATCTATCGCGGGTTGGCGCAGATGTACACCGATCATCCAGAGTTTCGCGCTTTTTACGACAAGGTCCGTCCTGGCTTGGCGGATTTCATGCGACCGGCGATGGAATACTATAGCGATCACACGTTGAGCAAGTAAGTGTGTTGTAGCATAGCCGCTTGTCGGCGTCGCCCACGAGGGGCTAGGCAACTTATCCAGCCCACGATTTTTTTCGGAAATCGTGGGCTGGGTTCTTTTGACTTGTCATCGCGTTTGTTCTATATTAGACTCTGACTCCGATAAGCCGAAACCAAAAGTTATCCACGAATCTCCACGAATAAATAAAAAGGATTCGCGAAGATTCGCGAAAATTCGCGGATAATAAATTCCTGCCGCAGGTGATTTCATTCATGATTAACCTCGAACAAGCGAAACGCATGATCGGCGAGCGCGTCGAACTTTTTGCGCGCAACCTCGAGCAGTATCGCCAACTCGATTACAAAGAAGCGCAACTGCGCCGGGAATTTCTCGATCCGTTCTTTGAAGCGTTGGGCTGGGACGTGACCAATCGCCAGGGTTGGCCGGAGCAGCACAAAGAAGTTGTCAACGAAGATGCGCTCAAGATCGGCGGCGCAACTAAAGCGCCCGATTACGCCTTTCGCATCGGCGGCGCGCGCAAATTTTTTGCCGAAGCCAAAAAGCCCTCGCGCACGCTCAAGACCGACGCCAGTTCCGCGTATCAACTGCGCCGGTACGCGTGGAGCGCAAAATTGCCGCTATCGATCCTCAGCGATTTTGAAGAACTCGCCGTGTACGATTGTCGCGCGCGTCCTGCCGCCAGCGACAAGGCGACCGTCGGACGCATCAACTACTTCACGTTCGATCAATACCTCGACCGTCTCCCCGAAATCTACGACGTGTTTTCCAAAGACGCCGTGATGCGCGGCTCGTTCGATCATTTCATGCAAGAAGCCAAAGGCAAGCGTGGCACGTCGCCGGTCGATGCGGAATTTTTGAAAGAGATCGAAGGCTGGCGCGCGACGCTCGCGAAAAATATCGCCACGCTCAATCCGCGCCTCACGCTCGACGAATTGAACGATGCGGTGCAGCGCACAATTGATCGGATTATTTTCTTGCGCATGGCGGAGGATCGCGGGACAGAACCGTACGGTCAGCTTCAGCAACTCGTCAAGCACGACCGGGTTTACGCGGGTCTCTTGCGTTTGTGCCAGCAGGCGGATGATCGTTACAATTCCGGCTTGTTCGATTTTTCGGTCGATACGCTCACGCCGCGCTTGAAAATCGACGACGACAAATTGCGCGACTTGCTCGGCGATCTGTATTATCCGAAATCGCCATACGAATTTTCGGTGCTGGGCGCAGACACACTCGGCAACGTCTACGAACAATTTCTCGGTAAGGTAATTCGGCTCACCAGCGCGCATCAGGCCAAGGTCGAAGAAAAGCCGGAGGTGAAAAAGGCGGGCGGTGTTTATTACACCCCGGCGTACATCGTCGATTATATTGTCGCGCAAACGGTCGGTAAACTCGTCGAGGGCAAGACGCCGGATGAATTGGTAAGGGCGACCCTGGGTGGTCGCCCAGGTCGTGCGGAACAGGGTAACCACATAGGGTTACCCCTACGCATTCTCGATCCGGCGTGCGGGTCGGGTTCGTTTTTGCTTGGCGCGTACCAATGCTTGCTCGATCATTATCTGGCGTGGTACGAGCAGCATCGCGATGCCAAGCAGACGCGGGATCGCATTTACGAGAGCGCGCAAGGTTGGCGGCTGACGACCGCGGAGAAAAAGCGGATTCTCACGACGCACATTTTCGGCGTCGATATTGATCGCCAAGCGGTCGAGGTCACCAAGTTGTCGTTGCTGCTCAAGGTGTTGGAAGGCGAGAATGTGGAGACGCTCGGCAAGCAGTTGTCGTTGTTCAAAGAGCGCGCGTTGCCGAACCTGGATGCGAACATCAAATGCGGCAACAGTCTCATTGGTCCCGATTATTTTGCGGGGCAGTTGCTGCCCGATGCGGAGGAGATGCGGCGCGTGAATCCGTTCGATTGGGCGCGGGAGTTTCCGCAGGTGTTTGCGGACAGACCTGACAGGTTTTGCGCCACTGAAGGTGGCGAGGAAACCTGTCAGGTCTCGGACGTAGGGGGTTTTGATTGCGTGATTGGGAATCCGCCGTACATTCGTAGTCAATCTCTGGGCGCAAAGGAGAGATCGTACTTTACAAGCACTTATCAAACGGCGACAGGTACCTACGATATATATGTTCTGTTTGTTGAACGTGGTTTGACTTTGACAAACAAATCTGCCAAGTGTGGTTTCATTCTTCCCAATAAATTTTTTACAACGGATTATGGCGAAGGCCTGCGCAAGCTTCTGGGTGGTCAAGGTCTGGCCGAACGGTTAGTGGACTTTGAAGATGGTCAAGTTTTCTCGGGCGCTGGAACTTACACAACGCTCCTGTTTCTATCAAAGAAAAGTTCTGGAACGACAGAATATGCGCGGCTCGGGAAAGTCTATCGTGAATCCGGCTCTGCGGGTTTAGCGAGCGCATTATCTTCAGATTTGCGGTTTTCACCGCTAACGCTCACTGGCGATGGTGCCAGATGGACATTAGCGGCAGGTGAGAGCGGCGAATTATTACTTCGCTTGCAGGCAACTTTCCAACCGTTCATTGAGTTACATCCGCATATTTTTCAAGGGCTTAAGACAAGTGCCGATAAGATTTATCTGGTCAAAGTAGTAAAGGAAAAAGGTTTTCTGAGTGAAATCGAAAACGGGTTGGGTGAGCATTCGATCATCGAAACTGGAATTCTTATGCCCGTAGTAAAAGGTGAAAATGTCCGTAGGTATGATATTGATCTTTCCAGCAATCAGGCAATTGTTTACATGTACCATGTGGACTCCAAAGGTAAAGCGACTTTGATGGAGCAAGATGAGTTGTCAATGAAATTTCCTAAAACATGGGATTATTTGAAGAGTTACAAGAAAGTTCTAGGTTCAAGAGACAAGGGGTTTTGGAATAAACGCCACGATTGGTATGCATATGCTCGTAGTCAAAACATCGGCGCATTTTTGAATACGAAAATTCTGGTGCCCTATATGACCACACGGATTAGGGTAGCTCCTGACGAAAGAGGGCAAATCTTTTTTGTAAACATTTCTACGGGTGGCTATGGACTGAACATAGACGACCACACTCATCATCAAAATTACTTCATTGCTCTGTTGAATTCCTCGCTGATGAATTACTGTATTCAACAGATGACAAATAGGTTCAGAGGTGGTTACTTTGCAATCAACAAACAGGCTTTGGAGCGACTTCCCATCCGCACCATCAACTTTGCGGACGCCGCCGACAAGGCGTGCCACGACAAAATGGTTGCACTCGTCACGCAAATGCTTGATCTGCACAAACGCCTCGCCGCTACGCAAACCGTCCATGACCGTGATTTGCTTCAGCGCCAGATTGCCGCCACCGATTCGCAAATCGATATGCTGGTGTACGAGCTGTACGGGCTGACGGAAGAGGAGATCAAGGTGGTGGAAGGATAAAAGAAACCCGCCTCGCTAGTCCAATCCTTCATCACGCACAGAAGGGGGCAGGCCGCCACAGATGGCGACTTTACGCGAGGCGGGAGAAAGTGTTTGCTTTTTTATGAGACAGTAGATGGTCGATCTATGATTCTGTATAAGTTCGCACTTTCACAACGACAAAAAGTAGACCAGGACAAGCTAGGATTACCCAACCCGCTGATCTCGCGATTGGGATGGTCAGTAAAGCAACGCAAGAGAGCCATCCACGACCTCTCGCATCT
>JACRMI010000067.1 GCA_016215025.1 Chloroflexota bacterium
CGCTCATGTGTAGAAAAAGTGCATAGGGTATGATATGATTGCCCTATGGATTTCCCAATCGTTGACTTATTCGATGACGATGTCAGCACGGTCTGGTTGCTCAAGTATTTTCACCCGCATGGTTTGAAGTGTCCGCATTGCCAAGCCAGCCTAAAGGACGCGCGCATCTTTCGCAAATTGCAACGAAGCAAGCTCACTGTCTATCGCTGTGCTAAATGCGCTGGTGTCTACACACTCTACAGCGGCACCGTGTTTGCAGGCACGTGCTTGCGCCCAGCGCAAGCGATCCTACTCTTGCGAGGAGTGTGCAAAGGTGAACCGAGTGCAACGCTTGCTCGCGAGATCAAGCTGGCTCGCAAGACCGTGCATGAATTACGCCAAGCCCTTCAAGCCAACGCCGAGCGATTACAACCGAACACCCCCTTGAAAGATCAACGGACTGAAACGGACGAATTGTTTCAGAACGCGGGGGAAAAAAGGCGAAAAACACGCTGATTTATTGGATCCGCCGCGTTGTCGCGCCAACAAACAGCGCGGGCATGGCACGTACGATAACGACCGCCCGCCAATCGTAGGTACCGTGGGACGCAAAAGCGGCAAGGTGCGCTTACGCGTTGTCAAACACACGGATGGCGAAACTTTACGGAAGCATGTCCAGACTTTCACTCGCAAACGCGCTGACGTGAACACCGATGAATGGACCGGCTATACACGCCTGGAACGTAAACATGCGACAGTGAATCATGGGGCATATGAATATGCGCGTGACGATGATGGGGATGGCATCCGCGAAGTGCATGTCAACACCATCGAAGGAATGTGGACAAGCGTGCGTAACTTTCTGCGGCCGATGCGTGGCGTGCACAAACGTTATCTGAGCCAGTATGTGGCAGTGTGCGAATTCGGCATTAACCAGAAACGCATCACACCCAGGTTCATCTCATCGCTTGTTGCCTTGCACTAATTCTACACATGAGCGAAAACCCAGGTTCATCTCATCGCTTGTTGCCTTGCACTAATTCTACACATGAGCGAAAATCTTTAATTGTCCATCGTGTGGAGCGGCGCTGAGTGCACAAGGCGCATCGCCAGAAATCAAATGTGAGTACTGCGACAACACCGTTATCGTGCCGGCAGAATTGCGTCCGCGTCATGCCGATTTTCAATCGACCCCGGTGACTTTGGAACAACCACGCTCATTCAAATTCCTCGCGTTTCTCTTAATCGCGCTCTTTGTGCTAGGTGGGCTTGGTATTGTTATCGTGTTGACCAATAGCGCGTCGTCTAGCGATAAACCTATCGCCAAAGCACCGGTTGCAACACCGACGCCCGTCGGTGTTGCGCGCGTCGTGCTGACTTTCGGCGGCGAGGGAACTGCGCCTGGTTTGTTCCAAGATGCGCGCCACATTGCCGTCGATTCAAACGGCAACATGTTTGTCGATGATCGTGGCACGATGCGCATTCAAAAATTCGATGCGAACGGCAAGTATGTCAGCGGTTGGACCGTCGATCAAAGCTTGTGCAGCAACAAATCGGCGACGCTGAACACGCTGGCAGCAGATCGGTCCGGCAACGTCTTCGTTCATTATTGTGGATCGATTTTGAAATACGATGGCACGACTGGTAAATTGCTCGCGCAATTGAACGGCGACAAGAATTCGCCGCGCGATTTTTACTTGGACATGATGTTGTATCCGGATGGCAATTTGCTCGTGTTGGCAAGCGGGTCACCCTCGGCGAACGAAGTCTTGCTGCGATTGGATGCCAACGGCAAAGTGCTCGCGCGCTATCCTAACCCTGTTAGTTCACAATCCAATCGCCATACTTTGGCCTTGACGCTCAAGCCAGCGATGGATGGCTTGGGGAATATTTTTCTCTTGAATAACGACGACGATGCAATTTATAAATTCACCGCCGATGGAAAATATGTGAACAGGTTTGGAAGCGTTGGCACGGGCGCGGGACAATTCGATACTAGCGCCAATCATATCGCCGTCGATAATCAGAGCCGCGTCTACGTGATGGATTGGGCCGGCATCAAAGTGTTCGACTCGAACGGGGCATTTGTGGACAGCATGAGCACCAAATCGATTGGCGGGGGCGTCATGGAAATGCGCATGACGGACAAGAACGAAGTTTATGTTGTCGCAAACAAGAGCATGATTTACAAGCTGGTGATGAACAATCCGTAACTTACCTTCCGCATGTCACTCTGAGAACCTCATGCCCGCGTCGGCATGTATACGGAAAGAAACTTGTCATTCTGAGCGGAGCGGTTTTTGCGGAGCGAACGCTTCGCGTCTCGCTCCGCTCAGGGTGACAGGTGAAGTTTCTGAGCAGCACGTTCGCTTTGCTCACTGTAAACTCCGCGAAGGGTCGCGGCAAGTGGAGATTCTTCACTGCGTTCAGAATGACAATGCACGGCTGAATTATAAGAGGCAAAAATGGCAGAGGTGAAAAGATTCAACTGTCCGTCATGCGGGGCGGCGCTGGAACTGCAAGTCAATGAAAATGCGCTCAACTGCGCTTATTGTGGAAGTACTGTTTCGATACCGCAAGAGTTGCGCGAGACGGCGGTCACCGTGTCGCCGGAAGCGCGCCGGTGGATCAAGATTTCAATCTGGGGATTCGTCATCTTGATGATTATCACCTTCGTCGTGCCATTCCTGTGTTCGATGTGCGCCATGATCGCCGGGATTGGCGGTTCCGTTCTGCCGTTCTTTCTCAAGTAACGCAAATCTCCGATTTGCGGGTCAGGCAAATTTGAAATTTGCCCTACGCTCGCGCTGCTTGAAACAACAACACCGTCGCCGCCATCGCCGCATTGAGCGATTCTGTGCCACCCAGCATTGGGATACTCACCCGCACGGCGGCGATTTTCGCGGAGTGTGCGGTGTCACTTGCGCCCTCCGCTTCGCCGCCGACGATGAGCGCAACCGGGCGCGACCAATCTGCGTGGGCGTAATCTACATCGCCGTGCGCATCGGCGAGATAAATGCGCGGCATCATTTTCGTCATTTCCGTTATTTCCCGCCAACGCGAAAGGGCGCGAAATGGCACGAAAAAATGCGCGCCCATCGCCGAGCGTACAACTTTATCGTTATACGGGTCGGCGGTGCCGGGCGCAAATAAAAGTTCGTCCACCCCGGCGGCGCGCGCCGAGCGCATGATCGTGCCAACGTTTCCTGGGTCGCGAACGGCGTCGAGAATCAAAACAAATTGCGGCGGCGTAGGTAACGCGAGTTCGATGAACGGCACGACGGCGAGAACACCTTGCGGCGTTTCAGTGTTCGAAATCTCTTTCATCACCGCGTCACTCACAGCGAGCACTTGAGTCACCGCACGCAATTCCTCTAGCAATGCTTGCGCTCGTTGGTCATCTTCGACAGATGAAGTGTGCAGAACAAACGCAGGGATGATTTTCGCTTGGACCGCTTCCTCAACTAGGCGGACGCCTTCGACGACGAATTGTCGCGCGGCGTGGCGCTCTTTGCGGCGAGAGAGCGCGCGGACGTGTTTGATTTTGGAGTTGGATGAACTGGTAATCAACGATTTCCACCTATCTTTCTTGTATTTTCCAACGCATACTCAATCGCTTGTTCTAACGTCATCTTTTGTCCTTCTTCCCATGCCGCGTTGAACGTCTCTCGGTTAAACTGGGTTCGTGCAATTGCCTCGTCGCGTTTCCATTCGGCGACATCGGCAGGCGCAAGCGGCGCACCAATCGAATCAAGCAACGCTTGCGCGGCACCAAAAAGACGCCCCGACCGAACAAATTCCTTCATGCCTACCGACAATCCCGCAAACCCAGCCAAGCACTCGGCAATGCCCTGCTTGTTGCCTGATTCGGTTTGCAGTTTCAAACTCTCCGCCAGATATTTTTGCGCGAGCGCATAATCCATTCGATATTGCGCCACACGACCTAATTTGTGGAGATTGGCAGCGCTCATCAAAGGATCTTGCAGTTGACGGGCGCACTCCAAACTGGTCGCATAATAATTCTCAGCCCGCGCATAATCTCCGTCCAAGCGCGCCAAGTCACCCAAACGATTTAGATTTTCGTTAATGTAACCCTGGTTTCCACGTTGTCGATAAAACTCCAGACTCGACTCGAATCGCGCCCGCGCGGTGGCATAATCATGTTGATGATACGCCACCATGCCCAAATCACTCACTAGCGTATAGGAGATTTCCTCATTCTGCAAATCGTGATAGAGCGCCAAACTTTCTTCGTATGCGGCACGTGCCTGTTCGTACTGGCGCTGGTCAAAACTTAAATGCCCGCTCATATGCAAGGCTTCTGCCAAGCCAAGTTTGCCAGCAGGTCCGGTCGCTCGCCAGAGTAGAATACTCTCTTCGATGCGGGTGCGCGCCAACGCATAATCGCCTTGTTGCCAAATGAGCCACGCCGCGCTGGTCAGGACTTTGGCACGGACTTGACCAGGTTTGCGCATCTTGAGAACAGCACGCTCAAGCCATTGCCGTCCTTCAGTCAAATGTCCACGCCCGTTCCAATAAATCCATAACGCGCCTGCCAAGCGTGCGCCTATTTCGATTTCATCAGGTCCCTCACTACTCAGTCCCCATTCCAAAGCAACCGAAAAATTTCCTGATTCTTTTTCCAACAACGCCGATGCACTCGGCATGTCAGAACCCCACATTCTCGGCTCGTTTTCCTCTGCCACTATCGCATAGTATTCCAAATGTTTGCGGCGAGTGATTTGCGCCTCAGCACTCGCATTCAACTTTTCTGCCGCGTACTGGCGAACTGTTTCAAGCATCGCGAACCGTTGCTCATCACCGTCCGCTTCTAATCGTTGCGTGAGACTCTTGTCGATCAACAACGTCAGTTGATCCAAAATAGAAATCGCATCGTCAGGAATTCCACAGATGGCTTGAATCGCTGGGAGCGTGAATCCGCCAAGAAATACTCCCGAGCGCGCAAGTATTTTTTTCTCGGCCTCCGATAACAGATCGTAACTCCAATCCATCGCCGCGCGCAAAGATTGATGACGCGGCAGCGCGGTCCGATTGCCATCGGTTAATAAATCGAAACGCGCCTGAAGCCGCGCGGCGATTTGGTCTGCCGAAAGCGTCTTGACGCGCGCCGCCGCAAGTTCAAGCGCCAGCGGTATGCCATCGAGTCGAATGCAAATTTCCGTGACCGCCATCTTGTTTTCGACGAGCAACCATCGCGGAACAACTGCCCGCGCGCGTTCGGTGAAAAGTTGAATCGCATCGTACTGCCGCAGTTGCTCCAACGGCATCGGGGTAGCAGGGCATTTTAGTGAAGGCACTCGCCAAACCGATTCACCTGAGACATTTAGCGGCTCGCGGCTGGTCGCAAGAAAATGGAGTTTCGGACATGCGCTCAACAGCACCCCAACAACTTGCGCACACGCATCAATGAGATGCTCACAGTTGTTGAGAATAAGCAACAATTCTTTTGCGTGGAAATAGTTTGCCAGAGTCGCCGTCAACGACTGGTTGGGTATCTCTTGCAGATCGAACGTTGCCGCAATCGTTTGCGGTACCAGCGTAGCATCCTTGAGCGGCGCAAGATCAACCCACCAAATACCGTCGGGAAACTTTAAACCGGATAGGTCTTGCACAACTTGCATTGCCAAGCGTGTTTTACCGCAACCACCAGCGCCGGTCAAGGTGAGCAAGCGTGTGGTTTCCAGTAATTGCCTGACCTCATTCATCTCGTGTTTACGTCCGACGAAACTGGTCAGCGAAATCGGAACGTTGTTGGGCGTACGTCGCGCAAAAGTTCCGTCGCGGATTTGTTCATACAGCTGGGTTGTTTCGCGCGATGGCGCGACATCCAATTCTTGTTTTAAAGCGCGACGACATTTGTCGTACTGCGCCAGCGCGGCACTGCGTTGTCCGCTCTGCGCCAGCGCGCGCATCAACGCTTGATGCGCTTGTTCATCCCAGGGTTCCGATTCGATGTGCTTGCGGGCATAGGTTTCAACCCTATCGTATTTCCCTTGCTCCTCGAAATGCTTTATTAACGTGCAGAGCGCATCCAAAACGCGCCGAGTGATTCGCTCACGGGTGAGAGTAACCCATTCTTCAAACGGCGCACTATCGCATGAAAACCCTTCAAGGAAAATACCGCGATACGTTGAGATAAGAGATTGGAGATTCGAGATTGGAGTATGTGTGTCAACAGATTGCCACGCGCGAACATCGAGTATGAAAGCGCTGGATGGGTTGAATTGAATCGCATCGCGCGTGATGCGCAGAAAAGGAGGATTGGCGTGGCGGTCGCCAATCGCTTCGCGAAGATTTGAAAGCGCGTAGCGTAGATTGTTCAGCGCATCGCGGTTGGAGAAATCGCTCCAAAAAAGTCCCGCGAGCGCATCGCGGGAATGCGGACGGTCGGATTCGACGGCGAGGTACGCGAGCAACGCGCGCACTTTGTTCGATTCGAACGTGGTAATGGGTCGATTATCGAGCGTCGCTTGGAATGTTCCGAGAAACGAAAGCGAGAGACGCGCCACAATCCCTCCCGATGAGTCGAATGCGATCCAACCCCGACGAGCCATTCGATTATACCGTATCATCGCCAAGTTGCCAATCCATTTTCCCCACGTTTTCCCCACGCTGACATGGTAGGTTAGTCACAGCAAAATGGAAAGGGGGAATGTCAAAGTCAACGATGAACCGATTGGGAGCAAGGATCGAAAGTTGATTTGAATTCGGGGACTGTTGTTACAGCCCAAGAGGAGGAAAAATGAAAAAGTTTTTCGCACTTGGTCTGTCTGCACTCGTGGCCATTTTGGCAACAACCGCATCGGTGCAAGCATCACCGCGCGACACGTTTTACATGGAAAAAGTCTGCCTCAGCGTCATTGCCCCCGACCTGAATGCCTGCGACATCGTGACGGCGGATTCGTTTGGACAATTGGTTGGTGGATTGATTATCTACAACGACCGCGTCTGGATACCAGCAAATCCTGCTGGTTTCACCTTTGAAATTGCACGAATTCAAGTGACGACCGGCGACAATTCAGGCACAGCGACAGGTCAAGTGCGCTGGCTCAAAGACCATGGCTTGTTCACCATCAGCCAAGGCACCGGCTCACTCGCCGGCTTGCATGTCAATGCCGTCGTTCAATACGTTGGCGAAACGGCTGATGGACGATGGCTGTATTCCGTGAGCGGAACCTATCACGTCGATCCGTAACTAATGGCGCATGTGGAATCGAGCGCAAGGTGAAAGCCAGCTCGTTCGCCCGACGAAATGATTATGCGTCCTACTTGTTGCGCGTGTGGCAAGTCGAAAGCGATGGCAAGCGGATTTGGCGCGCATCACTGGAGAACGTGCATACCGGCGAACGGCGCGGGTTTGCGTCACTCGAATTGGCATTCACGTTCTTGCGAGAGCAGATGCACAAGCAAACCGATTGTGCTGTGAGCGACGAAACGTAGTCGATGAGTAATCGAAAATAGGGAAAATATGAAAACATTCCAATCGGCGAGGAGAAGAAAAATGTCAAGACAGAGTATCTTTGGCAAGCCAGTCAAAATCATCCTATGGTTAGTGCTGGGCATTGTATTGGCAGGATCGAACCCAACCCCAAGTTTGTCATTTGGGATTAGTGAGCGCGCCCCAGTGGGCTGGATAGGTTGGACAAGTCTTGGCAATCCTTCAGGAATTATCCTCAAGCATCCAGTCCGGGGCGCTAACGCAGACAAACGACAGGAACTATTCGCGATTGGGGGTGACGCTGAAAATTTCATTGGGGTCTGGCATACTTGGCAGACAACACCGAATGGCAGTTGGAGTAGTTGGAGTTCGCTCTATAACAGCCCTATGAATTGTCTTGCGGTACGACCAAACGCGGATGGACGGCTGGAACTCTTGGGTGTTACCACTGAAGTGTTGCACACATGGCAAGGAGCGCCCAATGGCGCGTGGGTGCCCTGGGAGTCGTTAGGAGTCCCTCCACATGAGTTTGGGCTTACTCTGAGATGTCCAATTGTAGCAGGACAATATGCAGATGGACGAATTAACTTTTTTTCTCTCGGTTCTGACGGAAATGTCTGGTCGAGGGGGCAGGCAACACCTTCGGGTGCCTGGTCAAACAATTGGTGGAGTCTTGGCAAACCATTGGGTACAACGATTCTTGGCATGGCTTGGGGAATGGATGTGTCTGGACGAGAGCACATCTTTGTGGTAGGCGATGACAGCCAAATCTATTTCAATTACCAGACCACCGCCGACACCGACGTTTGGAGTGGTTGGATCGGGATGGGTCAACCTTTTGGAGTAAATCTCAGCAAACCGAAAGTCGGTTGGAATGATGACTTCCGAATGGAGATATTTGCAATCGGAACGGACGGAAGCCTTTGGAAAAGGTATCAAGTTGCACCTAACAATAATTGGAGCGGTTGGGTGAGCATGGGAGCACCGACGAATCTGCTCTCGCTTGGTCCAGTAGTAGGTCGCGACAATATAGGTGGGGCTGGATACAAGATGGACGTCTTCGTCGAAAGTAGTAACTCGCCCAATGATATCTATCACATCGGCCAAACAAGTCCTAACAATGGCTGGGGAAGCTGGTTCAATCTTGGGCATCCCTCCATTGGACTGGCTGGTTTAAACGAGGCTACACAGGGAAATAACGCGGACGGGAATTTAGTCCTATTCGCCGTCGGTAACGATGGCGCAGTCTGGAGCAAGCAACAATCTCCAAGTCTTTGTTACAGTCTGAATACCACTACAGACCCAAGTGGTAGTGGAGTCGTGAATTTGAACCCTGCGCCAAATTGCTTTCAAGGGCTGGGTTACTTGAGCGAAACGAACGTGACATTGACAGCAGTTCCGAACAACGGTTACACGTTCAGTTATTGGGGCGGAGATACAATCGGGTCAATGAATCCAACAACAATTACGATGAACGGAACCAAGAATGTGACGGCAAATTTTTCAGCGAGCCCGACATGTTATACGTTGACGCTAAATGTTACGCCAGGTGGTTCGGTGATTGCCTATCCTATAGCTAACTGTAACGGCGGGGCGCAATACTCCCCTGGGATAGAGGTAAGTTTGACGGCAGTATCACACAGTGGGTACAAATTTATCAATTGGAGCGGTGATGCGAGTGGTACTAGCACGGGTACCTCGGTGACGATGAATAACCACAAGACCATCAACGCCAATTTTGCGCGTCAAGTATACCTGCCTCTCCTCTTGAAGTAACCGTGAATAACCCAAAACCGAATAATTCAAATCAATCATGTGCAAATGAATAAGGAGAGCCGGGAAGAATCCCGGCTCTCCTTATTCATTCTGACTAATCAACTAATCGACCACGCGACTATCACACGACCTTACGCTTTCGCCGCATCGACCAACTTGGCGAATGCTTTTTCGTCGTTGACGGCGAGCTCGGCGAGCATCTTGCGATCAATTTCGACGCCCAGCTTTTTCAGCCCCGCCATCAATTTGCTGTACGTCGTTCCGAGCGGACGTGCGGCGGCGTTGATGCGCACGATCCACAGTCGGCGAAAATCGTCCTTGCGTTTCTTGCGTCCGACCGTCGCATAGTACTTGGAATGCAGCGACGCTTCGGTGGCGCGGCGGAACAGCAAGTGACGGGTATGCACCTGACCCTTGGTCGATTTCAATACTTTTTTGTGGCGCGCGTGCGACGTCACGCCTCGTTTTACTCTAGCCATGGTAACCTCCGGTTTGGAAGTTTGAGGTTGGAAGTCGGAAGTTGGAAAGCGGTTGCCCATTCCAATTTCTAACTTCTAACTTCTAATTTCCAATCTCTATTTTTTGTCGAGCGTGGGCGCGAGCGCCTTGATTTTCTTGTTGCGTTCGTGGTTCAGGTTTTCGACGCGGCGATCAAACGTGCGCTTGTTGCGTTTGGCTTTGCGGCGGCGCAAGTGCGATTTGCCAACGTGCGTGTGCATTACTTTGCCGGTCGCGGTGATCTTGAACCGTTTAGCAGTTGCTTTGTGAGTTTTAATTTTAGGCACAGGAACTCTCCAATTTCAGATTTCAGATTTTCGATTTCAGATTTCGGATTGAATTCCGGGGCTGGGGTAATCAAGTTTGAAATCTGAACGCTTTCGCGGAAATCTACAATAAAGGGTCGGGGCCAAGCCCCGACCACAGCATATCTTAGTTTACGATTTGCAGTGTTTATGGCGCAGGGGTTAGCTCTTCGGGCGGCGGAACCACTACGCGCGTGTTGCGGATCATGTTCTTGGCGGCTTCCGGTCCGCCCTTCATGGGACCTGGCGTAAGCAGCATCATCAAGCTCTTGCCGTCCATCAACGGTGCTTGTTCAATGCTGGCAACGTCGGCAAGTTCGATCGCCACCTTTTCGAGAATCTCACGACCGATGGTCGTATGCGTGATTTCGCGCGCTCGGAAGATGACGCGCACTCGAATCTTGTTGCCCGCGGCGATAAATTCGCGGACGCGCTTTAATTTGAAACCGGTGTGATACCAATTGGTCTTGGGGCGAATCCGCAATTCCTTGATCTCAATCGCCTTCTGTCCCTTTTTGGCTTCGCGCTCTTTTTTAGTGCGCTCGTACATAAACTTGCCAAAATCAATGATGCGACAGACGGGTGGCTGCGCGTTGGGCGCAACTTCGACCAGATCGAGATTGCGGTCTTGCGCGAGACGCAAAGCTTCGTACACAGGCATGACGCCCACCTGTTTGCCTTGATCATCAATCACGCGAATTTCTTTCGCGCGAATCTGCTGATTAATTCTAAGATTCTTGTCGCTAATAAGGAATGCCCCTTTTCTATTTCAAACCTATAATCGAGTGCCGTGAATATATCACAGGATTTACGACTAGTCAAATCGACTCGGCAAATTTAACCTAAAATGAACTCTAAGGATTTTCCAACAGAAAAGCTCTTGACGTTTAGTACCTGGTTTGGTATGATGTTCCCACATTGGGGAGTAGCCACTCGCGTTATTGAGCGAGGTGATTAGTCGTCAGGACGGAGCGATGCTTCCGGCTGATCAAGCGTTTTTCAAAAAACTTTGGCGAGACCATTGCAACGGTACCGTTGCAGTGGTCTCGTTTTTTTTCGTAACGCCAATTTCCAATTTGCGGGAGGCAAGTCGGAGACTTGCCCCACGTTTCAGGAGGTTATTATGAAATGGTCATGGAAGATTGGACGGGTGGCAGGCATTGATCTCTATATGCACGCTACCTTTCTATTGCTTATTGCATTTGTCGGATTTAGTCACTGGTTGGAAGAACAAACCATTGCCGCCGTTTTGTCTGGCATTGCCTTCATCCTAGCGCTGTTTGTCTGCGTCGTCTTGCACGAGTACGGTCATGCGCTGACCGCGCGCCGCTTTGGTATCACCACCCGTGACATTACGCTACTGCCGATCGGCGGTGTAGCGCGCTTGGAACGTATGCCCGAAGACCCCAAGCAAGAACTGTTCGTGGCGTTGGCGGGTCCCGCCGTGAATGTGGTCATCGCCGCGCTGTTGTTTGGGATTCTGGTTATGACGAATACGATTGAGGCAATCGATGGATTGACGGTGACGCGCGGATCATTCATCGAACGATTGATGATCGTGAATGTTTCACTCGTCGTGTTCAATCTCATTCCCGCGTTCCCGATGGACGGCGGCCGCGTGTTGCGCGCTCTGCTCGCGATGCGCCTGGATTATACCCAAGCGACGCAGTGGGCGGCGACCCTGGGACAAGGGATTGCGCTTATCTTTGGTTTCATCGGATTCTTCACCAATCCGTTCCTGGTTTTCATCGCGCTCTTTGTGTGGATTGGTGCGGCGCAAGAAGCGGGCATGGTGCAGCTCAAATCATCGCTCGGCGGCATTCCGGTGTATCGCGCCATGATTACCGATTTTCGCACGCTCTCGCCGCGCAACTCGCTCGCCGATGCGGTCGAGCTGATTTTGAGTGGTGCGCAGCAAGATTTTCCAGTCGTCGATAACGGCCAGGTCGTCGGCATATTGCAACGCAACGATTTGATCGCTGCACTGCAAAAATCTGGCGAGAGTGCGCTGGTCGAGCAAGTGATGCGACGCGATTTCGAACCGATCGATGGCGCGGCAATGCTCGATACCGCTTCGGTGCGTTTGCAAACGTGCAGCTGCTCGACGATGCCGGTCGTGCAGCGCGGTCAACTGGTTGGACTCGTGACGATGGAAAACCTGGGTGAGTTTTTGATGATTCGCGCTGCTCTCAGCGGCAAGCGTTCACCCGCACTTGTACGTTCGTAACCCAGTTAGGGCGATTTAGGAATCGCCCTAACGAGATTGGATTCTAATGAACAACTGGCATCAACGCCCAATTGAAAATGTACTGGCCGAATTAAAAGTCGATGCGACATGCGGTCTGACGAGCCAAGACGCAGTGCAGCGCTTGGCACACTATGGTAAAAACGAACTAGTCGAGCGCGGCGCGAAGAATCCCTGGCGCATCTTGTGGGAACAATTTACTGCGACGATGGTTCTCATTCTCATCGCCGCCGCGGTCGTCGCCGGCGTGATGGGGGACTTGAAAAACTCGCTGGCGATTCTTACCATCGTCGTCCTCTTTGGTTTGCTCGGATTCTTCCAAGAATATCGCGCGGAAAAAGCGATGGCAGCCCTCAAGCGTCTTGCGGTGCCGACGGTGCGCGTGCGGCGCGACGGCACGCTCCAGGAAATTTCCGCGCGCGAACTGGTACCGGGCGACATTGTTTTGATCGAAGCAGGGAATCTCGTTCCCGCCGATGTGCGCCTGGTCGAAAGCGTGAACCTGCGCGTTCAAGAATCTGCGCTAACGGGCGAGTCGGAACCGATCGAAAAAATTTCGGATGCCTTGACCGGCGATAATCTGCCGTTGGGCGACCGGCGCAACATGGCGTATATGGGCACAACGGTGACGTACGGACGCGGACAAGGCACCGTCACGCAAACTGGAATGCAAACCGAACTTGGCAAGATTGCGACGATGATGCAATCAGTCGAACGAGTGGCGACGCCTATGCAAAAGCGCCTCGACGAGCTGGGGAAAATTCTAGCGGTCGGCGGCGGCGCGGTCGCCCTGCTGGTCTTTATCCTGGGTCTGATTCAAGGCGAGGACTTGCGTTTGATGATTATGACGGGAGTGAGCGTTGCCGTCGCCATCGTGCCGGAGGGACTGGCTGCCGTGGTGACGATCACACTCGCGCTGGGCGCGCGGCGCATGCTTGAACGCAACGCGCTCATTCGCAAACTCACCGCTGTCGAAACACTTGGCTCGGTCACCGTGATTTGTTCCGACAAGACCGGTACGCTCACCGAAAATCAAATGACCGTCACGGTGCTCGACGTGGCGGGACAGCGCATCGATCTTACCGAGACGACGCCGGGCGACCCGATTGAATCGACCTCTCTCAACTGGTTGTTGATCGGCGGCGCGTTGTGCAATGATGCGACTCTGCAACCTGGGGAACAAGAGGGACGCTGGCAGGCAATTGGCGACCCGACCGAAGGCGCGCTCGTCGTCGCCGCAGCACGCGTCGGCTTAAACAAAAACGATCTCGATCACAAATTCTCTCGCGTCAGCGAATTGCCGTTTGATTCCGAACGCAAACGGATGACGACTGTTCACAAAATCCCCAGTCCCAAATCCCAAATCCCAATGACTAATCTGCAATCTCTAGTCTCTAATCTTCAATCTCCGTTTGTTGTATTCACAAAGGGTGCAACTGATTCACTCTTGGATGTGTCCTCGCACGTTTGGACGGGCGATCATACCGAACCGATGAACGCCCTGTGGCGGCAACGCATCGAAGCGGCGAATGCGCAACTCGCCGCGAATGGCAGCCGCGTGCTAGGCGTCGCATGGAAAAGCGCGGATGCGATTCCGCAGAACGGGTCGCTGGAACACGATTTGATTTTCATTGGCTTGGTCGGCATGATGGACCCGCCGCGCCGTCAAGTCAAGGATGCGGTGCAAACGTGCAAGCAAGCGGGCATTCGTCCGGTGATGATTACGGGCGATCATCCGTTGACCGCGCGGCACATTGCGCTCACGCTGGGTATTGCGCAAAATGATCGAACACTCACCGGACAGGAACTGGAAAAAATGACGGTGGAGGAGTTGGAGCGCGAGGTGGAGAACGTATCGGTGTATGCGCGCGTGTCGCCGGAGCACAAGTTGAAAATCGTGCGCGCGCTGCAAAAGCGCGGACACATCGTCGCAATGACGGGCGACGGCGTGAACGATGCCCCGGCGCTGCGCACCGCCAACATCGGCGTGGCGATGGGCATCACCGGCACCGATGTTTCCAAAGAAGCCGCCGATATGGTATTGCGCGATGACAACTTTGCGACGATTGTTGCGGCGGTCGAAGAAGGGCGCGTGGTGTACGCGAATGTGCGCCGCTTTGTCCAATTTTCGATTGGCGGAAACATCGGCAAGATTCTCGTCGTGATTATCGCACCGCTCATCGGAATGCCGCTGCCGCTTTTGCCGCTGCAACTGCTCTGGCTCAACTTACTCACCGATGGCTTGCTGGGTCTTGGTCTCGGCGTGGAACCGGCAGAGCGCGATACGATGCGTCGCCCGCCGCGCTCGCCCAACGAAAATATTCTGGGTGGCGGTGTGGCGGGGCAAATCGCATGGGTCGGCGCACTCATTGGCGCGGTTGCACTCGGCGTGGGGTATGCCGCCTGGAGCATGGGCAATCCAGATTGGCAAGCGATGTTGTTCACGACGCTCGCGCTGCTTCAGGTGGGGCAGGCGTTGGCGATTCGTTCATCGCGCGATTCGCTCTTTACCATCGGTTTGACGACGAATCGCGTTATGTTGGGCATGGCGCTCGCCGTGATCGTTTTGCAAATGATGGTGGTGTACGTTCCGTTTTTGCAAACGCTGTTCGACATCGGACATCTGTCGCTCGACGAATTGGGATTTTGCCTTGTGGCGGGGTCGGCGGCGTTCATCGCCGTGGAAATTTCGAAATGGTGGAAGAGAAGACAAATGTCACTGCGAGGAGCGACGTAAACAAGCATCGTAGTCAATGCGAAACAAAGCGGCGAAGCCGCTTTGCGTCAAACGTAGAATGAGATTGCTTCGTCGCTTTGCGTCTCCTCGCCATGACATTTCCTATTCCGGCAACGGTTCGAATAATTTTCGCAACACGTACTGCAGGATGAGCCGAGCCGTTGCCAAGACCGGCGGCGCAAGAAAAATTCCTAGGATACCCGCCAGGTTCGCTCCGGCGAACGCGCCGAACAGAATAATGATCGGCGGCAGATTCACGCTGCTGCCCAGCACATTCGGAACGATCAAGTGATTTTCGGCTTGCTGGATGAGCAGATATGCAACGACCACAATGAGCGCAAACGCCGTCGGGTCGAGCGCCCAATGGATCGAGCCTTGAAAGAACGCGATCAGAACCGCCGGAATCATCGCTATGATAGGTCCGATGGTTGGCACGACTTCGAGCACACCTGCGAGCAAGCCGAGCAAGACCGCATTCCGCACACCTAGGATCGACAACACAACCGTCGTAATGACGCCGATGATGATGGCGAGCAAGACCTGTCCGCGCAAAAAACTCGACCAGATATTACCGAGTTCGGTTTTGATGCGCTGCACATCCTCGCGATAATTTTCTGGCACGGCGTTTTCAAGCGCGCGATCAATTGTCGGCGCATCCTTTACGAGATACAGCGAAAAGACGAGGATGATGATCGTGTTGAATACGCCGGACACGGCGGTGACCAACGCGCGCGATGCGCTACTGGCAAGACTGCCCAGACTCGTGCGCAGTTGATCGGCAATCGTGCTCGATTCGATGTGAATGCCCAACGTATCCAAGATGGGCAATTGGCGCGCCGCCGCGCTGATCTGTTCGATGATGTGATCGAACCCGGACGCGAAAGCAAGAATCTGGCGATACAACATTGGTACCAGAAACGCGCCTGCAATCACGAGCAGCGCGATCAACCCCAGATAGACGATCACGGTTGCCAGGATGCGCCGCACGCGCAATCGATTTTCGATCAGGGTGACGAGCGGGTTGAGCAGATACGCGACGAGAAAGGCGACGATGATCGTGCTGAGCGTATCGCGAATCGCGTACACGATCAGGGCAGCGGCAATCACCAGCCCGATAATGATCCAGCGGCGTGTCTCACCGCTCCAAGAATTTTGGGTCTGCATTGTTTTTATCCAATTCGTTCGACGAGCGCGCCGTGCGGCGTCGGCGCGACCATTTTGGTTGTGCCTTCCACTCCAATGCGTTTCGCCGTGCGCTCCATTTCGCGCGCGACCTTGGTCGCATTGCCTTGCGCGAACGCGATAATGCTAGGACCAGCGCCGCTCAATGCCACACCTTTCGCCCCGGCATTCCGCGCCGAGTCGAACAACTCGTCCATGCCGCGCACCAACTTGGCTCGATACGGTTGATGCAAGCGGTCGCGCGTCGCTTGATCGAGCCAGTCCAAGCGGTGCTCGTACAGCGCGGCGATCCACAGCGCGGTTCGACCCATATTGTAAATCGCATCGGCGCGCGGCACGCGACTGGGCAACACGCCGCGCGAGACTTTGGTCAAGAGTGCCTGCGTCGGCACAAAGACAACGGTTCGCAAATGGCGCGGCAATAACACACGTGCCGCTTGGACAAACTCGCCTTCTTGCACCGCGACGACGAGACTGCCGAGCAACGCTGGCGCGACGTTATCCGGATGTCCTTCGAGCAATGTTGCAAACGTGACGAGGTTATCGCGCGAAAAGGGATTGCCCATTAACGCATTGGCGGCGAGCATTCCGCCGACGAGCGCCGCCGAACTGGAACCCAAGCCGCTGGCGATTGGAATCACCGCATCCATCTGCAATCGCACCGGCGGCATTTTTTGTTTGGCGCGCGCGTAAACTTCGCTCATGCCTTGATAGACTGCGTTGTCTTTATTGCGCGGCAAGCCATGCGGACATTCGATCTCTAGTCCGCGTGCAATCGTTTCGACTTGAATCGTATTCCACCAATCGAGCGCAATCCCGATACAGTCAAAACCCGAACCTAGATTTGCGGATGATGCAGGAACGCGAATTTGTAGACGCATAGTAATTTGACCACCAAGTCACAAAGGCACGAAGAAAATTCTTGGATACCTGTCATGTCATTCTGAGCGGAGCATCCTGAGCGAAACAAAGTGGAGTCGAAGGATTGCGGAGCGAACGCTTCGCGTCTCGCATATTGGATTATAGAGATTCTTCGCTTCGCTCAGAATGACACTGATTGAGCAACAAAGATATTTGTGTCTTCGTGTCTTTGTGGTTTTATTTTAATCCGAGTGCAATGGAGAGCGCTTCCATCGTCGCCGGTAACGCTTCTGGGATACTCGCCTGCGCGATGGCGTTGTCTGGGTCTTTGAGTCCGTTGCCGGTCAAAACACAAACGATGCGTGCACCTTTCGGCACGCTTCGCGGATTTGCGCGCGCAAGCTTCATGATGCCCGCGACGCCTGCTGCCGAAGCTGGCTCGCAGAAAACGCCTTCGCGCTCTGCCAGGAATCGATAAGCCGCGAGAATTTCTTCGTCGGTCACCGCTTGTATCAATCCGCCGGATTCATCGCGCGCGTTCGTCGCACCGCGCCACGACGCTGGGTTGCCGATGCGAATCGCCGTCGCCACCGTCTGTGGTGATTCGACGGGCGCGCCGTTCACGATGGGCGCTGCACCCGCCGCTTGAAAGCCAAACATCTTTGGCGTGTGTGTTGCCTTGCCCAGCTTGTGATACTCGCCGAATCCGCGCCAGTATGCGGTGATGTTGCCCGCGTTGCCAACTGGAAGAGCGAGAATATCCGGCGCATCGCCCAACGCATCGACAATTTCAAACGCGCCGGTCTTTTGTCCTTCGATGCGATATGGATTCACAGAGTTGACGAGCGTGATCGATCCTTGCTCCGCGAGTTCGCGCACGAGTTTGAGCGCCGCATCGAAATTTCCTTCGATGGGCAGCACGCGCGCGTGATGAATGATCGCCTGCGACAATTTGCCCAGCGCGATCTTGCCCGACGGAATCACAACCGCGCACGTCAATCCCGCGCGTGCCGCGTACGCCGCTGCGCTCGCCGAGGTGTTCCCGGTCGAGGCGCAGATCACCGCGCGCGATCCTTCTTCGACGGCTTTGGCAACCGCGACGACCATCCCGCGATCTTTGAACGACCCCGTCGGATTGCATCCTTCGAGCTTGAGCCACACGTCCGCGCCGGTCTCACGCGAAATGGCAGGCGCGTTCACAAGCGGCGTGTCGCCTTCGCCGAGCGAGAGTGTGGGAGTGTGGGCGGTGATGGGGAGATAGTTGCGAAAAGTAGAAAGTAATCCTTTCATGATGCTCCAATCATTTTGTTCTGGGGACGGAATTCCCCGTCGCATCTATTCTGTCTGAGAAATCTGGTTTGCTTGACAAGCTCATCGGTCTTTTGTGCGTTACAATCAGTTTGATGACTTCCAACGCTTGCGCTTGCGGTTCTGACTCACCTGCTTCACGATAATACCATACGATGCCGTTCTTCTGGTCGAGCGCCGTGAGCAGAGTATCGAGTTTCTGAAGGGTGACTATCTTGTCGTCCACGCGAATCTCTCCGGACTTGAACACCGATATCTTTAGAATCTCATTCGGATCATATACTCTCGTTGGCTTGGCGGTTGGCGTGGGTGTTACATTAGAAACTGAACTCGGCGCTTCTCCGCAAGCGGTAGACAACAGTCCAATTAGAAGGATAAAGATAATACGTTGTTTCATTGAGAAAGACTTTCTGTTCTTTTAAGGTGGACCCCTTTGTCAAGACACTGACGGAGGCATATTTCAGATAGAAAATCCTCCTTGGGTAAAAGATGACTTTGCCGTGCAGCTGTAGCCGTAGTCGTCGGGGTTGTGGATGCTGTGGGCAACTGGGTTTCA
>JACRMI010000033.1:0-14665 GCA_016215025.1 Chloroflexota bacterium
ATAATTCGCAAGGATAAATGGTCGGTGTGGTATGGTATAATGTCTTTGGAGTTCTCATGTTTGGCCCTTTCCTTGGCAGGATAGAGCTGATTGTTCATGAGAACTCTTTTTAGTCAAAAAGTGACTTTTGCTTTATTGCCTAAAATCCGTGTGTGTGGTACATGGCGAAGAAAATCAATCGCTCGTCTTTGCGGACAAGTTGCGAAGCCTGGGCATTCCCAATGTAGCCGTGCCGCAACGCGGGCAAACTTTTTCGCTCGACTAGTAATCCGAATTTGTAACCTGGAATATTGTCATTCTGAGCGAAGCGAAGAATCTCGCGTTGCCAAAAAGAGAGATTCCTCGCTTCGCTCAGAATGACCGCATGAGTAATTACGATCAAGGAGGATCAATTGGCAACGCTCGCCACTGCATTACCTCGCAAGCGCCTCAGCACGTTTCAGCAAGCCATGCTCTCGCTCTATTGGTTTTCGACTTCGCTTCATTGGGCGATTATTCTGCTCGTCATCCTGCCGTTACAAGCCATCACCATCGCCGGTGATGAATTCAAAGGACGCGGACTAGGACTAGTTCTGGCGATAGGCGCCCTGGTATCGATGATCGCCGCGCCATTCCTCGGCGCACTCAGCGATCGCATCAAGACGCGCTGGGGACGCCGCGTCCCGTTTATCGTCATCGGCGTGGCGATGAATGTTCTGGGTTTGATCGGACTCGCCTATATTCCACGCGAAGGCGATCTCAATAGTTTGCTTCCCTACATTCTCGCCTTCATGTGGGTCGAGTTCTGGAACAATGTCGCCTCTGCGCCGTACTCTGCGCTCATCCCCGATATGGTCCCGCCCGAACAGCGCGGCAGCGCTTCGGGTTGGATGGGGATGATGACGATGCTGGGCAACACCATCGGCTTGCTCTTCGTTCTTTTGTTTGGCACGCAAGTCGGCGTGATCGGAATGTATTGGTTCATCATCGTCGTAATGATATTGGGCGCAGCGGGAACAGTCATATTCGTCAAAGAGCCGCCCGCGCCCGAACCCAAACCGTTCAACTATCGAAACCTGGCTGGCGTCATGACCGTCTTTGGCTTTGCCGCGCTCGGTTCGATTGGGTTGAACGCGCTGGCGCTGATTCGCGTCGCGCCGACCGATGGAGTGGCGCAACTTTTCGGTACGACGCCGTGCAGTGAAGGATCGAAGCAACTGTGCCTGGACATTTCGCCTGCCTTTGCGATCGCGTTGACGATTGGCAGTTTGCCCTTGGGATTGATTCTGGTTGCGCTGGGTGCAAAACTGGTTGGGGCATGGGATCGCATCTGGGGCGCGACGCACGCTTGGCTGCGCGAATATAACGATTTCGTCTGGGTTTTCCTCACGCGCTTTCTGATCACAATGGGCGTCTACACGGTTCAGGAATTTCTGCTCTATTATTTCCGCGATGCCATCGCCGAAAACAAATCGGACTTTGTTTACCGAATCTTTGGAATGGCGATTACGACCAAAGCCGAAGAAGCCGTTCCTTATTTCTTCTTCGCGCTATTGGTTGGCGCAGTGGTGACGTCGCTGGTCGCCGGTATTCTCTCCGATCGATTTGGGCGAAAGGTCATGGTGTACGCCTCCGGCGCGCTGCAAGGACTCGTCGCGTTGATTCTCATTCCATTTCACGATTATACCCTTGCGGTGCTGCTGGGCATCGTGTTCGGTCTGGGCTTTGGTGCGTATCAAAGTGTCGATTGGGCGCTCGCCAGCGATGTGCTTCCGTCCGAGGATTACGCCAAAGACATGGGCGTGTGGCACGTGTCGCAAGTGCTGCCGCAAATGATCGCGACGCCGTTCGCGGGTTTTTTCCTCGATGCGTTCCAGAAAATTGGCAAGTCACCCACAGTGAATCAACCCACGCTCGGCTACACGGTGATCTTTATGATGTCCGTCATCTACTTTGCGCTGGGCACGGTGTTTGTGTCGCGGATTAGGAAGGTGCGGTAGGATGACAACAACGAATTAAGGAATAAACGAATTTTTTTTGATTTATATTTTTCCTGGATCCGTGGTTGTCTGCTGGAGCAGCAATGCCACAACTCATTCACCCCGAACTGAGTTATGCAGTGCGCGGAGCAATGATTGATGTTTACAACGCGCTCGGTCCGATGCTGAGAGAAGAGTTCTACGAAAACGCTATCGCGATTGCGCTCGCTAAGCGCGGCATTCGATGTCAAACCCAAAAAGAATTCATCGTTTGCTACGAAGGCGCACAAGTAGGACAGTACTATGTCGATGTGTGGATTGAGGATGGCAAGATTCTGTTCGAGTTGAAAGTTTGTCCAGCAATTGAGACGATTCACCAAGCTCAGGCAATTTCGTATCTGAAGGTCACCAATGCTGATTTGGCAATCGTTGCGAATTTTGGTAGTGCTTCTTTTGAGGACCAGCGATTGCCGAATCGTCTACGAGACAAGCGTCCTGAATTCAATTGGCAAGCAGCGTCTTTTGCAAGTGATTGGCTCTATCCAAAGCTAACCGATGCTCTCTTGTGCGTTTGTCATCGAGTTCATTTTGTTCTTGGTTCCGGTTTTCTCCATCAGGTGTACCGTCGTGCGATGAGAATTGAATTGGCTCGAAGCGGATTGGCTTATGAGTACATCAAGCAGATCTCGATTGAGTACGAGAATGAATTGCTCGGCTATCAAGATGCGCGATTAATTCTGGTCGAAAACAAAATACTCTTGGCGACATTTGCGTTGCGCGAAATGGATGAGTCATTGGCGCAATTACTCAAAGCAAGAATGCGTCGGCTCGGAATCAAACTTGGAATGTTGGCGAATTTCCACGGAACTCGCCTTGTGACGATGCCTGTCCGTATCGAGTAGGGATTCATCGTTTCTCGACATTTCATTTTTCGATCCGAGATCTTCTGGCTCATAAGCTTTTAATTCGTTATTTCCTAAATTCGTTGTTGTTATTTGCCTATGCATATCTCTGCCATCCAACTCAAATTTGATACCGCTTTCCCGCCACAGCATTTTTTTGCTCACGCCCGCGACCTAATCGAGCGTGCATCCATCGCTGGCGCGCAGTTGATCGTCGTGCCAAACACCAGCGTATCGATCGCGCGCGCCGATTACATCGATTTCTTTTCTGCGTTGGCGCGCCGTTTGCAAATTCATCTTGCGCCCAGTACGCTAATCGAACATGATGGCGATGCGCGATACAACACGGCGTACCTTTTCGGGCCCGATGGCAAAATCGTTGGCACGCAACGCCAGACGCATCGTTCGCCGCAAGAGATCGCGCAAGGGCTGGCGCGAGGCACAGAGTTGAACGTATTCGACATCGGTCTCGCACGCGTTGGATTTGTGATTGGCACCGATGTTGAATACCCCGAAGTCGCGCGGATTCTTACGCTGCAAGGCGCAAATGTACTTATTCATCCTGCGTCGTATGCCACATGGAGTAAGGAACATTTCTTGCTGGATTTGTGGCGCGATGTGCAGTCGAATCAGGTCTTTGGCGTGCAAGCGTGCCTTGCTGGCAAAGGGCAATCTGCGATTTATGCACCGGTCGAAATGACGCCCGATCATCGCGGATTTCTTGCGCAGGCATCAAGCGGCGATGAAGAAATTGTCAGCGCATCGCTCGATTTTGCCGCGTTGCGAAAAGTGATCGACGATTATCCAATCTTTGATTTCTTCAACGATGAATTCTATCGACAGGAATTCCCACAGATATACCGGAGGAGAGGTGATCCAAATTCCGTCAGGGTTTGATTGGCAACATTGGTTCCATCGCTGGGAGCGCATGCAAGAACGCTATCTCGTCGATCGGGCAGAAAGGTTCGCCGTCATGATTCGAATGGTGCGCGCGACTCAATCGTCCATCTCGCGCGTGTTGGACCTGGGCTGTGGACCGGGGAGTCTGATGCGGCAATTTCTTGAAGCGTTCCCCGAAGCGCAAGTTACAGGAGTCGATCTTGACCCAATGCTGTTGCTTTTGGGTAGAGCGCAGCTGACAGAGTTTGGCATGAGAGCGAAACTGATAGAAACAGATTTGCGCGATTCGTCTTGGTTGCAGCTAGCGCCGGGACCGTTCGATGCGATGGTGTCTTCGACAGCGCTGCATTGGCTTGCGCCGGAACAATTGTCGGCATTGTATGGTCGTGTCGCGCAAGTGCTTCGCCCGGGCGGCATCTTTCTCAACGCCGATCATGTGGGCAGCGATTCTTCGCTCATTCAGCAAGCATGGGAACAGCATCGCGATGAAATGCTCGCGACTCAAGTTACCAACGCGGATGACTGGAATAGTTTCTGGGATGCATACGCCCAAGCATTGGGAGTGAATCGCGATGAAATCCATCGACGATTGGAGGCAGCCTACGAAGGCGGTGTCGAGCAAGGGCTGTCGCTCCCATGGCATTTTCATACGCTCAAGGCAAGTGGGTTTCGTTTCGTCGATTGTTTTTGGCGCGGCGATTGTGATGCAGTCTATGGAGGCATTTTCGATGATGGTGACAAGACTCGTTTCACGCACCACGAAACACGCAACACGTGAATTGTGTCTCGTGGTGCGTGTTCCGTTCTGTTAGACCATGAGCATTCGAGATCAACTTCTCGCCAGCGCGATCAATGCGCTGTTGACTTTCAAATCTCGACCAAGCGCGATTCGTCGCGCCTTGGCACGCCACCCATACCCGCACACTCCCACACTCATACCTACTCACGTCACCATCGCCGTCGTGCAAATGCAAGCTGACTTGGTCGATGATGGTGTCGCGTTTGGAGAAAAATATTACGGACTCGTGCGCCAAGCGGTCGAGCAGGGCGCGCAGCTCGTCGTGTTTCCCGAATACGCTTGGCTGCCCATCCTGGGTCTATTGCCGCCGGTGCGCGAGATTGCACTCAAAGGAATCTCACTCAAGGACGCGGTCGATGAATTGGGCGGTGGCGGCGGTTTGACGATTGAAGGTGTTTTTCGTACGATAGCGCCTGCTGTCAAGCGAATCTTTGAATCGACTGCAAGCGAACTCGCGGCGCGTTTCGGAATCTGGTTGATGCCAGGCACGGCGATCACAATCGATCAAGCGGGGCACATTTTCAACACCGCCTATTTGTATGCGCCCGATGGCTCGCTGATTGGTACGCAGCACAAGCTGCATCCGACCGCGCTCGAAAAGGATTGGATGACGACGGGCTGCGAGCTTGGCGTATTCGATTTGGCGTTTGCGCAAGTCGCAATTCCCGTGTGCATGGATTTTACGTATTGGGAAACGACGCGCATTGCTACTCTACGCGGTGCGGAGATCCTGATCGATATGTCGGCGGACGAAAAGGCAGACGAACCGTTTCTTGCAATGCGCGGCGACGAATCACGAATCCAAGAGACCTATGCTTACAGCACGCGCGCGTACTGCGTGACCACGTTGTTTGGCTTGAACTTTTGCGGACCGAGCCACATTGCTGCACCGCTGGGTGTGTATGACAGCGATACGACGTACCTAGCGCAAGCAAAATCGCATGATGCGGAAGAAGTGATTGTCGCCGAACTCGATCTGGCGCGTCTGCATAGTTTTCGCGCTGCGCATCCACGCGATTTCAATCTCGCGTTGTACGAAAAATATTTACCGAGCGCGTATGCTGCGTAGCGCGCAGAAAGGTAGGACAAATTGTCAATTTGTCCCACAGCTATTGAAACCGAACGGCTGATTTTGCGCGCTCCAATCCCCGCCGATGCGCAATCGATTTTCAATGCGTACGCGCAAGACCCGGAGGTGACGCGCTATCTCACGTGGCAACCGCATCAGAGTGTCGCCGATGCGGAGCGCGTTATTGCTAACAGCATCGCAGCCTGGGAACAAGGCACGAGTTTTCCGTACGTCATCAAGCTGAATGATTCGGGCCAAGTGATCGGAATGATACGCGTCAACATCGACCGCTTTAAGGTTGAATTGGGTTACGTGCTCGCGCGAGCATATTGGCGCAAAGGGTACATGACCGAGGCGGTGCGGGGTGTGATCGATTGGGCGTTCACGCAGCCGCACATTTATCGCGTGGCGGCGGTGTGCGACGTTGAGAATGCGGCATCAGCACGCGTGATGGAAAAAGCGGGGATGAAACGCGAAGGCGTACACAAACGTTACACAGTTCATCCGAACATCAGTGATGAGCCGCGTGATTGTTATTCGTACGCGGCGACGAAATAACCTAGACACCAGGTTTCTTGAAGAAACCCGGTGTCTGATGATGCAACGAGGAAAATCATCGTGGAATTATTTTTGCAGGGACTCATTCTTGGTTTGTCGATTGCTGCGCCAGTGGGACCCATCGGCGTGTTGTGCATTCGGCGGACGCTTGCCGACGGGCGCATGTCGGGGTTGGCATCGGGGCTGGGCGCGGCGACGGCGGATGCGATCTATGGATGTGTTGCCGCGTTTGGTCTGACGTTCATCTCTGGCTTTATGCTCGATCAGAAATTATGGCTCGGATTGCTTGGCGGCGCGTTTTTGTGTTATCTTGGTGTGCGAACATTTTTTTCTCAACCGGCGCAGCAAGCCGCCCTCGCGCAAGGGCAGGGACTCGCAGGCGCGTACGGCTCGACATTTTTCTTGACGCTGACGAATCCCATGACGATTCTTTCGTTCATGGCGATGTTTGCAGGCATCGTGCGTGGCAGCACCGACTATTCATCGGCGGCGATGATCGTGCTGGGCGTGTTCGCCGGATCGGCGACGTGGTGGCTGATGTTGAGCGGTGGCGTTAGTCTCTTTCGCGCGCGATTCGATTTGAACGCGCTGCGGTGGGTGAATCGAATTTCTGGTATAATCATTGTTGCATTTGGCTTGTTCATACTCATCGGACAAATTGGAAATTTGTCCAACTAAGGAAAATGGAATGCGCTTTTTTTCGGCGAACGCCAACAAAATCAAAAGATTCTCGACGCAGGAATTATCGAATCTGAATCTGTTCGACGGCGAAGCGTTCTTTGGACGTCTCTTGTGTTTTTCGAAAGGGCAAGTCGTGCGGTATCATCGCCACGAACACACCGATGAATTGTTCGATGTGATCGAAGGCGAAGGAACGTTCTTGATCGACGGGGGCGAAATGGCGGGCCCGCCTGGGACGATTTTGTACGTGCCGGCCGGGGTCGAGCACGGAATGCGCGCCGATGGGACCGCTCAATGGGTCGTGCGCGAAACGGTGCATGAGCGCGTTTATGCTGGGCGTGCTGTCAAGATGGTGATGCGCGCGGCGCTTAAACGCTTGCCGATTGTGGGAGCGAGGTTTCGCTAATGGACCATGAGGCAGCGGCGATTGCAACGCTTCAAGCCGAGCCTTACTTCAAGTCGCTGGACGATGTCGAGCTGAAAAAATTGGCGCGAACATTGGTCGAGCGATCATACGCGAAAGACGAAGTGGTTTTCCTCGAAGGCGAACCCTGCCAAGGTCTGTACATCGTCCGCGAAGGCAGTGTCAAAATCTTCAAGCTCTCGCCAGAAGGGCGCGAACAAGTGTTGACGTCTGTGCAGGCGGGCGGCTCATTCAACGAAGTGGCAGTCTTCGATGGCGGCCCCAATCCTGCAAATGTTACCGCGTTGCATAGTGCGAAAATTTGGATCGTACCGCGTTCTGCCATTGTCGATTTGATTCAGCGTCGTCCGGATGTTGCGCTGGCAATCATTCAGAATCTTGGTGCGCGCTTGCGCCATTTGGTTGGTCTGGTCGAAGATTTGTCGCTGCGCCAGGTGAGTTCGCGGCTAGCGAAATTATTGATCGAGATTTCATCGGGGCAGCAGCCGCCGTTGACGCAGCAAGAAATGGCGGCGCGCCTGGGAACCGTGCGCGAAATTGTCGGGCGGTCGCTCAAGCAACTTGAAGCGCGCGGCTTGATTCAAATCGAGCGCGGCAAGATTGTGGTGCTCGATCGGGCGGGGTTGGAGCGGATGATATGAAAAAAAGAAACCAGGCTTCTCCCCTTCGGGGAAACCTGGTTTCTAGTCTAGTGTGACATTCCACCCAAATTGGCTTTGACTCCGCCGACGTTGATGAGACCTAGTGCGCCTTTACCCGGATGAGCAAAAGAGTGTGTGACGACGGGATACAATCCGTTATCAGGAATTTTTAGTTCGACCATGTAGCCACCGCCGGGCGGAATCGTCACTGTTTGGCGGCCATGCTCGACGGTCTTGGGATTGCCATCGGGATACGATTTTTCGAAGATTGCGCCGACGACGTGAAAGGCGGAGAATTCGGATGGTCCCGCGTTCATTACCCACAATCGAATCAATTCGCCGGGATTCGCCGCCAGTGGATTGTCTTTGTACTGATTAGCGTAACCGTTGAACACGACGTAACTGGGTTGGATGTTATTGGCTTTGGTGCCATCATAATGGAATATGCCATCGCTTGCTGCATCGCCGGTGTAGAATTCACTTTGCACGATAACGTATTCGCGCGCGGCGGGCAGCGCATCGATGGGATCGACGATGATCGCGCCATACATGCCGCTGCCGATGTGGGCGATCACGGGCGCGGTGCCGCAGTGATACATGAAGATGCCGGGGTAGTTCGCCTTCCACGTGTATGAATATTTTTCACCCGGACCGACGTTGATATAGTTTACATTCCAAGCGGTCTGCGCAGCGTGAAAATCCATCGAGTGTTGCAGCTTGCCATGGTTGACCAACGTGAACTTGACCTCATCGCCTTGGCGCACGCGCAAGATCGGGCCGGGAACGCTGCCGCCAAAAGTCCACGCATCATACGGAACGCCCGGCGCAATTTCGAGCGTCTTTTCTTCAACGTTCAAAATGATTTCTTTGACCTGACCCGCAGCGGCTGGCTGCGACGAAGCATCGTACAGTTGATGTGGTGCTTTGACCAGCGGCACGTCTTGTGCGGAGACGGGTTTTGCGGCGGGCGGTGCGCCTCCGCAAGCGGTGACTGTCAGAACGATTATACCTACAAGGGCACTCAGCCCCATCGATCGAAACAAGTTTTTCATTTCTTCCCTCTTTGAAGATTTGTTTGATTTGATTGTCTCACGGATCGTTGGGAAGAAAAAGGACTAAAGTCACATCGATTCTGTGCGGCGAGTGATAGAATGACAATGGAGGTAGCGATGCTGTATTTGAAATGTGACGCAGCGTGTGGCAATTTCGATTTGTGTTTGATCGCTTGCCCGCATAACGTGCAATTGGACAAGATTTCTGTTCCCGTGTGTGACTGTCAGCGCGAAGGTTTGATCGCCGACGAAGATGAAGAATGGGTGGTTGTCGTCGAAGAAGGAAAAAACGACCGCTAATCCAGAGACTCGAGTCTGAATGAACAGGCACGCGTGCCAATGCGTGCCTGTTTTTTGTTTCCATATTTTTTGTCGTACTTGTGTTATAATTCCGCCGCTCCGTTACAACTTTATCGGGAAGAATAGAATGACTCGAAAAATTCTCATCGCGCTCATCGGCGTTTTGCTAGTTTGTATCTGCGTGGTCGTTGCCGGTACCGGCTATGTAATCATCAATTCGCAGACACTCGCCCCTTTGCAAACTCGACCCACTGCGACGGCGGTTGGTGCAGCGTCTTCATCGCGTTCGTCGGCAGCGCCGATGGCGGGCACGCCTCTGCCGTCCGTCTCGAATGTGACGGCCGATGCGTTGGCGCGCACACAAATTCCTTACCGCGATTTGTACCAAGTCGTGCCGCGCTTGCGCAAGAACTCCGCCTTGCAAACGCCTGTGCCTACGTTGACGCCGCGCACGCGCAAGGTCGCCGACAAGGATTATTTTTTTGTCCTGCAAAACGCGGCGACCGGGAGTTATCGAACGGTGACGGCGACGCTGCAAGTTGTCACGCCGAATGCGTATTTCTGGGTTGATGATGCCATCAACGTCGATCTCGTCGCGTTAAAACAATCGGCGGATTTTTGGGAACAAAAAGTTTATCCGACCAATCTCAAATATTTTGGAACGCCGGGACGTGGCTTGGATGGTGAGACGCGCATCCATGTTTTGAATACGCGCTTTGAACAAGCGGCTGGATATTTTAGCGGCGAGGATTCCTATCCCCGGCAAGTCGCGCAGTACAGCAATCAACGCAATCTGATTTACATGAATGCGGTCGAAGTTCCGCCGGGGAAAAATGAATACAATGGCGATCTCGCCCACGAGTTTCAACACTTGATTCACAATTATCAAGCCAAGTATAAAACGGCGTGGATCGACGAAGGTATGGGCGATCTGGCGATCAAAGAAAATGGTTTTCCTGTTCTCGGCGTCACCGATCTTTTTGCGCAGCGCCCGGATACGCAGCTCAATACCTGGCGCACAACCGGCGAACATTATGCCGCGTCGTACCTCTTTTTCAATTACGCGGCGCAGCGTTTCGGCCCCGATTTTATTCGGGCGGTGATCCATACGCCTCGCGAAGGCATCAATGGCGTGCAAGCGGTCCTCGATGAACGCGCGAACGGAATGCGATTTGACGATTTATTTGCGGACTGGGCCGTAACCAATTTCCTCAATGACCCGACAGTTGAAAAGGGACGCTATGCGTACACAAATGAAAGTATGTTTAAGATTGCGCGCGCGCAGAACCTAAGCCACTTTCCCGCGAGTCGAACCTCGCAAATGCACCAATACACCGGCAGTTATACGACACTGGAGCCTGACTTGGGGGATGTCACGATCCACTTTACAGGAACGACGAGTGTAAATTTGCTACCGGTCAACGCGCACGGCGGAAATTGGATGTGGTATTCCAATCGCGCGGATGTGTCGAACATGTCGCTCACGCGCTCGATCGATTTGACGCGCGTATCAGGCAAAGCTACTCTGCAATTCTGGACGTGGTACAACATCGAAAAAAATTACGATTACGGCTACGTGCAAGTATCGACGGATGGCGGCAAGACGTTTGATGTTCTTTCAGGTAAAAATACGACGACCGAAAATCCGAACGGATCGAATTATGGTTCGGCGTTCACCGGGCTTGCCGGTACGAGCGATGAGCGCGGGACGCCGATTTGGGTCCAAGAGCAAATCGATTTATCCAAGTACGTGGGCAAATCAATCCTGCTGCGGTTTGAGTACATCACCGACGACGCCCTCAACGAACCGGGCTGGGCAATCGACGATATTACGATTCCCGAAATAAATTACGTGGACGATGTGGAAGGCGGCGAGGGTGGTTGGCAAGCGGCGGGTTTTATTCGGACTGATAACGTCCTGCCGCAAAAATTCAGCGTGAACGTGATCGAGTATGGCACGACGACCAAGGTCGTGCGTATGCCCCTCGACGCGCAGAATCGCGGTAGTTTGAAGTTGGACGGATTCGGCAAGGATATCTCCAAAGCAGTGCTAGTCGTCAGCGCGTTTGCGCCAACCACAACTGAATCGACACAATATCAGATCAGTGTTGTGCCCCGCTAGTCAAGTTGTCATCTAGTCTTGTAGTCAAATAGTCACCTGACTATCTGACTACAAGACGACAAGACTATATGACGATACTCATTCTTGGTACACTTGCGTTGCTGGCATTCCTCGCGATTGCGACCTGGCAGAGCGCCAGCGTTCTACGCAGAATTGTGCTGACGCGGAATCTGCTTCTGCTCCCTGGCGAAAATCTTTTGCGCTTTGGAATGATTCTCGTTTGCATCATCCTGGCGCGCGTCAGCGGGCTGCCGGACGAGCAGTTTGGTTGGAGCGCGAATCAATTCGGTCAGTGGATGTTGATTGGCTTGGCGGTTGGCATCATCGTCTCATTGATCGTGCCGCTCGTGACGCGCGCGGCGATTGGAATTTTCGGCAAGCAAATTTATTCTCCGGTCGTCGTGCAAAGCATTCTGCCGCGCAATCGTTCCGAATGGTTCTGGGTTCCTCTCGCGCTTGCGCCCGCCGTCTTGCTCGAAGAGCTGCTCTTTCGATCATTACTGCTCGGTGGCTTTGGGGTTCTCGCATCGCCGATTGTGCTCGCCGTCGTCTGGTCGATTCTGTTCGGCACGATGCATTTGCCGCAAGGTTCCCTCGGCATGGTCGTCGCGGCGGCGCTCGGCATGTTGTTATCGCTGTTATTCTTGGCGACCCAGAACTTGATCGCGCCGTACATCGCGCACTATGTCATCAACTTGGTTCAGGTGGTGTGGGCGGCGCAAGACAAAACTTTATTGGAGACGTATCGTGGTTCAAGCACAAGCAGTGGTTCTTGATTTGGATGGATTGATCGTCGATACCGAGCCGTTGCATCAACGCGCGTTCAACGCGTTGCTCAAACAGCTTGGGGTCGATTATGAATTTGAAACGGAAGAGTACGGTCGCTGCTTTGTCGGCATCCCCGTCATTTACAATGCCGATTATGTGATCGAGCGGTTTAATTTGCGAATGCAGCGGGAGGATTTGATTTTCCAGCGTGAGCAGATTTACGAAGGCTTGATTGCCGATCCCCAAAATCTCATCACAATGCCGGGCGTTTTCAAATTGCTGGAGGATTTGCGAGCGCGTGGGTTGCCGTTGGCAGTTGCCTCCGGTTCGCCGCGCGTACAAGTGTTGACGGTCCTTCGCGGACTAGGCATCATCGAACGTTTTCGGGCCGTCGTTGCGGGCGATGACGTTGCCAAGACGAAACCGGCACCGGATGTTTACCTACGCGCGACAGAAAAAATTGGCATCCCGCCAGGGCATTGCGTGGCGTTAGAGGACAGCGCAACCGGCGTCACCGCCGCAAAAGCAGCGGGCTTGCGTGCCATTGCCGTGCCGAATCAGTACACATCGCATCAAGACCTGTCGCACGCGGATGCGCGAATTCCCAGTTTGCAGGTGGCGTTGGAGTATGTGTTGGATGGTCAGATAGTCAGGTAGTCGGGTAGTCGAGTAGTCGAATAGTCAACTAGTTGAAATGAAACGCGCGAGGCGAAGGTGATACCTTGCGCGTTTTGTTGGTGTCGATAAACTGGGGACTGGTGACGAGAGATGGTACCGTAGAGCTAGTGTTTTCCGAATAATTTTGCAATCATTTTGAAAGAGAACTATCCAGGGCTTGTGATATATTGGCTGTAGAAAGTTGATAGACAAAATCGAGGATTAATCGGGATCTTCGGTTGAATGCGATTGGGAGGTCGCAATGAACAGCATCAAGAAATTCGCAAGCCAACTCATGGTCGATATGGTCTCTGCGTTGATTTGCCTTGGACTCGCCTTTTGGATGGCGCTGCCGCGCAAATCTGAGCCAGAGCCGATCTACGAGGTTGTGCGAGTTGAATAAGGCAAGCAATCGAATCAAACGTTGATCTGCAAAAATGAACCGCGCCAGGCGTAGAATGCCCAGCGCGGTTTTGTATCCACGTGATAGAGGCACTTGGGGCTAACAGCCCGTTTGGATTCTAAACGACAAAGCATATTCGCTGCCATCGGCCTTTTTCAGGGTGAAGGATAGCCCATCGCTGGTGCGAATCCAAATCACCTTGGCGGTATAGTCGCCGCACGTTCGCCCAATATCCCAGGGTCCCACGGAAATAGTTGATGTTCCTGGCGGAATCGGAATCACTTTTTGCGATGTTTGCCCGCCATTTTGCCCAAACGTTCGCACGAACCAAGGGAACGATTGGGTCTGTCCGGTCGTGTTGGAAAATGTAACGTTAAAAAAGAAATGGAACGTATTCGGCTTGCCTTCATCGGTGTAGGGTGGCGGCGTTTGCTGAATGCTGGTCACATAGATACCTGCTGGCGCGGCGCAGTTTGCCACATTCGAGGTCGTCTGGCAAAAGAGTTGGTTATCGAGTTGATCATCGGTGCCCCAAGGTTTGCAAGGCCACTGCATGATCGGCTGACTCCATTGACGCGCATCGGGACACATGTTCGTCGGGTCTTCGGCGAGAATGATTTTGCTCACCAATTGAAAATATCCGCCGGAGGATTTTTTCTGCCATGACTGAGCATCGCTGCCATTGCATGTTGTAATCACCAAGGGATCGGTCTCATGGTTTGAGCTCGCGCTAAGGCAATTACCGCTGTTTTGAAATTGCAACTGCAAGTATCCGTTGTTTATTGTGGTGATATTCCAAACCTGGCTGCTTGAATTGCATGTGACCTCGGCAGCTTGATTGCCTTGCACGCCAAGACAGTTTTTGCTATAGCGCATAATGAGATTGTAAAACGTCGCTGGCGGAGGCGGTGCCGGCGATGCGACCGTCGCCGAAGAAGCGAAGCTTGAAACCGATGATGCGGTTGACGACGATGAAGATGGAAGTGGAGCCAATGATGAGAAGGTCACCGAAGAGACCGCGCTCGAAACGGCTGATGCGCTCGAAGAGGAAGCGGGTTTTGGCGCTTGAGCCGTCAAGGTTGCGGCGATAGCTTGAGCTTCTGCCACTCCGGTAGCGATGCGATCCGGCGTGGCGGTCGGGGCAGTGGTCTGCATGATGGATGTAAGATCACATGCAAGAACTCCAATTACCAAAATCAATGCTAGTCCGAATAATCGATAGTTCATGATCTTGCACCTTTCGCTTCAAGCTGTATGCTGGTGGATGCTTGCTTGTAGCGGCACGGCGTGAAACGGCAAAAGCCTAGCGACGTGCGCCTAGTATGATGACCAATTACATTTGCTGACAAGACTATTTTCACCAACACGCCTCTACCAATTGCTAGGGCGCATGAGAGCTAGGCGGTTGTTTCGCGACGTTTGGTCGTCCAG
>JACRMI010000033.1:14707-16487 GCA_016215025.1 Chloroflexota bacterium
CGGCGTAGTTAGGTGTTCTAGCATCCGAAGTGCTGACACTTCGATGCGACGAACACCTAACTACAAGGACATGGTCGCAACGCGGGAGCGTTGCGCCGTGTCCGTTTGCGCGTTGACTAGATCAAATGTCAGCGAAACTTATATTCTGCGACATGATTGTTGACGTGAAGCAAACCATATATGGGTGATTGCCGACAACAATCATGGCGGGAATCCAACCGGGCGGATTCCAAGCCCTTGTTCTCCACCCGCTCGTCAAGGTTCGGGCATTGTGCCTCCTCTTGCTTCTACAGCTTAAGATTATCCAACGGGCTTTTGACTTTCTGAATCCCTTTTTCGGTGACGTGCGTATAACGCTCGGTCGTTCGGATACTCCCATGCCCCAACAATTCTTGGATATACCGCATATCAACGCCATCCTCAAGCATGTGCGTCGCAAAGGAATGGCGCAGCGTATGAAACGTGGCGGGCTTGCGAATGCCTGCCTTATTCTTGGCATCCTCAAAAATATGTTGGGCAGTTCGCTCGCGCAAGTGGTCCCGTGGATCATCCCCTGGAAACAACCATTCTTTCGGTTTGCACGCCCGATAGTAATCCCGCAGCACGGCGAGAGCGGTTCCCGAAAGCAGAGTGTATCGATCCTTGGCACCTTTGCCTACGGCGACTCGAACTTGCATCCGATCCCGATCAATATCGCTTACCTTGAGCCGCACGATTTCTCCCACTCGCAACCCCGCCGAATAAGCCAACATCAATAATGCTTTGTGTTTGATGTGGAGCGTCACTTTGAAAAGCCGCACGATCTCCTCTCGACTCAACACGACCGGCAATTGACTCGGGCGACCCAACTGCGGCAGGTCTCTGACCTTATCGCCTTGCTTGAGAATGATCCCATACAAAAATATCAAGGCAGCTCGCGCGCCGCGACAATACGAAGCGGAATAATTGCCGCTCGACGCCATCGACACGAGAAACCCACGAATTTGATCCACACTCGCGCTCGCAGGATCGGTCTTGAGCCAATCGACATAGTTCCGCAGATGTTGCCCGTAACTCTTGCGTGTTCCATACGCCATGCCGCGCAATACCAATTCGTCATCGACTTGTTTGATGAGCGGGTGCGGCGGATTCAGCGTCAAAGGTTTGTCTTCGCCCGCGATATATCGATGTTTCGGTTTGATGGGCATTGGCGTAGTCGTCTTTGGTCTCACCGCGATCGTTGGCGGCGGCGAGGGCGGCATCGCCACCATCTCCGCCAATGCTTTGCGCGTGTCCGGCGTATCCGACAGCGACCATTGCTTGCGCTCTGGATTCCACCGCGCGCCTGGAATCTTTTTTATTTGGGTGAGTTCCGCTTGGCTGAAATACGTCAGCGTCACCCACACCTTGTTGCCATCCGCTGGGTCGATTTTGATCGTTGCCATCGTTGCTACGCCTGGTAGACGCAAACACCCGCCGCCCATGCGCTTATCCTGAAATTACTCGAAGGATGCGCCAGGCAGCGGGTGTAATCGAAAAATGCTATTTGAATTGCACGGGCAGAACGAGCCATCGATACCTCCTTTGGTGATCGGTGGTTACTTTAATTGATGAAGTTTCCCGTGACTAAGACTAGACGTGCAACTCGATATTACTGCGGATTGCCTTCCAAGTCAAAAATAGTCAGTAACCGCAAAATTCCACCTACAAGTTTTTTAAGGTTTGCGGCGAACGGCTTCCGCCCATTGACGTTCCAATTCTTTGAGACACCGCCGTGGATGATGCCGAAACCGATACAGGA
>JACRMI010000034.1 GCA_016215025.1 Chloroflexota bacterium
AAAACCAAGTTGCCCACACCATCCACAAACTCGACTACAACGACGGCGGCTACATCAGTCGCCGATCCCAATCAGAAAGGAGAAAGTTCCACCTTAAACTTGACCCATTTTGTGTCTTGACAAAGGGGTCCACCTTAAGTGAAAGTCATTCGAATTATACTGAAACCATCGCTCATTGACAAGCCGGTTGCGACATCATATAATCGATTTTGACAGCACCTATGGCAACAATCGAAGAAATCACGACACTCCTCACCCACCTTTCATCTCAGAGCTTGGAACAAATCCTAGCGCTCGCCGAATCGTTGAAAGAAAAAGAATCCCGGTCGATGGCGTGGTCTTTTGATTTCTTGAACAATTTCAACGAAACGACCAAAACAGGGATGGAAATCAAAGTTGCCGAAGCGGTTTGCGCCGGCGTGGCCCGCGCGGCACTTTGGGAGCATCCGCCGATGACGGGCGCAGCAAGCGTAGGTTATCTTGTCCCGGTCCCGACGGGGTTGCGCCAACTAAAATTGCGCTTTGCAATTGGCATTCGCGATGGCGCCGAATTGCCGTCAGATCGATATGTTGCTTTTCGCATTATTGTGAACGGCTGGAAGTTGTGGAGCACTGTAAAAAATTCGCACGCGTGGGAAGAACACGAAGTCAAGATGCCGCAATTGAGCAGCGATGTCGCGCGCATCGAGTTTATTACGGATGGCTTGGGCGACAATCGATGGAATTGGGCGGTCTGGGGTGAGCCGCGTCTAGGGGGAGACACGTCCGCATGAGTTCCATTAGTTTTCTCAGTTCCTTCACTTGCTGGAGATAAGGGGACCGAAGGGACTAGAGGGACTTTTTTTTTCCATACTTCAATGACGAAGGAGAGAGGAACATGGATTTTCAACTGACCGAGGAACAGCGCGCAATTCAAGAGATGGTGCACGATTTTGCCGAAAAAGAAATCGTGCCGCGCGCCAGCGACATCGACAAGAGCGACGAATTCCCAGCGGATGTGTTTGGCAAAATGGCGGCGCAGGGATTGATGGGCTTGCCATTTCCTGAACAGTACGGTGGCGGTGGCGCAGATACCATGTCGCAGGCGCTTGCCGTGGAAGAAGTGTCGCGCGCATCCGGGTCAATTGGATTGACGTACGCGGCGCATCTGTCGTTGGGCTGCGGACCGATCTACAATTTCGGAACCGAAGAACAAAAGAAAAATTGGCTGACCCCGCTCGCGAAAGGCGAGGCGTTGGGCGCGCTCGCGTTGACGGAAGCGAAAGGCGGAAGCGATCTCGCAGGTTCGGTCGCAATCACGGCTGCGCTCAAAGGCGACGAGTGGATTATCAACGGCTCCAAGATGTACGTCACATCGGGCGCAGTCGCGCGTTCGATTACGACGCTCTGCATCACCGATAAATCGAAAGGGCATCGCGGGCTGAGTATGATTCTCGTCCCGCAGGATGCGCCCGGTCTCGTGATCGGCAAAGTGGAAGAGAAGATGGGCTTGCATGGCTCGCTGACCACTCAGGTGTTTTTTGAAGATTGTCGCGTGCCAAAAACGAATTTGCTCGGCGGCGCGGGCGAAGGTTTCAGGCAAGCCATGGTCACGCTCGATGGCGGACGGATTGGCATTGGCGCGATGGCGGTGGGACTGGGACGCGCCGCGCTCGAAGCGTCGATCAGGTACGCGCAAGAGCGCAATGCGTTTGGCAAACCGATTGCGGATTTTCAGGCGATTCAGTGGATGGTCGCCGATGCGTCGATGGAACTCGAAGCGGCGCGATTGATGGTGGCAAAAGCCGCCTGGCTCAAAGACGCCAAGGAAAGATTTTCACACGAAGCGGCGATGGCAAAATTATTTGCATCGGAAGCAGCCGACCGCGCTTGTTGGAAAGCGATACAAATCCATGGCGGTGCCGGTTATCTGCGTGATTTCCCTGTCGAACGATTCTACCGCGACAATCGACTCACGTTGATCGGCGAAGGGACGAGCGAAATTCTGCGCATGGTGATCGCGAGAAATATTCTCAAAAATCAGATATAACCGAAAACGTGCGACGCACCTCCAAAGGTGCGTCGCACGTTTTCGGGTGTGTCGCATTTTTTGTTACGGCAATCGATTGAACCACCACAGTGAACTGAACCCGCTGAGAATCATAAAGACAAAGCTAGCCGCCGCAAAGAATATCGTGTTCTCCTCCTTTTTTTGGGTCAAAACAATTTCCTTGTCGATATTCTTGTAACTGTCGAATAGCGCTTGGACATCGCTGGCGAGAAAGAACTTGGCGTCTGTAATGTCCGCGATAGACTGGAGTGTTTCCGGATCCAAGTCGGCGCGAAATCCGCCTCCGCCTTGATTTCTCCCCCCACCTTGTCGTCCATTCCCTGGGTTGCCCTGATTTCCACCTTGCACCGTTGCGCCTTGAATTGTGCCCACCCCAATCGTGAACACGCGGACGCCGCGATCGGATGCCGTGTGCGCCGATTCGATGGGGTCGGGACCTGTTCGATTGCGTCCATCGGTCAGCACAATAATGGTCGCAGGGATGTGGATGCCGCGAGGCAGAGGTGTTGGCGTTGGTGTGGGCGCGAGTAACTCGTCCTGGTTTTTGGACGAAACAGCGCTGATGGGGTCCTCAAAGATCGCATCGAGCGATGTCATGATGCCACTACCAATCGCCGTACTGTTTTGAATCGAGAGGCGATTGACCGCGGCGGTGGCGAGGAGATGATCGGTGGTGGGTTCTTGCACGAGGGCGGCGTTTCCAGAAAACGAAACAATGCCGATTCGTACATCGGGTCCTTGTTGGTTGATGAAATCACGCGCAGCAGCTTTGGCAGCTTCGAGTCGGTTGGGTTGAAGATCAGCCGCGGTCATGCTGCGCGAAACATCAATGGCTAAAATGACCGTACCCTGTTGCTTGGGTAGAAAGACGATCCCCGTTGGTCGTGCCAGGGCAACGAATATCAACATCATGCCAAACAAAAATAATAAAGGGGGAAGGTGGCGACGCCAACCAGGTTCGGTGCCGATGGCTTCTTTGACCATGGAAAGATTAGAGTAGCGGATTGCAAAGCGGGAGCGGCGGCGTTGGGCGAGGAGATAGAGGACGATCAAAGCAGGTATCACGAGCAGTAACCAGAGAAACTCTGGTGCTTGAAATTCCATACAGGTACCCTTTTTTCTATGCCGTCACGTGAGACATTACATCGAATGATTGGATTCGATACGTGGCCGGGAGCAAGCCGATTGAGTTCATTCTAATAAAGTGCTGGACGAACGTCAAGCGGTGTTTTTGACGATTTGTGAAATGAAGGGCAAGTGGGAATCGATATTCTATGTCGTCAAGTTTATTACATCGAATTGGCAGAGACTGGAAGTTTCATTAAGCGGCCCAACAAGTAAAATAAGGAAGCAGCATTGATTGCTGGTCTCTGCATTTTGATAGCGCAGAGAAACGAATCTGTAAAATGATAGTGGGAGAACGAATATGCAATTCAAGATAATTCTGGTCGTCAGTTGCGCCCTGCTGCTTTCAGCTTGCAGCAGCGTGTCGGCTGCGCCGCCAGTCGTTACGGCGACCGCTGTGCCAACGGAAACACCAACCGCGACGAGTGTGCCGCCAACGACTGTGCCAACTCCAACGCCGACGGCTGTGCCGCCGACGACGGTACCAACTTTATCGCCGACTGTGACGCCTACGCAATCGACGATCACAATGGCTCAAGGATGTAACAATCCTTTTTATCCGGTTAGCAACACCGCTCAATGGCAGTATCGCATCAGCAGCTCCTTCGCACCGAATGCAGCAACTTTTTTCACTCAAACAATGAGCAACATTACCCCAAATTCATTTGTCGAGCATCGAGTCTTTGATAATACGAACGTTAATACAAATTGGACCTGTGCGAATGGCGCACTCAGCACAACGCGACTTGGAGACCTGGGTGCGTTAATGTCAAACCAACTTCAACTTACCATTACGAAACAGGCGGGCGTTGTAATTCCCAGTCCCGATCGATGGCAAATTGGTAACACTTGGACGGACAATCTGGGAGTCAGCGGACAACTCACCACGAGTTTCATAAATGTATCTGGCACGGGAACAGCCGATTTTCGAAACAAGATCGTGTCGCAAGATTCCGTTCAAGCTCCAGCGGGAACTTTTCGCGCGCTCCGCGTAGATTCGACGATCACTCTCAAAATGGTTGGAACTGCGGCAGGAGTCAGCACGCCATTTGATGTTACCATCGCCATGTCCGAATGGTTCGCGCGCGATGTGGGCTTGGTTCGAGCAACAATGAATTTGGCTTCTGAATCGGCGACCCTGGAGTTGGTTTCGACAAACTTGACCCAGTCGGAACCGCAGCCAACCACAACACCATAAGCAAAATTTTCCAGCTACGTACAGAAAAAGAAAAGGCGCTCGCCTCTTGAAAGCGAGCGCCTTTTTTTATGCGATCCGTAACCGCGCGATCAACACCGGCGGAATCTCGCGATAATTATCCCAACTCAATGGTCGATTGGGATTCACACTCGACTCGAACGTTGGCTCTTCAAGAGCATCGATGACGAATCCCGTGCGAAAACATGCGCCGAACAACACGTTCAGCGGTCGATGAAAATAAAATTGCGCGGCGGGCTGTCCAATAATTCCTAAACCTTTATAACTCGTCGGCGTGGCGTAATTGGAAATTTTGATCGCATACACATCGATAATTTCGCCATCCTTGTCTTCTTGTTCGATGACGCGCTTGATGCCTTGACCGGAATTGAAACAGGGATGCGTAATTGAGAAAACAAATCGTCCATGCAGTTTGAGGAGTTGACGCACCGCACGCAACATCGGATCGATCTCTGCCATGTCCATGATCGCCATCGAACAACACACCGCATCGAACGATTCGCCGCTAGGCGTGCCGAGCGTGAGCAGCGCCGCTTGATCGTTCGCATCGATGACGCGATAATCGATGCGCTCGCGATTTTCAGTCGTGCGTGCTTTCGCCAGCTCAATGAACGCCGCCGCAAAATCGCACGCGACGATGTTCACTGGATGCTGGGCCATGCGTCGCGCAAATGCGCCATTGCCGCACGCGATTTCAAGCAAGCGTTCGCCGGGTTTCAAATCGAGCAAGCGTTCCATGCTTGGATCGATCAACGTACGCTGCATGATCAAACCGTTGTCGCCGCCGCGTTGGTCCCAAAATGCGGCGTTCTGATTCCAAATGTCTCGAATTTCGCGTTGAATATTGTCGGTCATCTTTGACACCTCCGCGCGGCATTGTATCACGACCGCCGACCGCCGACAACCGACCGCAGTCGTATGTCACGCTGAACGAAGTGAAGCGTCTCGTCCACAGAACGAGATTCTTCGTCGCAAAACCCGCTCCTCAGAATGATCGATTGTTTTCGGTTTGTTCATATACTGTGGTAAAATGGTCGCCGTATGAAACGACTCGCAATCATCCTCATCGTTTTCCTTCTCATCGCATTTGGCGTCTTCCTCGCTCGTAGTTCAATTCACCAAACTCTCGCTGATTGGACCGGCGAAGAAGATACCGAATGGCAAATCAAGGGACTGTATTATCTCGCGCAATCGTACCTGCAACCTCCATACGACACTGCCGATTTCGCGCCGATGAAATACACCGACGTGAATCCATTTGCCATCAATACCTTTTTCGATCAAGAGGTCGAAGAAGCCAAGGTGCGCAGGTCGCTGGAATTGATTCGCGCGGCGGGTTTCCGTTGGATTCGTCAAGAGTTTCCTTGGGAAGACATCGAAAAACCAAGCAAGGGCACATACTGGGAAACGAAATACAATTACTCGACCTGGGTCAAGTACGATCTCATCGTGCATCTTGCGCAAGAGTACGGCATCGGCATCATCGCGCGGCTCGATCATCCGCCCGCTTGGTCGCGCAAAGACGGTCGCGCGCGCGGCGATTTTGCGCCGCCGGATAATTACGACGATTACGGCGATTTCGTCGAAGCGGTGGTCAAGCGTTATCGCGACAAGATTCGATTCTATCAAATTTGGAATGAACCGAATTGCTGCGGCGAATGGGGCAATCAGGATGTCAACCCCGCCGACTATGTTCGATTGCTCAAGCTCGGTTACACAAGAGCAAAAGCGACCGATCCGAACGTCGTCATCATCAGCGCGGGTCTCGCGCAAACGGTCGAGGAGGGTGGAGCCGCATTGAATGATCGATTGTTCTTGCAGCAAATGTACGATGCAGGCGCGAAGGGCTATTTCGATATTCTTGCCGTGCAAGATTACGGATTGTTCAGCGGACCCGGTGATCGTCGTTTGGACGAGAATGATCGCATCAACTTTTCGCGCCCGATTCAGTTGCGCGAGATCATGGTCAAGAACGGCGACGCCAACACGCCGATCTGGGCGACGGAGATGGGGTGGAATGCCCAGCCCGCCGAGTTCAAAGACACGCCGTACGGTCGCGTGGACGAGCAACGGCAAGCGCGCTACACGCCGCAAGGGTATTATCGCGCGCAAACCGAATGGCCCTGGATGGGCGCCTTGTCGTACTGGTTTTTTCGGCGCGTGGACGACCGCGAAAAAAATCAATCGATGTACTATTTCAGAATGTTCGAGCCAGATTTCACGCCGCTGCCCGTTTATGAATCGATAAAAAATTACACGCCAACGGCACGCTTGGTGGACATTGGTTTCAAAGCCACGACGCATTGGGCGATGGATTGGAGCGGCGATTGGCAGACAGTGAGGGATGGAAGCACGTACTTTGGAGAATATAAAGAGTGTGGGAGTGTGGGAGCGCGTGAGTGTGGGGGGACTAGTGTAAGTTTTGCGTGGCGTGGGACGGATTTAGATTTAGTAGTGAAGCAGAATCCATACGGCGGTGCGGTGCGCGTGCAAATTGATAATAATCCTCCGCGTGATATTGAACTCTGGCGAACGGATGCCGGTGCAGGCGGACGCGTCTCGCTTGCGCGCGACCTAGACAGCGGCGAGCACCACGCGATGATTACGGTGATGCGTGCGCCGGTGGCGATTAACGGATTTATTGTGCAGAATGGGAATGGGTGGTTGGTGAGGAGAGTTGCGTTGGTGGTTGGGTTCTCGCTAGCGGGTTGTTTGGTGGTTGGATTCTTTGCAATGTGGCGGAGGAAAAGATGAGCGCCAGATCACCGATCGACACTGTTTTGGAAAGAGCGAATTGGATGGCTGGTGTGGTGGTTGCAATTATTGCCTATCTTGCATTCGCATATACAGCCAATTGGTGGCCCTTTCTAAAGGATGCTCAGAAAACACCAGAAGTGGGCTTAACTTCGCCGACTAGCCCAACTCCAACCTTGACGCTTAAAACAGTCTCTGTAACACCAACTGCAAATTTCGCGCCCAAGCCAACTGATACACCACGCCCAACTGCAATACCAACGTTGGGAATTGGCTCATCCAAGATTTCGCCGATTGATGGTGCGACGATGGTGTATGTTCCTGCCGGCGAGTTCCTGATGGGCAGTACTGATGCGGACAAACAAGCACTTGATAACGAAAAACCACAGCATAGAGTCTACCTTGATGCTTTTTGGATTGATAAGTTTGAAGTAAAGAATACTCTTTACGAAAAATGTGTAACTGCCGGGAAATGTCAGTTACCAAACCGAACAAGTTCGTACGCGAGAAATTCATACTATGGTAATTCGGAGTACGACAACTATCCCGTAATTTACGTGTCGTTGAACGACGCGACCACATATTGTACTTGGGCAAGCAGAAAATTACCTACAGAAGCGCAGTGGGAAAAAGCGGCACGCTGGGTAGACGAACGCATCTATCCATGGGGTGACACATTTAACAAGAGTTGGTTCAATGCAAATGATCCTGCGAAAGGTGATACGAAAGCGGTTGGCATGTATTCCAATGACGCCAGTTTATACGGTGTGATGGACATGGCAGGTAACGTATCGGAATGGGTAGCGGATTGGTATGATGCCAAATATTACTCAGTGCCTCAGGCGTTCAATTCATGGAGAAATCCACAGGGGCCCATATCAGGCGAATATCGCGTCGCACGTGGCGGATCGTGGCTTGGTGGTTTGAACGAGGTTCGAGTGACATATCGAAGATATTACGCTCCAAATTACTGGCTAAACAATGTTGGGTTCCGTTGTGTCGAGTAGTTTGTATGAGACTTTAAGGATTTATCTCATTCATTCTCAAACACAAAAGCCAGTTCTTGCTTCTCGTCGCTATCGCCGTTGCGTTTGCGGGGAGATGACAACGGACGAAATGGGATTGAACGGACAGTTCAATCATTGGTTTGTCCGTTCAATCCGAGGTAATCCGTTATAATCCCGTGTCTGCACCCAACAAAAGTGAGTTGAAACCACATGCCCGTCTTTAGCGATCACATTCAATCCTCATTCCTGCGCAAATATAAAAACTACTTTTGGGTCCTGGTCGCCTTGCTCGTCGGCTTGGCATTGCGCGTTGTGCTGCTTGACTCGCAAAGCTTATGGAACGACGAAGGGACAAGCGTCGCATTGTCCTCGTTAAGCATTGAAGCTATCACGAACGGCGCGGCGCACGATATTCACCCACCGCTGTACTATTATTTCTTGCATTTCTGGATGCTTCTGGTGGGACAATCAGAATTTGCCGTGCGCTTTCTTTCTGTCATCGCAGGTGTACTGACCGTTGCCTTTACATACCGTATCGCATCCCATTTCTTTGACGGTGAATCTGCCGTGTTCGCCGTATTCTTTGTTGCCTTGTCGCCGTTTCTAGTCTACTACTCCCAGGAAGCGCGGATGTATATCTGGGTGACGTTATTCGGGGTGATGTCGGTGTACGCGATGACGCAAATGTATAGCCGAGTCGTCAGTCGCCTCGGACGCAGTTCGTCCGCGTCGCCAGTCGCCAGTCCAACATCCAACATCCAACCTCCAACTTCCAATTCCCGTTGGAAGCGGAGTCTCTTCTGGTTCCTCTACATCGCATCAACCATTGCACTGCTTTATACTCAATACGTCGGCGCGTTTGTGGTGGTGGCGCAGAACCTTGCATTTGTTGTGTGGCTCGGCATGGCGTGGCGTGACAAACGACCGCACATCAAACACAGCGTTGCATTATGGATCGCCGCGCAAATTATTATCGGACTGGCGTTTCTCCCTTGGTTCCTGTTCGCTGGCGGACAACTGGCAACCTGGCCCTCGATCAGCGAGCCATTTGACTTGCCGACTTTGATTTGGAACGCGCTAAACGTTTTCAGCCTGGGTGAGTCCGGGGATGCGAGTCTCGTGGCGATTGCTGTGACGTATGGCATATTGCTCTTGATCGGTTGCGAACGCGAAAACAAGCCATTGGGAAATTGGGGTATTGTTACACTCTTACTTTTGATCTTCGTTCCAGTCGGCATCATGTATGTCGTGTCGCTCTCACGTCCGGCTTACAATCCAAAATTTCTGTTGCTCGCATCGCCAGCATTTGCCATCCTCGTAGGACGCGGGTTGGCGCGCATTCACCCAGGGACTTTTTTGCATGGCAGACCACCCTTATATCCCTCGCCGGTTATGCGTCAAGTTTTCATGCTGTTGTCGATTGTTGCTGCCGTCGGATTTGTTCCGCCGCTGAAAAATTACTACTTCGATCCGAAATACGCGCGCGATGATTATCGCTCGATTGTGCGATTCATCGACGCGAACGCGCGCGAGGGCGACAGCATTCTCGTCGATGCGCCGGGGCAAGTCGATGTGGTGAAATATTATCATCGTGGCACTCAATCCATGTTTTTGTTGCCGCGCATGAGACCGCTTGATGCGGAGAAGACTCGCGCCGATGTCGACGACATGCTCGCCAAGTCCAAGCGTTTGTTTGCGATTTACTACGCGACTCAGCAATCTGACCCGCAAGCGATTATCGAAAATCGATTGGCGGAGCGCGCGTTCAAAGCGCGCGATGAGTGGCATGGCGACGTGCGACTCGCTGTGTACGGAGTTGCAAATTCACGCAGCGCGCCGCAATCGATGAATGCAAAAGTTGGCAACGATATTACGCTCGCGAGTTATCAGCTCGATTCGCGTCAAGCGCGGGTAGGTGATGTACTCGCATTGATATTGAACTGGCGTGCCGACCAAACACCATCGACGCGCAATAAAGTTTTCGTGCATTTGCTCAGCACTGACGATCAAGTTGTCGCGCAGCGCGACGGCGAACCGGTGAGTGACACTCGCCTCACGACAACTTGGCGCGCCGGCGAAACCATCGCCGATAACTATGGCGTTATGATCGACCCAGGTACACCGCCAGGCGAGTATCGAATCGAAATCGGAATGTATCGTGCCGACGATGGCACGCGCTTGCGCGTCGGTGATGCTGACCATTTGATATTGGGAACCGTGCAAATCAAATAAGCCAAAGGTGCCAAACGAGCCAAATTGCCAAACCATTCTGAGCGAAGTCGATGGATTTGGCACATTTGACATGTTTGGCAGATTTGAGAGTTTTTTAATGCCAGTCGATTTATACATCGGTCCGAAAAAACGCGGCGCGCCTTGGTGGCAAGGATGTTTGCTCTCATTGATTATTCTCATCGCGGGTGCATACCTTGGCGTTTTGATTCTCGCCGGAAATGGATATTACATTTCCGAAAACATTCCGCTGCCAGAATCGTTTCGTCCAACGCCAACGCCGACGGCAACGCCAACGGAACCAGCGATCAGTCACATGCAAAGAGCCGACGCATTGTTGATCGATGGACAATTTGCGGCAGCCGTTGTCGAATATCAGGCGGTGGTTGCCATAGAGCCGCTGAACGATGTGGCTTATGCGCGCATGGTCAAGCCGCTCATTCTGACGCGTCGAATCGATGAGGCAGTTGAAGCGGCGCGGCGCGCACTGCAGATCAACGATCAGCGGGCAGAAAATCTTATCGTGATGGCAGAAGCGCTCGATTGGCAAAACAATCTAATCGAGGCACTCGATTTCGCGCTGCGTGCGACGGAACTCGAACCAAACAATTCTACAGGTTATGCGATTGTTGCCGAAGTCTACGCCGACTTGAATCGACCGGATCGCGCTATCCCTAATGCGCAAAAAGCAGTGCAGCTAGACGATAACAACGTAGATGCGCATCGTAACCTGGGATATGCGTACGATTCGAGAGGAAGTTATCGCTCGGCGATTCCAGAGTATCAGCGCGCCATTCAGCTTCGACCTAAGTGGGGTTATCTCTACATCAGTCTCGCGCGCGATTATCGTCTGCTGAATAACTTTAAAGAGGCGATTGCGCAATTGCAGCAGGCGCTCAAAGTCGATCCGAAAAACCCGATGGTCTCGGATGAGTTGGGATTTACGTACGCCTTGTCGGGCGATTCAGCGCGCGCGATTTCTCAATTGAAAAAAGCGATTGAACTCGATCCCACTTACGAATCACCCTATGGTCACTTGGGCTATGTGTATTTTGTTCAGCAGGATTGGCAGGGCGTGGTCAATCAACTTGAGAAAGCGCTTCAACTAGGTGGTAAGCGTTTGGAGTACTATTACGAACTGAGTATCGCTTACGTGAATCTCAAGGATTGTGGGAGAGGTAGAGATTATTCTGATCAAGCCATGCAGATCAATCCGACGGACATAGCGGTGCAGGGAGCGGTCGATTGGTATCAGCAACATTGTGAAGGTAAGCCAGCTCCAACGCCGAAGAAAAAATAAGCTGATAGCTGATGGCTGATAGCCGATAGCTGTCGTGTCCAAGGACATCGTACACAAAAAAGTCCAGAGACATCGTACACATTGTTGCTGAGTCGTCACATCCGCACATCGGATTAACAATCGCATAATCGAATCTTTTCGTTCATACTGCTTCTGTAAGGAGGCGC
>JACRMI010000035.1 GCA_016215025.1 Chloroflexota bacterium
CACCGAAGTCAAGTCGGGTCGAACGGATCCGTTCGTCAAAGGTGTGCTCTCGGTCGATCCCAAAGCCAAAGACCTGGGTTGCTTGGATGCGAGCAAGGGCGCGGATGCGGCAAAGCAGATCGCGCTTGACCTCGTCACGCAGCATCCCGAAGTCAACCTGATCTACTCCGAAGCGTCGAACCTGACGGTCGGCACGATGGCGGGCTTGACCCAAGCCGGGCGCGGCAAGATGAAAGATGGCAAGCCGCTGACCGAAATCGTCGCCAGCGTAGATTTCGACGAAGTCGAGATGAAGAGCGTCTACGACCCGAACAGCTCGCTCAAACTCTCGATGGGTTTGCCGCCCATCGAAACGGCGCGGGGTCGCATCGATCTCATCATGGATATCAAGAACGGCAAGACCGCCAAGACCACGCAACCAGCAAAAGAGTTCTTCTACAAAGCTTACAATATCTCTTTCTGGACGATGCCGCGTGCTGATGCGGTGAAATGGCTGAACGCTCAATTCGGAACGAACGTCAAGTAAGTTTCTACTTGCTCAACCTTGCGAAGGCACGTGCCTTCGCAAGGTTGAGAATCAGGATCACGGAGCGGATGCATGAAAGCGACCGAGAATGTGCTGGAGATTAGAGACCTCGTTAAAGAGTTTCCGAGTGTGCGCGCCGTCAACAACGTCAGTTTCGATATCAAGCGCAACACGGTGCATTGCCTGGTTGGGGAAAACGGCGCGGGCAAGTCCACTCTGATCAAAATCCTGACTGGCGCGTATGCACGAACGAGTGGTAAGATTCTTCTGAGCAACGAAGACTACAACCCGCACAATCCCCGCGACGCAAAGCAAAAAGGAATCAGTACGCTCTTCCAAGAACTCAATGTCGTCGACCAGCTCACCGTCGAAGAAAACTTGACGCTGGGGATGGAAGATACGACCTTCGGTTTTCTCCGCAAGACGGACAAGATCAACAAGATCGTCGGCGTGATGAATAGTCTCGAACCGTCCATCAGTCCCAAACAGTTGGTCTCGACACTCAGTGTGGCAAAGAAGCAGATCGTGGAAATCGCGAAAGCCGTGGCGACGGAATCGGACATTATCATCATGGATGAGCCGACGGCGGCACTCTCGGAAAGCGAAATCGCTCGGTTGTTCAAGATCATCAAAGGGCTGCGCGAGCGGAATGTCACCGTGATTTACATCTCGCATCGGCTCGACGAAATCTTTGAGATCGGCGATTACGTGACCGTCATGCGCGACGGTAAGCACATCGATACAAAACCGGTTTCGGAAATCAAAGACCGCTCCGAATTGATCCGGATGATGATCGGCAAAACAGTCTTTGAACAGTACACGCCCAAGGAAGGCGAGTGCAAGGACGTCATTCTCCAGGTCAGAAATCTCTTCACTCATAAGCTGAGAGACATTTCCTTCGATGTTCATGTAGGGGAGATTGTAGGATTCTATGGCTTGGTGGGCGCTGGGAAAACCGAGCTGGCGCGCGCTATCTATGGCGTCGACGAATATCAGGGAGAAATGATTTTCAAAGGGAAAAAGCTCCCACCCTCTCCTGACAAAGTGATCGCCGCGGGAATTACCCTGGTGCCGGAGGAGCGTCGGACTCAGGGGCTGTTCACCCTGCTCACCGTTCGCGGCAACGTGCCGGTGATGAACATGAAAAAAATCTCCCGCAACGGATTTGTCAACGCCACCCGCGAGCGCGAGGTAACGTGCGAATATATTGACAAGCTAAAGATCGCCACGAACAGCACGGAAAAAGAAGCGGCGCAGCTTTCCGGCGGCAACCAGCAAAAAGTCGTTCTCAGTAAATGCTTGTTCGCGGACGCCGACCTGCTGATGCTCGACGAGCCGACGCGTGGAATTGATGTCGGCGCAAAGAGCGAGATCTACAGCATCATCCGCCAACTCTCAGCGGAGGGCAAGTCTATCCTCATCTTCTCTTCTGAACTGCCGGAGGTCATCAATATTTGCGACACCATCTACCTGCTCTACGACGGGAATCTGAAAGAGACGATCCGCAACGGATGTGACATTGACAGCGAAAAGATCATCCACATCGTTACGGGTGGAGAGTGAACGTGGAAACTAAACTAGCGCAAAAGAACCTGGTCGGCAGTCGGATAAGCAACGAGTCGTTTATCACCCTGTTCATGGTCGCTGTGCTTGTCCTCCTGTTCTTCATCGCCGGCGCAGTTGTGCCCAACTTTTTCCTGCCCCAGAATATTATCAACATCCTCACGAACAATTGGTTCATCGTCATCATCGGGATCGGGGTCACCTTCCTGCTGATCACGGGCAACTTTGATATGTCGGTCGGCGGCGTTATCGCGTTGACCGGTGTGCTTTCGGTATATTTCTGTCAGGGCGTCAACGTCTCGCGCAACGAGTTGGCGAACGGGCTAGGGCTGCCTTACGTCGTTGCGATCGCGTTGGCATTGTTGTGCGCGATGGGCATCGGCGCGATCAACGCCTTCTTCATCGCTCACCTCAAAGTACCCTCGATTATCATCACGCTGGGCACGATGATGTTCGCGCGTGGCATTGCCCAGGTTATCACCCAGGGCGCGCAGCGGAACACCAGCTTGCCAGACGAATTTGGCATCATCGGGAACATGACCTTGGGGGGCACGTCCATCAAGGTCTCCGTGCTGATCATGATTTTTCTTGTCATCGCCGCGTTTATTTTCGAGAGGATGACGGTCGCCGGAAGGCGCACTTATTTGATCGGAGCCAATCCGGTCGCTGCCCGCCTCTCCGGAATTAAAGTGGAAACGCATCTTACGGCGCTCTACGTTCTCAGCGCGCTGCTCGCCGGCATCACTGGAGTACTCCTCGCGTCCGAGTTCAAAGCCGGGTTATCGAGCCGTGCAATGGGGTACGAGTTCGACGCGTTGGTCGTCACTCTTCTGGGCGGTGTCAGCATTGCCGGCGGGTTTGGGTCGGTGCTAGGCATGTTCATTGGCGCGGTGATCCTTTCCGTGATGACAACGTCGGCGACCGGTTTGCTGCTGTCGCCCGACTGGCAGTTCACCCTCAAGGGCGTGGTGACCTTCCTCGCGATTGTCGCCCAACGGTTTGCTTTGGATCGCAGGAAAGGATGAGAGAGAACACTATGCAAGCAACGCGGAATCGTTCGGAAGCATTGAGAGCGTACGTCAAAGATTTGTACATTTATGTGGTATTGGTGCTAATTGTTGTGATCTTCAGCGTGGTCAAGCTGGATCAGGTAGAGATGTTCGGGCGCGGTCATTTTCTCAGCCCAGACAGCGTCGTCAACTTGCTGCGCACAGCCGCACCGATTCTGACACTCAGCGGCGCATTTACACTGCTGATGATCTCCGGTTATATCGATCTATCAGTGGGCAGCGCCATGAGTCTGAGCGCCGTAGTGTTCGCCTGGTTGATCCTCAACGGATTCGCATTTCTGCCCGCCATCCTGATCACTCTGAGCCTGGGAATCGCGATGGGAACGCTCAACGGCTATATCGTCATGAAGCTTCGCATCACGCCGGTAATCGCGACGCTGGTGACGCTGAATCTCTTCAAAGGCATCGCCCTGCTGATCGTTCCTCGCGGACTGTCGGCGATCAAAGGGAATGCAGCGCAGCCCATGCCTGCCTGGATCAATGATTACGCGCGTGCGGACGTCTTCTTCGGTCTGCCGATGGCGTTCTTCGTTTCCCTGGTCGTCATCGCGGTTCTGGTGATCGTTCAACGAAAGACGATTCTCGGCAAATACGCGGCGGCGATTGGTGGCAACCCTGTCGCGGCGCAGTTGTCGGGTATCAATGCGGTAAAATACGTATGGGTGCTGTACATCAGCGTAGGATTTTTCGCCGCGATGGCAGGCGTAGCGCGCGCCAGTTTTATGTCGCTGGGCGACCCACTTTCCGGCGATAACATGGAGCTTGACTGCATCATCGCCGTGCTGCTGGGCGGAACGGCGTTTTCCGGCGGCGAGGGATCGGTGTTGAAAACCATCGTCGGCGCACTCATCATCATGTGTGTGACCACGGGCTTGATGACGGTCATTCCAGCGTTCTGGCAGACCGTTGCCAAGGGCAGCGTCCTCTTGTTCGCCGTTGTACTCAACCACTTGCTCGTGCGGGGAAAGGTGAACGCATAAATGAAAAAAAGCGACCGGATTGACGCGACGGATCATGATGTCGCGCGCTTGCTGAATCGGGTTTTGACTCTCTACTATATGGAAGAGCGAACACAAGCAGAGATTGCCAAAGAATTAGATCTCTCGACGGCAAAAGTAAATCGATTGCTGCACCAAGCGCGTGAGCAGGGCTATGTGGACATCACGATCCGGACACCCTTTCAACATTTGTTCAGTCTTGAAACTCCTTTAAAGGCAGTGTTTGGTCTGAAGGACGCTCTCGTCATTCCAACTGTGCCGGACGAGGCGAGTGGATTGCTTCACACCATCGGTCGGGCGGGCGCGGCGTACCTCGTCGAACATCTCAGGGATGGCGATGTGATTGCGATCAGTGGCGGCACCGCCGTCCATGCAGTGGTGGAAGCACTCGAAGTCACGCGTCCGTACAATGTCGAAATCGTTCCGGTGCTCGGCGCGGTGCAGGGTCAAGTGACTACAGATATGAATTATTTGGCTGCTCGATTGGCAGAACGGTTAGGCGGCAAAGCATATCAGCTTCATGCGCCAGCGTTTGTGGACACGCGCGAACACCGCGATGTATTGATGGAGATGCGACCGGTCAAAGAGATTCTGGATATTGCTCGCCGCGCCAACGTAGCAGTCTTGGGTATTGGCACAGTGAATTATGAGACGTCGCGGTTTGTTCATTTTACTGCGCTGACCGCACAAGACATGAAAGAGATCGCTGAGAATTGCAAAGGCGTGGGTGAAATCGGCGGGCAGATTTATAACCTGGATGGATGTCCTTGCGCCAACGCGTATGCCCAACGAGTTATTGGTCTAAGCTTGGCAGAGATCAAACGCATTCCTTTTACCATTGGCGTCGCTGCAACCGCGGACAAAGCTCTCCCAGTTTACGCCGCGCTCCGCGGCGGCTATTTTCATGCGCTCATCACGGACGAGTCCGCGGCGCGTGGTGTCCTCGGTTATTTTGAGCGCGAATTTCGCAAAGTGTAAATGAACTCTGTCATTTCGAGGAGCGTTTGCGTCTCCCTAAGGAGACGATGCGACGAGAAATCTCCCCCGTTGACGAACTAGATTTCTCGCTCCGCTCGAAATGACATTGAAGGACGACGAAGACGATGCAACCTGGTTACACAATGCCGGTGGGTATCTACGAGAAGGCACTCCCGGCTAACTCGTGGGCCGAGCGACTGCAACTCGCTCGCCAGCTTGGCTACGATTACCTCGATATTTCGATTGACGAAAGCGACGAGCGCCTCGCGCGATTGACCTGGTCTCGTGCGGAGCGCGCAACCTTGCGTCAAGCGATTGCGGAAACCGGCGTACCGATTCTTACGATGGTCCTCAGCGCTCACCGCAAATATCCACTGGGCAGTGCCTCGCCGGAAACTCGCCGTCGCGGATTAGAAATCTTGGGTCACGCGATTGAGTTTGCCTCCGATATCGGCATTCAGGTTGTTCAAGTAATGGGTTACGATGTTTTTTATGAGCCATCGAGTGCCGAGACAGAGGCGCGTTTTCTAGAAGGTCTGTGCAGTGGCGCGCGTCGAGCGGCTGAGATGGGCGTGATGCTGGGTCTCGAAAACGTCGATCGTCCGGTCGCCGAATCCATCAGCAAGGGTTTGCAATTTGTCAAAGCGGTCAACTCGCCCTGGTTCCAACTCTGTCCCGACATGGGGAATCTGGCAGCCGCTGGTTATTATCCTCCCGACGAGTTGCGACTGGGCAAAGGACACCTGGTTGGTATCCATGTTAAGGATGCCCAGCCTGGTATCATCCGCGGAATCACTTTCGAGCAAGGCATCGTGCCCTTGAGCAAAACCTTCCAAGCATTAGCAGAAATTGGATATTGGGGATTATTAGGTGTCGAGATGTGGGGGAACATGGATTCATCCGGCGATCCGCTCACCGCTGTCATTGAGGCGCGGAAATTGGTGGATCGACTGGTCGCGGCGGCATACCACGACTCAGTGTCATTCTGAGGAGCGGTCTTTGCGACGAAGAATCTTGCATTCGATGAGCGAGATGCCTCGCAAGACCGGCTCAGAAACTTCACCCTGTCACCCTGAGCGGAGCGAAGGGTCTCATTCCGCGGGATGGGATTCTTCGCTGCGCTCAGAATTACAAGTTTCTTTCCCTAAACATGCCCGCGAGGGCATGAGGTTCTCAGAATGACAATCATGAAGAATGGAGACGATATCATGTTACTCGAAAAACTACGCGAGACGGTTTGGAAATGCAATTTGGAATTGCCGAAGAACGGGCTGGTGAAAATGACGAGCGGTAATGTGAGTGGTCGTGATCCAGAGACCGGCTTGGTCGTCATCAAACCGAGTGGCTATAGCTATGAGCAAATGAAGCCGGAAGATATGGTTGTGGTGGATTTGAATTGCCAAGTGGTGGAAGGGCATCTTACTCCATCCGTGGATACCGATACGCACTTGTGCGTCTATCGCCAACGTCCAGACGTTTTTGGCATCGCCCATACCCATTCGCCCTACGCGTCGAGCTTTGCGGCATTGGGCAAGCCGATTCCTTCTTGTCTCACCGCCAGCGCGATGATCGGCGGTGAGATTCCGGTCGGCGGTTATGTGCCCATCGGTGGGGAAGCGATTGGCGCGGAGATCGTGCGCAAGATTGGCCAGTCGCTCGCGATTGTGATGCAGAACCACGGCGTTTTTACCATCGGCAAGTCGCCGCAACAGGCAACCAAGATGGCAGTTGAGGTGGAAGAGATCGCGATGATCACTCATTTGGCCATGTTGCGCGGAACACCCATTTGGCTTACTTCCGACCAGATCGCCGAGACGTTCAATATGTATCGCGACCAGTACGGGCAAAAATAGAAGCATGGAGCAATGTGTCATTTCGAGCGGAGCGACGCGAAGCGTCTCTGCATGGCATAGATGGAGATTTTTCGTTGCTATCCTTCGGCTTCGCTCAGGATCGCTCCTCGAAATCACAACTCTGAATAACCCTGGAATGGAAAGGATATTTTGATGAGCACGCCAATTCCCAACCTTGAAATCATTTCGCAGCGCACGACAGACGATGGCAAGTGCCTACTCAAAAAATTATCCCGCGAAAAATTGGCGTGGATGCTGCAAAAAATGTGTGAGATCCGATACTTTGAAGAGAAAGCCGAGGATTTGTACGTGCGCGGCTTGGTTCATGGCACGATGCACCTATCCATCGGAATGGAAGCATCGCCGGTTGGAAGCATTGCCTGTCTCCGCGATGATGATCTGATCATTCATCACCATCGTGGACATGGTCACACGATTGCGAAAGGCGCCGATCTCACGTTGATGATGGCAGAGTTCTTGGGCAAAGAGCGCGGCTATTGCCGTGGGCGTGGCGGCTCAATGCACATTGCGGATATTCCCGGCGGCAACCTGGGTGCGACCGGTGTGGTCGCGGGCGGCATCCCTACTTCCGTCGGAATTGCGCTCGCGCTCCAAATGCACCGCTCCGATAAAGTGCTCTTGAGTTTTTTCGGTGATGGCGCGACGAACGAAGGCGAGTTTCACGAATCGTTGAACATGGCTTCGACGTGGAAATTGCCGGTCGTCTTTATTTGCGACAACAATCAATACGGTATGTCGATGCACGTCCACAAGGCGATGAACATCGAAAATATTTCGGCGCGCGCAAGTGCATATGGAATTCCTGGTAAATCGGTGAATGGCAACGATGTGCTAGCGGTTTACGAAGCGGTTGCACAAGCTGTTGAGTACGCGCGTGCGGGTAATGGTCCATCGCTCATCGATAATGTCACGTACCGCTGGCGCGGACATTCCAAAAGCGACCGGAATCTTTATCGTACCCCAGAAGAGATCAATCAATGGAAAGAGCGCTGCCCAATTCGACAGTTCAAGAAAGTGCTCTTGAACGCTGAGGTAATGAGCCAGGAAGAGTTGGAAGCGATTGATGAAACTGCCAAAGCGTCCATCGAACGCGCGGCGGAAGAGGCGGTCACATTTGCCGAGCCATCGCCGGAGAATATGGAAGACGAGGTGTACGCGTCATGAGCAACAACGCCACCCGTGAGATTACATACCTTGAAGCCGTGCGTGAAGCCATGTCACAAGAGATGCGCCGTGATCCCGAAGTGTTTTTGATCGGCGAAGATGTTGGAGTGTACGGCGGCGCATTCGGCTTGAGTTCGGGCATGTTGGCAGAATTTGGTCCTGAGCGCATTCGCGACACGCCCATCTCGGAAGCTGCTATCGCCGGTGCTGCGACCGGCGCTGCCATGATGGGGATGCGCCCGATTATGGAAGTCATGTTCATGGACTTTCTCACTATCTCCATGAACCAATTGGTCAATCAAGCCGCCAAGATGCATTTCATGTTCGGCGGCAAAGCCAGCATTCCAATGGTCGTGCGCGCACCCTCAGGATCGGGCACGGGCGCTGCCGAGCAGCATTCGCAGAGCCTGGAATCGTGGTTCATCAACGTCCCTGGGATAAAAGTCGTTGCTCCATCCACACCTTACGATGCGAAAGGAATGCTCATCACGGCGATTCGTGACAACAATCCTGTGCTGTTCATGGAACACAAACTATTATATCGCACTAAGGGACCGGTGCCGGACGAATTATACAACATCCCCCTTCAGCAAGCCGAGATCAAGCGCGAGGGACGCGACCTGACGATCATTGCTTATTCGATCATGGTTCCGCGCGCACTGCAAGCCGCAGAACAATTGGCAACGGAGGGAATCGATGTCGAAGTTTTGGACCCGCGCACGCTCAAACCTTTAGACATGGAAACGATTGTGCGCTCGGTTTCCAAAACGGGTCGAGTGTTAATCGTCCATGAAGCTCCGTTGACTGGCGGTTTTGGCGGCGAGTTAGCCGCGATGATTGCCGGCAGCCCCGCTTTCGATTTTCTTGACGCACCGATCCGGCGCTTGGCGGGACGCGACGTGCCGATTCCGTACAATCGAAATTTGGAACGGGCTGCGGTACCCCAAGTCGAAGACATTGTGGCGGCGGCGAAAGCTCTAGCGCGAGAGGGAAAATAATCATGGCGACTGAAGTGATCGTTCCCAAAGTTGACATGGTGATGGAGACAGGCACCTTTATCGAATGGCTGAAAAAAGAAGGCGACACGGTCGAGAAGGGTGATGCGCTGTTCGTCATCCTCACGGACAAGACGAATATTGAATGCGAAGCGCCTGCGAGCGGTGTTCTGAGCGGACTCAACGCCAAACCGAACGACGTCATCCCGGTTGCTCAAGTGATTGCGTACATTCTCGCGCCGGGCGAAGCGCTTCCAACTCAAAAAATCGCGCAACCGAAAGCTGTGGCGCAACAAAGCCAGGTAACGTTAAGCGTTGAAAAAGTAGCCGAGACAGTGCACGCGGCAGCCGGTAATGGCAATGGCAAGGTACGCGCAACGCCAGTCGCCCGTCGCCTTGCCGCTGAGCTGGGAGTTGATCTGGAACAATTATCGGGTCGTGGCCCCCTAGGTCGAATTCAAAAAGCCGATGTATTGGAATTCAAACAACAACCGCTTAAGACAGAGACTCCCGTACTAGCGCCGTCCGCGTCGGTTGCACAAATCCGATTGTCGTTACCGGATGCGCGACAGAAAAAAGCGGTGCCTTTCACCGGTGTCCGCAAGATCATCGCTGAACGAATGGCGTACAGCGCGTTTACCGCGCCGCACATTATGTTGTCGCTCCACGTTGATATGACCGAAGCGATTCGGTTGCGCGAGCGAGTATTAGAACCTTTGAAAGCGCGAACGGGACAAAAGTTGTCGTTCACAACTATCTTGGCTCGCGCCGTCGCGACGGCATTGCCGCATCATCCGTTTTTGAATGCTTCGCTCGACGGCGACAAGATCATTCTGTGGGAAGATGTTCACCTGGGTATTGCCACCAGTGTCGATGATGGGCTGATCGTTCCCGTTATTCGCGAAGCACAAAACCGGAACTTGGAACAGATCACGGTCGCAATGTCTGATCTGATGGAACGAGCGCGCAATCGGCGTTTGACTCCAGCTGAAACAATGGGCAGCACGTTTACAATTTCGAACCTGGGAATGTTCGGCATCGAATCGTTCACCGCGATCATCAATCCGCCCGAATCGGCGATTCTCGCCGTTGGAAAAATCGTAGATACGCCGGTCAAGAGCGGCGACAGCTTTGTGTTTCGACCCATGATGCAACTGTCGGCTTGCGCGGATCATCGTATCATCGATGGCGTAGCGGTCGCGCGCTTTTTGGATGAACTCAAATCGACTTTGGAAAATCCTTACTTGCTGATCTGAACAGAAAGCTACGCCAGTGAATCTAAGCCATGAACCGATTTGCTAAATTCCTCACCCCGCTTTGCGTACTCTGTCTGATTGTCGTCGGTTGCGCAGGTTCGCCTGCTATAGTTGCACCATCGAAAATCTCTACGCCTAGCGCCTATTGGCCCACCGAGAATTGGCGCACCTCGACTCCGGAAGAACAGGGCATGGATTCGCAAAAGTTGGCGCAGATGCTGGCGACCATCAAAGAAAAAAAGATCAACCTGCACAGCTTGTTGGTCATCCGACACGGCTATATCGTGAGCGAAACGTATTTTGGAACGTGGGAACAAGGTAATCGGCACAACCCCCAGTCTGTCGGCAGGAGCTGGACCGCTACGCTCGTCGGAATCGCGATTGACAAAGGGTACATTGATGGAACTGCCCATCGAATCCTAGACTATTTCCCAGACCGCACGTTTGCGAATCTTGATCCGCAAAAGCAAGCGATGACATTGGATGACGTGTTGACGATGAGGTCTGGGTTGGAAGGACTGGTTGGGGACGACCGATATGCAGCCATGCAAGCAAGTCCGGATTGGATCCAGTTCTTACTCGATAGAAAGATGGTCGCGCCACCGGGAACCAAGTGGAAATACTGTGCGGGATGTTCGCATCTGTTGACCGTCATCCTGCAAAAAACGACGGGCATGAATCCGCGCGACTTTGCCGAGGAATACTTGTTCAAGCCGCTCGGCATTTCACTGATACGATGGACGACCGATCCACAAGGAATTCCGTTTGGGGCCGGAGGATTTGGGCTTACGCCGCGTGAGATGGCAAAGCTCGGCTACTTGTATCTGCGGAAGGGACAGTGGGACGGGCAGCAACTTGTTTCGGCCCGATGGATAGAGAGAGCCACCCAGGAATACGCGAAGGTCGATGTAGACCCCCACTTTGGCTACGGCTATCACTGGTTTACGATTTCGTCCATGGCGGGTTATGCGGCATTGGGAGACGGCGGGCAGATAATCCTTGTAATCCCAGGGTCTGATTTGATCGTCGTCACCACGGCAGAGACCAACGAAAGCTTATTTGAATTAATCGATCAATATGTGCTTCCGTCTGTCCGGGAATAACAGCGGCGCTGATGGAGCTTATACACTCACTCGCGAAAATTACGCATCTCATTATCGATATGGACGGTGTGCTTTATCAAGGTGATCGGGCAATGCCGATGTTGCCCGAGTTTTTTTCATTCTTGCGCGACCGTTCCATCTCATTTATGCTCGCGACGAACAACTCAACACGCACTCCGGAAGAATACGTGCAGAAACTTGCGCGGATGGGCGTCACCGTTTCTCCGTCCGAAATTTTGGTTTCGGGTCAGGCGACTGCACGTTTCCTAGCGCGCGAATATCCACGCGGAACGCGCGTTCACGTTTTTGGTATGCCATCACTCAAACAAGCGATGACCGATGAAGGTTTCATTCTAGCCGATCAAGACGTTCAACTAGTCGTCGCCAGCATGGACCGAGCAGTAACGTACGAGAAAATCAAGCACGCATCACTACTCATTCGTGGTGGTGCGCGTTTCATCGCCACCAATCTTGATCCGACCAATCCAACCGAAGAAGGACTAGTCCCAGGCACGGGCGCCATGATCGCTGCGTTGGAAACCGCTTCGGGTGTGAAACCAACTGCCATCGGCAAGCCGGAGCCAATCATGTATCAACTGGCGATGGAGCAGATGGGCGCTTGTCCTGCAACAACGGCTGTTATCGGTGATCGCGCCGACACCGACATTCTCGGCGGGAAACGTGCAGGGCTAACAACGATCTGTGTTCTATCGGGTTCATCTGACCGCGCCGAAGCGGAGCACTTTGAAGCAGATATGATTTTCGATGACATTGCGCATCTGTTAGAAACTTGGAAAAACCTGTAATGACTGCAATGACTTCGGAAGAGCGAGTCTTGCAAGTATTACGCCGGCAAGAGCCAGACCGCGTGCCGCACTTTGAATGGCTGGTAGATCGCAAGGTGCGCGCCGTGTTGTGTCCCGACGCGAAAACGATGAACGAGTTTGCTGTCCGCATGGGACATGATGCGGTCATCGCTGATCCAGATTTTCGAAAAGAACCGGCGGGTCCTGGTCGGTGGTTGAGCGAATGGGGCTATATCTTGCAGGATACTCCTGAAGAACACGGCATCGAAGTCGAATGTCCGATTAAGACCGCCGCCGATTTTGAACGCTATAACCCACCGAATCTTCACATCCAGGGTCGATACGCCTCCATCGAACGAACCTTGCGCGATTATCCAAACAAAGCGGTCATTGTGCATCTCAATGACGTATTCTCGCTTCCGCGCTACTGGATGGGCTATGAGAATTTATTGATGGCTATCGCCGCCGATCCAGAGTTGGTGACTGCCTTGGTCGATTTGTCCGTCAAGCTCAATCTCGAAATGGCAAAAGAGGTCGCGGCGCGCGGCGTCAAGATCGTTTATACCGGCGATGATTATGCGGGCAATCTCGGTCCGCTGATGTCGCCCAAACACTTTCGACAATTATTTTATCCGGGCTTGTGTCGCGTGATGGACGGTTACAAGGAACTGGGTTTATATGTCATCAAGCACACCGATGGCAAACTGTGGTCGATTATCGATATGATCGTGGACTCTGGCATCGATTGCTTGGATCCAATCGATCCGCTAGCTGGCATGGACTTGGCTAAAGTCAAAGCCCAGTACGGCAATCGGATTGCGCTCAAGGGCAACGTCGATTGTGCCGAACTGATGACGTTTGGCACGTCCGATCAGGTCATCGAAGCGACGAAGGAAGCATTGCGTCACGGCGCGCCCGGCGGAGGATTTATTTTGTCGTCCAGCAACTCGATCCATTCCGCAGTCAAGCCGGAAAATTATCTGGCGATGTTGCGCACTTGGGAAACATATCGAGAGTATCCATTGAGTTTGTCGTGAGGTGATACATGGATTATCTCGCGGGCATCGACCTAGGTTCGACCAGTTTGAAATGCGTGATTTATGATCTCGCCGGTAACGTCGTCGCTAGTGGCAGCCGACCCACAGAGCGATGTAACCCCTATCCCGCTCACCCAGAATGGACCGTCTGGCAGCCAGAGCAAATTTGGGGCAGCACGGCGGCAGCAATAAAGCAAGCTGTTACGAAGCTGGATGATCCGCGCGACATCAAAGCCGTGGCTGTGACAGGGATGGGCATGGATGGCGTGCCCATCGACGAAAAAGGCAATTGGCTGTATCCGTTTATCAGTTGGCATGATCCGCGCACTGAACCGCAACTGCGGTGGTGGGAGAACCATATCGGCGTGGACAAGACTTTTTCGATTGGCGGCAACACCTTGTGGCGATTTAGTACCGCCTTGCGGCTCTTGTGGATGGCGGAGCACGAGCCAGGAATTCTGGATCGCACGGACAAGTGGTTGCTGATCGAAGATTTTCTAAATTTCATTTTGTGCGGACGGCGCGCGACCGACTATACGATGGCTTCCTGTACACTCTTATTCGATCAACACAAGCGTGATTGGTCGGAAGAAATAATTGCACAGTCCGGCATTGATCGCCGATTGCTGTGCGATGCGTACCCAAGTGGCACGGTGTTGGGCAAGGTAACACCGAGTGCATCTCAAGCGACAGGATTGCCCGTTGCAACACCGATTGTATTGGGTGGGCATGACTATTTGTGCAGCGCATTGCCGGTGGGAGCTTTCAAGCCCGCCGTAGTTATGGATGTGACAGGAACCTGGGAGATCGTCTTGGCGACAATTTCCGAGCCAATCCTGACACCGCAAGTGCAAAAGTTAGGTGTGACTGTCGAGACTCACGTAGCGCGCGATACTTATGCGGTCTGGGGTGGAGCTGTTGCATCCGATATGCTTGAGTGGTATCGCAAAGAGTATGGCTTGGCGCATCAATCTTTGGGCAAAGCAGACTGGGATGATCTAATGGCACAAGCCGCAGCGTCGCCTGCCGGAGCAAGAGGCGTCATGTTTTTGCCGCACATGTCTACGGCTGGCTGTCCCGTTGTCGATACTCGGTCGTTGGGCGCCTTTGTAGGGTTGAGCAATTTTGTCCAGCGAGGCGATATGCTGCGGGCGATCATCGAAGGATTGGATTACCAGGTTCTCGATATTGTGACCGCGCTCAAAACCAGTTTGGGAATTTGCCCGGATCGACTCGTCGCGGTGGGCGGCGCGACGCGCAATTCGTTCTGGATGCAGAACAAAGCCGATATCACCGGTCTGCCAATCGAGGTGCCTGAAATGGTAGAGACCACTGCTCTCGGGGCGGCGATTCTGGCTGGGATTGGAGTTGGCTTGTATCGAAACGCGCAGGATGCTTTTGAGTGTGTCTACAAACCTGGCAAGACCTATCAGCCAGATTCGCAACTTGCATCCAAATACGCCGCGTGGTATCCAATCTACAAACAGCTTTATCCGGTTCTCAAACCGGTCAGTCATCAACTATACAACCAATTCATCGCTTGATGGAGGTCAAACCATGAACGCACCGGAACATTTTTTGTCCGTGCAGAACAAACTGGGAGAAAGTCCAATCTGGGAACCAGCAGAGAACGCTTTGTACTGGGTCGATTGGGGCGGTGGTCCACTCTACCGATATGAACTGACTACTGGCAAGTGCGATTGCTTCCCAGTCTCAATGCCAGTGACTGCGCTGGCGCGGCGCGGAGGTGGAGGGTTGATCGCTGTGGTCAAGACCGGACTATATGGATGGAATCCCCAGACGAACGAGTGCACTTTTGTTGTCGGGCAGCCAGAACCGGAGAAACCTTCTCTCTGTTATAATGACTGCGCGGTGGACCGACAAGGTCGTCTCCTGGTGGGTGCCGTCGATGAACGGGATCCTTGGGCTCCTCTCGGCTCGCTCTGGCGACTCGATCCGGATGCGTCACTCCATCAACTCGATGGCGAACTGACGACTCCGAATGGCATTGGCTTTAGCCCCGATGGCAAGACATTGTATGTCACCAACATGCGTAACCATGAAATCTTGGTGTATGATTACGATACGGCAGCAGGCATGGTAAGTAATCGCCGACTCTTTGCAAAGGTACCACTCGACGAAGGAATGCCCGATGGCTTGATCGTCGATGCCGAGGGATTTGTATGGAGCGCGCATTGGGACGGGTGGATGCTCACGCGCTATGACCCCACGGGCAAAATCGAGCGCCAGGTGCGTTTCCCAGTTAATCATGTTATTTGTTTTGCCTTTGCGGGCAATGACCTGGACGAACTTTTTGTCACGACAGCATCCTGGGGATTTAGCGACGAAGATCGCAAGAGACTACCGCTAGCTGGTGACCTGTTTCGCATCAAGTCGGGTGTCAAAGGGCTTGTGGAGCCAGCGTTCGCCGGATAGATGGAGGAATCCATGGAAAAATATTTACTCGGTGTTGATAGTGGCAGTACGGTGACCAAAGCGGCGCTCTTCGACTTGCGCGGCAAAGAAATCGCGGTAGCGAGTTGCCAATCCAATACAGACTATCCGCATCCGGGGTGGACGGAACGCGATATGGACGTGCTGTGGCAAACGACGGCGACTGCGATTCGCGCGGTACTAACCAAGTCACAAATCAAACCGGAACAAATTGCTGGGATTGGCAATACGGGGCACGGAAACGGACTCTACCTTTTGGACAAAACGGGACAGTCACTTCGTCCTGGGATCCAATCCATGGATACGCGCGCCAGCGAGATCCTAGTGGAATGGAACCAACGCGATCTTCACGCCAAGGTCTTTCCATTCACGATCCAATCGTTCTGGCCCGCACAGCCGAATGCTTTACTCGCATGGATAAAAAGGAATGAGCCGCAGAACTATGAACAAATCGGGGCGATTCTGCTAGTCAAAGACTATATCAAGTATCGCTTGACCGGTGAGATTTCGAGCGATTTCACCGATATGAGCGCAACGAGTCTGATGGATGTGCGGAACAAGTGCTATTCGCGCGAATTGCTCGCACTCTACGATTTGGCAGAGGTGTTCGATGCGTTGCCGCCCCTCAAGAATTCATATCAGGTTGCGGGGCAGGTGACACGTACTGTAGCCGAAGAGACTGGCTTGGTCGCCGGCACACCGGTCGTCGGCGGACTCTTCGACGTGGACGCGAGTGCTATTGGCTGCGGCGTGGTAAACCCAGGTCAAGCATGTATCGTAGCAGGGACATGGAGTATCAACGAGGTCATTACTCAAAAGCCAATCGTTGCCCCCGAACTTTTCATGACCACGATCTTCGCCAACAGCGATCTATTTATCACCATCGAAGGAAGCGCCACATCCGCCACTAACTTGGAATGGTTTGTCGCGCAGTGCTGTGGTGACGAGCGCGCTGAGGCAAAACGGCGGGGAATTTCGGTGTATGAAGTTTGCAACGAACAAGTCGCAAGTCTTGCCCCTGGCAGTTCGAATATTATTTTCCATCCATTCCTCTATGGCTCGAATGTACAACCGTCGGCGCGCGCAGGATTTTATGGTATTGCTGGCTGGCACACCCGCGCCCATTTGCTGCGCGCGTTATATGAAGGCGTCGTGTTCGGTCACTTGAACCACATCGAAAAATTAAAAACCGCCGGAGCAAAAATCGAGAGTGCGCGATTAGCAGGCGGTGGATCGCGCAGCCAAGTTTGGACTCAAATCTTCGCCGACACGCTTGAACTGCCACTGCAAGTTTCGGATGGGAACGAATTGGGCGCGCGCGGTGCGGCATTGTCTGCCGGAATTGGGGCCGGAATTTACCACGACTATGTCGAAGCGGTTCAGCAAGCAGTGTCGATTGTGCGTATCCAGGAACCGATTGCGGCGAACACGCCATTGTACTTGGCGCGCTATGCTGAATATCGCCGATTGATTGGTGCAATGCAAATGCCCTGGCAAGAGTTGAGCAAACTGGATTGACCGAGCATGAAAGCTATCGTTCTGCGCGAACCGGGCGGATGCGAGCAATTGCGTTTGGAAGAGGTAGAAATACCTACGCCACACTCGAACCAAGTCTTCGTCAAGTTGAAGGCTGCTGCGCTAAATCGCCGCGATATTCTCGTGCGAAGCAGAGAGCAATACCGTGCGGCAATGCCTTTTATCCCTGGGTCGGATGGTGCAGGCATTGTGGTGGCAGTAGGAGCCAGTGTGGCTCTGCCGCATATCGGCGATGAGGTCGTCATTTATCCGGCATTGAATTGGGGCAATGTCGAAGCGGCACCCGCGACGGATTTTAGAATCCTCGGTGGACCGGACAACGGTACCTACGCCGAGTACATCTGCATTTCCGCGGAGAATGTTTTCCCCAGGCCTAGCGCGCTCTCGTTCGAAGAGGCGGCAGCTTTTCCGCTCGCATGTTTGACGGCGTGGCGTGCGCTTATCACCAAGGCGCGCGTGCAGTTCGGTGAGTGGGTCCTGATTCATGGGGCTGGGAGTGGCGTTGCAAGTTTTGCGATTCAAATCGCCAAGTTTGCGGGTGCGCGAGTGATCGTCACATCGCACAGTGATGAGAAATTAGATCGTGCCTCTGCACTTGGTGCAAATATTGGCATCAACTACACACGATGTGAATGGGACGCAGAGATTAAACGCCTGCTGAATGGCAGTGGCGTGGATGTCATCATTGACAGTGTGGGCAAAGAGACGTTTTCCAAGAGTCTAGACGCGTTGAATTCCGGCGGTCGCCTCGTAACGTTCGGGACCACGAGCGGCGCGATGACGGAACTGGATATTCGAAAACTTTATCACAAGCAGCTTGCCGTGCTCGGCACGACGATGGGCAGCCCTCCAGAGTTCGCACAGATGCTGCAACTGATTACTACTGGCAAGATTCGACCAATCGTTGACCGAGTCTTTGCGCTGGCCGATGCAGCTCAAGCGCACCAATACATAGAGCACCAAGAGCAGTTCGGCAAAATCGTGTTGCGGATCGAATAGATGAATGATCGATTCCTGTGTTAACCAAATCTCCATACGTTTGAGAGTTGTTCCAAATCGCATTGTAGGTAGGACTCTTTTGATCGGCTTTACGTTTGACAACTTTTCAAGGAATTATCCTACATGCCCAACCGTTTTTAACCGAAGCTACAAAAATGAATTGATAATTCAAAAAGGTCACGCGTGATTTGAGCGTGACCTTTTTGAATACGGTTCAAGGAGTTCCTAGAATTTACTGATCACGGGTTGGATAGGTATCAACCTCTCAGCAGTAACTCTTTATTCGCGACTTTGAATAGTTCATCGCACCATCAGCGACATCGAGCGTTACGTTCCAACACAGGTCACGAATTAGCGCTTCTTCAAATACACGTCGCCGAACACTGCCAGAACCAAGATGATGCCCTGTACCACGTACTGCCAAGCGGCTGGAACATTCATGATTTGAAGACCATTAGTGAGACTCGCCATAATGAGAGCCCCGATCATGGCTCCAAAGATGGTACCCTCGCCACCCGCCGGGGAGGCACCGCCTAGGAAACAAGCCGCAATCGCCACAAGCTCGTAGCCATTTCCCGCAGCAATAGTGCCATAGCCGACGTATGAAGCCAGCACAATGCCGGAAACGCCACACAAAAAGCCCATCAATACAAAAATCCAAAAAATGTTATTGCGAATGTTCACACCAGAGAGCCGCGCCGCGTCGCGGTTACCACCAATGGCGTACGCATAGCGTCCAAACCGCGTGTTATCCGAGACATAGGAGACTAGAACCGCTACCACAGCCAGGATTAGCACAGGGATCTGGATACCGTTATACTGGTTCACGAAGAATACGTAGACAACCAACACTCCTGCAAGCACGACGGTCTTGAGCAAATCGATGTAGATGGAGCCGACCTCAAAGCCATATCGGCGTTTCTTTTGACGGTTCGAGAACATGTTGTAAAAAAGCAGAACTATTACTCCAGCCGCCACGATCCAGCCGATCAGAGGAGGCAAATAGCCCTGACCGATTTGCGTAAAGTAGGGTTGGTTCGCCGCAATCGTCTTGCCTTCGGTGACGATTAGCAGCGCGCCCTTGAAGACCCACATACCGCCAAGTGTGACGATAAACGCAGGCACGCGCAAATAGGAAATGACCGATGCCTGAATCATGCCAAATAAGACCGCTACCGCCAGACCAATCAGCACCGAAAGCGCTGCTGCCAAGAGGGGTTGATCCGGCAGTACGATCCTCCATACATCGTTCTGGAGTTTGGCAACCACCACCGATATAAAGCCGGCATAGTTGCCTACCGACAGATCAATGTTGCCCGTAACGATGATGAGGACCATACCCACCGAAAGGATCGCCGTGACCGCCATCTGCCGAAACAGGTTTGAAAAGTTCTGTGGCCCCAGATAAGCCCCGTCCGTCACGGCAAAGAAGACTCCCCAGATAACGATCGTGGCAATGATCAAGCCATAAGTCCGGAGATTGGCACGGAATAGCTTGATGACATCGGGAGCCGCGCTGGGTGAAGATGTACTTGAAATTGCACTCATGGAAACCACCTCTAGAATTAGGATAGAACTTGGGCGATGCCCGTGGCTAACGCCATGATTTTCTCTTGCGTCGCATCGGCAATATTGAGCGTGCAGGTAGATTTGCCCTCGTGCATGACCATGACCCGGTCGCTCATGCCAAGCACTTCCTCCAAATCACTGGAAATCATGATGATGGAAATGCCCTGTTCGGTCAGATCATTCATCAGTTTATAGATTTCATATTTTGCGCCAACATCAATCCCACGTGTCGGGTCATCCATAATCAGCACTTTGGGTTTTGACATTAGCCATTTGGAGATGACAACCTTTTGTTGGTTGCCACCGGAGAGTGAATCGCAGGACACTTGGAGATTCGGTGCTTTGATTGCCAAACTTTTGGCAAATTGCATACTCGCAGCAAGTTCGGCGGAATCGTCAATGCGCATCCACGAGGAGAACTGGTCCAGATTTGCCAAAGAAATATTTTTCAAAATCGATTGGATCAAAACCAATCCAAATTGCTTTCGATCTTCGGGGACGAGACTAATCCCTTCCAACATGGCTTGGTGCGAATTCGCAATTTTCAGTTCGCGATGCCCCAGCTTGATCTTTCCCTGTGTGATTTGGGCATACTCGCCAAAGATTGTCATGACGAGTTCCGTCCGACCTGACCCCATCAAACCGGCAATGCCAAAAATTTCGCCCCTGCGCAGATCAAACGATACACCTTTAAGTATTTCGCGATCGTTTTCATTCGGGTCTACGGCGTGAAGATTTTCGACTTGAAAAACTACTTCACCCGGTTTGCGCTTACCTTTGGGAAAGCGCTCTTTCATTTCGCGTCCGACCATAAAGCCAACCAGCTTTTCGATATTGAGTTCTTTGGTTGGCTGAGTGGTGATGACCTTGCCATCACGTAAAACCGTGATCGAGTCGGTAATGCGGAATAATTCTTCGAGCTTGTGGGTAATGTAGATGCACGTTACCCCATGTTCTTTCAGCCCACGCAAAATCTCCATGAGCTTGTCGATCTCCGCTTCGCTGAGCGCACTGGTTGGCTCGTCAAGGATCAGAATCTTGGCATTTTCCGAAAGTGCTTTAGCGATCTCGGTCATTTGCATTTTGCCAACGCCGAGCTGCTTGACAACGGCTTGCGGCTGAATATCGAGATGATACTTGGTCACAATTTCCCGCGTGTTGGCATAGAGCTTGTCCCAGTTGATCGCTCCAAACTCGACGGGTTCTTTGCCCAAGAAGATATTTGCGCCAACGGTCATGAGAGGAACCAAGGTCAATTCTTGGTACACAATCGCGATGCCTTCTTCGATGGCTTGGTGAATGGAACCGCTCTCCAACTTGAGTTCTTTGCCGTTGTAGAGAATCGTTCCTTCGTAGGTCCCCGAGGGATAGACACCAGAGAGGATTTTCATCAAGGTTGATTTGCCAGCTCCATTTTCACCGCACAAGCCGTGAATCGAGCCACGCCGAATCTGAAACGAAACGTCGCTCAGGGCTGTGACGCCTGGGAATCGTTTGGTGACGTTTTTGACGTCGAGAATGATATCGTCGTTCACACGCTTCTCCTTGACTGAGAGGGTGAGGGCTTCTCCATAAAAGTATATCACGTTTTACGGAGAAGCCCAATTCCTTCAGTGTTTGTCATTGCGCGGAGCGGTTGCGTCTCTGCAAGGAGACGATGCGACGAAACAATCTCCATCTGGGTTGGGGATTGCGCGCCTCGCGTGCGAGGCGACGTCTCTTCGCGGCTCGCAATGACAATTCGCGCCTATTATGGTTTCGCAGGGCGCTTGTCAGCGGGGATGTCGCGATAGACATCATCATACTTTTGAAAACCACTCTTGACGATCAAGTCAAACACATTGTCTTTGGTCACTTGCTTCACAGGCAGGAAATACGCCATCACATCGCCGGTCTTCTTTGGATCGTTGGTCAATTCGGCCATGGTGTATTTCTTCAGGTTGGCATCCGATTGACCCTTCAAGAACTTGTCCGTCAAATCCACGGCGAGCGGTGACAGCAAGCGCGTGTCTTTGTAGACCGACACCGTCTGCTCACCCTTGACGATGCTGTTGCAGCCATCCGCGGTTGCATCCTGTCCCGAAATCGGTACGACGCCCGCTAGCTTCTGCGCTTTCAACGCTTGCAACGCACCGAGTGCCGTGCCGTCGTTCGACGCCACGACCGCATCGATCTGGTTCTTCTGCGCCGTCAAGACGTTCTCCATGATCGTCAACGCATTCTTGGCATCCCAGTTATCGACCCACTGGTCGGCCACGATTTTGGCAACGCCCTTATCGACGTAGGGTTTGACTATTTCCATCTGTCCCTGGCGGACGAGAATGGCATTGTTGTCCGTCGGGCTGCCCCCCATCATAAAGACCTTGGCAGGATTGGACGTTGTCCACTTGCCGCTGTCGAACTTGAGCGCATTCATAACGCCCAGCGCTTCTTGCCGTCCGACTTCGGTGTTGTTGAACGAAATGTACGCCGAGATGTTCGGCGACTTGATCAGGCGGTCATACGCAATCACTTTCACGCCGGCTTTGGTCGCTTTATCGACCGCCGTCGCCGCCGCATCGCCGTCTTCCGCGATGATGATGAGCGCCTTGACGCCTTGCGTCACCATGTTGTCGATCTGGTCGTTTTGCAGCTTGACATCATGGTTGGCTTCTTGCCACACCACATCATAGCCCTTGTCGCGCAAGAGCTTTTCCATCAAGACTTGTTCGCCCTTCCATCGTTCCGTCGCAAAGTCCGAGAACGACAACCCTACTTTGATTTTGGCTCCCGAAGGTGCCGCGGCAGAACTTGGTGCCGCAGAGCTTGAGACTGATGCGGCTGCGCTGGAAGAAGGCGCAGTTGTGGCAACCGGTGCAGCAGTGGGTGTGCCACAAGCCACTAAGCTAATGGCAAGCACTGCCACAATCAAGAAAGCAATCAATGAGCGATTTGTTTTGAGAGACACGTCTTCTCCTTGAGTTCGAATAATTTTGGTTTCCGATAGGCAGGATTTCAGTTGAGGATTAGGTTGCTTGTTATGCCTCCTTTTCCATTCCCTTTGAATCAGATTGTCTTCACGCGTAAACATTCGCCGTGATAAAAACTCGGTCCTCAAAGGGAATACGAGTCAGTGACTTGGACCACAGGGTAGGATTGCCCAGAATTTTTTGGATGATCAATGCTGCTCCGCCGATCACGCCCCCATCAAACTTGAAAGCAGATAATTTGATTTCGATGCTCTGTTGCGCCGCCACCATCGCACGTCGTTCTATCTCGGATTGAGCACTCGGCAAAATATATGGACCGACCAAACTCAATGCCCCGCCCAAAACGACTAAACCTGGGTTAAATACGTTCACCAAGTTCACAATGCCAATTCCCAGGTACCGACCTACTTCGCCCAGCGTCTCCAGTACAACCGACTCACCATTCATCGCCGCTCGCACGATATGTTCCATCCGAATTCGGTCTGGGTTTCCGGCGATGTCAGGATGCATGAGAAATTGAGGACTCGGCCCTGCAATGACTGCCTCGCCCACACGTCGGATGATCGCCGTTGGACTCACAAACGTTTCCCAACACCCGCGATTGCCGCAATTGCATTGCGGACCCTTGGGATCAATCGTCATGTGCCCCACTTCACCGGCAAAACCATCCACACCATCCAACAATTTATGATCGACCACCAAGCTTCCGCCCAATCCCATGCCACCCATGAGGTAAATGAGCAATAAAGCAAAAGTCACTTTTTGACTAAAAAGAGTTCTCATGAACAATCAGCTCTATCCTGCCAAGGAAAGGACCAAACATGAGAACTCCAAAGACATTATACCATACCACACCGACCATTTATCCTTGCGAATTATCAGTGTCTGCTGAATCGCTTCAGCGATGAGTCCTTCCGCTTTTTGCAGTACCCAATCCTGGTTTTGGATAAACGACACACCATTCGCATCGACCTTGCGCGACCAAATCACCTGGGTCTTTAAATCGGTGAGGACAATCGAAATAGAATTCACACCAATCTCGATCCCGATCACGCGTCCACCATCTGGGTCAATATCCACCAGCGTTGCCGGACGTCCGAGGCGTGGATCAGAGATGCCACTCTCTTTGACAAATTTCCATTCCTGAAGCTCGGTCAGGAGACTGCCCACTGTTCCTTTATTCAACCCGCTCATCTCGACGACCCGTGTGCGCGAAATGGGCGCATTGGCTTGCCACACACAATTCAGTACGACGGTGAGATTGTGTTGGCGTACCCACATTTGATCGGCGGTTCGATACAGATGCTTCATTGCGAATTCATCAAGACTCAATCAATTGCACTCAATTGCTTAAAACAGGGTGCAAGCGCCGGATACAACGCCCGGTAGATTGGATAACTCGCAGCATACTTTTGCGCATCGGCACTTGGCTCGATTGGATCGGTAACGCCGGCCGTATGCGCGCATGCTTCGGCTACATCCTGATAGACACCCACGCCAACTCCGGCGAGCAGCGCTGCGCCGTACGCCGCGCCTTCGGTTACATTCGCGAGCGCAATTTCCGAATCAAACACATCCGCGAGAATTTGCCGCCACAATGCGCTGCGCGCTCCGCCGCCCGATGCGCGGACTTGGGTAATGTACAAGCCCATCCCGCGCATCAACTCCAACGAATCGCGCAGACCATACGCCACACCTTCCAACACCGCGCGAACGAGATGCGCTTTAGTATGCCGCAAGGTCAATCCAAAATACACGCCGCGCGCATCGGGGTCAACATATGGCATTCGCTCGCCGGAAAGATATGGCAAAAAAATCAATCCTTCTGAACCCGCGGACGCCGTTGAAGCCAAGTCCGTCAACACCTCGTAAGCATCGTTGCCGTTCGCGCGCGCTTGCGTCACCGCATCTTGTCCCAGCGCATCGCGAAACCAGCGGAAAGAGCCAGCCGCCGAGAGCATGACACCCATCCAGTGCCATTGCCCCGGTACCGCGTGACAAAAAGTATGCAAACGTCCTTCTGGTTCGACGGAAAATTTTTCGGTCGCCGCAAAGACCACGCCCGAAGTTCCCAGTGTCGCCGAAATAATTCCAGAGCGAATGATCCCAGCGCCGATCGCTTGCGCCGCTTGATCGCCACCGCCGCCGACGATTGGCGTTCCTTCGATCAGACCCGTTTCGCTTGCAGCGTCTGCGGAGACCTTGGCGCTTACGATCGGTGATTCAAAACTTTCGGGCAGCCACGACCTGGGAATATCGAGCGACGCAAGCATCTCCGCCGACCAACAGCGCTGCCGTACATCGAAGAGCGCGGTGCCGGACGCATCGGACACTTCGGTCGCGAATACACCGGAGAGACGATAGCGAACGTAATCTTTGGGCAAAAGGATGTGTGCGATTTCGGAATAGACTTGGGGTTCGTTTTCGCGCACCCAGAGGATTTTGGGCGCGGTAAAACCTGGGAGGACTGGGTTAGCAATCCAGTCAAGCAATTTGCGCGCGCCGATTTTCTCGGTGATAGTGGCACACTGCGCGGCGGTGCGTTGATCGTTCCACATGATACAAGGACGTAGCACCCGCCCGAACTTGTCGAGCAAGACCAAGCCATGCATCTGCCCGGTAAGCCCGATACCGATTATCTGATTGACTTGGATGCGCTCGCCGCGCAGCACCGAGCGAATACTTGAAACCGTTGCTGCCCACCAATCGGCGGGATTCTGTTCCGCCCACAAGGGTTGCGGCGTCGACATGGGATACTCGGTCGTAGCGCTGGTTTTGACTGCGCCATTCGCTGCATCGATCAAGAGTGCTTTGGTGCCCGACGTTCCGATGTCGATTCCGAGTAAGTAAGAAATCATCGTAGAGTCCTAACTGACTTGTGGCATTCTGAGCGAAGCGTCTCATTGTGTGACAACGGGATGCTTCACTGCGTTCACGCTTTGCGTGACAGATGCGGCAAAGGCGATAAGCGTTCCGGATGTGGCGCGCGCGCCCGAACCAAGTATGCTTCCAACCAACCCCGTGCCTGATCGGGATGCTCAAGAGCATACAGGATGGCTTCATAATCCAATTCATTAACGCGGTCATTTGCCGCGCGAATCGCATCCATCGAAATCTTGAGCGCGGTTTCCACAGGCATTCGTTCTGGATTCAAGTCGAGTCCAAAATAACCTTGATAGCCGTACCGTTTCAGCGTGTAGAGCAGCGACTCGGTTTGTTCGGTGGAGATGACGCCGACATTCAAATCTTGATCGTAATTTCCAAACGGTTGACTATTCCAATGTGTGTGCGCCAATCGACCTTCTGCAAGGGGCAAGGAATATGAGTACGCCAAATCCTCGTACGCCATCAATACATGACCGATTTCCGGGTTCAAGCAGAGCAACGCATGTTTCTCGTCGAGCAAGCGTCGGTTTTCCGGGTGCTTGAGCAATTGCTCGATGTTGTGCGCCAGCAGCATCCCCTCGGCGTTGGTACCAAACAGAATATGCCCGCGCGGTTCGTACGGTTTTGGCTCGAACGCAATCCGCACACCCGGTACTGCATCCATCGCCTCGGCAAGTCCATCGGCAAAGCGATCACGCATGGCAACGAAATCAACGCCGAAGGAATTTTCATAGCCATCGATCCCGGGCCAGACGACGGCGAAATCCGTGTCCAGTTCTTTGTTGAGTTGGAGTGCGCATTTCGTCCGTTCGATGGCGGCTTGGCGTGGTCCGAGTAATGGATTGGAAAGCGATCCCCACTCGAACTGGGCGTCCCAGAATAACAGAGGAATAACGGTGATGAGCCGGATGCCCGTATCTTTCGTAAATTGTTTCCAGAGCGTGACGTTCTCCTCGTTGATTTCATTAGGATAATGGGCTTCCAAACCACACAGCCCGTCATCGCGTAACTTGGCGGCAATCTCCAGTCGCTGTTCGATGTCGCGGCTGGTCTGATAGGTGGTATGAAATCGACTGGCTGACGGAGAGAAGAACCAAATTCCGGCTGAAAATTTCAAATCGAGTTGAAAGGATTGCAAGTGGCGCAAAACCTGATCCGGCGCAAGTCGGACGGCTTGAGAACGGAGATCGCGTAGACTCATAAATTTTCATCCTTCGATTGCTGGATTATTTTGTTCTGACGGATTGTTGATTTCTGCAATTGCCTTTTCCTCCCGCTTGTGCTAAGATAAAAAAACCAAAGAGAAGAGTTTGATTGCTCGACCGAGCAGCCAAATTATCTCGTGGGAGTGACAGAGATCATGCGGGGGCCGCCAAACCACCAATGGTCTCTGTCTATTTATTTTTCGTTCCGATCAAGAATTATTTCTGGTAGGGGTAAGGCATTCGTGCAATCGTGATCGATGGTCAACTCTCGTCAACCGAGTGTGAGCACGTTTGCTCGCAAATACAATTTGACGAATGCCTCGCCCCTACTCATCGAACCAACATCATCCACCGTTTTTGCGAACCGTTCTTGGCTCACTTAAAATGTGATGATACACCGCTGTAACGCCGCCCATCGCACAAGCATCAGAGCCGTAAGCTGCGATAAGAATTTTAGCGACTCGGCGCGACCACAACAGCGATCGTGCTTCGATCACTTGATTGATTTCCGGAAGTAGAAACTCACTCGCCAAACTTAGGTTACCGCCCAAGACAATCATTTCTGGATTCCACGCGTTAATCAGGTTCGCCAAACCAACGCCCAAATATTGTCCGGTCTTTTTCAAAGCGTCGAGAGCGACTGGGTCTTGGCTGCGTGCTGCTTGGACAACCAATGGAATCGTGAGTTGGTCAAGATCGCCGTGCGTCAAGTCACTCAAAAAGGATTTTTGACCTGCGGTGAGCGCTTCGCGAACGAAGCGGTAAACTGCCCCTTCGGTGACCAAGGTTTCCCAACAACCCCGATTGCCGCAGTTGCATTGCGGTCCATCCAGCGCGATGGTCATGTGTCCAACTTCCCCGGCAAGACCAATGGCTCCCGTCCAGACATCGCCATTGAGAACTATGCCACCGCCTAGACCTCGACCGGAAGTAATGAACAGGACATTCTTGCAACCACGTGCCACACCAAAACGACTTTCGCCCAAGGCAGCGAGATTCGCTTCGTTGTCGACGTATATTGGAAAATTAAATTCGTGCTCCAAAAGTTCACGCAGCTTGACATCGCGCCAACCCAGGTTAGGCGCGAACAACAAAGCTCCAGACTGAACATCGACCAAACCCGGAACACCCAAGCCCAATCCGAGGATCTGTTGCCCATCGCGCTTCGCATGATCCAGCGCAGCATGGATGATTGCCAGCGTACGTTGGAGAATAGCTTCTTGATTGGGTAGGTGACTAGTCTGTTCTTGATGACGCCAGTGAACCTCTACCGCAAAGTTAGTCAGGACAACCGAAATAAAATCGACGCCAATTTCGGCACCAATAATATAGCCAGCATGAGGATTAAGTTCGAGCAAGATCGCGGGGCGACCGGCGTCGTCCCCCTTTGGAGAGCCAATCTCACGGACAAAATTTGCATCGAGCAACTCTTTGATCAATCTCGAAACGGTTGCTTTGTTCAACCCGGTGATCGCGGCGAGTCGTGCGCGCGAGATCCGCGTATGGTCGTGCAGTGTGTTCAGAATGATTGAAAGATTTATTTCGCGGACGAATGCTTGATCGGCAGTTTTCGTTGTCATTGTCCTTGCAACAAACGTGTCGGAAAGCAATAGTCGCCTTTGCCAAAAGGGCTGGATGGGGAGATTATCTATCGGCGCAAATGCACCTGAGTAGCGAGGAAAAGCGCGAGTCGGTAAATCGATGTATGCAAGTTTCCGCACTTGCATTACTCGGCGATTTAGTTGCGCCAAGAAACTATTGGCATTATATCAGGTGGCACCAAGCCCGTCAATGGATATTACGGCAATGTTAGCCCAAAGTAGAAATGTCCCCACTCCGCGCCAAGTAGAAATGTCACCCCGACGGATTGGGAGGTGGATGTTTCGATTTGTCGCCCAACTGGAAACGTCGCCACGGATGATTCACGGGGGGAACATAGGGCTTGGAT
>JACRMI010000036.1 GCA_016215025.1 Chloroflexota bacterium
CCGAGGTCGTCTCGAGTAAGCAGTTGACTCTGAAGCTCGATGACGTGGTGGCGACCCAGGCAAAGAAAAAATCCAAGCCCTATGTTCCCCCCGTGAATCATCCGTGGCGACGTTTCCAGTTGGGCGACAAATCGAAACATCAACCTCCAAATCCGTCGGGGTGACATTTCTACTTGGCGCGGAGTGGGGACATTTCTACTTTGGGCTAACAACGCCAAATTGCCTATTCCATCTACACCGTCGCTAGAATCAAAATGCCCATCACCGTAACGCCCGCGCCTAACGCGAGCCGCACCCATTCTTTGTGATGCAAGTTCCAATGCGCGAGTCGATTGAGTGTGGGGCGCGCCGATGCCGCAATGAGCAGCGCGACGAGCGGTAGAATGAACATCAAGTTGTAAAGCACGAGATAGCCGAACCCGACGAGCGCAGACGACTGCATCGAAAGCAAAGATAATACCGCGAGATACACTGCGCCACTGCACGGCACGGTACACAAACCAATGAGAAACCCGCCGACGATGAGCGCAGGAATCGTCGCCTTGCGTCCTGCTTCGACGGTCCATTGTCCAACGATCTTGGGCGCAGATAATCGCGGACCGACATCGGGCAAGAAAAAATCTTTGAGCATCCACAAGCCCATCCCAATCGCGAGCAACGCGCCGACGCGCGCAGGCGCGTGAAAGCGCGAGAAGAGTGCGCTCGTCGCCAACAAGCCAACGCCAAGACCCAGGTACGTGAGAAACACCGCCGCGATATAAATTGAACCCAGACCGACGATGCGTGCCCGTGCCGCTTGAATATCTGACGCCGAAGTGACTTGCAATGTGGCGAGCATCGCGGTCACGAACAAGATCAGAACCGTGAACGCGCACGGATTGATGCCGTCGATCAATCCGCCGACGATCACCGAACCGAGCGTCACCGCGGGCAAGTACTCCCCCATCCCCGCCATCGGCGCGTGTGGATGAATAAAACCAAAATAGACCGCGAGCGCCATGACCGCGAGAATCAACAAGGAGACAATAAAAATCGTTTGGACGCTAGTGTTTTTGCGTTGCTTGGCAATCGTCACGTTAACCTTCCACGATCAACTTGCCATTCATCGTCGGGTTGGCTTTACCGCCGCAACAAATATCGCAATAATAGGTGAACGTTCCGGGTTGGGTTGGCGTGAACGTCGCACTATTAACCGACAACGGTTGCGCGACGAGATTGACCTTGAGTTCGTCAATCGCAAACTGATGTTTTCCGCCACCATCGGTGTGATGCTCGTTGTCCAGACTGCGCAGATTCACTTTGACGGTCTCGCCTACCTTGACGCGAATCTCCTGCAAGTCGAATCCATCCATCGCAGCTTGGACATTAACGATCTTGGCGTTGGCATCCTGGGTGATACCACTTTCCTTCGACGCAAAGACAGGAGCCAGAAAATAGACAACCGCAATGATGACCACGGCGACGATTGTGGTAAATGCGGTGAATCGAAGGATCTGTTTGTTTCTTTGCGCACGCTTTTCTTGTCGCGCCTGAGCGCGTTTACGGGCAAGCGAACTACTCATAAGGTGAATCCTTGAGGTAAAATTCGTGCTACATATCGATGTTGCTGACCATCGCCCGCTTGCTCGACCGCATGAATCAAACGCTTCACCGTCGCTTGATCAGGAACATAATCGACGAAGGTTAGTCCACTTTTCCAATCGACATCTGCCGAGATGACACCCTTGACCTGGAGTAAACTATTGCGGACGCGCGTGGCGCAATTGCGGCAGCCCATGCCTGCCACAATCAACTTGGCAATCCGCGCATCACTTGGCTCGTCGGCAAGGATCGGTTGAGCAATCGGTTCAACGTAACATTCTTCTTTCATCGGATTCTCCTTTCGAGACTAACATACCAAACTTGACTGCATTAGACTACCGTCTCTAGTCGAGTTTTTGACCCCGCCACGCGTAGCGTGCCTATTCATTTTCCGAATACAATCCAGCCCAATCCGCCTTCTGGCACGCTCAGCCGCGCCGCAAATTGCTTGCCGGGCACGCGCACGATGTATTCGCCCGCCGGTAAATCACTCATCACAAAATTCTCGCCAAGCTGATCGTCGGCGTTGACATTGGGTTGTTCATCGATCCCGTAGGTTTCCGTCTCACGATAGAACTTGGTCGGTTCTTCGGCGCGATAAATATCGATGATGGCGCTGTGAATGGGATTGCCCTCCCCATCGATGTAGCGTCCTGCCAATACGCCCCGCCCCGGCAACGGCGTGATCCAAAGCATTGGATTCCGTGTGCTGGCATAATCGTTCGCGCCCACACGAATTTCGAAATGAACATGTGGACCGATGGCGATGCCGGTCATCCCCACCGTGCCAATCAAATCGTTTTGCTTGACGCGCTGTCCCTTCTTCACGTCGATCCGATCCAGGTGTCCGTACTGCGCGAAGAGCGTTTGTCCTCGATATGCTTTGTCCAGTTTGATGACGACGACGAGTCCATAGTAATTCGGAGAACGTCCGCAAGCTTGCTTGCCATCGTCGCCGCACAACGGCTCGCGGTCATCGCCTGCGCTCACCACGACCCCATCGCCGACGGCGTAAACCGGCACGCCGATTGGATTGCGATCAAAGTCAACGCCGTGATGCACTTCATACTTGCCGAGTTCTGTTGTGCCGTACAGATACATCGAATTCGGCGCAGAGGCAGAAGCATCCAGCGCGAGCGGTCGTCCAAATAAAAAATGTTCGACGACCGGTTGCGGCGTCCATATTGGCACAAGCGCCGGTTTGGGACGCGGCGAGGCGGTCCGTGTTGGTGAGATCGTTGGCAAGTAGGTTGGAGTTGCAGTCGGCGTTAGCATTGCCGTTGTCGTCGCTGTTTCTGTTGGAACAGGGAGTGCGACGATAGAGTACGATGCGACACTCACTCTTGTTAGAAAAATGATGATCGCCAACCCACTGCCTACGCCGATGACAATGCCGAACAGAACTGCACCGAGAAGACCAGGAAATTTTTCAATCATCGGCGGATAAGGTCAACACTCGCCGCGCGCTATAAGTTCGTCAAGGGCTTGTTTGATTTCCGGATCGAGTTGGGCGCGGCGTTCCATCTCCTGGGTCAATGCTTCGACGGGAAATAAAAACCGCGTCCATTTCGTGACTTCGCTTTGCGTCGCGTGGCTATCCCAGCCATCGTGCAGCAATTTTTTGCTGAGACCCTCCAACGCTTGGTGATGACCGCACGCGCAATTCTTTTCTTCGTCGCGGCTCGGCATTGCCCAATCACAGCACGGCAAAAGCAAATTCAACGACTCGTATCCATTCGCGCAATGAGCATCGACTTTGATTTGTTCGTTCCACTTGATCAGCGTCTCATAGCCCGCGTCGCTAAAGGTCACGCCGTAATTGGTCGATTGCCCCTCGCGCGGAATAATCTCCTCGCGCACGCGCGCCAACACCGCCCGCGCTCGAACCAGTTCCGGGCTGGCAGTCGGTATGACGGAAGGTAGCGGTGCCGCCGAGCTGGGAGGAAGATCGGAGATTGCGCTAATCGTCGCGATGAACTGAGGGATGAGCATCACCAACGCGAGGACAGACACAAAGATAACGGAGAGCGCAATGATCGTTGTCCATTTGAACTGACTGTGAGTTGGCAGCTTTGCCTCCGAATACCAAGATTATGCTCTTCATCCTATCACGTTGGCTGACGGCGCACCACCGCCATTAGGCGAGGTGACGCGTACGCCATTTGGCGGTGTCCGGGGATTTAAGCGAGAGATTTGATTATTGGGTTAGGTACTTGCTCGCAAAGAGCGCGGCTTGCGTGCGATCATTCAAATCCAACTTGCTCAAAATACTGCTGACATGAAACTTGACGGTTTTCTCGCTAATCGAAAGATGCGCCGCGATTTCCTTGTTGCTCATGCCGCGCCCCAGTAAACCGAGCACGTCGCGTTCGCGTTCAGTGAGTTGCCCCAGCGCGCGCGTTTCGTCGTTGTGTGCGACAATGCCTTCGATCAATTTTTTTGCGATCATTGGCGCAAGCGGCGTCTCGCCCTGATGTGCCGCGCGAATCGCTTTCATCAACGCGTCCGCCGATATATCCTTGAGCAAATAACCCGATGCGCCCGCTTGCAGGGCGGGCGTGATTGGCGTGTCGTTCACGAAACTGGTTAGCGCCAAAACTTTGACATTCGGAAACTGCGAATTGATCTCACGTGTGGCGGCGATGCCGTCCATTTCAGGCATTTGTAAATCCATTAGCACCACGTCGGGTGCTAGCTCTTGAACGCGCGCAATCGCTTCGCGTCCGTTCGCAGCTTCGCCGACGAGCTGAATATCGTCTTGCGTTTCGATAAACGTCGCGATGCCTTGGCGTACCATGGCATGGTCGTCTACAATCAATACTCGTATCATAGTTGTTTGAACTTTCCAACGCGAGGGAAATAAGGGAACCAAGGGAATTGGGTTTCCTTTATTTGCTTTATTCCTTCATTTCCCTGAATTTCCTTGAATCGGAATTTCCACCCGCACGATTGTGCTTTTGCCCAGCGCACTCTCAATCGACACGTCCCCACCTAACGCCCGCGCGCGTTCGCGCATCATTTTTAAACCAAAGTGTCCCGCGTATTCGGCAGTCGTGTCGAATCCCACGCCATCATCTTGCGCTATCATTTTGATTTTGTGATCCATCGTTTGCAAACGGACGACAATGTATTTCGCATGACCGTGCTTGACCGCATTGTTCACCGCTTCGAGCGTAATGCGATAGAGCGCGTCCTCGCAGTCCGGCGAAAGTGTGTTCCCATCGTCTGCCTGAAAATCGATTGGCGAGCCAGTTCGCGCGGTGAGCGCAACAAACTCGTCCCGCAACGCATCGACCAAACTGCGTTGACCGAGCGCGACCGGACGCAAGTTGGCGATGAGGGCGCGGGTTTCGGCGAGGGCAGTTTTGCCCATGGTGTGGGCGCGTTCGATGAGCGCAGGGACACGTCGCGCATCTTTCTTCAAAAATGCTTGCGCCGATTCCAACGTGATCGTAAGCGTGAACAACGTCTGCGTGATCGAATCGTGCAATTCACGCGCGATGCGCTGGCGTTCTTCCAACACTGCCAGTTGTTGTTTCTGATCGATCACTTGCGCGGTGCGTTCTTCAACCCTTCGCCCCAATTCGCGCGTCCACGTTTCGTTCTCCATTCGCGCGCGGCGCAAACTAGCGGTCATGGTGTTAAACTCGTTCGCCAGTTCCTGAATCTCGTCATTCGTCTTAATGACAATCGTATGATCCAGTTGACCCTGGGCGATCAGACCAACGCCGTGGCGGAGTAGATCAATGGGTTTCAACAATCGCACGGCAAGATAGTGCGCGATGCCCGCCGCTAACAAAACACTGATGATGAGCAAAATGGCGATGAAGGCGAGCGAACGATACAGAATCAAATACGCTTCGCGCCGCGGCGTTTCGACGACGATCATCCAACTCGTCGAAGCGATGGGAGCGTGCGCGCCCAAGACCGTCTCGCCATTCAATCCGATGTAGTCGTTCACGGCATTTGGATCGCGCAATAGATCACGTAACTTTGGATTGTTGTGCAATGGATTTTCGCGCGCGATGACGCGCGCCACATCACGCCCCGCGATGAGATTCCCGTCGGCGTCGAGAATGTACGCGTAACCCGAATCGCCGATCTGAACTTGCGCTGTAATCTCCCACACGTGATTCAAGTTCATCCACACAATCAGTACACCACGCGATTTATCGAACGGTTGGCTCATGACGATGTAAGGTTCGCGGTTCGCGGTCGTCAGATGCACGCGACTCAAGTACGGTTGTCCGGATTGTGCCGCTTGAAACGCCGCCGCCCGGTCGGCATCGCGCTCGGCATTTTCCAATCGATGTCCCATGCGCGCGACCGCCGCGATGACTTGGCCTTGTTCGTCCAACAATGCCAAATCGATATACGATGGATTCTGGAGGAGCAGGTTCGTAAGAAATCGCTGTTGGTCGTTTGGCGTTTGCTGAAACAGATCAGCGCGCAGTTGCACGGCGTTGGCAATCGGCGCGCGCAATGATTCCAGGTGCGCGTCAATCGTCGCCGCCGCGCGTTGTGCCGTCTCGCGTTGCAGCGCCGCGGTACTGGTTTGTTGGCTATCGTAAATGATCCACGCAAAGACGGTGGCAAGCACAATGAGTAATGCCGCCATCGCCAGAAAAAAGATGATCGTCACTCGTGTGGCGAGTCGATTGGTTCTAAAATTCATTCCTGATACCATGCAGAAACGCTTGAAGAAAAAAACGTGTTACCACTACCGAAACATGTGTTTCCCCTATTAGGGGGTGTTACCCAACGCGCGATTAAGCAGAATATCTGGAAACTCCGCGTTGGCTGTCATCCCCCACCGCAAGCCCATTATGTCGGACACATCTACGGTTATCTTGAAGACCTGGTCGCCGCGATAGTCGTTCGCTATCGGAGCAATGCGCGCGACCCGCCCGCTCAAAACCTGTTCGGAGAGGGCATCGAGCGTGACCTTGACCGGTTGACCCAGCGTGACCCTTGCCACGTCGGTCTCGGCGAGATCGGTAGTCTCAATTTGCAGCTTGGAGAGATTGCCGAATGTAATTGCCGGTGTACCTGGCGCGACGACTTGCCCCACGTCTATCATAATCGCCGCGACCGTACCATCGAACGGCGCGACGAGCACGGCATCCTGCGCCGCTGTCTTAGCGAGATCGAGCGCGGCTTGCGCCTGATCCACTTGGGCTTGGGCGAACGCGAGCGCCTCCGCGGTAGCGTCCAGACGCGCCAGCGCGCTTTCGGCTTGCGAGATCGCGGCTTGGGCGATTTGCAACTCGCTCTCGGTCGGATGGCTGGTCGCATTGCGATAGCCCGCTTGGGCGGCGGCGAGGTTGATGAACGCTTGCTGGAGCGCGAGCGATTCCGGCGCGGCGCTGCCAAACGGATTCGACGCGCCGCCAATCCGATCATAGCGGAATTGGGCTTGCGACAACGCGGCTTCCGCGCCATCCACATTCGCTTTTAGCAAAGCGAGTTCGTCGGCAGTCGGTCCCGCTTGGACCTTGGCGTATTGGGTGCGTGTCGCCGCGACCGCATCGCGCGCCGCTTGGCGATCGGCACTGGTGCCGCCAGCGCGCAATTGCGCGAGCTGTTTCTGCGCCACGCTCAACATCGCCTGCGCTTGGGCGATTTGGACCTTCAAGATACTGTCATCCAAACGCGCCAGCACTTCGCCGGCTTTCACGGCGTCGCCTTCGTGTTTGAGAATCTCGACAATGCGCCCGCCGGTCTTGAAAGCGAGTGTGGCGCGTTGCACGGGAACGACGATACCTTCCGCGCTGACGACGTTCGCGGTTTTCTTGGTCGGCGTTGTGGTAGCCGCCGAATTCGTACGCGCGCTGGATGCCGTGTAGCTATTGAACGCGAGAAATCCGGCGGACAAAACGAGAACGAGTACAGCAATTCCAATAATGCGTTTATACATGTGAACCTCCCAGGTATTTGTCTGGTGCTTGCTCGAATTCCTCGCGGTAGCCGCGCGCACAGAAATAGTAGGTCGCGCCATTCTATTCCATCATTGCGGGAGCTTTGTCACGTTCGACCGTCATGCCGCACACCGGATCCGTCGCCATCGCGACGATTTCCTTGAATTGTCCATCTTCTAACCACAACACGCGATCGGCAATGTCCTTGATGCGCTGATCGTGCGAGACGATGACGACACTGCGACCTTGCTCTTTGGCGATGCGCCGCAACAGCCGCATGATCTCGTGTCCGATTTTCGAATCGAGATTCGCGGTCGGTTCGTCGGCGAGAATCAACGCGGGATCGTTGACGAGCGCGCGCGCAATGGCGACGCGCTGCTTTTCGCCGCCCGAAAGTTTTTCGGGCAAAAAGTTTAACCGCTTGTCTAAACCGAGTTCGCCCAAAATAGCCGCTGCCTTTTTGCGCGCCGCGCTGCTTTTCACGCCGCCCAGTTCCGCAACAATCGCCACATTTTCAACGGCGGTTAGCGCGGAAAGCAAATTGAAATCCTGAAAAATAAAACCGAATTGGCGCAGGCGAATATCGGGCAAGCGTCCTTCGGCGAGCGCGCTGATGGTGGTGCCGTTCAGTTGAATCGTTCCTTCCGTCGGTTTGAGCAACGCGCCCAGCATCGAGAGCAGCGTCGTCTTGCCCGATCCCGATGGTCCCATAATCAACACGATCTCGCCCGGCGCAACGGCGAGCGAAACGTCGCGCACCGCCGCAACCTGGGTTGTGCCAGAGCCGTAGCGTTTAGTGACGTGGGTGACTTGGAGTCGGTTTGACATTTTGATTCCTCGTTGCTGGTGTCATTGCGAGGAGCGATTTTTGCGACGAAGCAATCCCCAACAAAGACAGAGATTGCTTCGCTTCGCTCGCAATGACCCTAGTATCACTTTCCCCGAAAGACCATCGCCGGATCGAGTCCTGCGATTTGGCGGATGGGCAACAGCGCAGAGACGGATGCGATGATGATCGACACGCCGCTGACCTTGACGAGTGACTCGCCGCTGATTTCAAGCACGAGTGGCAGATCGAGCTGCGGCACAAGAATGGTTAGAGCAAACGTGAACGCAAATCCCAACGCCAGCCCTAGCCCAACGCTGATAAACGCTTGTCCCAGTACCACGCGATACAAATCGCCGTTGTGCGCGCCGAGCGCCTTGAGGACGCCGTACTCGGCGCGCCGTGCAAGCGTCGCCGTGTACACCGTCAATGCCATCACCGCAAGTCCGATCAAAAAGCCGACGAGATTCATAATCGTAATCAAATCGGTGCTCATGTCTTTGATGACCTGGCGCTCTTGCGACGCAAATTGCGGGCGCGTTTGCGCAGTGACTTTCGATACTTGATTTTCGATGCGCGCCGCGACGGCATCGGCGGATTCGTTCGGCGCGATTTTTGCCAGCACATAACTCACCGCGCTGGCATTCGGTTGCAAGCGACTCCAATCTTTCTTGCCGATAAATGCGACCGAGCCAGTGATCGTTGCCGAGCCATCGGACAATCCTGCAATCGTAAATTCTTCGCCCAACACTTTGACGGTATCGCCGATGGCAACTCCGGCGCGCTCAGCCAATCCGCGATCCAGGATGATTTGTTTTTTGCCAGGGAGCGATTCACCCGCGACGACGCGCCAGGGTCCGCCCATCTCCAACTCGTTCGGCAAGCCGATGATGTAGGCGGCATTGCGGTCCTTGCCCATTTCGATGAAACCGGTCAGATACAAAATCGGCGTGGCGGATTCAACGCCCGCGACATTCCGAATCCGATCTGTCGTCGATGCGTTCAATGCGGAATACGCCATGTGCATATTGCGGACATTTTCTTGCGACACCCATATATCCGCGCCGGAATTATCGATATACGCTGTGACTTGATGCTCTACGCCGGTCATCACGGCATCGAGCGAGAGAATGAGCAAGAGCGCGAGCGCCACACCGCCCACCGAAATCAAAAGTCGGGCTTTGCTTTGAAACAAGTTGCGAAAGGCGAGACGAAGCATGGAAATTCAGGGAAATGAAGGAAATGAGGGAAATCCAGAGTTCCCCTAGTTCCTTTATTTCCTTGTTCCTTTCATTTGCGAAATACTTCTGCCGGTGCGAGTCCTGCGACCACGCGCGCGGGAAAGAGCGCGGCGACGAGCGCCATGACCAAGCCCGCGCCCAGCGACTCTGCAACGGCGGTCGATTCGTACACGATCAAGAATTGTGGACGCAGGTTCATGATGAGTTGCGCCGCGCCATACGCCATCGCGACGCCGAGCGCCGAGCCAACCCCCGCGGCGATGAGCGCCTGAATCGTCACGACGCGATACAACATTCCATTGCGCGCGCCAATCGCTTTGAGGACGCCGTACTCGCGCTGCCGTTCCACTGTCGCCGTGTAAATCACCAAGCCGACGACGAGCGCGCCGACGAGAAACGCAATCGCCGCCATGAGTTGAATCGGCGCGGCGAACACTTTGCCGAACAGTTTCAAATCGTTAGCGATCACATCGCCTTTATTCTGCGCCGTAACGCCCGATACGTCTTCCAAGCGCGCGAGCAACTCGTCGGTGCCGATACGTTCGGACGGCGTAACGAGCAAGAAACTGGTCGCATCCGGCGCGCGCAAGAGCGACTCGATGGCCGATTTGCGAACGAACAGATAACTCGTCATCCACGAATTCGTCCCCTCGGACAATCCGACAATCGTGAAATCACGATCCAAGATTTCGACTTGGTCGCCGAGCATCATATGGTGTTGCTGTGCGAGAATCGTATCGAAGACAAGTTCCTTGTCGTTCTTTGGTTCACGTCCCGCGCTGATGTCCCAGGGTCCGCCGCCAGTTTCTGGATCATAGCCAACGAGATACGCCGGTTGTTTTTTGTCATGCAGATCCATGATGACGAACTGAGAAAGAATCGGGATGACTTTGGCTGCGCCGCGCGCTTTGACCGAACCTTGCGCGCCGGAAGGCAAACGCGAGGAAATGCCCAGCAAATTTTCCACGCCGTCTTGCGCGACGACGATAGTGCCAGGTTCGTTGTCGAGGTACGCTGCGATTTGGGCGTTGATGCCGACGAGAAAACCATTGAGCAAAAGAATCAACATCACCGCAAGTGCAACGCCGCCGATGCTTAACCCCAATCGCGTTTTGTCTTTGAGTAAATTTCGCCAGGCAATTTTCATCTAAAAATGACCTCGGTCATTTTACAATTCCCAGTAATTCACTAACTCGATGTCAGTCGATTTTCGCAGCTTGGCTTGAAGCCAATGCTTGCGGCGGCATTGCACCGCGACGAGAATGCGCGTGCTCGGATCGCGCTGCGCCATCGCGATAATATTCGACAGCATGGTCGCGTTCGTTTCTTCCCAGGCGTGACGACCGCGAGCGCCGCAAGTCAATTCTTCCATCGAACAAATGATGCCGCACGCGTGGCTGACCATCGCCGAATTCACGTGGCGCGCATCGTTGGCAGTCCGTTGCAATCCGTTAAGCATTGCATCCAACGCGCGAATCACTCCTGCCCTTACGCTTGATTGCGGCGCGCGGAGTTCGTTGCTTGACGCGGCTCCAATCGGCGCGATGACCGTATCGCTGCGCCGTGCGATGGGAATCAATGCCTCGCGCACTTCAAGCGGCGCGGTCGCCAAATCACCGCGCTCAAATTCGTCGCGCGCGATTTCAACGCCGAGCAAATCGGGCTGTGTTTCCGAGACGATGCGCGCAAGTTCCGCAAGGTCGTAGCGAATCGGTTGCGTATGTAATTCGGCAAGTGTGCCGAGTAGAGCTAGACGAGTTTTGGTCATCGCGATTCACGGTTTGCGCCCACGATAGAGCGCGAGCGTCCCAACCATCGTGGAGAATCGCGTCACGATTTCCACATTTTGAAATCCCGCGCGGCGAAACATTTTGGGCAGGCATCCGCGCGTCAAGTCGTCCGTTCGTTCCAGTCGCCCGAAGAGAGTTGCAATGATGCGCGCGTACAGATTTTGCGGCTCGCCAAAATCGACGATGAGTAATTCGCCGCTTGGTTTGAGAATGCGGTACACTTCATTAAGCGTGCGCTGCTTGTCTTCCGTCGTCAAATGATGAAAGACCAAACTCGACACGACGCGATCAAAGGATTGGTTCTCGTACGGCAGTTGATATGCCATGCCTTCGTCGAACGTGATCTTGACGTTTTGCTGTGCCGCTTTTGCGCGTGCGATGCTCAGGACGGCAGGATCGCCGTCGATGCCGATGATTTCTGCGTTGGGGTGCGCCTGCTTGAGAAGTACGGTAAGCGTCCCTGTGCCAGCACCCAAGTCTAGAACGCGGTAACCGCGTAGAATGTGCGCTTCATCGATGAGTCGGCGTTTGAACGTGAATTCGTGCATGCCCCAACGCAAAAGCGGATCGAAGAGCGGCGTCAGAATGTTAAAGCGCAGGGCTGGAATATATTTCGAATCCTTGCTCATCATTTTCTCCTCGCGGCGAGGATATCACAACACCCACACTCCCACACGCGTAAAACTACCTGTTGTCTACAGATTCTGGATCGCCCATAACGCGGCTTCGGTTCTGGATTTGACTTGCAGCTTGCCGTAGACGTTGGCAAGATGCCCTTCGACCGTTCGGACGCTGAGGTAGAGTCTTTGCGCGATGTCCTTATTGCTCGACCCTTGCGCGAGGAGCGACAGTACTTCGCGTTCGCGTTCGGTCAATGGCTCAATCAATTGGTTGGTCGAGGTGTGGGCTGCAAGCGATGACACGACTTGTTTCGCAATCGGAGGTGGCAAATAGGTTTCGCCGCGTGCGACTTGGCGCAGCGCATCCAGCAATTCTTCGACCGAGGCGTTTTCCAAAACAATACCGGACGCGCCCACATCGATCCATGCGCGCGAATCAGCAGAATCATGCAAGAGGGCAACGAATCTTAAAGGTACGCGCTCTGGCTTGCGATCACGTATATCCCACAGCGCGACGTCGAAATCAGCGGCGGTAAGATTTACATCCTCCGCTTCGCCGATCTGTTTGATGTGGGGCTGTCCGCGCAGGAGGGTCGCGAGTCCTGTGCGAATTAATCTCCGCGGGCTGACCACGACAATGCGAATCGAAAATGGCATGGGCTAGATTCCTGCATTTTACTCTCCCATTCTACGATTCTTTTGCTCCAAACGATACGGCACATTGGCGCGTATCGGAGTAGGCAATTTGGCGTACACGCAAACTAAGTTTCTAGTCCAGTCGGCGATGCGCCATTTGGCGTGTCTCGTAATGCGCCAAATGGCGGTTTAGGGTGTGCAGAATCTATGATAAGGTGAGATGGCTCGTATCGGATATTCGAGAGCGAGTAAAACACCAATGAAGGGTAATGCTATGGCAGACTTGACGATGGCTGATCTGGGATATGTTTCTTTGCTCCTCAGTTTATTTTTGTGCCTGTATGCAGCCGGCGCAGCGTTTTACGCCGTGAGGCGTAATCGTCTTGAATTTTTTGCCAGCGCGCGCAATGCGATATTTGCCGTCGCCGCTCTGACGACCATCGCCGTGGGCGTCCTCGAATGGGCGCTCATCACCCATCAATTCCGCTTTGAATACGTCGCTCTCCAAACCAGTCGCGTGCAACCATTGCTCTACAACATCTCGGCATTGTGGGGCGGGCAAGAAGGTTCGTTGTTATTTTGGGCGTGGCTCCTCGCCGTTTTTTCTGCCCTCGTTTTGATTCAGAATCAGTACAAAAATCAAGAATTGATTCCGTACGTTCTGATCGGATTGGCGATCTCCACTGCATTTTTCCTCGCCTTGATGACGATTGTCGTCGATCCATCGAAAACTGGGTCCATACTTTTGACGCCGTTTACGAAGGATGGCTTGCAAGCACTCGTCGGTAATCCATTTCGCATGCTGCCCTTTACGCCCGCCGATGGCAATGGTTTGAATCCGCTGCTTCAAAATCCTGGAATGTTTTTTCATCCAGTGACGCAATATCTCGGCTACGTTGGCTTTACGATTCCATTTGCGTTTGCGATGGCGGCTCTCTTCACGCGGCGGTTGAGCGACGTGTGGATTCGCACGACCCGACGCTGGACGCTGGTCTCGTGGCTCTTCCTTTCACTCGGTTTGTTGTTCGGAATGCAATGGGCGTACACCGAATTGGGCTGGGGCGGCTTCTGGGGTTGGGACGCGGTGGAAAATGCATCGCTCATGCCATGGCTAACGGGCACAGCATTTTTGCACAGCGTGATGATTCAAGAACGGCGCGGCATGTTGAAAATGTGGAACCTCGTTCTCGTGATGCTCACTTTTGTCCTTTCGATTCTCGGCACGTTCATCACGCGCAGCGGCGTCATCCAATCGGTGCATGCCTTCGGTGTATCGAGTTTAGGTCCTTGGTTTCTCGGGTTCCTCGCGGCGACGCTGCTCTCATTCCTCTACTTGCTGTTCAATCGAATGGACGAGTTGAAGGAAGAGAACGAACTCGACTCGTTGCTCTCGCGCGAATCGTCGTTCTTGCTCAACAATTTGATTTTGGTCGGCGCGGCGTTTGCGACGTTGTGGGGTACGATTTTTCCGATGGTCAGCGAAGCAATGGTCGGCAAAAAAATTACGGTCGGCGCGCCCTTCTTTAATCAGGTCAACGGTCCCATTTTCTTTGGGCTGCTCGTTCTGATCGGTATTTGTCCACTCATTGGCTGGCGGCGGGCGACGGGGGAGAATCTCGTGCGCAACTTTTTGCGCCCGTTTGCCGTCGCCATCGTCACCGCCATCGTCTTGTTCCTGCTCGGCGTGCAGAACTTGATCGGACTGGCAGCGTTTAGCGCAGTCGCATTCGTGGTGGTGACGATCTACCTCGAATATTATCGCGGTGTCCTGGCGCGCATGCGACAGTACAGCGAAAACCCCTTGACGGCAATGGTCAATCTCATCGGCAACAATCGGCGGCGCTACGGCGGCTACATCGTTCACATTGGCGTGATTCTTGCTGCCGTCGGCATTGCGGGAGTGTTGGGTTTTCAATCCGAAACGCAAGCCAACTTGAAACCGGGCGAATCGGTCCAACTCAAGCAATACACGCTCACGTTCGACGGCTTGCAAATTTATCCGACGGAGAACCATCAGGTGATCGCAGCACGGATGCGTGTGTCGGAGAATGGAAATCCGATCGGCATACTTTCGCCGGAGAAGGATTACTACGAGGATGCAAACGACGGTCAGGGACAATGGACGACCGAAGTGGCGGTGCGAACGACCGCGCTGGAAGATTTGTATTTGATTCTTGCCGCGTTTGATAGCCAAACTGGTACCGCGACCCTGAAGATTCTGGTCAATCCGCTCGTGGTATGGTTGTGGGTTGGCTTCGCGCTGTTGGTCGTCGGCACGGTGATCGCGGCGTTGCCCGATCCGCGCGAAGCACACGCGATGGCGCGGGCACGGCTGAAAGAAGCAGTCGCTCAAGCGTAGCTTCAAAGGATTGCAATGATTTTAATCACGATAGCGTTGCTCATTATCGCGGTAATTGCCTTCGCGGCGTATCCCCTCTTTCAACGAACTGATGAATTGGATGTGGTATTCGTCGGCGCGACGGATCCGATGTGGGAGAATTTGGTGACGCAGCGCGACGCAACTTATGGGGCGATCAAAGATTTGGAAAACGATCATACGATGGGCAAGTTGTCCGATGTGGATTATCGAACGCTGCGCGCCAAATATGAAACCAAAGCAGTAACTATTCTGCAAGAGTTGGATGGACTCGTTGGAAAGAAACCCAGCGTGCAAACCAACAGCGCAACCGATGACGACATCGAGCGCGAAATCGTAAGCTTGCGGCGCGCGCCAAAGAATGGCAAACTAGAGTGTCCGACCTGCGGTGCTCCACACTTGAGCGAGGATGTGTTTTGCGCCAAGTGTGGCACGTCGCTTAAAGGCATTCGCTGTCCATCATGTGGGCAACGGGCAACAGTAGGTGACAAGTTCTGCGCCAAGTGTGGCACAGCCATCAATTAAGTGATGGCGGCTGGAGGGCAAAATGGCTAGCAGTAGCTTAATGGGAAAGACGCGGATTGTCGGTGAGAATCATTCACCGGGCTTATATTGGAAATTCCTAGATGACCAAAAAATCACGCCGAGGTTACGAACACTCGGCGTCATTGCCGTATTGAATATTGTGCTGGGTCTTTATATGGCGCTCTTCTATGTGCCGACTGAGAAAACAATGGGAGACGCTCAGCGCATCTTTTACTTCCACGTCCCAAGTGCCTGGATTGGTTTCCTCGCCTTCGGAATCGTATTCGTTGCCAGTATTCTGTTCTTGTGGAAGCGCGAACGCAAATGGGATGCGCTTGCGTTATCGGCAGCCGAGATTGGCGTAGTCTTTACAACACTGGTTCTGCTCACGGGTCCACTGTGGGCGAAGAAAGCCTGGGGAGCGTTTTGGGTTTGGGATGCGCGCCTGACGACCACTCTGATCTTGTGGATGATTTACATCGGCTATTTGATGCTCCGCAGTGCAGCAGATAGTGAACGTCGCTCCCGTTTCGCGGCGGTGCTTGCGATTGTCGGTTTTATCGATGTGCCGATCATCTACATTTCGGTTCAACTCTGGCGGACGATGCATCCCCAGTTGCTCATCAACGATCCCGGAGGACTCGCGCCACAAATGACCCAAACCTTGATGGTGTGTTTGCTGGCGTTCACCTGGTTGTTTGCGTTTTTCCTCATTCAGCGCCTCCGTTTAGAGCAAGCGCGCGACCGAGTCAATACATTGCGGGAAGGAGTACGATAAAGATGGAATATCTCGCCATTGCATATATGTTGATTGCCATTGTATTATTGGGCTATGCTCTGTCGCTGTGGCGACGAATGCAAACCACCCAGCATGAACGTGCATTAATCGAAACAAAACAAGATGATTAATTCCGAACGGTCAACTTTGCCGAACAGTCGGCACATCTCGCGAAGCGGATGCGCCGACTCTTTTTATTGTTGCAGAAGAGTTCACTGGCAACTACGAGCATGGGAGGTAACGCAGAGAGGTTACAACTCATTCAAATCTTGTTTGATGCGGTCGGCGTACTCCTTGGGAATTTCTGGTGCTCCAAAGGATTGACCAGCAGTGGCGGGCGTACGTCGCACGAGCCAAGCGTGCACGGTGAACCACGCGACAGCCGTACCCAAGAGGATTCCGACAATCGGCAGAATGTATGCCAGCCAATTAAAACCTTCTGCCGGCGGCGCGCCGAGAACCTGGGGACCAAATCGTGCGACGAATGTATCGCGAATTTCTTGCTCGGTCTTGCCTTGTTGCACCATGGTCTTGATGTCAGCACGCCAATCGATGCATGCTTGTGTCCCGCAAACATCGAGCGGGGTGTTGGGACAAACGGGACAATATAGCCCTTTGGCAATGCGGTTGACTTCATCGTCGATATTGCGCGGTCCTTGGGCACGGATGGGCGTCGCGGCAAACCAACTGAGGGTGACCAGCGCGATCAACATTCCCAAACTCATTTTCGCTTTATATTTTCCGATTTCAGCTTTCATCCTATCCATCTATTTTCTCACTCGTGATCACTCAATATCGAAGCTTTTCACTGTGTCACTTTATTCACTGCTGGGAACACCAAGTTGAGAATGGGCGATGTTGATGGCTTGCCTGAGATCGTCAGGTCCTTCCACTGCCTTTTGCTCGCCGTGACAATAAATAGTATTTTCTCTCAGATTTAGTCCGATGACTTCGATCCCAAGCCATCGTTGCAAAATCAGCGTCATGGCTGACGTATCACTCGTTGCGGAATTGTCATCAAAGATAACAACGTCCGGTCGCAATTCATAAATGCGTCTGATCCCGTCGTCAACATTCGCCTCGCGACCAATAAACTCTAATTCGGCATCACACTTCAAAAGGCTCTCGATGCCCTCACAAAAGAGAGCGTGGCGCGACAACATAAATATTCGCTTCATCGGGTTACCTACTTGCAGTTATTCTGAACCGCCAACCGGTGTTAACCGACAATTCGATTTAGGAGGTTTTGCCAGCAACGACTGCCGCTTGGCTCCGGTTTTCCAAACGCAATTTCTTGAATATTCGATGGAGATGCTTTTTCACGGTACTTTCGCTGATGGCAAGTTGTTCCGCGATCTGTCGGTTCGTGGGTCCATCCTTTAGGCAATTCAAGACTTGCCATTCCCTCTTGCTAAGTTTTTCCTCTTTAGGAATGCCCTTGACCTTTGACGATGCAGGCACAGACAGTTCTTTGATCATTCGGTCAGTCATCGGACCGGAAATAGCGATGCCACCTGCCAATGCTCCTTGGATCAAACAAAAGAATTGCTCAGGATCGGTTCGTTTGAGGATATAGCCCTGAGCGCCATTTTTGATCGCTTGGATAAAATCATCTTTTTTTTCTGATGCGGTGAGGATGACGACCCGGCAATCTGACATTTCCGCCATGATCTGGCGAGTTGCCTCTAACCCATCCATGCCATTCATGCGAATGTCCATCAACACGAGATCGGGCTTGAGTTCGCGCGTCAGCGCAAGACCTTGCGCTCCATCCGATGCTTCTCCGACCACCACCCAATTAGCGTGAGCTTGAAGTAGTGTTTTTAGACCTTCCCTAAACAAACCTTCAGCATCGACGATTACCACTCGCGTTGCGTTCATGTGTTCCTCGTCTTGGCGGCGATTGAAGATCAAGCAAATGAATTCTTCCAATTCCGCATTGAACGGATTCTCACATATTTCATCGCCCAGATTGATAGTTCATTGTTCGCCGATTGGGCCTGCCATCAGCATACACTACCACTTTCGTGCAATCAATCCGCTATTTGGCGCATTAGTAGTGCGCCAAATGGCGTGTGAGGTCAGGTATCCTAAAGACCCAAGAATGTGAGGTGTTTAAGTCATCAAGATTGACAACTCAACGGATAGAAACCGACTATCGCTCGTGCTATAGTGAACATGGAAATACATCAAAGAACTGAGAGGTGTTCCATGAATTTCACTCGACGAGATTTCCTAAAATTGTTTGGCGCGAGCGCGGCATTCTTGGGTCTCGGCGCAAAGTTCCCTTCGCCATCGGTACGGATGGTTCCGCGAGCTGCACCTGTTACACCAAATTCTACCTATGGAATTTTGATCGACACGGCTCAATGCATCGGTTGCCAACTCTGCGTCAAAGCGTGCAAGGAAGCCAACGGTCTGCCGGCAGAAAATCGCGTCACCACTTTATCACCCACCGCGTTGACAATTATCGATTTCAAAAACATCTTGACCCAGGTCGAAAAATCGGAGATCAAACCCGTCAAGCGCCAATGCATGCACTGCGAAGAGCCGGCGTGCGTTTCTGTTTGTCCGGTCAATGCGTTGACCCAAAATGACCGTGGCGCAGTGGTCTATGACGACACGAAATGTATTGGGTGCCGTTACTGCATGGTTGCTTGTCCGTTTGGCATTCCCAAATACAATTGGACTTCACCCAATCCCAAAATCAACAAATGTACTTATGGTTGCATGGAAAATGGCAAACGCGATCAACCGGCGTGTGTGCAAATTTGTCCCGTTAAAGCCCTGTCGTACGGCAAGCGCGATGACTTGCTTGCGATTGCCAAGAGTCAGATTGAGCAAAGACCAGAGCGATATGTGAATCAAGTGTATGGTGAAAAAGAAGTCGGTGGAACGACGATGCTCTATTTGAGCGCGACGCCATTCGATCAATTGGGATTTAGAACCGATCTGCCGACCGAGCCACTGCCCAATCTCACGTGGGCGGCGCAAGAACTCGTCCCGCCGATCTTTGGTGGTATGCTCGTAGTACTGAGTGGAATCGCTTGGTGGACACATCGCACGGAACGAAAGAAACTGGTTGAGGTTCCGGTCACGGTAACATCGAAATAGAGAAAACGGCAAGACACTTGGTCTTGCCGTACTTTGTTTTAGACGATCCATCTACAAAAACCAATACAACAAGATTTCGTTGATACCAACCAGAATGAAGACGATGGCGGCGATCCGCGTGACCCACACATCCGCAGAGCGCAGTTTTTTCACGAGTGGTGTGATGCTCTGTGTGCCGTAAACGACGAGACCAACGAATAGCATCAAAGGCACACTTGTGCCAATCGCAAAGATAGCGGGAAACGTTATTCCGCCGAACGAACTTAGCGCCAGCGGAATCATTGTACCGAAGAACAACACGAACAGCGTTGGACAAGCGGCAAACGCAAACGCCACGCCGAGCAAGAATGATCCGCGCGCATCGCGTTGCTCCACCAGATTGTTACGCAAGCGATCCGACACTTGCGCGAAAATTGGCAACGACAACTTGATGACGCCGAGCATTAACAATCCCAAAATGATCAGCGCCGGTCCCAACGCTTTACGGGTAAAGACGACGACGGGAATCGAAACCTGGGTCAATTGTAATCCCAGTAAAATTGCTGCTCCACCGACCAGACTGTAAACCAGCACTTTGCCCAAAACATAGGCGACCGCAGAACGGGTCACGCGCTTGGATTCAGCGACATCACGGGAGATGAATGCAAACGCCGCTACGTTCGTCGAGAGCTGACACGGGCTAAACGCGCCGACGAGTCCGAGAACGAATGCGGCAAGAAATGGAATCGGAATATCGTAACTCAAATCGGACAGCACCATCCGAATCGGCGCAAAGAGTTGCGAGAGATAGAAATAGTATTCGGCAAAATTCGGCATTATTTATTCAACAATTCTTCGATTTTCGAGGTGAGGGTTAGCTCGCTGCCAAATGGTCCAATGTAGTTGCCGTACAGCATCCCATCTTTGCCGACAAAGTACGTTTCGGGAATGCCTTTGATGTGGAATTTTTGCGCCGCCTCGGTTCCAATATCGGGTCCGTTCGGATAAGTGATCTTGAACTCGTCGATGAACTCGAGCGCTTTCGTATCTGTGTCCACGTAATCGACGCCAATGAAGACGACTCCGCGATCCTTATACTTTTTGTAAACCCGTTCGAGCATCGCGGCTTCCTGGCGACAGGGAATACACCACGACGCCCAAAAATTCACGACCACGACTTGTCCACGTTGTTCGGCTAGTGAAAAAGTTCCGTGACTAAAGGTGGGAATGGTAAATTGCGGCGCAAGACCGCTTTCAACCGGTTTGATGCCGCGCATTCGAATTCCGACTGCGAACAGCGCAATGACTCCCAGGACGATAACAAACGCAATGACTTGAATGAGCTTCAAACGACGTGGAGGTGCCTGGGTTAGTTTGGTAACAACAGATTCCATAGCTAACTTATTCTCGCCTTTCCGAAATGAACATCAATTTCTATTTGACCGCGCTCCACAATGAATGCAACACGTCTGCGGCTTGAACGGGATCAGCGGCGAGCCACACGATCTTGTCATTCACCGCGTAAAAGAAATGTTTCTGCCCTTGCCCATCTGCCTCGTAGAGCGTGCGCCCACTGATATCGAGCGGTTGCAGATTTTGAAACATCGCATTGTTCGGTCCGATTTTTTGCGCCATCGCGTCGAGCATCGCTTGCGCAACGGAGGCATCTTTCGCCTGTCCGACCCACAGCGTTGCCTTGCCGTTTCCGTCGGCATAGTCCGCGCGATAACCGCCGACCAAATCGAATCCCTTGCCGTGCAACTGCGCGAATTCCGCGAGGGCGCTTGCGCCAATCGCCGATTGCGTGAGCGACAATGCGCCTAACTTCGCTGGCATTCCATCTTTCGTCAACGAGGCAGGAACGATGGTTACGTTTGCCGGCACAGCATTCGGCGATGGATTTCTATTAGCAGCCGGAGTTGCCGACATCGATTGTCCTGACCAGATCAAATACACGCCGAAAAATGCCAGCGCGGCGACGAGCACCCACAGAAAATATCTTATCGACATCATTGTCCTTCTGATCGAGACGCTAGGCGTCCCAGCGCAATCGCGCGCGGCGACGCCAGCTTTGCTCGCGCTTGATGCACGAGATCTTGCATCGCGTCATCGACAAATGGATAAATGAACCAAATCATCGAGAGTCCAAACAGCGCGCCAGTTACTAATCGAGCGAGACTATTAAACGAGCCGAGTGCATCGCCTGCATAAAAATCGGCGGGGAAAAGGTTGAACGTGAGAAATTGCAGCCATGCATTCGTATCGCGGAAACCGGTGCCGCTAATTCCCGCCACGAGATCATTGATCATGTGCGAGAATCCATCCAACCCCATCGGCACAATCCCCAAGAGTAACCATGCGATCGGCGAAAACCGTGTCCTTCGACTTCGCTCAGGATGAAGTTTTCGGAATAGACCGTAGAGCAATCCGCCAACCCAAAGCGATCCGTACATCGAAACCATGCGATCACTCCACGCCACTTTCCAACCCATCGCGCTGTTGCCGATGAATTGGCGCAAGGTCAAGATGTCATCAGATTGCCACACGCTCCCAATTTCGGCGAGCGAGTAGCTGATCTGGGGACCGAATAAAAAGTAGGAGCGCTGTGGAAGTTGATGACAAAGAAAACCATAGACGAAATAGATGGCATCGGCAAGCGAGGTTGCGCCGATTCGCATGAGGAGAGGCGCGGCAAACGGCACGAGAACAAACACACCAAAGAAGACGTTGACGTAGAGTAGCCAATGGCGAGCGAGGTTCAACGCCAAGCGATCAATCGCCAAGACGAGCCTTGCCGTACGATCTGATACGATCATGGCAAATCCCAATGGAACGTGCGCTCCGACACTTTTGCCAACCCCTTGATGACGAGATCAACCGATTTGGATTTGCTCGTAAGCGCCGCGAATTTGATGACGCCGCTGCGGTGATGTCCGCCCGGTTCTCCGCCATCCCACGCGGTTGGATTGTATTCTTTGCCTTTGTCGTCGCGCAGAATGATGATCTGGGTCATGTCGTCGCTGAGGTCAACCGAGTGCGTGTTCATCACGATTTCAAACGCCATCGGCTGCCCAACATCCAATTGCTGAGGCGTTACGGCGACGTCCACACTACCACCCGAATTGTTCTTCGTTTCAAACGCTGACGAAGACGCAGAGCGTTGGGGCGCGTTACTTGGCGCGACAACTATCGGCGTGGGAGCGGTCGTCGGAGTTGCGTTGCTGCACGCTACCAGCGATAACGCCATTATAGCCAATACGCTGATAATAAAAATTGATTTCTGATTCATACCCATTTTCCAATTCATTCGATTGCACGTCGGAGGCGTGGGAGCAGACCGCGTCGATCTGCTTCCACGCTGACGAGGGTCCATCCTCCGGTGAGAATCGATTACACAACGACTGGCTTAATGATGTCCTGAATGCTCGGAAGATTTCGTCCCGACAAACTTTTCGGGATTTTTGTCGAAGGTGGCTTTGCATCCCTTTGAACAAAAATAGTAGGTCTGTCCGTTGAACTCACTCTTGCATGCGGCGGTTTTGGGATCAACGTCCATTCCGCATACGGGGTCTTTTGCCATTTGCTCAACTCCTTGTTGAAATTTTTGTATCGTACTATCGATTTAATTGTGCGTGACGACGGGCGTGCCAATTCCCGCCCAGTTGAAAAACCATTCGGCGTCGGCGAGCGAAAGTTTCGCTGACATTTGATCTAGTCAACGCGCAAACGGACACGGCGCAACGCTCCCGCGTTGCGACCATGTCCTTGTAGTTAGGTGTTCGTCGCATCGAAGTGTCAGCACTTCGGATGCTAGAACACCTAACTACGCCGCGTAGAGGCGTGTTGGTGAAAATAGTCTTGTCAGCAAATGTAATTGGTCATCATACTAGGCGCACGTCGCTAGGCTTTTGCCGATTCACGCAGCCGCGACTCATCGGCTGCCCAAAGTTGCGATGCCAGTACGTCCCGTGCAATGCGTATGCCTCGTAAAAGTACATGACGTTCGGCACATTGGGCAGATAGTAATAATCGTTCGACGCTTTGCTGCCGCCGCTCATCGTTTGCGATTTGTATTTCACATAGATTTTGTATTGACCGACCGGCGTGGGCGTTCGCGCGACGCCGGTGGAGACGAGCGCCGAGCGCACCACGCGTGTTCCTTCATACGCGGCAATCGATTGCGTGGATAAATTCACGTCGATCCATTTGCCTGCACTCGCCGGATTCGTTGTAGCCGATGTGTGCGCGGGTGCCGCCTCATCGATAATCGGCGTCGCGGCTTTTAGATTCAGGCGTTGCCCGACGTAATGAACTACCCCGCCGCAAGCGGACGGGGTATCGTCCGTTAAAACAACTTGAGTTGCTGTGCATGTAACTGCACATACTGCTGTGCTCGTCCTTGGTTTTTTACATACTGCTTGATTACATCTTCCGTCGCATGCTGCCCGCGGTGAGGCTTTTTATCAGTGTGATGATCTTGGTTGGACTGTAGGTGGGAACTGATTGCACCAGAAAATGGACATGATCTTTATCGGTTCCAATTTCGAGAAACTCGATTTGATAGCGGTCAGCAATAGACAGGCATACTGCTTTCAACACTCGATCAACGGTTTCATCGATCACCGCTCTTCGGTATTTGGCTGGACACACAAAATGATAGACCAGGATGGACACGTTATGACTTTTTCGGATCAGTTGACTCATGCGCTAATCTTAGCACAGCTTAGACCAGAAGCGTATTCAAGCCTCCAAAAAATTGCGCCGCAGAGCGGCGGGGTATTAGACCCGTACTGGAATAAAAGGGTATTAGACCCGTACTGGAATAAAAACAAAATTCGCCCTTCGGGATTCGCGTGATTCGCGGATCGATTTATTTCTTGTCCCAGGAAAATTTGCGCGTAAAGATCGGAATCTTTTTGATTTCGGAGATTGTCAGCGTGCGCTCGCCTTCAAACGAATCATACCACGCCGCGGTTTCGTTGCCTGCTGCAAGCAGCCAAGGGCAAAACGCAAACAAGTAATCGGGCAGCGGTGAGCCATCCGCTAGCTTGCCATCCAAGAACCAGCGGAACAAGGCAACATGGTACTGAGCGTGCAACTTGTTGTCAATCGACGGAAAGCGATTGTCTTCCGCCGATTTGTATTTCCAGCCGCCCTCACCTGCAACAAACGGTGGAACAAAACCGATTTCCTGTTGAAAGACATCGGCGAAAATGCGAAAGCCGAGCACGCCCACTTCGTCTTCGGTATAGTTCGGCGGATGATTCACGCCGTACGGATGCGGCACAAAAAACATCCGACCAAAGAGTGCTTCACCTTTCCGCGCCTTGACCGTTTGCAACACCGCGCGTAACCATTCCTCATCCAGCGTTTGCAGGCCCACGTAACCACCGGCGTTGTAAATGTCTTTTGCCGCATTTACAACGTACGATACCCACTGATCGCGATTGATCTCGTGTCCTTCAGCCCACTCTTCGACCGTGTCGGGTTCGTTGTAAAGTTGAAAATATGGCGGCAGTCCATTGTCTTTGAGAATTTGAATGTCGCGGTCCCATGCATAGTAACGTTGATTTGCCCGCATGAACCGTCGCCAAATGGGAATGATACCTGCCGCTTTGAATTGCGGTGCGGCGATTTTCAACTGATTTTCATCGGAATAAATTGCTAACACCCAGCGCATCTGCAAATCCTTCATGCGCGGAATCTGAATTTCGAAATCACGGGGCGAATAATAACCGTTTGGCAAAAAGTGAATGCAGCGCCCATTATCGTTAGCAGGACGGGGCCAATCGCGCAGCGTCAGCGCGGGCAAGTCGGTTCGCAACGGCAGTGGCGCAGGCGTTGCGGTCGCCGTGATCGTCGGAGTTGCATTGGGTATCAAATCCACAGTCGGAAGAGAAACCGGCGTCGATGAATCGTCCGGAACAATTGTCGATGTCGATTCGGGATTCACTGCAATAGCAAATCGGGTCGGGAGCGGAGTAGGCTCGCCGCCGATCAAGCCTTGCAACACCATCGATGGCGAACATGCGAGCGATGCAGCGCCAATCAGCACGAGAATTGCGCCGACGGCATTCAAACGAATTTTCATCTGCACACTTCCTTTCATTCGACCATTATAACACAAAGCTCCCGGCGGTCAGGTTTTCAAACATGCGTCGGACTTTTGATTTGTAGAAAATGTCGATTGTAAGCCTGCGAGGCGTATGTTATAATGCAGTCATGGAAAACGACCGCCCCTCTCTTCCAGATATTATACTCGCCAAACAAACCATTTCCCGTTATCTCCCACGCACGCCGTTGCATAATTACCCCGCGCTCGATAAACTCGTCGGCACGCGCGTAATGGTCAAGCACGAAAATCATCAACCGGTCGGCGCATTCAAGGTGCGCGGCGGCATCAATTTGATGGCACGCCTTTCCGATGCCGAGCGCATGTGCGGCGTGATTGCTGCATCAACTGGGAACCATGGACAATCGGTCGCCTATGCCGCGCGTGAGTTCGGCGTGCGCGCGACGATTGTCGTGCCCGAACGCGCCAACCCGATGAAAGTCCAAGCCATGCAAAACCTGGGTGCGACCGTAATCTTTCATGGTCCCGATTTCGATTCGGCGCGTGTGTATTGCGAGACCCTCGCACGACAGCAAGGCATGAGGTACGTGCATAGCGGAAATGAACCGGATTTGATAGCGGGCGTTGGAACCATTGCCCTCGAAATCCTCGAAGACGCACCAGAAGTGGATACGATCATCGTACCCATTGGGGGCGGCAGTGGCGCAGCCGGTGCCTGTCTTGCTGCAAAAGCACTCAATCCCAAGGTTCAAATCATCGGCGTCCAATCCGAACGCGCGCCCGCGGCGTACAAATCATGGAAATCCAAGAGTTTACTCGAAGATAAAATGGAAACGTTCGCCGAAGGGCTTGCCACGCGAGTGGCATTTGCATTGCCGCAATCAATCCTGTGGGACATGCTCGACGATTTTATTCTCGTCAGCGATGCTGAAATTCGCCACGCGATTGTGTTGTTGATCGAAAAGGCGCACACGCTGGCAGAAGCGGCGGGCGCATCGCCCCTAGCCGCCGCATTGAAAATTGCCAATCGATTGCAAGGTAAAAACACTGCGCTGGTATTGAGCGGCGGTAACATTACGCCCGCGCAATTACGCGAGTGTCTAGAAAGTTAACCATGCCTTACGATGAACGTCGCACTGAACCGCGCGCGAAGGCAGCTAGCCAAATCATGTTCGAGTGTTTTCGGCATGGTACCAAAATCAGCCAGGGTTTTGCGCGCACGATCAATCTCAGCGAGCATGGCGCGCTCGTCGAAACGCCTTGCGCCATGGATTTAGATAGCTCATTGATCTTGTCGATCCACGCGCCATTTTATTTGTTGGTCATTCAAGGCAACGTCGTGCATTCACGCCAGATTTCTGAAACCACCTATCACATTGGAGTCCGTTTGATCAATTCCATCGAAGGTAATTGGGACCATTTGAAAAAGGATGTTCAGAAGCGCTTGCAGCAAGGGGATGTCGCGTAACGCCAGCCACACCGTCATCGGGCGGTTTTGCATAAGCATTTATGGATAGTAAGCAAGCCGAAAACATCATGCTCACATCGTTGTGTGATTATCCAGAGGTGGACCATGCTTCAGGATGAACGTCGGAGTGAACCCCGTGCCAAAGCGGCATACCAGATCACGTTTGAATGCTTTCGACATGGTGTCAAAATTAGCCAGGGTTTTGCGCGCACGATCAATGTCAGCGAGCATGGCGCACTCGTCGAAATGCCTTGCGCGATAGATTTGGATGCTTCTCTGATCTTGTCGATTAACGCGCCGTTTTACATGCTGGTGATTCAAGGCAACGTCGTGCATTCTCGTCAAATCTCCCCGACTGCCTACCATATTGGCGTGCGACTGACAAATTGCATCGAAGGGAATTGGGACCATCTCAAGGTCGATGTCCGCAAGCGCATGGAGAACGGTGTTGAAGATTAACAACATCCATGCCGTTGTAAAAATCTTGCGGCGGGCGGTAAAAGAATGGCGCTCGCCGTACGTCACAGAAATGTCCCAGGCACAACGCGATCCCTTTCGCGTGTTGATTTCGACGATGCTCAGTCTGCGCACCAAAGATGCCGTGACCGAAGTGGCATCGGAACGATTATTTGCGCTCGCCCACACGCCCGCGACGATGATGCATCTCACGCCACGCCAAATCGAAAAGGCAATTTACCCCGTCGGTTTTTATCACACTAAAGCGCGCAACATTATCCAAGTATGTCGCGACCTCGTCGAGCAGTACGGCGGCAAAACGCCGGACGAAATCGACGAGTTGGTCAAGCTGCCCGGTGTTGGACGCAAGACGGCGAACCTTGTGCTGACGCTCGGCTATTGCAAGCTGGGAATCTGCGTCGATACGCATGTGCACCGGATTACGAATCGCTGGGGCTATGTCAAAACGAAAACGCCTGAGCAAACCGAAATGGCATTGCGCGAAAAACTGCCGACCCAATACTGGATCGAAATCAACGACGAACTGGTCGCCTTTGGGCAAAATCTTTGTCATCCGACTTCGCCAAAATGCTCGATCTGTCCTGTGTTCAAATACTGTGAACGCATCGGCGTCACGCGCAGCCGATAACAATCCTTGATGTCATTCTGAGCGCAGCGAAGAATCTTACAGCACGCAGGATGAGATTCTTCGCTGCGCTCAGAATGACAGTCTCAGTGAGTATGAAAGATTCTGAAATTCCTGAGGCATATCGAAGATTACGCGAGGTCACCAAGCCGTGGCAACTCCCCGTCGTCGTGGATCTGGCGCGCCACGGTGCAACGCCGTACGAAATCTTGATCGCATCGCTCTTGAGCGCACGCACGCTCGACACGACGACACAAGTCATTGCGCCACGTTTATTTGTACTCGCCAACACGCCAGAAAAAATGGGCGGGCTGGACAAAAAAGAAATCGTGCGCACGATCAACGCGGTAACTTTTCCCGAACCCAAAGCGCGGCAGATTCTGGCGCTGTCGCAAATTCTAATCGACAAGTACGGGGGACAGGTCCCAAACGATCTGGATAAATTGGACGAACTGCCCGGCGTCGGACGCAAAATCGCAAACCTCGTCATCACGCAAGCGTTCAACACGCCGGGCATTTGCGTCGATATTCATGTGCATCGAATTACAAATCGCTGGGGCTATGTTCGCACCAAGACACCCGACGCAACAGAACTTGTTCTGCGCGAAAAATTGCCCAAGCACTATTGGATCGAAACAAATGGACTGCTCGTCGCGTTTGGACAAAATCTCTGCCGCCCCACTTCGCCCAAATGCTCGATTTGTCCCATCTACGAGTTTTGCGAACGCATCGGCGTAACAAGCCACCGATAGGAAAAACAATGCCAAGACCACAAAAAATTTTAATCGATACTGAAACTCAAGCGATGCAAATCATTTGGCCCGACGGTCATGAAAGCATCTACGATTTAACGTACCTTCGCCGCGCGTGTCCCTGCGCCGAATGCCAACCGTGGAAAGAAGGCGTCGGCGAACCGGGCAAATCGCCCGAATCGGTACTCAAAGCGGAGGGCAAACTAAACGCCGTAAGCGATGTGATACCCATCGGCGGATACGCGATTCAGTTTCATTGGGCAGACGGACACTCGTACGGGATTTATGATTGGAACTATTTGCGCGAGTTGTGCCCGTGCGATGAGGACGTTGCAAAAAGAAGACAATCGACGGAATGAGTTCCTCCGAGTTCCTTGTACTCATAAGAACTCAGGGGAACTCTGAGGAACTGCATTGGAGGAACATTGACCGACATCACACCCCAACTTGCAATTTGGATCGAGCAAGTCCACTCGCTTGCCCAAACAGGATTAGCATTCAGTCCATCGACCTATGATGTAGAACGATACGAGGAGCTTTTAAAAGTCACCGCGACAATGGCAGCCACGCTCAACGCCAACGCCATTCTCGATCCAGATTTGGCGGAGAGACTTGACAAACGCTGGCGCGCCGATGTGGTGCCGGGTGTCCCAGGTTACGTCACACCGAAAGTAGGGATCGGCGCTGCGGTATTTAACGAGCAGGATGAACTCCTCTTGATAAAGCGCACCGAAGGCAATTGGTTTGTCCCAACTGGGTGGGCAGATGTTGGCTATGCGCCTGCGGAGGTCGCAGCCAAAGAAGTCCGAGAGGAAACAGGATTACTCGTGACGCCCGTGCGGGTGATCGGCATTTACGATATGGGACGTTGGTGGCGCAAGGATGCCAAGCCCTATTTTTATAACGTCATGTTTTACTGCCAGCTCGACGGTGGCGAATTGCACCCGCATCCTGTCGAAACGCAAGGCGCAGGGTTCTTTTCGCTCAACGCGTTGCCTCATCCAATGTACCGCCGCCCGCCCGATTGGATCGATCATGCATGGGCGGTGCATCAAGGCGAACAAACCGAAACATTTTTCGATCCGGCGTAAATCTCTCACCACAGAGAACACAGGGAACCCAGAGCATCTTTATTTTTCCCCTGTGTTCTCTGTGCTCTGTAGCGTTTCAAAATATCAGAGCAATCATGCTGCGAAAACTCTTTTTCGATTTTCAGTACCGCTTTGCGCGACCACCCTGGGACACCGGCATTACGCCACCCGAAGTGGTCGCGTTCGTTGCCAATAACTCAACTCACGGACGCGCCCTCGACTTGGGCTGCGGCACCGGCACCAATTCGATTTATTTGGCGAGTCAAGGTTACCAAGTTGTCGGCGTCGATTTTTCGTCCAAGGCAATTGCGTCAGCTCGATTCAAAGCTAAACGTGAACAACTTGCGATCGATTTTCACGTCGCCGATGTTACGCATCTAGAGTTCTTGAATGAGCCATTTGATTACGTTCTCGACATCGGCTGCTTGCACGCGATCGATGAAACCGGACGAACGCGTTACGCCGAACACATCGCGCGATTGACACAATCAGGCAGCGTGTTCATGCTCTACGCCTTCAGCCCTCGACCAGCAAACGAACCACGCCATTTGATTCAATTTCGCAACGTCGGCATCACGCCCGACCAAGTCGAAAAACTCTTTGCAAGCGATTTCAAGTTGGAGCGCATCGAGCATGGCGGCGATCGAGATGAGCGCAAGTCCGCGTGGTATTGGTTTGTGCGTCAGTCAAACAGTAGACCAGTCAGATAGTAAAACATTGGGGGGAGCATGGATTTAGGATTGAAAGGTAAAGTTGCGTTAGTCGCCGGGGCAAGCAAGGGGCTCGGCAAAGCCGTTGCGTTGGGATTAGCACGCGAAGGCGCACACATCGCGATTATCTCACGCGACCAGAATCGAATTGAAGCGGCAGCAAAAGATATTCGCGATACGACCGGCGCACAGGTGCTGGCTATCGTCGCGGATGTAACGCGCGCGGAAGATATTCAGCGCAGCGTCGATGAGACCGTGAAGCGATTCAGTACGCTGCACATTTTGGTGACGAATGCGGGTGGACCGCCGCCCGCTGCATTCATGTCTCTAACCGAAGAGCAATGGCAAAGCGCGATCAATCAAACGCTCATGAGCGCAGTGCGACTGTCGCGCGCCGCGATTCCGTTCATGCAAAAACAAAAATGGGGACGCATTCTGCACCTCAGCTCGTACTCGGTCAAGCATCCTATCGAAAATTTGATGTTATCGAATTCGATTCGGTCTGCCGTCGTCGGCTTGAGCAAGACGCAAGCGATGGAATTATCGAAAGATGGCATTCTCGTCAACAGCATCTTGCCCGGCTGGACCATGACCGAACGCGTCGATCAAATCATGAACGACCGTGCGGCGCGCAACAATGCAAGCGTGCGCGACGAAACAGCAAAAATCGAAAAAGAAATTCCGATGGGGCGCATGGGCACACCGGAGGAATTCGCCAACGTCGTCGTGTTTCTCGCATCGGAATGCGCATCGTACGTAAACGGCGTGGCGCTCGCTATCGACGGTGGCGCGACGCGAACAGCGTTTTAGTTGGAGATTAGAAATTAGAGATTGGAGATTGGAAAATAGGACGCGGATAAACGCGGATTTCTTTTTTATCTGCGTTCATCTGCGTTCATCCGCGTCCCAATTATTTTCGTTAGAACAAATCCTGCATCACTTGAACTGACTCGGCTAGCATCTCCGCTTCGCCAGTGAAGGCAAAGCGAAGGTAATTTTCGTTCTCGCCAAACGCTACCCCAGGCGACGCTCCAATCCCCGCACGGTCGATCAAGAAATTCGTCATCGCCCAGCCATCCTTCTTGCCTTGATAGCCATTCCACTTGTCCGATATTTTCGCCCAGACGTAAAATGCGCCTTGCGGCTTGAAAGATTCAAACGCCGGAATCGATTTAACGCCATTGTAAAAAATATCTCGCCGCCGTTGCATTTCCGCTGTCATTTCTTGCGTTGCGGTTTGCGGTCCTGTCATCGCCGCCACTCCGCCCCACTGCACAATCGACGAAACGCCGCCGGTGGTCAAGCGAATCAACTTGCGCATACGATCCAGCAATACGTCGTCATTTGTCACCGCATAGCCCATGCGCAGCCCCGTCATCGCGTACGTTTTCGAAAACGAGAATACGCTGATCGTTCGATCTCCCATCCCTGGTAATGAGCCGATGCTGATATGTTTATTTCCGTCGAATAAGACGGTCTCATATGCTTCATCGCTGACGACGAAGAGATTGTGTTTGATCGCAACGTCGGCGATGGCGCGGAGTTGCGCTTCCGACAGCATCACGCCAACTGGATTGTGCGGCGAGTTGAGATAGACAGCTTTTGTGCGAGGTGTGATCGCCGTTTCAATGTCTGCCGCTTCGAAGGAAAAATCAGATTCGGCGTGGAGCTTGACCAAAACTGGAACCGCGCCGGTGCGACGAATCAATTCAGGCGTTTCGCCCCACACTGGATCGGGCAGAATCACTTGATCGCCCGGCGAAAGCATCGCGCCAAATGTGATATACAAACCTTGCATGCCGCCAACTGTCACCATGACATTCTCCGCATCGCGAATCGGCAAATGATTTTGCGTGCGGACTTTGGTCAGCATCGCTTCACGCAGGGGCGGTATACCCGTCAGCACCGGATAGTGCGTTTTGCCAGATTCGAGCGCATCCGTAATCGCCTTGCGAATGTGCGGCGGCGTATCGAACGAGGTATCGCCCGCTTCGAGTCGATAGACCTTTTTGCCTGAGGCTTGGAGCGCCATCATTTTTTCGCGCACGATGATGAGCGGTCCCATCGTAATTTGATCCAGTAAATGTTCCGTCATTCCCCCTCCTCCTATTGGGCGGGATTATACGTAGATTGGGAATAAGCGCAAGACGGACAACAACGAATTGAGAAAGAAACAAATTGGCTGCTCATTCGCTGTTTTCTCAATTCGTTGTGTATTTTGACGCCGCACTCAAAAAAGTGTATTATCCTATCGTAAGCTTTGACCCTGGGCAATTAAATTCTGTACGCTTCGGCGAGGAAGAGTGCGAATGAACGTCTGGTGGTTAGCTAAATAGTTTGAAGAATAGAGCGCCTGGGGCTTGACACATTCATATATGTCGGTGGGCGCTTTTTCTTTTTTGATCTGGATCGGAGTTAATGAATGCCTAAATTGAAAACCAAAGTTTTGGTGGTATTTGCCAATCCTCATGGCACAGATGCTCTGCGATTAGGTACCGAAGACCGCACAATCCGCGAATCTATTCGCCACAGTCGTTACCGCGACAATATATCATTGACTGTGTGTCACGCTGCGACTATTCATGATGTGAGACGAGCGTTGCTTGACGAGAAATTTCATCTAGTCCACATGTCTGGGCATGGGACTGGCTCTGGCTTGATTCTAGAGGATGAAACGGGCGGAGAATATGTTGTTCCTCAAAAAGCTTTGGCTGAGCTATTTGCAGCATATTGTCCTCCTCTCCGGTGTATAATTTTGAACGCCTGTTATTCCTTGACACAGGGAAAATTGATCTCAACTGGAATACCATTTACGATTGCAATGGAGGGAGCTATTAGTGATGATGCCGCCATAGAATTCACAAGAGGGTTTTATGACGCGATTGGCGCAGGGAAGGGCATTGCTTTCGCATATCAGGAAGGTTGTCGAAACGTTAAACTCGCGTCACCTAACAGGTTGTTTGTTTCTCAACTTATTCGTAAAGGCGAACTCCTTGAATCTTCAAGCAATGCGACTCAAGTTGATGAACAAATACATTTTCGCGAGACAAAAGCAATCGTAGGGTTTGCCATTGATGTATCGGGTTCTATGGAAGAAAATCTGCAAAATACCGGCGGCGAAAAGACCTCTCGGTTGCAAAGTGTAAGGAAATCATTCAATAGATTGGTCAAACAAGCTAGGGATGGTATCCGTGAGAGTCAAGCAAGGCAAGTTCAAACTTCAATTGATGTGTTTGTGTATGGATTCGGATTCAGAGAAATACCTGTCTGCGATATTCTTTCACTGTTGAAAGTTGGGAACCAGATAATTACCAAGCAGGAGATTGAAAAACTTCGGCATCGATATTCGGATGAATTGCAACGAAAATATATCGGATATTCAGGCACGAGAGAGTTAGCTAAATCAATAGGTTTGGGAAGCCTAGTGCCTCTGGGCGAAAGTATAAGCAAATCGATCAGTGAAGAGAACATACGCGAACGAATAGCTCTTGAGTTAAGGGACAAACTAAATGCTCGTCTTCGAATAACAGGCGAAACCACCATGTCAATTGAAGAAGTTGCCAGACTTTGGGAAGGCGGTGCTGATGTCTTGAGCAATGCAGCAGAAATTATTCTTGGCAATACACCTATGGTAGCAGTTCTGGAAAGATTGGTTGTTCGGTTTGAAAATGAATTGAGATTGCGCAGTAAAGAAACTGCACCAATACTTTTCATTTTATCAGATGGCGAGCCCACAGATGGTAATCCGTTGCTAATAGCCAATAAGCTAAAAGCGCAGGGAGTAAAGATCATATCTTGTTTTGTTACGGACGAGGATATCGTCCATCCTCGTATTCTTCTCCACAACAAGGAGCCTTACTGGGGGACAGGTGCAAGTCTCATGTTCGAGATGGCATCGAGCCTGGATAACGATTCGGAAATAACCAAGTTCTTACTTGGGAAAGGTTGGACTATTCAGAAAGACCCAAAACTATTTGTACAACTAAACCATTCTGTAATTTTGGATGAGTTTATCCAAGTAGTACTCAGCCCTTTGGAATCGCCCGAAAAAACTACGTACTTGCCCAAAGGCATCTAGCCCTCGAATTTAATCGACTCTTTTTCAACAGGCGCAAAATTAACATCCAAGGGCGAGAAAGCCCTATTTTTGAGCATGAAAACGTAGAACATAGTTTCGGTTTGTATGTGGGTTTTGCACCTACTGGTTTTTCTCAAGGAATGCTGTATGGAAAGAAAGCGTACCACAAAACGTCAAAAGCCCATTGTTGTTGGCATCATTGTAGATGTCTCAAATTCAATGCGCAAAAATTGGAAAAACCAAGAGGGCAGGTCACTACCTAGAATCGAGATTGTGAGAGACACGCTAAATAAACAAATCAAGAAAATCCAAGCGCGTGAAACGGTCAAAGAAAAGTCGCAGACACCTGACTTGTTTTGCATTGGCATGGGCTTCAAAGCTCCAATTCCAATGCAAGGCACACGGCTAGAGAAGGGAAACGAAGAGCCTGATCCTAATTCTGTACGAAAAGAAATTATGGTTGATCTGGTCTGCGATTTGTTAGCCTTGAGCGAAATTCTTCCCAGCGAATCTGAACTCGAAAAATTCAAAATAAAGCTCAACGAAAGATGGATGCTCTATACAGCAAAAATATTTGACAGAGCTACTATAAGTGAGGATGTGAATTCCGAACTCACCGATTACATACAATCTGAACTTCACAAATCTGCACTTAACAAATATCGTCGCAGCATTATCTTTAGACTATACTCTTGGGCATCCAAGCGGGAAAAGTATTTGTGTTCGCATCGGTTACTTGAAAACTTGTACGGGAAACTGTCGGTTGCAGTGAGCCAAAAGATCGACAGGATAAATGATATTTCCGCAACAACAGCACCAAGGTATTGCGGCAACATCCTTGGCAATTTTACAGGCGCGTTTACGACGAGAAAAGAGCATTACACAGATCTAATTCAAAGCTCACTACTAGACTTTGTTCAAGATTATGTCGGTTTTCTTTTACGAGCATTATCCTTGGGGTTTAATGTTTCAGAACTTGTAGCTGTCATGTCCAATGACATCGTACTCAATTTTTTGATTTCGTTAACTTCGCGGAGTCCAGAGACATCGTACACACTTTGCGGCGTCGATGCGAGCGACGAAACTCAGAACGTAACGGGCGAACCGGCTCTGCGATTT
>JACRMI010000037.1 GCA_016215025.1 Chloroflexota bacterium
TATTCGCTCGATGAAAAGATAGCACCCCTGCAACTCCAGTTCAAGCGGTACGAACGTCGTCGAAATATGTTCACGATGTTGTGACACCTGCCTGACCTAAACGAATGTCAAAAAGTGTTCACGAACTCTTGACTACGGACAGATAGTAGATAGCCGATAGCTAATTGCCATACGCTATCTACCACTTGTCATTTGCTCATTTCTCAATTGTCATTGACAATTGGTACACCTCACGTCGGTCGCGCCCCGATTCATGCGCCACACGCTTGGCGGCTTGACTCCGCGTCGAACCTTGAGCTATCAAATCTTGCATTGCTTGAATCACGCGCGCGTCGTCCCATGCGAGACCTTCCAGGTTTCCGAAACCTGGGAGGTCTGATTTTCCAGCGATCACCAACGTGAATTCTCCGCGCGGGGCATGTTCCGCAAAATGTTTACGTGCCTCGTTGACGCTGCCGCGAATAAATTCCTCGTACACTTTGGTCAGCTCGCGCGCGACGCAGATGGCGCGGTCGCCGAGCGTCTCCGCAATGTCGTCCAAACTTTCGACGATGCGATGCGGTGCTTCGTACGCGACAATCGTGCGCGGCTCATCGACAATCGATTGGAGCAATTTGCGCCGCGCGCTCTTTTGGCGCGGGAGAAAACCGACGTAGACGAATTGATCAGTGGGGAGACCCGATGCCACCAACGCCGAGGTCAACGCATTCGCGCCTGGAATCGGCACAACGCGAAAATCGTGGTCAAGCGCGGCGCAAACGAGTTCGTAACCCGGATCGGACAATCCGGGCATTCCCGCTTCGGAAATAACGGCGACATCGCCTTCTTCCAGCGCATCGAGAATTTGATTCGTTTTCGTCAGTTTGCTATGTTCGAAATACGACGTAATCGGCTTGGAAATACCGAAATGCGTGAGCAAATTGCGCGCCGAGCGCGTGTCTTCGGCGGCGACGAGCGAGACCTCTTTCAAAATCCGCAGCGCGCGCAGCGTAATATCTTCGAGATTTCCAATTGGAGTTGCGACAAGATACAAAATTCCCATAATTTTTGTGACGGGTGACATGAGACATGTGCCAAGGGATGTTGCAGGTCTCATCCCTTGTCTCTTGTCCCGTGTCACCTGCATTATATCATGTCTACCCGCGGGTCGCACGTTTCACACTTTGCAAACATCCCAGCCCGGTGTATAATGATCGCGTGAAACTTGAATTCGCGGTCGCTCAACTTAGCTTCGTCGATGGCTCGTGGCAAGACGCGCCGGACAATATTGCCATCTTTCAAGAGTCATCGCTCTTTGGCGATGGGGTCGCGCGCGGCAGTCTCTACGTCGTCACCGAAGTTGCCGGCGAAGTCGAGGGGCGCGATCATCTCGCACGCGAATTGATCGAAACGGTGCGCCGTGAGTACGCGGCGAGTCGCGGCAGCATCGCACACGCGCTCGCCGATGCGGTTCGTGCCGCCAATGATTTTTTCTACAACATCAATGCCAATCTCCCGCCGGAGGCGCGCCGCATCGCCGGAATCACGGCGGCCGTTTTGCGCGACAATGAATTGTTCAGCGCGCAAGCCGGACCTGGGCTGGCGTGTCTCATGCGCGGTAACGAATTGCGACGTTATCCCGATATGTCGCCGTGGTACTTGGCGGATGATGCTGCCGTTGCCGATTGGCTTGCGTCGCGTGATTTTCAAACGCCGGGTGCAGTCCCCATCGGCATTCGCCGCAACTACATGCCGGATCTTTTCCACGCCTGGCTCAACCCCGGCGACTTGATTGTTCTATCTACACGCTTTCTCGTCCATCTTCTCTCCAACGAAGAATTGAAAGACACGTTGGCAGATCGGCATCCGGATGAAATCGTCAAGAGTTTGGAAGAACTTGCCGGTGCGTCTGACCTTTCGGTTATCGTTTTGAGTGCCTCCGGCGAAATCACGCCGCCTGATGCGCAAGCCGCTGAAACGCCGTTTGCACCCTTTGCGCCGCCGCTTCCGAGTGAAGAAGAATATCTCGATGTCCCCTGGTCGCCGAGTGCGCGCCAAATTGTCGCAGAACCACTCGCGCCAACACTGCCGGCCATAGTCGATGTTGAACCTGTTTCAACCATCGATGAGGTTGAACCGGTCGAGCCAGAACTATCGGAAGCAGAATTGGCGCATCAACGTGAGTTGGAAGAATTAGCACGTCAACGCGAGTTGGCGCGCAAGCAGGAGCAAGAAGAGCAAGCGCGCGAGCGTCGCGCAAAAATTCAATCTGGGGTGTTGCGCGTCGGCGCGGGTGTCACGGGTGGACTGGCGCAAGCGTTCGGCCGCATTAACGGCGCGGCGATTGGTAACTTGGCTGACCGCACGATTGCCGGTTTGTTTCGCACGATTGCCAAAGCGACGGTGTTTCTCATTCGCGCAGTCGTGCCGGGCGAACCCAAAGAAGAATCGCGGCGAGAGTCATCACCCGTCCGCTCGACCGCATGGCAACTGGCTTCCATTGTGTTCCCGATTTTGCTGATCGTATTTGGGGTTTTCACCTGGGTTACGTATCGCGCCGATCAACAGCGTCTCCAAGTCCAAGCGATTAACCAACTCATCGACGATGCGAACAAAACGTTGGCGACTGCCAAGCAGCTTGCGGGCAGTGATCGTAATCGCGCGCGTGACATGGGACAGAATGCGCTCAACTTGGCGCAGCAAGCGCGCACCAAAAGCAACAACGATCCGCGCGCAAGCAAAGTCTTTTACGACGCACAAGATTTCCTCGATAGTTTGAATGGCATTTTGGTTTTGTTCATGCAGCCGCCTTTCTTGACGCTGACCGAGGCGCAATCGAATGCCACGCGCGTCGTCACGCACTATCCCGACGTTTTCGTGTTTGATCGCGGCACGCAGATCATTTATCGATATACGATCAGCGATACGAATACCGGCGCGGTGCCGACATCCAATCCGATTTTGAAAACTGGTGAAAAGGTTGGAGAGCGCACTGTCGGCCCATTGATGGATATGATGTGGCTCGACAGCAATCGATTGTTGGCGCTCGATCGCAATGGAGTGTTCTGGAAATACGACCCAGGTCGCTCGGTTTGGGAATTTAAAACGGTGACCGAATCCGGTGCGTGGCAGCGGGTCAACATCGCGACGAGTTACGCGGGCAATCTGTATTTGCTCGATGCGACGAACAAACAGATTTTGAAATATGTTCCGGTGGGCGATTGGTGGACCTCGCCTGTTACGTTCTTCAATCCAGGTGTTAGTCCCGATCTCACGACCGTTGTGGATGTGACGATTGACGGCGATGTATGGATGCTACGCAGTACCGGATCGATTCTAAAATGCTCCGTCGCGCGCTGTACCGATCAGCCAATTGCCGAAATCGATGCACCGCTGTCCAAGCCAGTTTCGCTCTTTACGTCGCCAACACTCGCCGGATTGTACATCGCCGATGGCGGCAATCAGCGCATCGTGCAAATGGACAAGGCGACGGGAAAATTCTCGCGCCAATTCAAACCGCGCGGACAAGACCGCGATGCGTTCAAGACGCTCAAGGCGTTCACGGTCGACGACAAGCGATTTTATTTTGTAAATGGTAATCAAGCATCCTTTGCAAACATACCGCAATGAATTTCCTTCAGTTCCGATAGTTCCTTATTTCCTGGGAACTATGGAGACTAACGTTCAAAGAAATGGCACTCATTCTCGGAATCGAAACTTCATGTGATGAAACAGCCGCAGCCGTCGTCGAAAACGGCTGCAAAATTTTATCTAACGTCGTCGCGTCGCAGATTGCGATGCACGCGCAGTACGGCGGCGTCTTTCCAGAGATCGCGTCGCGCGAGCATGTGTTGAAAATCGTGCCCGTCATCGAAGACACGCTCAAAGAAGCTGGGATCAAATTCAAGGATTTGGCAGCCGTCGCGGTGACACATGGACCGGGCTTGGCTGGCTCGCTCCTTGTCGGCGTCAACACGGCGAAGGCCATTTCGTTTGCAAACGATTTGCCTCTGCTCGGTGTCAATCATCTGGAAGGACACGTCTACGCCAACTGGCTCGAAGCGGCGAATATGACGGTTGTCGAAAAACAATTTCCGCTTATCGCGCTCATTGTTTCCGGCGGTCACTCCGAAATCGTTCTGATGCGCGGCCACAACGATTATCAAATGCTGGGTCACACGCTCGACGATGCAGCCGGCGAAGCGTTCGACAAAGTGGCGCGGCTGCTAGGCTTGGGTTATCCCGGCGGTCCAGCGATTCAGAAAGCCGCGGAAGACGGCGACCCCAACGCGTTCAAACTTCCGCGCGCATGGTTGCGCGGCACGTACGATTATTCCTTTAGCGGATTGAAGACCGCGGCGCTGCATCTCGTTCAAAGTTTCAAGGACAAGCCGTTGCCCGTCGCCGATATCGCTGCAAGTTTTCAGGCGGCGATAACGGACGTGCTGGTGGAAAAAACCAAGCAAGCGGCAGAGGAATTCGGCGCGAAGCAGATTTTGCTGGCAGGTGGCGTCGCCGCGAATAAACGCTTGCGCGAACAAATGGTCAAGCGCGCGGACAGACCGGTGCTGATTCCGCCGCCCAAGCTTTGCATCGACAACGGCGCAATGATTGCCTCAGCCGCATGGTGGCACTTGGAAAAAGGCGAGCGCAGTGGGTGGGACTTGGACGTGCTGCCGTCGTTACAGTTGGCAGTGAAAAGCCAGTAAACAGTAAACAGTCAACAGCGAACAGACGAAGGATGAACGCTTCGCGTGAAAGATGAAGGATGAAAATCTTTTTGCCTTCATCATTTGCTTTGTGAGTTGACTCAAGTCGTCGGCACAGATTTCATTGGCTGGAATCGCGACGCCACCAAGTACGATAAAGCGTTCAAGAAATTGCTATAGGCATTAAAAGCCAGCTAGCCAACTTTCTGACTACTGACTTCTGACTACTGACTTCTACCTGCAACCTGAAACATGAAACCTGAGACCCAAAAAACCTTCTTCTCCCGCGTCTACACCATCGTCCGCAAGATTCCGCGCGGCAAGGTGGCAACGTACGGTCAAATCGCTCGCGCCATCGGCGCGCCCGGTGCGGCGCGGACCGTCGGCTGGGCGATGCGCGTTTGTCCGGAGCAGGTGCCCTGGCATCGTATCATCAACGCGCGCGGCGAAATCAGCTTGCGTCCCGCCACCGGCTACCACGAGCAGCGTGCCCGGCTCAAGGCAGAAGGCGTCCACATCAATCGCGCCGGCAAAATCGATCTGAAAAAATACGGTTGGAAGCAAATCTAGCCACGCTCTCACCGCGTTCTGTCAACCTCTCGAAAAACCCGTTTTCTCGAAGAAATTCCAACTCTATTTTGGAGCGGATTCTAGAAAACGGGTTTTTTGAAAATCTACCGTTTTAGTCTTGACAAAGCCCCCGACTTGTGTGATACTGCCATTAGTTTGTTGGACGACCAAACAAAATGATGGATAAGGTAACCCGCCGCAAGACCGGCGATCAAATGCTTGTTCGGCGGTTGAACACCGCCATCATCCTCGATTGCTTGAGACTCAATGCGCCCCTTTCGCGCGCTGATATTTCGAGCCGCACCGGCTTGAATCGCAGCACGGTCTCGAGCATTGTCAACGAACTCGTCCAAGGCGGTCTCGTTCGGGAAACCGAATTCCAAAAAGATCGACTCGGTCGCCCCGGACTCTCACTCGAACTCTCCCCTGACGGTGCATGCGCCATCGGCGTCCAAATGGGAGTCGATTTCATTTCCGTCATGCTCGCCGATTTTGTCGCCAAGCCGATTTGGAGCAAGCGCATCGTCGCCGATTCAAACGTCGAACAATCGCTCTTTATCAAATCGATGGGCGACCTCATTCAGGAAGCATTGAAGCAAGCGAGACGCAAACATTCCAAACCGCTGGGCATTGGCGTCGGCGTTCCTGGCTTGGTCGATCTGCAACACGGCAAGATTGCACTCGCGCCGAATCTGCAATGGCACGATGTCCCGTTGCGCGATATGCTCGTCAAGCGATTCGACGTGCCCGTCTTTGTCGAGAACGATGCGAATGCGTCCGCGCTTGGCGAATACTATTTCGGCATCGCGCGCCAGGTCAACGATTTCATTTTTCTCACGGCCGATGTCGGCGTCGGCGCAGGCATCATCCTGGGCGGAAAATTATTTCGCGGCAATCGGGGCTACGCCGGCGAAGTCGGACACATGTCGTTCGATCCCAACGGCGAGTTGTGCGGCTGCGGTCGGCGCGGCTGCTGGGAATCGATCGTGAGTCCGCGCAGCGTCATCCGAAAAATTCAATCGACGTTGTGCCAGAACTACACGCCGAGTTTGATTCGTGATTTGGTGCAGAACCAGATCGATAAAATTACTTTCGAAACAATCCTTCAAGCTGCCGATGCGAATGATCGCTTTGCGCTTGAGACGTTGCAAGATGTCGGACGCTGGCTCGGCATCGGCATCGCGAACTTGGTTAATGCGTTCAATCCGGAACTCGTCGTCCTGGGTGGAGCACTCGCACGTGCCAGTACAATTGTCACGCCGATCATCGAATCGACGGTTGAACAAAATGCGTTGCGCCAACCGCATGAATCCCTCAAGATTGGCATATCGGCGTACGGCTCCGAAGGGTGTGTGGTGGGCGCAGCCGCCATCGTCTTGGATGAAATTTTGCGTTACCCATTTCCGTAACGCAAGTTGGAAACTTGCGCCACATTTCAAAGGAGGTGATGCCAAGCTAAAAATCAATGAAACGAATCGTCCCATTGACAATGTATTCAATTTCCAAGGAGGAGAAAGAAATGTCTAGCAAGATGCGCTGGGCTATGCTGATTAGCCTGGCATTAGTTATCCTGGTTATCGCGACGGCGTGCGGGCCAGCACCAACCCCCGCTCCAACGGCAGCGCCCGCAATGTCGTCATCCTCGGCTGCGTCCAAGCCCGCCGCTGGGGGCAAGCTCGAAATGTTCTCCTGGTGGACCGCCGGCGGTGAAGCCGATGGTTTGAAGGGCATGTTCGATGCTTACAAGAAAGCGTACCCGAGCGTCGAGATTGTGAATGCGACGGTCGCCGGTGGCGCAGGCACGAACGCCAAAGCCGTCATGACGACGCGCTTGTTCGGCGGCGATCCGCCGGATTCGTTCCAGGTTCACGCTGGCTTGGAAGTGGCGACTTACACGCCCGATAAATATCTCCAACCCCTCGACAGCATCTTTACCTCCGAGGGCTGGGATAAGGTCTTCCCCAAGGACCTCTTGACTCTGTTGAAATACCAAGATCATTATTGGTCGGTACCGGTGAACATTCACCGCGCGAACGTTTTGTGGTACAACAAAAAGGTCTTTGCCGATAATAAACTCGAAGCGCCCAAGACCTATGACGATTTCTTTAAGGTTGCCGACGCCTTGAAAGCCAAGGGCATTGTTCCGTTCGTCTTTGGCGACAAGGAAGGTTGGGAATCTGCTCACGTCTTCGAGACCGTTTTGATCGGCACGCTGGGCGCAGAAGGTTATCGTGGATTGTGGACAGGCAAGACCGCCTGGACCGATCCCAAGGTGACCGAGGCGTTGAATACCTACAAAAAAATGCTGACCTACACCAACACTGATCATGCGGCGTTGACCTGGGATGGGGCCGGCGAATACTTGCTCAACGGCAAGGGCGGCATGCAGATCATGGGTGACTGGCAAGATGGTTGGTTCACCTCCAAGAAATTTACGGATTATGGCTGGGCCGCCGCGCCCGGTAATGCCGGCATCTTTGATGCGCTGTCTGACTCGTTCGCCATGCCCAAAGGCGTGAAGAATCAAGAAAACGCCACGAACTGGATCAAGATGGCGGGTTCGAAAGCAGGCCAAGAAGCCTTCAATCCCAAGAAGGGTTCCATCTGCGCGCGCACCGACTGCGATCAGTCGTTGTTCAATGCGTACCTCCAATCCGCCGCCAAGGATTGGCAAGCGAACGCGTTGGTGCCGAGCGTTGCTCACGGCGCAGCTGCGTTTGAAAAATGGGCGACTGCTTACAAGGACACGATGGCGCTCTTCGTGACCAGCGGCGATGTGGCCAAGACGCAAGCGTCTCTCGCCCAACATTGTAAAGACAACGGCGTTTGCAAATAGTTTGATCTCGTTGTAACATCAAGCGAGGCGGTCCCAATGGGCTGCCTCGCTTCTGATGTAGCGAACAGGTTGTCATTCTGAGCGGAGCGAAGAATCTCCATCTAGCATAGCGAGATCCTTCGCTCCACGAAAACCGTTCCGCTCAGAATGACAAGTAACGATGTGGAGAAATTTATGGCTCAAGGAATTTCAGAAGGATCATTGACCACTAAATCAAAAACCGTTGCCGTCCACCGACGAAGATCCAAACGGTGGCTCACGCGTGACCGCATTATTTCACTGTTGTTGATCGCGCCGTCGGCTATTCTCATTGCGATTTTTGTTTACGGCTTTATCGCGTTTACCGGTTTTGCGTCGTTCACCAAATGGGATTCGCTTCTGCCCGATTTTTCGTTGGTCGGTTTCCGAAATTATCAAAAGCTGTTCGATACCGTCCGCTTCCAGATCGATCTGCAGAACACCGTGGTCTTTACAATTCTGTTTCTGATTGCGTGTCTGGCTATCGGATTCGTGCTGGCGGTTCTGCTTGATCAGAAAATTCGATTTGAAGGAATCTTTCGCAGTATTTTTCTTTTCCCGCTGGCAGTCTCCTACATTGTCACCGGCGTGGTCTGGCGCTGGCTGCTCAACCCTGGCAGCGTGCAGCTTGGATCGACCGGCGTCAATCTCTTGTTCGATAACCTGGGATTGGGATTCTTGAAAAACGGCTGGTACACCGATCCCAGCATCGGAATCAAAGCGGTCGTCATCGCGGCGACGTGGCAAATGTCCGGCTACGTCATGGCCATGTATCTCGCCGGTCTGCGCGGCATCCCGGAAGACTTGCGCGAAGCGGCGCGCGTGGACGGCGCAAATGAATTTGAAATCTATCGCCACATTATCTTGCCGCTGCTCCAGCCAATCACCCTCGGCGCGGTCATTATCCTGGGTCACATGTCGCTCAAGATTTTCGATCTCGTCGTCGCGATGACTGGACCCGGCCCCGCGTTCTCGTCGGATGTGCCAGCGTTCTTTATGTGGGACACGACGTTCCGTGGAAATAATTTCGCGCAGGGTGCAGGCATCGCCACGATTCTGCTGGCCGTCGTCGCGGTGCTGATCGTGCCCTATCTGATTTACTCGACGCGCACGGAGGCAGAAGTATGACCACGCAAACGATGCATCGGCAAAAAAGTTGGACGACGCAACTGCCTCGCTTGCTGATCTATGTGGTGCTGATTGCGTTTGTCATTTTCTACTTGATGCCGATTTACGTTCTGCTCATCACCGGCATGAAAAGCTACACCGAAGTCAGTCTGCATTCGATGTGGGATTTGCCCAAAGTGCTTTCGTTCGATAGCTTTCTGAAAGCTTGGATGGGTAGCCCAGCGGAAGGGTTTCGCGGCTTGGGGGACAATTTCTGGAACAGTGTCCAGCTAGCAATCCCAGCGACCATTCTCTCCGCGATGCTCGGCTCGATGAATGGCTATGTGTTGAGCAAATGGAAATTCAAAGGCTCGAATACGTTGTTCATGCTTTTGCTGTTCGGCATGTTCATTCCGTACCAAAGCATTTTGATTCCGCTCGTGCAGCTCTTGCAATCCATCGGACTGTACGGCACGATTCCCGGTTTGATTTTCGTTCATGTCGTCTACGGCATTCCGATCACGACGCTCATCTTTCGTAACTATTATGCGACTGTGCCCAGCGAACTCGTCGAAGCGGCGGGCATCGATGGCGCCGGCATCCTGGGAATTTATCGCCACATCATGTTTCCGATTTCGCTGCCGGGCTTTGTCGTGGTGATGATCTGGCAGTTCCAATCGATCTGGAACGATTTTCTCTTCGGCGTGATCGTCACCAGTCGCCCTTCTGTCCAGCCGATCACGGTGGCGCTAAACAATCTCGCGGGCAGCTACATCGTCGAGTGGAACGTGCAAATGGCCGGCTCGCTCCTCGCCGCGATGCCGACGATGCTCGTGTTCATCTTCCTCGGGCGATACTTTATGCGCGGCTTGCTCGCCGGGTCACTCAAAGGCTAGCAATTTCAAATTTCAGATTGCAGAATGCAAATTGAGAGGCGCGAGCGACTTGACGTGCAGCGCGCCTTTCTCATGTCGCTTTGTAATGTCATTTCGAGCGAAGCGAGAAATCTCACGTCTGGCGACTGACTACTGATTACTGCTTACTGAAAACTGTTCACTGGATTCTGTCAATGGAACTCATCAATTCTAACTTTCCACGTGGTCGCATTCGCGTCGCGATTTTCGACTTTGACGGGACACTTTCGCTCTTGCGCGAGGGCTGGTCCGAAATCATGCACTCGCTCGTATTCGCCGAACTTGAACAAACGCCTCAGCATGAAGATGAAGCAACGCTGCGCGATTTTGTCTGGGACATTATTTACCAAACGGCGGGACAACAAACGATCTATCAAATGATTCGGTTCGCGCAAGAAATCGAAAAGCGCGGCGGCACACCGAGGACACCGGAAGAATACTTGCGAATCTTTACGGAGAAACTGCTGGAACGTGTCCACGAGCGCGTGGCGCTCCTCAAATCCGGTGTTTCAGCACCCAGCGATTGGCTTGTGCCGGGTTCGGTGGAAACCTTGCAAGCGCTGCGCGCGCATGGCGTGACATGTTACATTGCGTCCGGCACCGGCGAAAGCTTTGTCCGCGACGAAGCGAAATTGCTTGGCATTGCGCCATTCTTTGCCGGCATGTATGGCTCGCACGCCGATTACAAAAACCATTCCAAAAAAGTTATCATCGGCAATATTGTTGAAAAGCATGGCTTGCGCGAAGGTGAGTTGGTCATGTTCGGCGATGGTGCGACAGAAATTGCCGACGCCAAAGCCGTTGGCGGAATCGGCGCGGGCTTGGCAACCAACGAAACAACCCGCGATGGCATAAATCCAATCAAACGCATGGCACTCGTCCAAGCTGGTGCCGACATCATCATCCCGGATTTCTGCGACTGCGCTGAGTTGATGAACTATTTGTTTAACAAGAATTAGCCCGCGAATCTTCAAATCTCAGCAAATTTTCTAGAGTCAAGGCTTTAGCCGGTTGCTAAATGATTTCTATTCACCAGCTAAAGCTTCGGCTCCAAATACACGCAGATTTTTATTCGCGAAGATTCGCGAAGATTCGTGGGAAAAATCTGAGGTTCTACTATGCCGTTTCCGATGTTCGACCGAAATCGTTTGCGCATCAAGCCGTTGGCGGAACGTGTTCATGACATGAAGCTCGACGAGGTATTGGAGCTTGACGCAGCAACGCCGTCCTGCGATGATCCGCAACTCGCGCAGATCGCAGAACGCATCCAACGTGCGCGCGTACAGAATCGACCGGTCATTTTGATGATGGGTGCGCACGTCATCAAAGTGGGCTTGTCGCGCTTTGTGATCGATTGGATGGAGCGCGGCATCCTCACACACATTGCGCTGAACGGCGCGGGTGTGATTCACGATTACGAACTGGCGTTGATTGGCGCGACGACGGAGAGCGTGGCGCGGTACATTCAAGAGGGACAATTTGGTCTGTGGCGCGAGACCGGTCGCATCAACGACATTGTCGCCGCCGGTGTGCGCGATGGCTTGGGGTATGGCGAATCGGTTGGGCGCATGATCGAAGAGGAAAAGCTGCCGCATCGCGACGTGAGCATTCTCGCGGCGGGCTATCGCTTGCGTATTCCCGTGACGACGCACATCAGCATCGGTTACGACATCACGCACCAGCACCCCAATTGTGATGGAGCCGCGCTCGGCGAGGCATCCTACCGCGACTTTCTCATCTTCACGCAAGCCATCACCGAGTTGCAAGGTGGTGTCGTTCTAAGTTTTGGTAGCGCCGTGATGGGACCTGAAGTGTATCTGAAAGCGTTGGCGATGGCGCGCAATGTAGCGCACCAAGAAGGCAAAGAGATCAATAAATTCACGACTGCCGTTTTTGATTTGCTCGACCTGGGCGACGACATTCATCACGAGGCGTCGAAAGACAATGCGAAATATTATTTTCGCCCGTACAAAACGATTCTTGTGCGCACAGTTGTCGACGGCGGCGAAAGTTTCTACGTGCGCGGCGACCATCGCGCGACGATGACGAGTTTGTATCGGCAACTGCAAATTGGACGCGGATGAACGCAGATGAACGCGGATAAATGAAGAGTCAAGAACTCGAAACCTTACTCATCAAATTCACCGGAGTTACCATCCTGGTGATCGGTGATTATTTCCTTGACCTATATTTAGAAATCGATCCAGCGCTGGCTGAAACGTCGTTGGAAACGGGATTGCAAGTGCATCAGGTCGTGCGAACGCGCACGTATCCTGGCGCGGCGGGAACCGTCACGTCGAATCTGCGTGCGCTGGGCGTGAAGGTTATCGCGCTCGGCGTGATCGGCGATGACGGAAACGGCTATGAGCTGAAACGCGCGTTGGCGGAAACCGGCGTCGATATTTCGTCGCTCATCGAAACGCGCGAACGTTTTACGCCAACTTACACCAAACCGCTGCGCGATGGTCGTGAACTGAATCGACTCGACATCAAAAATCGCACGGCGTTGCCGCGAGAGATTGAAAACCAAGTCGTCGAGCGATTGTGCGAGCTGGTGCGGCGCGTCGATGGCGTTATCATCGTCGACCAGGTGCAAGAGCAAAATTGCGGCGGCATCACGGATCGTGTGCGCGAAGAAATTTCAACGCTCGCGCGTCAGCATCGCGAAAAGATTTTCGTGGCGGAGTCGCGCGAACGCATCGGTTTGTTCCGCGATGTGATCGTGCAAGCGAACCAGCATGAAGCGAAATGCGCGACGGAGTTCGAGTCGGTGGAGGATTGCGGCGCGGAGTTGCAACGGCGAACGCAGCGTGCGGTCATTATCACCGTCGGAGCCGAGGGCATCAAACTGTTTGAGGAAAATGGATGCACGCATGTGCTGGGCGTGCGCGTCGAAGGAGAGATCGATACGGTCGGCGCGGGCGATAGCGTCATCGCGGGATTCAGCGCGGCGTTGTGCGCGGGCGCATCGTTGACACAAGCCGCCGAGGTCGGCAACCTAGTCGCGGCGGTGACGATTCAGCAAATCGGCGTGACGGGGACAGCGTCGCCGGACCAAGTGTTAGAAATGAATCGAGTGTAAATCAAATTCATCCTGGGAGGACAGTTCTCGTTATCTTGACGACGATTCCAGATGCGGTCGGGTCGGGACAGCGTACATATTCAGTTGTGACGCCGTCAGGGTCGATGGTTTTTTCGTACGGCGTGCCTTTGTAGCGCCAAGGTAGGGTACCGCCATTTTCGAGTGCGCGAATCATGCCCGTGAGACTGTCGACGAGCCAGGGACATAATTGTCCGAGGTCGTTTGGGTAATGGAATTTCTGTCCAATCGCAAGTCGGCCGTACATCCAAGCACAAATGCCTTCTTTGACCATGTCTGGATAAGAGCCATCGGGGCGTAGAGTTCCAGCATTGCCTTCGAAGATTTCTAATTCGATGTTATAGTCTTTCACGGGGATCACCTGCTAATAGGGTCTGCTGATTTGTTAGAAAGATGTAGAATCCATTTTGTTTTATCGAGTTTGGGCGGTTGATAGGTCTCGAACTTGGAGAGTAGGCGCTCAGGGTTGTCATCGACCATAATCATAGAGCGATGTTCCGATTCTACAAATTGTTCTGTTACCGTGTGATCCAGAAAATCAATCAGTCGGTCGTAATAATTTTTGACATTCAATAGCCCACATGGTTTTGGATGGATGCCAAGCTGTGCCCAGGTTGCTACCTCAAAAAACTCTTCGATAGTTCCCAGTCCACCGGGCAGGGCAATAAATCCATCCGACAAATCTGCCATGAGGGCTTTTCGTTCATGCATGGAATCGACCACACGCAAATCAGTCAATTGGGTGAAGGCAACTTCCTTTTCCACCAATCCTTTGGGGATGACGCCGACAACTTGCCCACCCTTCTCCAGGACCGCCTCGGCGATTTTGCCCATCATACCGACCTTCGCCCCGCCATAAACCAAGCCAATATTTTTACGGGCAAGGGTATAACCCAGATGTTGGGCTGCCTTTAGATATTCCACTCCTGTCCCAGGGCTTGATCCGCAAAATACACAAATCCGTTTCATAATAACATCTCTAATCGCGCAGAATGATTGGAAAATAATACTTGATATAGTGCGGCACCGTTCCGCATTCGGGAAAGCGCAATGAGCCGATGCGCGTTTGCCAATTATTTCCCGTCGTCGCATAGTATTCGTTGATGTACCAAAAGGTGCAATCATCCACGGGATCGACCGTCATTGCAGAATAATCCCCCCAGCGGTTATAGCCGCCACTCTGTGAACCTGTCCCCTGAATGAGCGTTGTTTCGCTTTGAAGCGTATTGAGCGGGTCGGTCGCCAGTCGCCCGGTGTAACGGATCGCCGGGTACATGCTCGAACTTGATACGCTGTAACCGAGCGCCATGTTTCCATCTTTGTCGACCGCTAAACTGCCCATCCAGCGATGCAAAGCGTCTGGTTGAAAAGTTGCCGCCTGGTTCACGGTGGGCGTGTCATTGGGATTGCGAATTTCGTACCAACGAACGCCGGTAGGCGTGGCGATGTAGACGTCCGGGGCGATGGTATGATTGACCCACAACGATTCGACTCCATCAATGTAGCGGTACTGCAACTGCATCATCAGGCGATCACCCAGCGCATCGACGAGTTCGCCGTTGAGCTGCGGAACGCAATTCAAATAGAGAGCGGCGTAACACGGCATGACGAATGATGGCACGGTCACGTCGGTGGGACCGGTGAGCGTGGATGCGTCTTGACTCCACCAATCGACGTGAAATTTCCAGAGACGCAAAATGTTTGGCTGAGCGATCGACGCCAAATAGTTCGGCCGGCCAAAAGGTGGTGAGGAGCCGCGCAGATTGCTCGGCAACAAATTCGCATACGTGTTCGGTAACGTGAACGAAACATTGCGGAGCGCCAAGCCATTGATGAGATCATCGCGATTGAATGCCCAGACGCGCACGCCGGTTGGATTACCACAACAGCCATTCCCGAAAATATCGTACATGTTGGCGGTCATGTAAATGCCATCGGACCACACGCCGAGCTTGGGGTAATCGCCCATCCAATTCGCATCGGTCTGTAGCGCGTACAGCCACCAGCCGCCTGCGACGGGGTCTTCTGTTTTAGAAACGGCAATGCATTCGTAGTATGGTCCGTTGTCGACGTTTGGCCAAGCAAAATCGGAAACAATCCAGCGCCCAGAAATTTTATCGTACAAAACAATTGGGTCACCCTGATTGTAACCATTGCAAGGATAAGGCGCATTGTTGAACAATCCGTTGAAGGTAAAAGCCGCCAAGCGAACGCCGAACTTGTTATAGATGCCAATCGAAATATTGACGGTTTCGATGTAATGGGATGGTCCCACATCGCCATTGGGATCGGGAGGCCAGCCCGCGCCCCAGTTGGCAAAATCGATTCCATTGAAATTCACGCCGGGCGTGAGTGCGGTTGCAGAGCCGGGTGTGCGCTGGCGCACTGAATCGTCGATCGACGATTGAACCGGTGCGCGCGCGGTAGAGGTCGTTTGGCGCAGGGCGAAGCGGGGAGCGGTGGCTTGTGTGGTGGCAAAGCGAGGTTGGGCTAACTCGCGGACATCGCCATCAAAGGAACCCGGTGGATCCGATCTGCCGCTCACCGGTCCTTGAAGATCGGGCGATTGAACGGCGTTTAAAACGACTGGGGATGTTTGCGTTGCGGCTAAAGTGTTCGAGTGACCTGAACCCAGGTATACCAGCAACGCGATGAATCCGACAAGTGTGAGGGTGCGATGGATATACATTCTCCACCTTGAGATTAAAGTTGATCAATCATTGAATCAAAGTTACTAGCAGTATAGGCGAAATTGCAATTAAGTAAAGAACTACATCCCTTGCTAAATGATCAAATGCTGCTTTGGAGTTTCAATACAGTGACTTCCGGTGGACAATTGAATCGCACCGCTGGATAGATCATTCCCACTCCGCGACTGGTGTAAATTTGCGTAAACTCACCGACGCGTTGCAATCCTATCGGATATTTTGTCCCAAGATAAGGCAACTGCGGCGCGCCGATAAATGGCAAGCGCACTTGCCCGCCGTGCGAATGCCCCGATATTTGCAAATCGATCCCAAGCTTTGCCAATTCGGTAGCAAAATCCGGCTCATGCACGGCGACGATTGTGCACGCATCGGCGGGGATGTTCGCGAGCACACTCAGATCGACATGCTCTTCCCACACGTCGTCCAACCCGACTAAATAAAAGCGTTCGGTTTCGTTTCCCAGTTTCACACTCTCGTTTCGCAAGACGCGGATACCTACGCGCGTGAATTGAGCGACGATGTGTTGGGTATTGCCAACCCAGTAATCGTGATTTCCCAGGAGGGCGTACACGCCGAGTGGTGCGCGAAGTTGCGCCAGCACATCCGCGCAGCTTGACGCAGCATCAGCCGATCCGGTCACATAGTCGCCGCCAAGCACAACGAGATCGGGGTTGCGCTGCATCAGCATTTGGACCGCGCGCGCAATATGCTCCGGCGACACCGGCGCGAAAATGTGCAAGTCGCTCAGAAATCCAACCGTCAATCCATTGAGAGTCTTCGGCAACCGTGACAACCGCACCGGCACATTTTCGACTACCAAATTATTTGGCTCGATGTTCCAAGCGTACACGCTAGCAAACCCACCCGCGCCTGCGACGACTAGCGCATGTTTTGCCAAGCGTAAAAATGTGCGACGCGAAATCAGATTTTTGCTCTGCGGACTCGTCATGCTCGCTCTCAATAAAAACGGGGTTGAGTTCAACCCCGTTTCTGATTTGCTTAACCCTCGTGTCGATGTTCGTGTGATGACGGGTGCAAGTGATGATGCACATGCTCCGTCGCATCGTGCTTGTGGCGATGCTCGTGGATGAGATTGCATTCCACCAGCCGCGCATAATCCGAAAGCACGTCGTGCGGTCTGCCTTCGCCGGAAATCTCATGCTCTTCGCAGAACATGACCACCCGGTCGGCAATTTCTTCGACGATGTCCAAATCGTGCGTAGCGGTGATGATCGTTTTGCCTTCCTTGCGCAACTCGCCGATAAAATCGAGGAGACGGCTCTGGCTCCGCGGGTCTAACGCTGCCGTTGGTTCATCGAGCAGCCACACATCCGGTCGCAACGACAGCACGGATGCCAGCGCGACTTTTTTCTTTTCACCACCACTCAAGCGATGTGGTGCGCGATCGCGCAATTTCGTAATGCCGAGCAAATCCATTGCCCATTCGCTTCGATCGATTACCTCGGCGCGTGGCAGACCCAGATGCAGCGGCGCAAACGTTACCTCATCCCACACTGTCGGCGAAAAGAGTTGCACATCGGGGTCTTGAAACACGAGTCCAACCCGCCGACGAAAATTGAACGCCTGCGTTTCGTCTTGCAGAAATTGTTCGGTTAGCTCATTTCCAAAAGCACAAACTTGACCTTGCTGGGGAAAATACAATCCGTCGAGAATCTTGAGCAGCGTGCTTTTGCCCGAACCGTTCGCGCCCAAAATGGCGATGCGTTCGCCTTGCGGCACGGTGAGCGAAACATCTTTCAAGGCGATCTGATTGTTGTATGAAAACGTAATTTTGTTTATTTCAAACGTCGGTGAGTTGTTTGGACTCATTTCACCTTCCCAAGAAAATAGCGATTCCCGCGACGATCACAAAAATCGCGAGCCACATCCAGTCGGCGCTGCGCCACATCAGCGATTCCATCACCTGCGCCTCGCCGCGAAACCCGCGCGATTGCATCGCCAGGTACACTTGATCGCTTAGCTCGTACGATTTCGCAAACAACATGCCCATGCTGTTGGCCAGCCAGCGTCGATTATCGCTGCTGGACACGCGCCCAACGACGCGACTCTGGCGCGCGAGAAACATATTGTTCGCCGCATGAAGCAAAACATAGATGTAACGATACGTCATGCCGAGAATCAAAACGAAAATTTGCGGCACGCGCAAGACGCGTAGCGCCTTGAGTAACGTCGTCCAGCGCGTGGTCAGAATCAACAATACGGCAATCGATACTGATGCGCCGACGCGCAGCAAAAGAAATGCGGCGGTGATAACGCCCGGCTGTGTGATCGCCAGGAAAATGCGCGGCGATGCGAGATCGATTAACGTGATGAAGGGAGTGCCCGGTGAGAAGGGACTGAACAACGCAGGCAACGCGACGATGCCGGTAAAGAATGGCATGAACATCCACACGCGTTTGAGATAAAATCCCATCGGCACGCGCGAGGCGTATGCCATCGGCAACGTCAAAATATATAGCGCTAGAATCACGATCAAGTTGTGCGAGAGACTAATCGCTAGCAACAATGCCAGTGCGCCAATCAATTTGGTGCGCGGGTCAAGCGATTGGAGCAAACCAGCTTGGCGCGAAATCTCTTCGGCGAAGAGCGTTTGCTCTAGTGTGCCGGTGATGTCGCCGAGTGTTTTTTCGAAAAAGCCACGGGATAATTTGGAAGACATGAAATCCTGAATTTCACCCGCGAATCACACGAATCTTCACGAATTTTTTTCTTTTATTCGCGCGGATTCGCGAAATTCGCGGGTTATTTTTTGGTCAGCGCGTCGAGAATCGCTTCCGATTCTTTGACCAGTTTCGGCGCGAGATCGTAAACCGGTTTGTGTTCGCGGTCGGCGACGAGCACGGCGGGGTCAGCCGAAATATATCCGATGACTTGCAGCCCCGGCGAATTTTCCGCAATGAAATCACGGTCGGCTTGGCTTGCGACTTTGGTGCCGACCAGGTAGAGCGTTTGAATTCTCAAATCGGTCGCGAGTTGTTTGATCTGCGCGGCGGTCCCCAAACTGCGCGCCGTGGGTTCGGCGGCGATCAACATCGCATCGACCATGTCGGAGGTGGCGCGTCCCAGATGTTCGACTCCAGCGTACATGTCCATCAACACGACTTCGTTGCGTTGCAGCAAAACTTGCGAAACGAGCTGCTTGAGCAAAACACTTTCGGCGCAAATGCAACCCGATCCACCGTGTTCGACCGCGCCGAGTTCGAGCAGCTTGATGCCGCGATGCGTCGCCGAAAATCGATCCGGAATATCATCGACCTTGGGATTCATCTTGAACATGCCGCCGTACGTCCCAGGTTTCGCCCCGGTGCGTTCGGCGATCAACGCATCCATCTTCGCAATCGGGACCATGTCGTGGACGAGTTCTTTTGGGAATCCCAACGCATCGGCGAGGCACGGCGATGGATCGGCATCGATGGCCAGCACGCCGTAACCGCGCGAAACGAATGCATAAGCGAGCAAGCTGGTCAGGGTTGTTTTACCAACGCCGCCTTTGCCAGAAACTGCGAGCTTCATTTTTTCTCCTTTTTCTCGTGGCGCAAATTGGAAATTTGCGCTACGCGGTTTCTGCTGCGCCGCGTTGCGCAAATTTTTCGATCACCCAACCCAGAGCACCCAGTACGGTAACGATCAGTGCAACTCCAAACACTGCCGACAGGAAATAGGCGACTGTGGGATTATCGAGCAAGGGAATATCATAATCTGGAATTGGCGCGCTCCACAAACTCGACCATTTGTCAAAGCCCGAAGGAATATAGCCCAAACCCAATTGTCCCAATTCTTCGCGGCCCCATTCGCCCCAGGCCGTCCCCGGCGCAAGCAGACCGATCGGCGTCAGCGCTACGAGCGCGATGACTCCGCCCCATGCCCACCGCGAAATTCTCATCGGCGTGGTTTGCGCCGCGTTGAACGCTTCGAGCAAATGTGGATTCGTGCGTTGCAGCCATGCCAACACCATTGCTGTTGCAATCGCTTCGACGGCACCGGCAATCGTCAAGTGTCCCAGCATCATGGCAGGTATGGCAAAATCCAGTCCGTACGGAAAATAAAGCGCATGTCCCGCTGCATCGCGAAAGAACATCGGTTGGATACCCAGTTCGATGGCAGTCAACAATGCGGCGACGTTGATCGCAATGTAGCCTGCAATCGCGCCAGCCGCGACGCGTCTCGCCGAAATTGTGGGCGCGCTGCCGCTGATGAATCGATAAATGGCATAGCCGATGAAGGGCATGGCAATCGCCAAATTGAATGCGTTTGCGCCAATCGCCAAAATGCCGCCATCGCCAAAGAACAGTGCTTGAATGATGAGTGCGACGGAGACGGCGAGCATCGCCGCCCAAGGACCGAGTACAATCGCCGCCAGCACCGAGCCAACGGCATGACCGGTGGTCCCGCCGGGCAAGGGCACATTGAACATCATAATCACAAACGACACGGCGGCAAACAAGGCAATGAGTGGAACCAATCGTCCGGTGACCAGGGATTTTAATTTTTGCGTCGCGCGATACCAAAACGGCAACGCTGCGGCGTACATGACGGCGGCAGTCGCGGGACTGAGATAACCATCGGGGATGTGCATTCTAACCTCCTGTAAGGAAATTTATTTTTGGGCTTGACATTTTCGACATAGCCCGTAAATCGCAAAGTGATCTAAATCGGCGACAAAACCGTAATCTTCTCGCAGGGTCTTTTCAACCGAGTCGAAAATGCTTTCGTCGGCTTCAACCATCTTGTGGCAGTTGCGGCAGAGCAAATGATGATGGTGGGGATGTTGATGAATTTCGTACTCGATGCAGCCTTGTCCGAGGTCGGTGGGATGAACCAGGTTCGTGCGGGTCAGTAAATCCAGCGTGCGATACACCGCCGATTTGTTGAGGTACGGATAGCGTTTGCGGACGCGTTTGAGGATTTCGTCCGCGCTAATGTGTCCCTGACTTTCACAAATAACCGAGAGAACCATTTCACGCTGCGGGGTGAGGCGATGACCTTTTTGGCGCAGGTCATCCACCATTGAAACAGGATTCATTTGCTAATACTCCTAATTGCAACTAGTTGCATTTAGAAACTATAACACAACGGGCGTCCAACTGTCAACTGATTGAGGTCGTGAATGTATAAAGATTTCGCAAAACGCGCGAACGCGCGGTGCGCCATTGACGAGATTTTTTTGTATGTTATAATTCCGCCATCCTTTGACAGGAAAGGAAGTTAATATGTGCATGTTCTGTGCTGCCTTGCCGATGGTGGCAGGCATAACGGCTGTGGCTCAAGGCGAACAGCGTAAAAAAATCCAAGCGATGGTGGCGCGTCAGCAGGCGTCTCTCGAACAAACGGCGACGGGTGAACAAGATCGCGTGCGCCCCTCCATCGAACCAGCGCGCTCAGGGCGTCCAGCGGTCCGCCTAACGCCGCGGCGCATCACTCAATTGGGTGCGCTAGCATTTGTCGCCGTGTTGTTTGGTTCTGGTTTTTATCATACCCATTTCCCCGGTTGAGCTATTGGGTTCGGATCGTCGGCGAGTCGCCAGACGTTCTGAATCATTTTGAATAACTGCGACTCGATTTTGATTTCTTTGACGCGATGAAAATTCTGGCTGATGGTTGGCCAAAAGCGCTGTTGAACTGCGTTCTGTTGAGCGCCATATTGCTGTACGTGTCGTTGCCTTTTTGGGGTTTTGCGACTTGGCATCGTGTTCTACCTGAACACGATCATGTGTTGGTCGAAGCGGATCAACATCACGCTGCCTATGATCCTATGCTTACGAGTCAAAACCTTCCATCACGCTGCGTCGATTGTGCTTTTCCCCAACCCAGCATGACAATGATGCACCTGCCCAATGCGGTTGGTTGGCTATCGGTTGTTATGCTCGTCCTCGGATTGATTTCTCCGTTTAGGATTGCGATTCCTCCAGCCCGGATCGAACGGGTAGCCCAATATGTCTTGTTCGTGCCATCGTTTAGTTTGTCTCCTGTCGAGCATCCGCCAACCGGATGAGCTGATTTCGCTTCGTCATCATTTCATCCACTCTACAGGAGCAATTTCCATGAAAAGAATAAATCGCGTTACGATAAACGCTATGGCATTAGCGCTGCTCATTAGCTTGTTGGGCGGTGGTGTTGCCTTGGCGCATGAACAGCGCACGGTTGGCAAATACAATTTCGTGGTTGGCTTTCTCACCGAGCCGGCTTACTCTGGACTGCCGAATGGATTGGATTTGCGCATCACCGATAAAGACACGCAGAAACCGGTCGAGGGTTTGGAAAAAACCTTGCGCGCCGAATTGATCTTTGGCGGCAAGACGATGCCGCTCACGGTCCGCGCGCGTTTCGGTCAGCCCGGTGCGTACACCGCCGATTTGATTCCGACGAAAGCCGGAACCTATATCTTTCACATCTCTGGCGATATCCAAGGTCAAAAAGTCGATGAAAGATTCGAGTCGGGACCTGGGCGCTTTAACGACGTGCAGGAAATGACGCCGCTCCAATTTCCCGAAAAACTATTCCCCGCCTCCGATCTCGCCGCCCAAGTCCAAGCCGCGCAGACTGCTGCTTCAACCGCACAGACGTTTGGCATTATCGGTATTGTTGTCGGTGTGCTCGGTCTTGCGGCCGGTGGTTTCGCTCTGTTCAAACGCTAGGAGAAAGAGAAGGACAAGCAGCCCGCGCTTGTCCTTCCGATTGACATGATTTTAGCTACTCTTCTTCATGGTCCGGTTGGGATTCTCGACGAACTGATTGCGTGCGGCATTATGCTCGCATTCGGTCTCGTCGTTTTCTTCTTGACGATGGTGTTTGGCAAAGTGCACAAGAGTTGAACGCATGATCCTTCAGCGCTTCAAACGATTTGGCTTTCTTCTCGTAATCGCCCTCGTACTTTTCTCTGCGCCTGCTGCGCTAGCTCATGCGAATCTCGTTCGCTCCGAGCCAGCCGCGAATTCTGCCCAAGCGATTGCGCCGACGCGCGTTCGTCTTTGGTTTAGCGAAGATGTCGAGCCGCGCTTTACGCGTATCTCCGTCGTCGATCCGACGAACAAAGCGTTCGACCAAGGCGACAGCCATCGCATGCCGGATGACCCCAAAGGCATGGAAATCTCGCTAACCGATTTGCCGCCTGGGTTGTATACGGTCATTTGGCGCGCGTTGAGCGCGGTCGATGGGCACACCACGGCGGGGAGTTTTTCGTTCACGGTAGGCGATCAACCGATCACGACTGCGCCGCCGCGCGAAATCATCACCCAGGTTCAATCGGCTCTTACGGTGAGCGAACTTGCGCCGTGGCGCGAAATCATCGTCCAGTGGCTGAGTATTCTCGCATTGATCCTGCTCGTCGGCAGTTTTACGTTTCCGATTTTGATTCTGTTTCCGTCAATACGAGAGCATCCTGAGCGGAATCGGACGCTGAGCAAGCGGAGCGAGCCGAAGCGGGAGATGGAGTCGAACGCTCCGCGTGCGGCGAATTGGCAGGCGTGGACATCGCAATGGTTGTTGTTCACCAGCAGCATGGTCATTCTCTACGCGCTGATGACGGCCGCGGTGTTGATGAATCAAGTCATCAACGTCGGCGGCGATGCAAATTTGGTATTAGTGATTCTCACGGCGACACGCTTTGGCTACATTTGGTTATTCCGCGTCGTCGTGTTGATCGCGCTTGGCATTCTGCTTTTCCGCACGCGCTTTGATTCGCATGCGATGCGAGTTTGGTATATCGGCGCGGGCTTGAGTTTCTTTCTCGTCATTGCGCAAAGCCTGAACAGTCACGGCGCAGCGGTCGGCGATCCACCGCTGATTCCATTCCTCACCGATGTCATGCATCTGTTGGGTGCAGCGATTTGGATCGGCGGACTCGCTCAATTGCTCGTTGTCACCCCGATAGTGTTCCAATCGTCAAATGCAAAGGAACGTGCGCGTGAGCTAGCGGCGGTGATCGCACGATTTTCGCTCGTCGCAGTCATCACAGTGAGCGTGATCGTTTTGACCGGCGTGTTCGCGATGTTCGTTCATGTCGGTTCGTTCGAAGCATTCTTTGGAACGCTGTATGGCAAATCGCTCTTTTTCAAAATCGCTCTAGTCATTCCATTACTCGCGCTCGCCGGTTTGAATTTGATCGTCAATCGTCCGGCATTAGCACAGGCGATTGCGGAACGCGTCGATGGTCTCGTCAGGCGTTTCAATCTTTCCGTCGCGTTTGAAATCATTTTTGCTTTGGCGATTCTTTTCATCGTCGGAATCATGGTCTCGACTGCGCCGGGGCGCGCGGCATTGGAAACATCACCCAGGCTGTGGCTGCAAACGCAACGCGTCGATGGTTTATCGATCACACTGGGTGTGTTGCCAGCCCAGGTCGGTCCTAATGATTTCGATGTGTATCTGCGCGATGCGGACGGCGAACCCGTGTCGGATGCATCCGTTGTGCGTTTGCTCGGCACGGTGCGCGAGATGGATATGGGCACGCAAGAGGTGACGACGAGTCCGCAAGGCGATGGGCATTATACGGCTCACGCCGATTTGCTCAGCATGGTTGGAACGTGGAATATTGAAGTGCTTGCGCGTCGTCCGGGGCGCGATGATACGCGCACGACGTTCACGCTGTTTGCTTACAATCAAGCGCCGACGCCGGTCACGCCATCGACGGTGATTGCGTTGGGGCAGCCACTCGTTCAATCGGGTTTGGGACTGGCGTTGTTTGGTTTCATTTTAGGCGCGGCGAGCGCGCTCTTCGTCAAACCGCGCAATCCGCGTTGGATTATTCTTGTCGGCTCTATTGTCGTTTCGACGATGGGCGCGGTCGTCGCAATCATGACGCCGATTCCAACAGCAGCTGAAGTCAAGGTGAATGTCCCGGTTGTGCCAGAATTTGCGCGGCTGGCGAGAATTCCATTTCGCGTGGATGATGCTCGAATCGAAATGGGACGCGCGACGTTTCAAAATAATTGCGTGGTGTGTCATGGTCAGTTCGGGAAAGGCGATGGACCTGGCGCGGCAAATCTTAATCCAAAACCATTCGACTTGACGGTGCATGTGCCGCTCCACACGGATGGTGAATTGTATTGGTACGTGACCAACGGCATTCCGCAAACGGCAATGCCTGCGTGGCTCGAAACGCTGAGCGACGATCAACGCTGGCAAGTGGTCGCATACATTCGTCGTGCGTTTGGCAGCACGCCAACCCCGACGCCCGCGCCTTGATCTAATCGAAAGAAGGACGAATGCGTAAATGCCTATTGCAAACCGCGATCAGTTTTGGCTTGTTCATTCTGATATGGTTATCGGCGTGTCAATCTGCTGCACCGACACCCAGCGCGGTTGGTGCAACTCCGGCGGGAACGGTAACGATTTCGGTGACGCGCGCGCCGGATAATGTGATTGCCGCGCAAGCGTCCGGTCTAAAAGGCAAATTTGTTTTTGCGCGCTCCAACGGCGCGCTGATGCTTCAAGACGCGACTGGCGCAAATTTGCGCGCGCTCATCACCGCGAATGGCGAAACGCTCGCGCAATTTCCCAGCTTCTCGCCCGACGGCAACCACGTCGCGTACTCGTTCAACTATTTCAACAAAGATGGCTTGGTCGTGCAAGAGATTCGTGTGATCGATAGCGATGGCAAGAATGCGCGCGTGATCGTCTCGCCGGACAGTCCCAAAATTGCATTCGATTTTCCGATGTGGATGCCCGATGGCAAAGAAATATTTTTCTCGCAATCGTATCCCATCCCGCCGTCGAGTGAATACAGCGAGATCGATCGCGTGAGTGTGAATGGCGGCAAGATAACGACAGTGCTTAAGGAAGGTCGCCTTGCCGCGATTTCGCCGGACGGAAAGAAAATCGCGTTTCGTCGTTTAGACCTCAAAACGTATTCATCGAGCCTATGGATTGCAGACATCGATGGCAGCAACGCGAAACAGTTGGTGAGCCAGACGGACTTTTTCGATATTTTTGCCGCGCGCTTTGCGCCCGATTCGCAGAGCTTAGTCTTTGTTGGTTCTGGCGAGCCGAAACGCAAATTGCCAGGCATGGTCGCTGAGGTAAAACCGCAATAAAGCAAAAGTCACTTTTTGACTAAAAAGAGTTCTCATGAACAATCAGCTCTATCCTGCCAAGGAAAGGGCCAAACATGAGAACTCCAAAGACATTATACCATACCACACCGACCATTTATCCTTGCGAATTATCA
>JACRMI010000038.1 GCA_016215025.1 Chloroflexota bacterium
GGGAAATCGGCAGGACGGACGTATCGGTCTATAATCATCATGGACTCCAAGGGGTAAGAGGTTGTTTGCCAACTTCCATCTTATTCCCTTGGGGTCCCAGTGCAAATCACGCTCAGTTTTGAATTTTCCGACAAGAACTACCTAGCGCGTATCCATTCGTCCCGCAACGCATCCAGGTTGTCGAAAACCCAATCGGGTTTGATCGATGATTGTGCCAGGATTTTTGATGTAGTTACCCCCGTCGTCACCAAAATCGATTTCAATCCAGCGCGCTGCGCGCCATCGATGTCCGTGTCGAGTCGGTCGCCAAGCATTGCCGTAGTCTCGCGCGTCGCTTGCATTTTTTCGATGGCGATGTCGAACATGGCGTGTTCGGGTTTGCCGATCACGATGGGCGCAACATCGGTTGCCGTTTGAATCGCGGCGAGAATTGCGCCTGCGCCAGGTGCAACTCCTTCCTCAAGTGGAAAGGTTTTGTCGGAGTTCGTTCCGATAAATTTTGCGCCGCGTCGAATTTCGAACGAAGCGCGTTTTAGCTTTTCGTACGAGAGCGCGAGATCGAGTCCGGCGATGACAGCGTCGGCATCTTGATCGACAACTTGATAGCCCGCCTGCGTGAGAGCGTTGACGAGTCCTTCGCCGCCGACAACGAAAATACGCTTAGCCTTCGGTGCGATGCGCGGCAAGGAATGCGCCGTCGCTTCGGCGGACGTGAGAATTTTATCGTCGCTGATGTTGACGCCCATGCGTCCGAGTCGATTTGTAATGTCGGAAGCAGGTCGCGCTGAATTATTGGTGGCGATGACGAAAGCGATTTGGTGCGCGGAAAGAAAATTGAAAAAAGCTGGGACGCCAGGCAATGGCTGCTTGCCATGCCACAACACGCCATCGACATCGATAACGAGCGCGCGAAGTGATCGAAGATTAGAGTTCATCGGACCATACTGCGCAGAAGGGTATCGACGATGGCTTGCAGAATTTGCAGACCGATCAACGCAATGATGGGGCTGATATCGATCGCTCCAATGGGTGGAATAAGTCGATGGATCGGTTCTAGAATTGGATCCGTAATCCGATGAAGCCACACGATGAGCGGATTGGGGTTGTAGGGGTCTTGGGGAAACCAAGACAAGATCGCGCGCGCAATGATCGCAAAAATCAAGAGCGTGAAAATCAAATTAACCAAGTAAATAATGATAGACATTTATCCTTCTCCTGGAGATGTTCTCTCTCCAAAGATGGCGCGTCCTACGCGGATGATGGTCGCGCCTTCAGCAATAGCGGCTTGAAAATCGTCCGTCATTCCCATCGATAAATGAGGCAGGGGATGGTCTGGAAATTCGATGCGGAGTTGGTCGCGTAACTCGCGGAGCGCGCGGAAATGTGGACGCGCGTCGTCGGGATTCTGCACGATGGGTGCCACGGTCATGAGTCCTTGCAAATCCAAATTGGATAACCCAACAATGTCGCGCACGGCGGCGACAAATGTTTCGCGCGGGTCAGGCGCGAATCCGTACTTGCTTGCTTCGCCGGACACATTGACCTCAAGCAAAATCGACAATTTTTTGCCGAGTGCTGCCGCGCGGTCGTTGAGTTTTTTTGCCAACGCAACGCTGTCGATTGATTGGATCGAATCGAACAACGCGACGGCATCCTTAACTTTGCGGCTTTGCAAATGCCCGATCAAATGCCAAGTAGGTAGTTCAATAGTCCGATGGTGCGTTAGTGCAGTGGTTTGCAGTTGCTGATTTATCAGCGGGATTTTTTCGGCGGCTTCTTCGGCGCGATTCTCGCCAAAGTTTCTCATGCCTAATGCGTACGCTGCAAGGACTGCCTCGGCGGGAAATGTTTTGCTCACCGCAACGAGCGTGATTTCATTGGGATTGCGTCCTGCGCGCGTTGCTGCGTCTGCAATGCGTTGTTGAAGATTGACAAGGTTGTGTTCGAGTTTAGTCATTGGTAATTGCGATGATCGCGCCAAAGCGTCCCGTCTTGGATTTTTCGGCGCGCCAGGAATAAAAGTCGACGGTGTGATGCGCCGTGCAAATGTTTGCCATTTCGATTTGCTCAACGCCAAGCGCACGAAGTTGGCTCGCGTTCGCTTGCCACAGATCGAAATGAATGCCGCCATCCGTGAGCGAAATCAACAGCTCGTCAGCATTTTGAAACGCGTCGCGTGCACGCGCGATCACTTGATCGCCGACACGATAGCAGCACGGACCAATCGACGGCGCGATGCAGGCGATCAAATCATGTGGGCGTGTGCCGTATGTGTCGAATATGGCTTGCGCTGTTTTGGTCGCAATCTGCATCACGGTTCCCCGCCAGCCCGCGTGCGCAACGCCAATCGCGCGCTGCACCGGATCGAAAAACAAAATCGGTACGCAATCCGCAAAGCGCAGCAAGAGCGGAATATTGGGCACGTTCGTTATGAGTGCATCAACGTCTTTGATGCGTGTGCCACGATGTTCGGCTCCAACGGTGGCAATGCAGTCGGCTTGCGCTTGGCTTGCATCTACCGTTGTTGTGACATCCAGTCCCAATGGGATATGCAATCGTCGAATATTTTCTTCGACGTTGGTTGGAGTATCGCCGACATGACGACTCAAATTGAGCGTCTCAAACGGTGCAGGACTGATGCCGCCGTGGCGCGTCGAAATGGCATGAATTATGTTGTAACGGTCGAGCGAATCGAACGTGTAACAAGTCAACGCGCCTTGGATTTTTCGCTGCATGGCGAAACGATTATACCATAACGTTGAGATAGGAGCGAATGAACTCTGAAATTCACTAGGACTATAATAGCGGTTGCGATTACGTATGGCTTGCAGTATAATCGACACACCCCCCATGGAGAAAAAGAATATGGCTCAAAAAATTCTCATCGTCGATGACGAACGCTTGATCGTTGACTCTGTCAAGTACGGTTTGCAGAAAGAAGCTTATACGATCGTTGCCGCGTACGATGGTGAGCAAGCCATAACCAAAGTACGCGACGAAAAACCCGATCTCGTTTTGCTCGACATTCAATTGCCCAAGAAGGATGGCTGGGCGGTCTGTCGCGAGATTCGACAGACGAGCCGAGTGCCCATCATCATGCTGACGGCGCGCAGCGAAGAAGCCGACAAAGTCTTGGGATTAGAACTGGGCGCGGATGATTATCTAGCCAAGCCATTCAGCATGCGCGAACTCCTCGCGCGCGTACGGGCGGCGCTCCGCCGCGTCACCGAATACGTCGAGCCGCTCGCCCAGCCGACCAAAATCGGCGATGTCGAAATCGATCCGCACAGCCATCGTGTAACGATTTGTGGCAAAGGTCTTGAGCTAACGAAAAAGGAGTATGACCTTTTGCAAGTATTGATGACTCACTCGGGCAAAGTCGTCACACGCAACGATTTGATTGATCGTGTGTGGCAGACCGATTGGGTAGGCGACACGCGTACCTTGGATGTGCATATCCGTTGGTTAAGAGAAAAAATCGAAAATAATCCGGGCAAGCCGCGCTATATTCAAACGGTGCGCGGCGTCGGTTATCGTTTTGCGACTAACGATGAGCTTGGGTTATGAATATTTTTTTCCCTTTCAAAAGCTTGCGCTCTGGGTTGTTGACAACCTATTTGGTTTTGATTGCCGTCAGCTTGGGATTGTTGGCGTGGCGCGTTGGGGCATCATTGGATGCTAGTCGCTTTTCTGAAACGAAACGCGATCAGGAAGGGCGCGCAATTCTGGCGGCAGGAGTCGCTGGCGATTGGATGGTCAACTATCGTGACCAAAAAATGGACCACACCCAATTGTGGGATGAAACACTCACTTTGGCACGTGAGATCAATCAATCGATTGCGCTTTTCGATTCGCAAGGTCGTCTTTTGCTCGATACCGAGCACCCGACAGAACCGATCGGATTGGATGAATCAACTTTGCCTGAAGTGAATGCAGCATTACAGGGTCAATCCACAACGATTGTTCGGTACGACGACGACGATCATGGCGATGCCATGTTTAGCGTATCGCCGATTCGCTTTGGGCGTGATTTTATTGGAGTTCTTCGACTTGAACTGCGAATGAGTTTGGTCGAGCAAACGAGTTTCCAGTTTTGGGTGAGAATCATCGGGGCGACGTTGCTGGCGGCGCTCGTGACTATCATCGTGAGTCTCTTGTTTGCGCGGGCGCTGACCGATCCTCTCGCGCGAATCAGTCGGGCGGCAAATGCTATGGCAAACGGCGACTTGAAGCAACGTTTGCAGGTGAATGGACCCATCGAATATCAGCGTCTGTCGAACAGTTTCAATTTTATGGCGGAGCGAATCTCGCGCGTCATGGATGACCAACGCGCATTTGTGGCCAATGCCGCGCATGAATTGCGAACACCTTTAACGACGATTCGTTTACGCGCGGAAGCCTTGAGTGAAGGCGCAAAAGACGAACCCGAAGTGGCGACGCAGTTTCTATCGGACATTTCAAACGAAACGGAACGTTTGTCACGCTTGGTCGATCAGTTGCTCAGTCTATCACGGCTGGAAAGCGGCTTGGTCGAGCCGCGCCGCGTCCCTTTGGCGCTGAATACCTTGGCAAAACAAGTTATCCACGATTACGCCATGCGCGCGCAAGAAGCCCGGCTCGTGCTGCGGCTGAATGCGCCGGAGAGTTTACCGGTGGTCAATGCCGACGCCGACCAAATGCGCCAGGTCATGATTAACTTGATTAGCAACTCGATCAAATTCACGCGGGCCGGAGGCACTATCACCGTCGAGATGGCGGCGCGCAAGCAAGCTCATTCGAGCGAGAATCTGCCTGCAGGCAATTGGGTGGTGACGACTGTGTGTGATTCTGGTGAAGGCATTCCCGCCGAAGACTTGCCACACATTTTCGAGCGATTCTATCGTAGCGACAAGGCACGGGCTAGAGACACGGGCGGCGCGGGCTTAGGCTTGGCGATTGTTAAAAGCATCATCGATACTCATGCTGGTTATGTGTGGGCGACGAGCGAGCGTGGCAAAGGTAGTCGGATTGCGTTCGCTCTTCCGCAAACCCAGCCCAAGGATTTAAGTTAGATTTAAGGTTGACTTAAATCCAGGTTAACCATCCATTCGCGCGGTAATGGTAAACTTGTACAACCATCTAGCAAAGAGGCAATTGTGAGTGGACTGATCAAATTAATATTAGCAATACTGACCGCTATGAACCCTGCTTCTAGCGGCTCAATAGACGAAGTGGCACCTGATCGACCTGTGATCGTTGCACCGACCGCGATTCCGATTAACGTTGATATGGACACCTCGCCCGATGGTGCGGTGGCAGAAATTGTTGGATCGATTCAATCGCTCGACGATAATACAATTGTGGTCAACGGCTTTACGGTTCTCTTAAAACCCCAAACGTTGATCGTCGGTAAAATACAGCTGGGCGCACAAATACAAGCAGTGGTTATCAAGCGGGGCGGTGATTTGCAGGCACAACAAGTGCGGGTGATTTCTCCGGAAAGACCGCGCTCTAGTTCCAGCGCCAGTTCGGTAGCCAGTTCGGAATCCAGCGAGAGTTCATCTGAGAGTTCGCGTTCTAGCTCTCGTTCCAGTTCGATAGCTAGCTCGCGCTCGAGTTCGCGCTCTAGTTCCAGCGCCGAATCAAGTGAAAGCTCGCGCTCAAGTTCGAGTGCGAGTTCCAAAGAGAGTTCGCGCTCCAGTTCCAGTGCCGAATCGAGCGAAAGCTCGCGCTCAAGTTCGAGTGCGAGTTCCAAAGAGAGTTCGCGCTCCAGTTCCAGCGCCGAATCGAGCGAAAGCTCGCGCTCAAGTTCGAGTGCGAGTTCGAAAGAAAGTTCGCGTTCAAGTTCCAGCGAATCCAGCGATAATTCACGGTCGAGTTCAAGCTCAAGCTCACGAGAAGGTTCCCGCTCAAGTAGCAGTTCAAGCAAGGACTCTGACTGAGTAGAACAAAAATCGCCCCGATAAAATCATCGGGGCGATTCATATTATGCGCTAATCAATCGGTCCAGCCAACGCGTTTCTCTTCACCGGCGGCATGCGGTCGGGGTGCGCGCTGTTCAGGAAGGGGAGTTACATCGTCATCTTGAGTTTTAGGTGGCGTTTTTTTCTGATTCGCCAACCACTCTTGAAGTTGAATGATCTTTTTGGCGACAATACTGGATCGCGCATCTGGAGTAGGCGCAGGCGTTGGTGTTTGGTGCGCAACCGGCCCAGGCGGTACAGCCGATTGAAAAATCGGTGGCGGCTCAGTTGCTGGAGGTGGTGTGGCGGATTGGACAACCGGTTGTTGATTTCGCCGTGCCCGCGCTGGTACAACCTGGGGTTGAGTCTGCGTTTCAGCAGTAACTAACGCTTGATGCAATGCGCAACCGACGCAATCTTGTTCCGAGCGAATCGGCATGACCTTGGCAGCGCATGCGGCGTGCTTGAATGCAATTGCCGGAGCCGATTGTTCCCAAACTTCGGTGCGACCGTTGCCGTAACGAACGGTCAACGGCGGATGAGTTTGATGCGTTAGCGTTGCGCGCAAGTGCTCACAGTTGATGTGCGAAATGGGACACGCGCGACAAATGTCTGGTGTTACCTCTCGATCACCCGTCTTGATTTTGTCGCAGAGAATATGCCCCTCATCGCCAACATGACGATAGGGGCATGGTTTTAGATCTGACATCTTGGCTTCCATCTCAACTCACCTGGAAGCATTATAATACGAACATATGTTCCAAGTCAAGACGTTTGGCGAAACTCAAACGAAATGTTATCGCGACGGATTCAGTGTAATCAATTCGTTGTCTCCATCGATGCGAACGGCGAGCGTGTAGAATTGCCAGATGCCATTAGCTCGACGCGCTGCGGCGTATAACGTGCCGCTTTTGCGCGAACCCGATATCGGAATGATTAGGTTGGCGTCACCGGAGATACCTTGCTCTTGCAGCGAACCGGTGATGAACCAACCGAATTGAATCGGATCGCCCAGTGCTTGCACGACACGCGAATCAGTTTTCGCCGCATTGACTGCTTGAATGTAAACCGGCGACGAAGTAAAACTCCTAAAGATCAAGTAAAAAATTCCGCCGATAAATCCCGCGATCACTCCAAATCCAATTACAGCACCGATGCAACCGCTAGGGTGGGAACGTCTGCTCAACTATCTTGATTCCTTTCAGTTCTGTTTTTTATCAACAATACCTCCGCCAATGAGTCGTTTCAAGCGCCGAGCCTGATTTTCGCCCCACCGAAAGAAAAAAACACGGAAAATTATTTGAATTTTTTATTTGTTTTTCCGTGTTTGCTTCCGCCAGTGGGAGAAAAAATTTGGCGAAGGCATTGATCTATTCACAGCAAATTTATTTGCCCGGTGTCGCAATCGGTGTGCGGGTAGCAGGTGGAGTCACATTCGGTGGCGCTTGGATCGCGATATTGGCATTGAAATCGTAAAAGTGTAAATCGATGGTGGCGTTCGCTTTGCGAGTCGGTTCGGTTGGCGCGTACCCACTCCAAGTGGTTGTGAGTCGATGCAGGTACTTGTTGTTGCACACCACAACTGTCGCCGTGGCTTGATCGGTGACGAGTTTGGAAGTGCTCAAGAAGAGTCCACTAAGAGTCTCAATTGCCCCTGTTTGGCCTGCCGAGTAAACATCGCACGTTTGTCCATCAAGCGATTCGCCGCTGCGGGCTTTTTCAAAGCGACTCCAGTTGTTTGTACTTTTCGCGATGCGGTCCAAAGTATCCGCTAGTCCCAGAGTATCGATGTACTGTTTCTCTTTTTCCATGATGTACCATTTGTTTTCGGGAGCAAGGCTGGGACTGACGGGGCCGTGGAGGTACAGAATGTTATCGACCACGATATACTCATAGCCCCCGGTCCCATTTCCGTCAAAAAGCATTGCCAAAATCCTCATGACGCGCATGTGTCGATTCGCGCCGTTTGTCTCGCCGATTTGTTCAGCCGTGAGAACGTCGGGAACATTCGACCCAGGCGGTACCCCCATGAGGAGTGACGGCAATGTCATGCTGATTTCGGATCGATAGGCGTTTGCCGATCTTGTTCGGGCAACGGCACTCGCAACCGTCTGCGCGTCGAAACTCATGGTGCTGGGCGGCAAACCAAGAGGTACCTTGGTCGGTGTTGAGGTGCGCGTTCGAGTCGGCGTGCGAGTTAAGGTAGCTGTAGCGCTCGGCTTGGGTGTGGTTGCGTAGGTGTCGGCGGAAAAGGTCCGTTAACGGCGGTCCATTTGACAGATCGGTCGTACACACCGCAGCCCTCCCACTTGCCAGTGAATTAGAGCGTGCCGCTGGCTTCCTGTGCCGACGAAAACGTTCCATCGAAATTGAGTTGTCCGCCATCGTTCAATAGCATCAACGCATGTAGTTGATCGCCTTGAATCGTCGATTTGTCGGCGGTGCCGTACACGCTGCTCATGATGGTGCAGCCATTGAAGCGCATCGTAAACGGGAAACTGATATTCGTGACCTGATTCTTCTCGATTTGGAAAATCAATTCTCCCGACAGCAGACCATCGGGCATAGTCCCTGCATCCCACTGACCATCGTAATTGAGTGTTACGCGTGTGGGCGTCGTAGTTGGCAATGGAGTTGAGGTTGCGGTCGATGTGTTCGCCGGTGAAGGAATTGCGGTTGCCGTTGGCGTGGGGGCGGACGGTGTGCAAGCCGATAGTGCAACGAGCAGCACCAAGCCCAGGCCAATCGATATAAAACAGTAACCGCAAAATTCCACCTACACGCCTCTGATGCGGTATAATGGCAATAAAGCAAAAGTCACTTTTTGACTAAAAAGAGTTCTCATGAACAATCAGCTCTATCCTGCCAAGGAAAGGGCCAAACATGAGAACTCCAAAGACATTATACCATACCACACCGACCATTTATCCTTGCGAATTATCA
>JACRMI010000008.1 GCA_016215025.1 Chloroflexota bacterium
CGTCCGCAGCCAACGAGAGGCAAAGATGAATCCTTACCAACAACGACTCGAACGAGTGCGCGCGGCGATGCGCGAATGGCATGCCGATATCCTGTTCCTCAATTATGGCGCAGACTTGACTTATGTCAGCGGCATCATCGCACCAATGTACTATCACATTCTCAAAGGCATGGGCGATTGGATTACCGGGTTGGTGTTTAGTCTCGACCGTGACCCCATTCTCCTTCTGCAAAAAAGTTTCGCCCCCAACATCGAAAGCCAAACCTGGATTCGCGACATTCGTATTTTGCCCGACAATGAAAACCCGGATGCATTTTTAGGCAACGTCTTGGCAGAGTTCCAACCGGCGGGCAAAACGATTGCGGTCAGCAAGATGCTATGGGGTCAAACGCTCTTGTCGCTGCAAGCCGCCGCGCCGGGTTCGCATTTTATTCCCGCGACCAACGTGATGATGGACAAGGTGCGCGTCGTTAAAGATGAAGACGAATTGCAAGTGATGCAGCGCGCGGCAGAGATCACCGACTTGGCGATGGGCGCGACGTTGAAAGCGCTCAAAGTAGGAATGACCGAACGCGATGTTGCCACCGAAGTGGACTATCAAATTCGGCGGCATGGCGGCGATGGCTATTCGTTTTATCCTGGGATCATTTGCGTGGGCAATGGTAGCGATCCCAAGCGACATATTATGACGCGCAATACCGAGATGGTGCTTGCGCCCGGCACCACCGTCGCGTTCGACTTTGGCGTGCTGTATCATGGCTATTGTTCCGATTATGGACGCTCGGCATTCATCGGCGAACCGCGCGCGGACGCACTCGCGGCGTATCGTTCGATCACACGCGCATCCCAAGCGGTGCAGGAAATTATGGCGGACGGCAAATCGACGCCGGCGCAGCTTGCCGATTTTGTGCGCGACCGCGTCACGGCGGATGGTTTTGGCGAATGGTACTGGTATTTGGGGCTGGGTCATGGTATTGGTTTGGAAGTGCATGAAAATCCTTGGGTACGTCCTGGGTCAGATGAACCCATCCAAGCCGGCATGTGCTTTACTATCGAACCGAAAGTATGGAAGCCCAGCGTATTTTACGTGCGCTGTGAGGATGTCGTCGTCGTCGGCAAAGATTGTGGGACATCGCTTACCAAGTTTCATTACGAACCAAACGTCATTGGATAAAACGTATGCCGAGTCAAGTTTCGATTTCCAGTCCGTCTTCGCCGAACACGCACTTAGCTGAGCAAATGGCAATGGGAGCGCAAGCCATGTCCGAGCTTAATCATCCCAAGCATCAGGGACAATGGGCGATCATCTTTCGCCAACTGCGGCGCAATCGCGCAGCAATGATGGGTTTGGCGCTCATCCTTATCGAAATCGCGATTGCCCTGCTCGCGCCGTGGATCACGCCGTACGATCCGCTCGCGCAGGTTCCGCAAGACGCGCTCCAGCCACCATCGCCAGAACATTGGTTTGGTACGGATGATATTGGGCGTGATATTCTCAGCCGCATCATCGATGGTTCACCGATTTCGCTGCGCGTCGGTCTGATTTCGGTAACGATTGCGGGAACGATCGGCACGTTACTGGGAATCATTGCCGGTTTTTATGGCGGTCGGCTAGACGATATTATTATGCGCTTGATCGATATTCTGCTCGCCTTCCCCGGCCTCTTGCTCGCCTTGACGATCATCGCCGTATTGGGTCCGGGTTTATTCAATGTCATGATTGCGGTCGGCATTGGCGGTATTCCTTCGTACACCCGGGTCGCGCGCGGGCAGACGCTGACCGTCCGCACGCGCGATTATGTGACCAGCGCACGGGCAGTGGGTTGCCAAGAATGGCGCATCCTCTTTCTCTACATCCTGCCCAATGTCTTGCCTTCGATCATCGTGCTGGCGACGCTTGGTGTTGCCGGTGCCATTCTGACTGCGTCGGGCTTGAGCTTCCTCGGTCTTGGCGCACAGCCCCCTACGCCGGAATGGGGCGCAATGCTCACGAACGGGCGCACGTACTTGCGTCAGGCGTGGTGGTTTGCTGTCTTTCCCGGTTTGGCGATTATGATCACGGTGTTGAGTATGAATATGTTTGGCGATGGATTGCGCGACGCGCTTGATCCCAAACTAAGACGCTAACGAACGTAACGCAAATTTTTAATTTGCGCTGCGGGCAATTTTCCAAATTGTCCAACATCTCTTAAGGAGGAGAAAATGAAAAATGTTCAACTGATCACGCTGGCATTGTTGTTCGCGCTGATTGCGTTGACCGCGTGCGCGACGCCGACGAACGCGCCCGCGCCAACATCCGCGCCCACCGCCGCGACCAAAGCGCCCGAAGCAACGAAACCGCCCGCGCCGGAGGCAACCACCGCGCCTGCCGCCGGACAACCGGTCAAGGGCGGATCGCTCACCGTTTCGCAAGGCGTCAACTGCGCGGACACGCTCAATCAACACATCAGCATCAACACCGGTTGCCGGATGATCGCGCATCACATTCTCGATACGCTCGTCATCGTCAATCCGAAAGATGGTTCGATCAATCCATCGCTCGCGACATCCTGGGAAGTTTCCGCCGACGGCAAAGTGTACACGTTCAAACTGCGCCGCGATGTGAAATTCCACGACGGCACGCCGTTCAACGCGCAAGCGGTCAAGTTCAACCTCGACTACACGGTTCGCCCCGACATCAAACACGGTTTCGCGTACGGCGCGCTGGGCGGCGAGCGTTACGAAAAATCCGAAGTCGTAGATGATGCGACCGTCAAAATTTATTTCAAATCGCCGCACCCAACCTTCCTCATCAATTTGAGCGATGGCGGTCTCGGCATTGATTCGCCGACCGCGATGGAAAAAGCCGGGAACGATTACGGCATTAAAACGTTGGTCGGTTCTGGTCCATTCAAATTCAAAGAGTGGGTCAAGGACAATCGCATCGTGCTCGTGCCAAGCGACGTGTACGATTGGGCACCCGCGATTTACAAACACAAGGGCGTGCCGTATCTCGCCGAGTTGGTTTATCGCGATGTAACCGATGCGTCCACGCGCGCCGCCGCGCTCGAAGCCGGCGAGATTCAATTGATCTCGATGGTCGAATCCCAGGTCGCGCCGTTCAAGAACAACAAAGAAATCACGATTCTCACGACGCCGAAAGCGGGCACCGCGCGAATGTATATGCTGAACAATGCCAAGCCGCCGACGGATGATGTCAAAGTTCGTCAAGCGATCAATCACGCGATTGATAAAAAGACGTTACTGCAATTGCCGGCGTGGTCGGGTTTTGGTAGTCCTGGTCTCGCGCCTCTGCCAGTGAATATGGTGCCGGCGAACGTAGCCGCCGAAATGAAAAAGTACGACTATGCGTTCGATGTCGCGAAAGCAAACGCGCTTCTGGACGAAGCCGGTTGGAAGATAGGTGCGGATGGCATTCGCGAAAAGGGCGGGCAGAAATTGACGATTCAAGCGCTCGCGATTGCGCCGACCGAAATCGGCAATATGGAGCCGGTGGATCAGATGCTCCGCAAGGTCGGCATCAAGATGAACATCAGCACCGGCGATTTCAACTGGCTGATCGCGACGCGCACGAAAGGCGATTTCAACATCGCGCTCAGTAGCGATAGCGGCGCGGACCCATTGCGCCTGGTCAACTATTTCTTCCACACCAAATCGCCGAGCAACGTGTACGGCTTTAACAAAGCGGACGCGCTGATCGAAAAAGCGCAAAACTCGTTGACCGAAAAAGAAATGTGGGACAACATCACGCTCGCGCAAGTTGAAATTTTGAAGAACGCGGTCGGCGTGATGGGCTGGGAGCAGGTGTACATCTACGGCACGCGCGCGAATGTGCGCGACGTGTTCTTCAACGAAGTCGGTTATCCGTTCTACTACGACACCTGGTTCGAGAAAAAGTAAATCTTTTGTTGGAGCGAGGCATTCTGTAGCATTGCTACCAGAACCCAAAGTATTCAGCAACCACAGACTTTACAGATTGCACTGATTAAAAAATAAAATCTGTGAAATCTGTGGTACGCTATAGTTTCAATGCTTCGCTCTAACCCAGGATCATCAATGAATCTCACGATTGATCAGATCAATGCGATGCGCCCGGTCGTTTTGCCGGAATTGCCGCAATGGTCGCGCGATGGAAATGAAATTGCACTCGTCTTGACGTTGGGCGGCGAGCCGGAAATTTGGAGCGTGCGCGCCGATGGCGGATTCCCCACGCGCTTGACGACGGGACTAGGCGGCGTGCGCTTTCTCGGCTCGCGCAGTCCGCGCCGTTCGCCGGACGGCAAATGGATCGCGTACATCGCGGAGACGAACGATGCCGCCGAAGTGTGGCTCTGGTCGGCGGAGAGCGGCGCGATGAGGCAACTCACGCGGCTCGGCGCGAACATCGGCGGGATGAGTTGGTCGCCCGATAGTCAAACGTTAGTCATCGCGAACAATCGCTATGGCAATTACAACATCTATCGCGTCGAGATCGCGGACGGCGCAACGACGCGCTTGACGACGGGCGCGTTGTACGATGTGTATCCGGTTTTTACGCCGGACAATCAACACATCGTTTTCGTGCGAATGAACGAAGCGTGGACGGATCACGCTGTGACGATCATTCCGGCGCGCGGCGGCACAGAACGCCTCGTCGCGCGCGACACGAATTTTTTCGATTACCACTATGGTCTAACGTTCGGCTATCCGCTCGTCGCGCCGGATGGCAAGACCGTACTGTTTCGCTCGCATCGAAGCGGCTACATCAATTACTGGCAAGTCTCGATGAACGGCGGCGTGCCAACACAACTCGCGCCGGAAGACGCCGATCAAAGCGAAGCAACCTGGTCGCCGGATGGATCGCGCGTCGCGTATATCTCGAATCACAACGGCACGCTCGAACTGCGCGTCGTCGCGCGCGATGGCACAAAGAAAAATCTGGTCGCGCCAACACTGGGCGCGTGCGCGCTCCCGCAATGGTCGCCGGATGGATCGCGCCTCGCGTACCTGTTTCAAACACCGACGACGCCATCCGATCTGTGGGTCGTTGATGTTGTCAACGGCGCGACGCGACAACTCACGAATGCGATGATCGGCGGCAACGCGCACGATCAACTCATCACGCCGGAAAAAATCGCGTACAAAAGTTTCGATGGATTGGAAATTCACGCGTACCTGTACAAGCCATCGAAAATTCCGGCGGGCAAGAAATGTCCAGGCATCTTGTGGATTCACGGCGGACCCACGTCGCAGTGGTCGGATTTATTTTACGGACACACGCAGTACTTCGCGCAACAAGGTTACGTCGTGCTGATGCCGAATATTCGCGGCAGTACCGGTTATGGTCGCGCGTTCGAAGATTTGAATTTGCGCGATTATGGCGGCGGCGATTTGAAGGACGCGGTTGCAGGCGCGGAATTTTTAAAGACACTCGATTACATTGACGCGAACAAAATCGCGATTACCGGCACGAGTTATGGCGGCAACTTGTCGATGGCAGCGGTGTGCTTTGCGCCGAACGCGTTCCAAGCCGCGATTGCAATGTCGGGGTACGGCTCGCAGAGCGATCGCATGAAGATGGACGGCGAGGACGAACAAGAGTTACGGCATCGCCAACGCTTGCGCTACGCGCTCGGCGATCCCGAAAAGGATGCGGATGTGTATCGCCGCGTCTCGCCGTTGTACTTTACCAAAAATGTAACGACGCCCACTTTTGTTTTGCACGGCGAAGGTCGTCGCCCGCGTTCGAATGCGTGTCGCGATTTCGCGCAAGCGTTGGAGAAAGAGTATAAGACAGTGCGCTACAAAGCGTATCCGAACGAAGGATACTATGTGATGTCGCCGAAAAATACGCGGCAGATGTGGTTGGATATGATTGAATTCCTGAATCAATACCTGGGAGATTGAATGAGTTCTGCATCCACGCTCACGATTGATCAACTTGTAACCCTGCGTCCGATTGTTACCATCGAACCACCGCAGTGGTCTCCCGATGGTTCGATGATTACATTTATCTCCGGTTTGGCTGGCGGACCGGAATTGTGGAGCATCGCGCCCGACGGCGGATTCCCCGCGCGCTTGACGGTTGGAATGGGCGGCGCGCGCTTCCTGGGTTCGCAAAATCCGCGTTGGTCGCCGGATGGAAAATGGATCGCGTACATCTCGGAAAAAACCGGCGCGGCAGAAGTGTGGCTCTGGGAACGCGCGAGCGGTGTCAGCACACAATTGACCCGGCTCGGCGCGAACATCAGCGGATTGAGTTGGTCGCCGGATAGCGCAATGATTGTTGTGTCGTCGAGTCGGCGCGGCGTGTTTGACATTTACACCGTGCGCGTCGCGACCGGCGAAACGAAACGCTTGACGAACGATTCGCTTTACAGTGTTTATCCGGTGTTCACACCCGATGGACAACACATCGTTTTCGTGCGGCTCAACGAAGCGTGGACGAATCACGATGTAACAATCATGTCGCTCGATGGCAACGACCATCGCGTGATCGTCCGCGATCAAGATATGTTCGATTATCATTTCGGGCAGACGTTCGGTTGTCCGCTCGTTTCGCCGGATGGCGCGACCGTTTTGTTTCGCTCGTATCGCAGTGGCTATTTCAATTACTGGCACGTTTCGGTCAATGGCGGCGAACCGCAACCGCTCGCGCAGGAAAATGCGGATCAAAGCGATGCCGCGTGGTCGCCGGATGGATCGCGCCTCGCGTACATTTCGAATCACAACGGGACGTTGTCGTTGCGCGTGATGGATGTGAAGAGCGGCACATCGCAAACACTCGTCGCGCCGACAAGCGGCGCGTGCACCGCGCCGCAGTGGTCGCCGGATGGATCGCGCCTCGCGTACTTGTTTCAATCGCCGACCGTGCTGATGGATGTGTGGAGCGTTTCGACGCGCGATGGCGCGACGCGGCAGATCACGAACGCGATGCCGGGTGGGAACGTCGCGCCGAGATTATTGTCGCCAGAAAAAATTTCGTATAAAACGTTCGACGGTTTGGATATTCACGCGTACCTCTACAAACCGCCCGCTATGCAACCCGGCAAAAAATATCCAGCGATTGTGTGGACGCACGGCGGTCCTTCGTCGCAATGGCTGGATGCGTTTTATGCGAACGTGCAATTCTTCGCGCAGAACGGTTACGTCGTGCTTTTGCCAAATGTGCGCGGAAGCACCGGCTATGGCAAGCAGTTCGAAGCGTTGAACAATCAAGATTTCGGTTACGACGATTTGAAAGATGTCATCGCCGGTGTGGATTATTTGAAATCGCTCGACTTTGTGGACGGAAAAAAATTGGCGACGACCGGCACGAGTTACGGCGGTTATATGACCGCGGCGGCAGTCTGTTTCGCGCCCGGCGTGTTCCATGCCGCGATTGCCGCATCGGGTTATCCTGATCGCGTGGCGATGGTGCAGGAACAAGAATTGCGCCACATCAAACAGATGGAATATAAATTCGGCGCGTTCGCAGAACACCCGGAAATTTATCGCAAATGTTCGCCGATCTATTGGGCGCATCAAGCGACGACGCCGACGTTCGTGTTGAACGGCGAAGGACAATTGCCGCGTTCGGATGCGTCGCTCAAATTCGCACAAGCGTTGGAAAAAGAATACAAGACGGTTCAATACAAAGCGTACCCGAACGAGGGTTACTATGTACAATCAATTTCCGGCACGCGCCAGATGTGGATTGATATGCTCGTGTTCCTCGAAAAATATCTGAATGGCTGATCTGCGAATAACGACGATGTAGCATCGTTGCCGAATTTGCGAACTTCAGATTTCACGGATTCCATAGATTTTATTTTTTCCATCTGTGAAATCTGTGTAATCTGTGGTTGATGAACTCTATCAGTTTCGGCGATGCTACTGTATCCGAATAACGCGAAGTACGCGAAGATTTGCGATATTCGCGGACAAATCGAAAATGAAAGGAGGCACACTGGGAATGAATCACGCGCGACGCAGGATCGTCGCTTGCGAATTACAGATATCGAAAATAGGAGGAGGAGAAAAATGAAACACACGTATCTGCTTTTCGTTTTGACGCTCGTCGTCGCGCTTGCCGCGCTCACCGCTTGCGCCGCGCCGACCCAGGCACCCGCGCCAACATCCGCACCTGCCGCCGCGCCGACCCAGGTACCCGCGCCAACATCCGCACCTGCCGCCGCAACTTCTGCGCCGGCAACCAAAGCGCCAGAACCAACCCAAGCGCCCGCGCCTGCTGGCGAACAACCGGTTAAAGGCGGCACACTCGTCGTGTCGCACGGCGTCAACTGTTCCGATTCGTTGAATCAACACATCAGCAGTCACACGCCTTGCCGCATGGTCGCGCATCACGTTCTCGATACGCTTGTCGCCGTGAATCCCAAGAACGGCGAGGTCGTGCCTTCGCTCGCGGCGTCCTGGGAAGTCTCGCCGGATGGCAAAGTGTACACCTTCAAACTGCGAACCGATGTCAAGTTCCACGATGGCACGCCGTTCAACGCGCAAGCCGTCAAGTACAATTTCGATTACACGATTCGCCCGGATGTTCCGCACAAGTTCGCGTGGTCTGCCATTGGCGGGGATCAACTTGAAAAAACCGAGGTCGTGGACAACAACACCGTGCGCGTCACGTTCAAGGCCGCGTTTCCAACTTTCCTCATCAACTTGAGCGATGGCGGTCTGGGCATTGACTCGCCAACCGCGATGGAAAAATTCGGCAAGGATTACGGCTTCAAAGCGCTCGTCGGCACAGGTCCATTCATTTTCAAAGAATGGGTCATCAACGATCATATCACACTCGTTCGCAATGACGAATACAAATGGGCACCCAGCATTTTCAAAAACAAAGGCGCGCCGTATCTCGATCAGATCATCTATCGCGATGTCGCGGACAGCGCGACGCGCGCCGCGGCATTGGAAGCCGGCGAAGTGAACGTCGCCACGTTGACCGAGCCGCAGAGCGCGCAATTCAAAAACAGCAAGACCGTGCAATTGTTGACGACACCCAAAGCCGGGACGACCCGGATGTATTTGATGAACACCGCCAAAGCGCCGACGAACGAACTGCAAGTGCGGCAAGCGATCAATCACGCGATTGATAAAAAAGCATTGCTTGTTTTGCCGGCGTGGTCGGGCATCGGATACGTTGGACTCGCGCCCTTGCCGGCGAATATGGTGCCCAACAGTGATCTCTCCAGTTTGAAGCAGTACGATTATGCATACGATCAAGCCAAAGCCAAGCAGATGCTCGACGACGCCGGGTGGAAAGTCGGCGCGGATGGCATTCGCGAAAAGGGCGGGCAAAAGATGATCATTGATTTCGTCACGACCGCGACCTCCGTGCCGCAAGTCGAACCGATTGATCAGATGTTGCGTCAGATCGGCATCAGACTCAACATCCGCACCGGCGATACCAATTTCTGGCTCAACACGGTGGACAAGAAAGACTTTGGGATGACGCTGATGAGCGATAGCGGTTACAACGGTCCCGCGCTCGTCCACGAATTTTTCTACACTAAATCCGCGTATAACAGTTACGGGTACAGCAATTCGGTCGTGGATCAAAATTTGGAAAAGGCGATGAATGCGCCGAACCAAAAAGTGATGTGGGAAAGTATGTTCCCCGCGATGGCGCAGGTCATGAAAGACGCCGTCGGCGTGATGGGCTGGGAACAGCTCTACATCTATGGCGCGTCCGCGAATCTGCGCGACGCGGGCTTTAACGAAATCGGGTTCCCGTTCTTCTACGATGCGTGGATCAAAAAGTAAGTCGTGATCGCAAGACCTGTCAGGTTTTCGCGCAAGCGAACCTGACAGGTCGCTCGAACGAGGTTGCGGATGACTAAATATCTCATCAACCGGTTGCTCTATACGATCCCGGTGATCATCGGCGTTTCGATCCTGGTTTTTTCGATGTTGCATCTCGTCCCCGGTGATCCGGTGCGCGCGATGTTCGCCGACGCCGGCGGCGCGTCTGCCGAGCAGATCGAACAGATTCGTCGTCTGCTTGGTTTGGATCAACCCCTGCCCATTCAATACCTGAATTACATCGGCAAAGTGTTACGCGGCGATCTGGGCGAATCCATCATTAGCAAGCAATCGGTCTGGGAATTGATCGTGCAAAATTTTCCCAGCACATTGCAATTGACGATTGCCGGTTTGGGACTTGCCATCGTGATCGGTTTGCTGATGGGCATTATCGCCGCGCTCAAGCACAATTCGTGGATTGATAACTTGACGATGTTCATCAGTACGCTCGGCGTTTCGATGCCCAGTTTTTGGCTCGGCTTGATTTTGATTTATGTGTTCGCGATTCAATTGCGCTGGGTGCCGATCACGTCGGGAAGCGATTTGAGCCGGCTTGCATTGCCGGCAATTGCGCTCGGCTTTCAAGCATCCGCGATCATCGCGCGTTTGGTGCGTTCGAATATGCTCGAAGTTTTGCAGGAGGATTACATTCGCACCGCGCGCGCGAAAGGATTGACCGCGCACGCGGTCGCCGCGCGGCACGCGCTGCGCAACGCGTTGATTCCGGTCGTGACCGTCGTCGGTTTGCAATTCGGCGGATTGCTCGGCGGCGCGGTCATCATCGAAACCGTGTTTGCGCGGCAAGGCATCGGACGCTTGTTGGTCGGCGCCTTGCAAGCGCGCGACTTTCCGATCGCGCAAAGCGCGGTGTTGATGATCGCGTTGGTCTATGTGTTCGTCAACCTAGGGGTGGATTTGCTTTACGGTTGGATTGACCCGCGCATTCATTACGAGTGATCCGCGCATCGCGCGAATCGGCGCGAATTTTGTTTTTTGATTCGCGCTATTCGCGGATAAAAATGTCTTGAGTAACAAGGTGCAGTATGTCTTTTCCCCATGCGCGTCGTCTCAGCGATGCGCCGCTCACTGCCGAATCGCTCGGCGTGCCGGATGAGCGCACGCGCTATATTTTGCGTAAACAAATCATCCACAAAAAATTGAACACGACTCTGCTCCCGGCGATGCGCGCGCACGGGATTGATATGTGGATTATTCTCTCGCGCGAGTTTCATCCCGATCCCTTTTTGCCGGACATTGGCGGCGGTTGGCCCGGCGTCCGCAACGCGTACATTTTTTTCGACAACGGCGGCGACACGCCGGAAAAAATTTTTATCGGCTCGCACGAACAACGCGAAGATATTTTTCAAGTGTACGATCAGTTGACGTACTACGGCTACAACCAGGAAGGTCTTGCGCCACATCTGCGCGACGCGGTGCATCAGCGCAATCCCAAACGCATCGGCGTCAATATGTCAAAAACTTTGCCGATGGCGGACGGCTTGAGCGCGGTGTTAAAAGAATATCTTGAAGACGCGATTGGCGTCGAGTACGCGCAACGTTTGACGACCGCCGAACTCGTCGCGCGCGATTTTCGCGCCACGCGCATCGCGGAAGAAGAATCGTTGTATCGCCGCGTGTGCGAGTGGACGGTCGCGTGGGAAGAAGAAGCATTCGGTCCGCGTGTCGTTACTCCCGGCATCACGACGGCAGATGATATTCATTGGTGGATGCGCGCCAAAGCGCGCGCGCTCGGCATGGATGTCGAATTTTTGCCGGGCACGCGCATCATCCGCGAAGGCAAACCCTTGCCGGTCAATTCGTCCGCGCATCCGATTTTGCCGGGCGATGTGATCTTCACCGACGCCGGTCTCGCGTTCGATTTGCTTCGCACCGATTACAAACGCACCGCGTACGTTCTGCGTCCCGGCGAAAGCGCGCCGCCGGCAAGTTTGCAACGCGCGTTTCGCGACGCGTTGCGCGTGCGCGATGAATTGACCGCGCGCATGTTGCCCGGCAAAATCGCGCACGTCGTTTGGGACGAGACGATGGAGTGGGTGAAGGCGCAGGGTTATCAAGTTACGTATCCGGCGGCAGGTGGACGCCGCGAAGCGATCACGGTGCCGCAAGTCGGCATCTATTGCCACTCGATTGGCAACGCGACGCACGGCATCGGCGCGCGCGTCGCCGTGGACTGGCCTATGGCATATGGTGACCGCGTGCGCTATCCACTTCGCGCTAACGAATGGTACTCGATTGAACTGGGTGTGAACATTCCGATCCCGGAATGGGACGGACGCGCGGTTTCGCTCAATCTCGAAGAAAACGCCAAACTGACCGAACGTGGTATCGAGTACTTGACTCGAACGCAAACTGAATTTCTCCTCATCCCATCCTAATGAACCGGCTAACCTATCGAGAAATTTTCGCGCTCTGGTTGCCGCTCGCGTTGAGCGGTGAGATGATGAGCATTTCGGGACCGGTCATCAGCGCGGCGGTCAGTCGTCTCCCCGATGCGACACTCAATCTCGCCGCGTACGGTTTCCTTATGAGCATCGCTGTGCTCATCGAAAGCCCGGTGATTATGATGCTCAGCGCGTCGGTCGCGCTCGTGCGGAGCCGCGCGTCGTACTTGATCGTGCGCCGTTTTGTGATTCATCTCAGCATCGTCGTTACGAGTGTCGGACTGCTCATCTATTTTACGCCACTCTACGATTTCCTCTTTTTGGGCGTGATGGGTTTGCCGAGCGAGATCGCGCAGACCGCGCGCCCCGCGCTCCAATTGTTGATCTTTTGGCCCGTCTCGATCGCGTGGCGCAGATTTTTTCAAGGTATTTTGATCTGGCAAGGGCGGAGCGCGTTGATCGCGTACGGCACGGCGTGTCGGTTGCTCACGATGGCGGCGACGCTCGTCGTCGGTCTCATTGTGCAAACGATTCCCGGCGTTTTGCTCGCCGGGCTTGCCGAAGGATTGAGCGTCATCGTCGAAATGTGCATCATCGCTTGGTGGGCGCGTCCACTCATTCGCGAGCGCGTTCTACCGGTGCTCAACGATCCACCCGGCACTGTGCCGCTCAACTATCGCCGCTTGTTTCGATTTTATCTGCCGCTCGCCGGCACCGATGCGATGCGCGTCGTCTCGCGTCCGATTCTCACCGCTGGCATCGCGCGGATGCCGAATCCCACTCTGTCGCTCGCGGCGTGGTCGGTCGCGCAGGGGTTGTCGTTTCTCTTCGCGAGTTTCGTGATGGCGATCCAAGAAGTCGTCGTCGCGCGCGCCGGCATGCGCGAGAACGAACGCCGCTTGGCGATCTTTGGCGCAATCCTGGGTGTCGTGTTCAGCGCGTTGTCCGCGTTGATCGTCGTAACGCCGCTCGCGCACGAGTACTTTGCCGCGCTTCTCAGTGTGCCCGCGCCGGTCGAAGCGCTCGCGATTCCGGTCGCGTTGATCATATTCACGATGCCGATCTTGTTTGCGGCGCGCAATGTTTTGCGCGGCGTGTTGATCGTGCGCCGCCACACGGATGTCGTGCAGATGGCGATGTTCGCCAATCTGATTGCGTTGATCATCTTGCTCGTGATCGGCGTCTACTGGGATGGCGCGGCGGGCGCGGTCATTGCGGCGTGGGCGGTTCTCGGCGCGCAGATTTTCGAGATTGTGATGTTGCGTTGGTTGTGGCGACCGCGCGAACCGATTCAAGCGAGTGAATTGGCGGAACCAGTACCGGTCGCGGAGGATGCGTGATCGAGTTCAGCATCGCGTTTCAAACCGACAAACGGTTGAGCGAGTACGGCTCGTTGGCGGAGTTGGTCGAGCAACAAGGTTTCGATGCGATCAGTGTTTACAACGATTTATTTTTTCAACCGGCGTGGTTGCCGTTGATGGAGATCGCGCGACACACGCGACAAATTCAACTCGGTGTCGCGGCGGTCAATCCATTCACATGTCATCCGATCAACATCGCCGGCAATATCGCGTTGATTGACGGGGCAAGCAACGGACGCGCGTACCTGGGTCTCGCGCGCGGTGCGTGGCTCGATGCGCTTGACATTTATCCGACAAAACCGATCACCGCGATTCGTGAAGCGATTACGCTTGTGCGAAAACTTGTGGCGGGTGATGATGCCGGTTTCACTGGTGAAATTTTTTCCCTCGTCGCCGGACAAACATTGCGCTGGTCGCTCTATCGCGATGCGATTCCGATTTTGCTTGGCACCTGGGGCGAGCAACTGATCGCGCGCACCGCCGACCTGATTGATCTCGTCAAGGTTGGCGGCTCGGCGAATCCGCCGATGGCGCGCTGGACGCGCGAACGAATTGATCGGCACGCGAACGGTCGCGCGATTGGGTTGGTCGTTGGCGCGGTCACGGTCGTGGACGCGGATCGCGCAATCGCCGTGAATCTCGCACGACGCGAGGTCGCGATGTATCTCGCGGTCGTCGCCGCGCTTGATCCAACGTTTGTGATTGATCCCGACGAACTCGCGCGCGTGCAAAGCGCGGTTGCCATTGGCGATCACGCGCAAGCCGCGCATGCGATCTCGGATGCAACGCTCATGCGCTTTGCGTTTTGCGGCACGCCGTCCGACATTGTGAATCAAGCGCGCGATCTCGCGGACGCCGGCGCGACGCGCATCGAGTTCGGCACGCCGCACGGGGTTGATCGCGCGAACGCGATTCGCTTGCTGGGCGAGCGTGTGGTGCCGGAATTTCGTAGCTTATGAACAAATTTTTTGGGGACGCGGATCGCTTCGCGCGCGGACAAACGCGGATTTTATTATTCTGCGTTCGTCTGCGTTTGGCCGCATCCCAGTACTCCTTTTTCGGGGATGAGGAATGACGCGCGCGAGTGATGAGTTTGTGTTGTTCGATTTGCGCGTGATCGTTGAAAGCGTGGGCGAGCATTGCACATGCGCGGTCAAGGTCGGCGATTATTTTGAAATTCAGAGCGGAAAAATTTCTTTGCCGCCGGGTCAATTGTTTTGTCTCTACGCACTGCAAAGCGCGTTGCCCTTGCTCCCGGCAAAACAACGTCCACTTCAATCGGCCGATTGGATGACAACCGATACGCGCGTAACCTGTCCCGACCCGGCGTGCAAAATGATTATGCGGATCGAGCGCGGCACGCGGCGCGTTTTGCGGCTTGACGAAACGAGCGCGGTAAAAATCAGCGCGCGCAAACGCGCATCAAAATAATTTTCCACAAAGGGCATCAAGATCACAAAGGAAAAAATAAAAAATCTTCGTCTCGTACTCTTCGTGGAAAAAATCTCTACCGAGTAAACTCAACCCAATGACTCCTTCACTTTCTTTTCGCCAACGCATACGTCAAATTCTCCGGCGCGAGGTCATCGGTATTTGCCTCGTCGTTTTTATGGCGGACACGGCAAATGGAATCATCTCGCCAACTTTTTCCCTGTATGCCAAATCGCTCGGCGCATCGCTCGCGTTGATCGGCACCCTGAGTGCCGTGGTTGGATTGACGCGCATCGTTACGGCAGTTCCCATCGGAGGTTTGTCTGACGCGCGCGGGCGCAAGAATGTGCTGTCCGCCGGCATGGTGCTGTTTGCCCTATCATCATTGTTGTATGCGTTCATATCCGATCCGTTGTGGTTGTTTCCGGCGCGGATCGTTGCCGGTCTTGCGGCGGTCTCGACCTTTTACATCGGCGTTGCGTACGTCGGCGATGTCGTTGCGAAAAACGAACGGGGTATGGCGATTGGTTTATACACCACAAGCATGGGCATCGGCTTTGCAATCGGTCCGGCGATTGGCGGATTCGTCGCCGCGAATGCAGGTTATCAAGCGAGTTTTGAAATCGCCGCAGTTATCGCGCTGAGCGGGTTCATCGTCACGCGTGTCTTGCTTACCGAACCTACGCGCGCGCAGGAACCGCGCCCTGCGAATGCGACACCCTTCGTGGTGAAATTGAAATTGCTTGCGCGCGACCCCAACCTGCTTGCGGCGAGCCTCGCGAATATGTTGATGAGCGAAGTATTTGGCGGTGTCATCGTCAATTTCTTTCCACTGTATGCGGCATCGCTCGCGATTGGCGACGCCATGATCGGGTATATGTTTTCACTCCGTACGTTCACTTCGGCGGCGGCGCGTTTGCCGACTGGCTTACTCACGGTCAGATTTTCGTCACGCATCTTGATGCTCGCGAGTCTTTCGCTGGCGATGTTGATGGCATTGGCGATTTCATTTGCCACTGAACCGTTGTTCTTGATGATCTTTCTCGCCGGCGAAGGACTTGCGTTTGGCATGTTCCTCACGTCGGGGCAAGCATTCATCACCGAACATTCGTCCGCATCGGAACGGGGCACGGCGATGGCGGTGTATAGCACTGCCGGCGGCATCGGCGCGACGGTCGGTCCGTTGCTCTTGGGTGTTATCGCCGAAACGTGGGGCTTGATCGCGGTGTTTCGTTTTACGGCGATCCTGGTTTTTGTCGGCGTGGGCGCGTTGTGGTACATCAGCACGCGCACGCACGTGATGTCGGTTTCAGAAACGTAGGGCAAATTTCAAATTTGCCCACCAAAATTATCGCAGGAGGTAAAAAATTTATGGGCACAGCTAAATTAACGATAGATCAAATTCTCGCGATCAAAGCGCATGGCGGCGTCGAGCAACCGCGCTGGTCGCCGGATGGATCGCAAATCGTTTTTATTTCTGGTCTCGGCGGCGCGACTGAATTATGGAGCGCGGATCCGGCGAGCGGTTTGCTCAAACAACTCACAGTGGGAATGGGCGGCGTCGGACATCTCGCGGTGTTTATGCCGCAGTGGTCGCCGAACGGCGAGTACGTCGCGTATGTCTCCGCGAAAACCGGCGTGGATGAAATCTGGCTCTACGCACGCGATGGTTCGGCGGATCGTCAACTCACTTGTCTCGGCGGACGCATCGAAGCATTCAGTTGGTCGCCTGATAGCCAATCTATCGCGTTGACGAGCAATTGTTTTGGCGCGTTCGATATTTTTCGCGTGAACGTTGCCGATGGAGCGACCGCGAGGCTCACAAACGGAACAAATTATGACGTGTATCCCTGGTTCACGCCGGACGGGAAAATTTTGTTCGTGCGTTTGAACGACGCGTGGACGGATCACGATGTGATCTTGATGAATGCAGATGGCTCGAACCCGTGCATCGTTTTGACCGACCGGAACTTTTTCGATTATCACTATGGGCGCACGTTCAATTATCCCAAGGTATCGCCGGATGGCAAGACATTTTTGTTTCGCTCGCATCGCAGCGGGTGGATTAACGTTTGGGCTGCACCCGTCGAGGGCGGCGGCGCGCCATGTCAAATCGCTCCGGCAGAAGCCGACCAAAGCGATGCGATGTGGTCTCCGGATGGATCGCAGATCGCTTACATCGAAAATCACAATGGCACGCTCGATTTGCGCGTGGTCAGCGTACAAGGTGGCGCGCCGCGTGTGTTGGTCGCGCCATCCGTGGGCAGTTGTACCGTGCCGTCATGGTCGCCCGATGGAAAACAGTTAACGTATTTGTTCGGCACGCCGACCTCGCCAAATGATGTTTGGACCGTCGATGCGGCGACCGGCGCAACGCGGCAACTCACGCATTCGATGTTGGGCGGCGGCGTCAAAGATCGAATCGTCGCGCCAAAGAAAATCGCATACAAAACGTTTGACGGGCTGATGATCAACGCGTACCTCTACACACCGCCCGCGCCGCTCAATGGACAACGCTATCCGGGAATCATGTGGATTCATGGCGGACCGACTTCGCAATACATGGACACGTTCCAAGCGAATGTGCAATTCTTTACCCAGCAAGGTTACGTTGTGTTGCTGCCGAATATTCGCGGCAGTTCCGGTTACGGTCGCCACTTTGAAGACTTGAATGATCGCGATTGGGGACACGGCGATTTGCAAGATGTCATCGCGGGAGTCGAGTATCTCAAAACGCTCGATATGATCGACTCGAACAATATCGGTATCACCGGTACGAGTTACGGCGGCATTATGAGCATGGACGCGGTGGCGTTCACGCAAAACGTTTTTCAAGCGGCGATCCCGTGTTCGGGTTACGGCAACTTTATGCACATGGCGGATGAACAGGAATTGCGCCACATCAAATTGCTCGAATACGAATTTGGCAAACTGCCAGAAGCCGAAGCCATCTATCGTTATTGCTCGCCGATCTTTTCGGTGGCGCAAGCGACGACGCCTTGTTTTCTTATACATGGTGAAGGACGCTATCCCGGCTCGTCGTCCTCGCGTGATTTCGCGCTCGCGCTCGAAATGGCGTACAAGCCCTTCTGGTACAAATCGTATCCGGGCGAAACGTACTATGTGGCGAGTCCGGCAAACGTCAAGCAAATGCTCGGCGACATGAAAGACTTTTTCGATCTGTATCTCAAACACATTCCATACAATCGTCCCGACGATGGGCGGCGACCGCTGACGCATTTGAGCGGCGTAGGCAATGGCGCGCGCACTGTGCCCGTTTCCAACCGCGTGGTGAACAACGGCGTCATTACCCCATCGCGCGATGTGGCGAATTAGGAGGAATCAAATGTCTCGCTCGTATCGTTTCGATATTGACTCTGCGCCGTTGACGCGTGAATCGCTCGGCATTCCAAAGGAACGCGAACGGTATGCGCTGCGTAAACAGCTCATCCAGAAAAAATTGAATACATCGCTGTTGCCCGCGATGCGCAAGCATGGGATCGATATGTGGCTCGTACTCTCGCGCGAGTTTCATCCTGATCCGGTCTTGTACGAAATCGGCGGCGGCTGGCCCGGCGTGCGCAACGCGTACATATTTTTCGACAATGGCGGCGACACACCGGAGAAAATTTTTATCGGCTCACACGAACAGCGCGAAAGTCTATTTCACGACGTGTACGATCAAGTCGTCTTTTACGGTTACAGTCAAGAAGGTCTCGCTCCTTTTCTGCGCGACGCGGTGCAGAAACGCAATCCGCAGCGCATCGGTGTCAACATGTCCAAGACGCTGCCCATGGCGGACGGACTGAGTGCGGTGCTCAAGCACTATCTCGAAGAGGCGATTGGCGATGAGTATGCGCGCCGCCTGACCAGCGCGGAACTGGTTGTGCGCGATTATCGCGGCGGACGCTTGCCGGAAGAAGTAGCGCTCTATCGTCGCTTGTGCGAGTGGACGGTCGCATGGTGCGCCGAAGGATTCAGCCGGCGCGTGGTGTTGCCTGGCGTGACGACGACGGACGACATTCATTGGTGGATGCGCGACAAGGCGCGCGAGCTGGGTCTCGACGTGGAATTTTTGCCGGGGATGCGGATCAATCGCCAAGGGCGACCGATCCCCACCAACTCGCCCGATCATCCGATTTTGCCGGGTGACATTGTCACCATGGACGCCGGCTTGTCGTTCGATCTATTTCGTTCTGATTATCAACGTACTGCGTACGTGGTGCGTCCCGGCGAAACCGAACCGCCCGCCAGTTTGCGCCGCGCCTTCGCCGATGCGTTGTGCGCGCGCGATCAATTGACCGCGCGGATCGCGCCGGGCAAAATCGCGCACGTCGTCTGGGACGAAACGATGGAATGGGCAAAATCGCAAGGATACCAGGTGATGTATCCGGCGGCGGCTGGTCGACGTGAAACCGTCACCGCACCGCAAGTCGGCATTTATTCGCATTCGATTGGCAATTCGACGCACGGCATCGGCGCACGCATCGCCGTGGATTGGCCCGTTGCCTATGGCGACCGTGTGCGTTATCCACTCGGCTTGAATGAATGGTATTCGATTGAGTTGGGTGTCAGCACGCCGATTCCCGAATGGGACGGGCGCGCCGTGTTTGTGGGAATCGAAGAAGATGCCGCGCTGACCGAACGAGGGATAGAGTACTTTGCTCAACCGCAAACCGAATTGATCGTCATACCGGCATAAGGAGTCATTGGGTGTCAAACCTACGCGGGCTGTGGCGCAAAGAAATCATAGTGTTGTGCTCCGTTGTATTCTTGGCGGATGTGGTGGCGGGTATCGTCTCGCCGACGTTTTCGCTGTACGCCAAATCGCTGGGCGTTTCCGTGGTGGTGATCGGCGCGCTCGGTGGGGTGATGGGACTAACACAAATTCTCGCAGCGGTGCCCATCGGAATGATTTCGGATACACGAGGACGCAAGGCGGTCATCTCGGCTGGAATGTTGTTCTTTGCGGCATCGTCGTTTCTGTACACCATCGTGCCCGATGTGTATTTGCTTTTTCCGTATCGCATGCTCGCCGGTTTAGCAATGATCGCCACTTTCTTTGTCGGCATGGCGCACATCGGCGACATTGTCACCAAGCAAGAACGTGGTTTGGCCATTGGCGTCTACAGTACCGCGCTGGCACTGGGTTTTACGATCGGTCCGATCATCGGCGGTATGATCGCGGCGGCATATGGTTATGCGGCGAGTTACTACATCGCGGCGGCAATTGCGTTGTGCGGTTTCGCGCTCGCGCAGTTTGGGTTGTCGAATGCCAAGTCCGTTGCAAAATTGAAATCGCCTGCCGCCTCTTTGTCGAGCAAGCTGGGCTTGATGCTGAGAAATCCAAACATCCTTGTTGCCGGCTTGGCGAATTTAGTTTTCAGCACCGTGTTCAGCGGCGCGGTCACAAATTTTTTCCCGCTGTATGCGGCGTCGCTGTCCATTGGCGACGCCGTGATCGGCTCAATGTTTGCTCTGCGTGCGTTCATGTCGATGCTCACTCGAATTCCCACAGGTTTGTTGACCACACGCGTTGCGAGCAAAATCGTGATGGTGATCGCGTTGGGGTTGGCAATGGCGGCGATGTTTGCCATTGCAATAAACGCTCAACCGGTGTTACTTACGCTCTTTCTTGCAGTAGAAGGCGTTTCGTTCGGAATGTTCCTGACGTCTGGGCAAGCATTCGTGATCGAACATTCAACCGAAGCGGATCGTGGGACCGCAATTGGAATTTACAGTATGACGGGAAGCATTGGCGCAACGCTTGGTCCTTTTGTTTTTGGTGTGGTCGCCAATCTATGGGGTTTAGCCATGGTTTTTCAAGTGACCGGATTGCTCGTCATGGGTGGTATCGTGGCGTTAGTCTTCGTGAACGCTTGGCAACGCCGTACGCTACCAGTTCGATAATCAAAGTGGGCTGGATGTCATGACCTTGTGGTATGCTTTGCGTGGACTCGTCCGCCGCGATGTGCTGATTATTTGTCTCGTGATTTTCTGTGCTGACCTTGTAACCGGTATCTTGTCGCCAACGTTTTCGCTGTATGCGAAAGACCTGGGCGCATCGTTGACGTTGATCGGAATACTCAGCAGTATCGTTGGTTTGACGCAACTTATTACTTCGATGCCGCTCAGTGTCCAATCGGACAAGAGTGGGCGCAAAATTGTCTTGATTGTGGGCATGTTGAGTTTCGCCGTGGCGACCTTTCTGTTCGCTATTTCGCCCAACGCATATTTTCTCATCCCTGGTCGCGTGCTGATTGGGTTGGGTTCCGTCTCGACATTTTCGATTGGGGTGGCGTACGTCGCGGATATTGTCTCTCCGTCAGAGCGTGGACTCGCCTACGGGCTCTATGCGACATCAATGGGCATCGGTTTTGGCGTTGGACCATTAATCGGTGCTTTCATTGCGCTGCACTATGGCGTCGCCGCGAGCTATTTGATGGCAAGCGGGATTGCATTGATTGGAATGGTCCTGGGGTTCAAGGGCTTACGGACTATTCGCCAAACTAGCAATACCACCGGCATCGTTCCGCTCAAATTGCAGTGGCGGAGCATCCGCAACGTGATTCGTGAGCCTAGGATCATGGCGGGCAGTTTGGCGAATTTGATTATGAGCACATCGTTTAGCGGCGCGATCATAAATTTTTTTCCGATGTATTCTGCCCAAATCGGTTTGTCGCAGATAGCTATCAACTCGATGTTCTCGATACGCGCCTTCGGCTCTGCCGCCGCGCGGTTGCCGACCGGCGCGATTACCCATCGCATCTCTAGCCGCATCGTGATGGGGGCGGCGTTGGTACTCGCTATGTTGGCTGTGATAGCCATGGCGCAGACGGAGACAGCATTTGTGCTGGGAATACTTTTGCTGATCGAGGGGGTTGCCTTTGGCACCTTCCTGACATCGGGGCAAGCATATATTGCGGAATGTTCGACGCCTGAATCGCGCGGCACTGCCGTTGGCGCTTATAGTACGGCGGGAAGCTTGGGCAGTACCCTCAGCCCGGTGATGCTCGGCGTGGTTGCCGAAGTCTGGGGTGTGCAAATGGTTTTTCGCGTGACCGGCGTACTCATCTTGATTGGATTGTTAGGCATCGTCGGACTCGATCTATGGAAGTTGCAAGCTAAACCGATTCGTGCGTCGAATATAGGCGATGGCGATTCTAGTCTTGGCGATTAAAATGAGTCGAAGGAAACAATCAGTAAATCAACTTGAAAATCGCTCTAAGATGCAAGTGCCCTATTTCGCCTAGCGTTTACTTGACGAACATCTCTGACATGGAGAGTTATTGTGATGAAGCCGTTCGGCAAGAGTTACCGCCATTACGCCCCTTCTCAAATCCAGCGAAGACATCATTTCTGGTTGGCGTTGTTGATTGAGATCGATCAATTCAGGAATCATTTGATCCAACCTTGCTGTTGAGCGTAATCGCACGTTGCCTCCCATTTGACCGGAGAAGTGTAGATGACCATTTCCTCGTTGCCTTCCAGTTCGCTGGGTCTTGCGATCAAGGTATCGATTTGCTCCGCCGGGCGCGGCCAGCGTGCATCACGTTCATAAAAGGTGAATCCGTAGATTTGTCCGATCCGAATTTGATTGACATCAGTTATGCCAATACCAGGAACCGGCGCTATCGAAAACCGATCGTACATCCGATCATCAATTGGAATATTGGTCGCCAGGGAAGCATGTTCATAAATGCGTAACTTGATCCGGTACGTGTCTGATCTATTCGGCGTCGTCCGGATGAGACCCTCGGCTCTCAAATAGCGTGTACCGCTAACACTTGTCCAATCATTGTCCTTGTTGAGAATTTCAACATTAAGCACAAAGGGAAGTTTCGCACGGCCGATAATCATTCCTTTGGGATTGCTATGCCACATGTCGAGGTCTTGTGCTCTTACCCGTTCAACTTCAAGGTGACACCACCACGCCATCGCATATTCGTTCGTTTCGTCGATTGGTAAATCGAGATTAACCAATCCCCAAGGCATTTCGACATAGCGATGGGAAAGCACGGGTGTAGCCGTTGCTCCGAAGATCGTCGCCGTCGGACTGCGATCAGCCATAGGCGAAATAGCATCCATTGGTTTCAAGCGTGCCAGCGAAGTAGCAATCGGTTCTGGCACCACAACCAATGCCATGGTCAACACGCCATTCTGGATCTGCAAGCGCAATGGCTTGTTAATCCCTGCTCGCAGCGTATCCATAGGTTGCGTCGTGCGAGAACCAGTAGTCAAGTTTTGGCTAATGGTTGTGAATGCCACCGCTATTTCCGAAGGCATCCTAAAAGTGACGATGTCACCATTCTCTAATTCCAAGTGAAGCAAATCTTCATCGACGGATCTTAGTTTTGCGAAGAGACTGCCGTTCTTGGGAAATGGCGTCACTGTAGGTACGATTGTTGGCGATCTGGATAGGCGTGCGGTTGCTGTGCTGGTTGAAACTAAAGTCGGTATTCTTTCAGCCGTTGGTTCGCTGTGAGTCGCCGGATTGAGATCGGATGTACTCGGTGGAAAAGACTGTGCGACGTAGCCCGTCATCGCGGTAATTAAGCAGAAATAAACAAGCCCAAGCCCTGGTTTAAAATATTTCTGGATTCGCATCTACTCGTTTCTCCGATCAAGTGACCGTGACAAAAAGGTTGTCTCATTCGGATAAGCAATGGACATGGCTTGCACGTCCAGTCCTTGACCATCCCAACCTCTGCGGCGCCAAGCGCAATTTGGCGACCATCTGCTCAGATCGGGAGTTCAGAACGTAACCTCTTCGTTACCCAGTCCACCCCAACAGATAACTTGGCCTGTGTTCGTGACACCACAGGTATGATCCCAGCCCGCACTAACCTGGACGAATGCTACATTCACCGGCGCATTCAGTTGTCCATGCGAGTTACTGCCCCAGCAATGCGCTGCGCCATCGAGCGTGAGTAGACAACTATGTTGTGCGCCCGTCGCAATTCCCATTGCAGGAGTGCCACGCTGCGTCAGTGATGCATCTGATGGAGAGACGGTCGTCGTCGAGGATTGCATGCTCGGATCGAGTTGAGAAATCCGGTAGCCCCAGCAGTAGACCTCGCATGTATCGCGTGTGATTCCGCAGGCGTGCTCCGCGCCTGCGCTTAATTCGCTAAAAGCAACCGGGGGTGGACTGCTCTGGCCTTGCCGATCATCGCCCCAGCAGATGGGTTCTCCCTGACGCGTCAACGCGCAGGTGAAATAACCACCGGCAGAAACTTGAACAAAAAAATCTTGTTCCGTCCGTTCCGGAACAGTCGCCTGTCCGTAGCGGTCGTCTCCCCAACAGCGGATGCGACCATCGAGAGTTAGCCCACACGTATGCCAGTACCCGGCGCTGATCTGAGAAAATCGGCCCGGGGAAACGTTGGTTTGTCCATGCAAGTTGCTTCCCCAGCAAATGGCTTGACTATCCTGGGTGACAGCGCACGCATGCAGCCAGCCAGCCGACACCTGGGCAAAATCTCCGCGAGGTGGCTGTGCCTGCCCAAAAACATTGTTACCCCAGCATCGAACCTGTCCCTCAAGAGTGTGCTCGCAAGCAAACCCTGCCCCGGAACTAACCTGGACTACCGGAAAGCGAAAAGCCAACAGGAGAGTACACGCAAGAGCAATGAACAAAAACCCGAAAATGCGTATTCGTAAAACCATCGGAAATTGAACTCCTCCTCCGCGATATAGTTTCAGTCTGCCGAGAACGACCACTTCAAAGACAGCGTACATCCATCATCGTTCATTTTTCGATGAGATGCTCCTATTGACTTGGCTAACCCAAGAGTGAACCTTCGGTCTTAGTATCGTGCAATGATCACTTTGATGGTACAGGGCTCTGGATAATTCCCATCCATCTGATGAGCGATTAACCTCAGCCACCATACGCCGGGTTGGACGGTCTTCGTATCCCAGTTCATCAGCCGTCCATCAACCATCGGACGGGGTGAGCCAGATAATTTGCGCGGATCTTTTTCGCTCCGGTAAAGTTCGCCCCAACCATAATCCCGCTTGGTCGGATCACTGTAGGTGGCATCCGGTTCATACTGGATTTTCCAATACAAGAAATTCGCCACGTTTGCCGTACCCGTCATCGGCATGGTCGTGCCCCAGATGATCTTCTCTCCATTTCTTGGCCAAGTGATCGTCGCTTGCGGATTATCGCAGTTGATGCCGGTGGTGAGCTCAGGCGTTGCGGATGCTGAAAGAATCATCATGCTCGGGGTAGCCGTCCACGTGGGCAACAGCGTGGGGGTTGGTGATGGAGTAGTTGTAATGGTAACGAATTGAGTCTGTCCCGGTGCGACGACCGTCACGGTGACCACTTGGGTTTGGGTGAGCACATAAGGCGTATTCGTCGGTACCGGAGTGTCCGTAGGGAATTGAGACAACGCTTGGAAACCCGCAACGATCTCAGGAGTTGCACGCAGAATCTGGCGTGTTCCAAGAGTACTTGAAGTGCGACTGCAATTTGCAAGACTGACCATTAGACCAACGAGCATTAACCATGGGAAGTGTTTGGACATCAATGTTCTCCTCAAGTGCATTTTCGTTTGGGTCCGCGCATTAAATGTGCCCTATTGACCGAGCGCGAACTCCGACCGCAATCGGATCAGCGCTGCGTAAGCGGCAGCTTGCTCGGCTCGATGCTTATTTAACCCCTCGCCTCTTCCCCGCTCCTCATCACCAATGAGGACTGCGATTACAAAAATCCGACAATGCTCAGCACCTCGCAGATCCACAACTTGATACTGTGGCTGCAATTGAAAATAAGCTTGTGCCACTTCTTGCAGAATGCTCTTGGCATCACGCACTGAGTTCACCATATGTACCCGCTCAATGATGGGCCCGAGGAGTTTCAAACCGACCGCGCGCGCCGCCGTGAGACCCTGGTCAACAAAAACCGCCCCGATGATCGCTTCAAAAGTATCCGCTAACATCGGTACCCGCGAACGGGCTCCCGTTCTTTCCTCGCCTCGCGACAAACGGAGATCAGATGCCAACTCCAGTTGCCGTGCCAAGCCTGCGAGCGTCTCACTCCGTACCACGGCGGACCGAAGAATCGTCAACTCACCCTCATCGAGTCCGGGAAATCGCGTGCATAAATATTCCGCCACGATGAAATCGATGATCGCGTCGCCCAAGAATTCCAAACGCTCGTTGTGTGTCAAGATTCCCATCGGCAGCTCACTCCGGTGTTCATTGCACCACGAACGGTGGGTCAACGCTTGAAGGAGTAACTGGCGATTGTGAAAATTGAATCCTAGACGTGTTTCTACTGCTTCGAGCGAATTAGCTGGCGAATTCATGCCAAGACCCAATCGCGTGGACCGATGCGTATTCTCGTAGACTCAATCTCGTGATGCGTGTCTCGTGATTTTTTGCCATGTGTACCCTGAATTTCGTGATGCGCATCTCGTAAACCCCATCTCGTGATACGCATTTCGTAGACTCCCTCTTACTCATCCCGCGCGATCTCGTCAGCTTCGTCCGTAGTCACAGACTCCGTGGTCACCGCCACTTCGGCAATCCATGAAAGCGCCAATTGCCCCCAGGTTGTTTGGGCGTCATTCTCACTTCGAAGCGCCGCTAGAACAATCACCGGAACGACCAGGGCACACGCCTCACGATAGCGTTGCACCAGCGCTACTCCGCCTTGAACTTCCAAATCGCCGATCAAGCGAGCGATACTTTTGGGTTGCGCACTCAACGCCAGTCTCTGGGGGTGAAATCCCTCAAACTGCTTTGAGATCAAGTGAGGTAAGAGTTGGTTCAGCCAGATTTCGAGATCCACATGGTGACGAGGCTCGGCCGGGGTGCGCCAATCACGCAAAACATCCACCAGGATCTGAGGCGATGCGATGATTCCCAGGATTCGCTTGTGATACCGAATGGCTAACATTCCTTTACTGCCAACCCAACGGATGACCTGCATCCAATGATCCCGCGCATCCTTCGACGAGATTTCCCCCCAGAACTCGATGCCCTGCTCTGCCTTGCGGGCCCAGGCGTATCCGATCGATTGACCTTTGGGGCTAAACCGCCGACGCCCGCGTGTCCGCTTGGTCGCGTCATTCATCGGATTCCCATACCGCCGCTCCAACTCCTTCAATTCATCTGGCGTAATCAATTCGCAAGCCAAGGCGGTGTGTAAGGCAATATGGCGATAACGTTTATCTAAATGCGTATCCAGCAAACCAATCAGTTGGGGACAGAACATGGTGATCGTCGCATCCTTGGAAAGTTTAGAGTAATCATTTTCCGATGTCGCGCTGTGTCCAGAACTCCCGTGTTGGATCCGAGCGCACTTGATAGACACTCGTAATATGCAGCTGCAGCGGACCGCCATGACTCAGCTGCCATTGACCAATCTCGGAAGCCAACGCCGAGACCGCGCGCGTGTTCGGACAAATGATATAGAAATCCCCGCCGGTCGCTTGATAGTATTTGGCCCACTTGTCTGCACGGTGGATCGAATTCTTGATCGTTTCACGTTCACATTCGATCAGCAAGGTTTGTCCCTCTTTTAACGTGACGCCCAAGTCCGGTTCACAGCGTTTGCCAGCACCGAGTGGAATCGGCAGCGGAAACAAATCAACCCGAGCGACGACTTCGGGAAACCGTCCATCCAGAAACAGGGATCGCGCCTGAAGAATCAACGTTACATGCGCGACTCCATCATGGAGTTTCAACAATTGGTCTAATTCCGATGGCACGGGTTCGATATGAAATTTCTCGCGGACATAGTGTTGACCCGCTTCAGTTAGGCGACACAGGTGTGGCGCAGAACCCACCCCGGTTTCGTTTACTTGCTTTTCAAAGTGAATCCAGCCGGCTTGATTTTGGCTGGCCAACATAAAGGCATCGGTTACAAGGAAATGTGCCGGTGAGTCGCCGATCCCGAATTCGCGGTGGAGAATTTCGGAGAGACGAGACCGCTCGCACAAACCTCGGGTGGCTAACACGAATATGAGCGCATCCACGTTGGACAAGCCACTTGGCGTAGACACCTCATTCCCAGTTGACCCAAGGTGTGAAGATACTTGTGAGACAGGTTTGGCGTCCATTGGTGTGAACGGATCGGATAACTCATTCACCCCTTTGCTCAACGCGACGTCAGCGATTGGTTTTGACTGAGCGCTAGACGTAAGCGATTGATATTGCAGCAGGCGAGCTTGGAGTCCCGCCATCTCTTCGCGCAGTCGAATGGACTCTTGCCGTGCTTGTTGAACTTCGTGGTTGGCATTTTGTAGGGTGATGTGCATTGTACTTGCCCGTTCCGTCGCTTGCTGCTCAGCGATCTGTGCCAACCGTAGCGCTTGACGCATTGCGGCCAATTCCTGTTGCGCTTGGGCGAACTTGGGATCTTCAAGCCAATCGAGTGGATGAGTTCCCAGGATACGGTCCATCACTTGCGCCTGTTGTTCTGCAGTCAGCCCGCGTGTAAAGGCCGTGAGTCTGGAGACCTTAGCGTCGAAAGCCCGCACGATCAGTTCGACAATCGCTTCCGTTGGCAGCGTCTTGAGTTGCTCAAGCACCTGATGCGCGCCTTCGTTGGTCAGCGCGGCAAATGCCTCCGGCGTAAACCGTTGACCTAGACGAATAATCGTTTGACGTGCGCTCTCGGCTGTGGACCGGGCACGTGCCAATTCCCGTTCGGATTGCTCCAAATTCTTTTGCAGTTGCTGGAGTTGGACTTGACCGTGAAGATGGGTATAGTCGAACATGTCGGTGTCATCTCAGCGTATTGGTAAGTGCCGTGCGAGCACCGGTTAATTTCGTTTTGGCGGACTGACTGGCCTGGAGCGCTTCTGCGCGAGTAGATTCATCTCCCCGTCCTACAAAGAGAAGGACCTGATCGGCAAAATGGAGTTCGGCAGCCAACGCATCACCCAGAGCTTCGTCAAGCGATACTAAACCTCCCGGCACTTTGGTTTGCTCAATGCCTCGCGCCAGCACATCAAGATTCATTTGCGCGAGCCGAGCTTTCTGTGACAACTCAAACACACTAGACGCAGCGGCTCCGGGGCGTGTGGGGACAAGAACAGACTCCAACTGCGCATGTTCCTTTTCCGCCATCGCGATTCGCGTTTCATATAAATCGAGATAGTCTTTCACTTGGCGATTGTCCGGCGTCAAGAGCAATGGACGGCCATGGAAGTAGGGAGTGATGGCTTGACCGATCAAAAAGGCAGCCGCCAAGACCACCATTCCCGCACCCAGGATTAGACGCGTTGAGTTATTCACCCGCCAACTCCGACTGGGATCTGACCTCATTGACCGGTGGAACAACTTCAAGTATCGCCGGATGTTTTGGTGGAGTTGGCAAACTTGCTAATAGCTGTGCCGCTCGTTCGCGAGCTAACCGATTCTTGCGTTTACGCCGGCGCTTACGTTGCTCGCCGGTGGATGTGCCAGAGACCGCCTTATCCATTTCGATGGACTCCTCTGGGCGGATGGGAGCTTGCAGCGTGACGGTCGTTTCATCGAGGGCAACGATGTCTTGCTGTTCGGTCTCATCAAATAGGAGATCATGGCGGGGCAAGGTCACGGTTTCAAAGATCACTTCGGTGGCTGTACGCTTGCGAATCTGGCCCTCTGCTCCACGTTCGTCGTAATTCCGCGTCGCCAAGATTCCGTGACCGGAAATCCAATCTCCTTCTTGCAAGACCGTAACCAACTTTCCGACCACTTGACCCTCAATGACAGCGCGGGGGTAATCGGGCTCCGGTTTGCCATCGGGGCGAAGCTTCTGCGACATGTGAGCCTGCCGCTCTATCGCCAAGCATAACAATAACTGCGGTTTCCCCGCACGCGACACAAACATCCGGGGTGGCAGACAGATCTTGCCCGCCAAGCGCACCTGGTTTGCCGGTGCATTGATTCGAGTGCTCATACGTCTTCTCTTTTCTTCCTTCCATGCAATGTCCTATGTGAATTCGGCGAAGATTTCGTCTAAGCTCACTTGCACCCTTCGTCTATATGAGATGCCTCGGATATCTCTACGCTAAAAAAATCCTGGCTCAGGATTAGGCGTATGTAGAAACCACTAGCACAAGTAATCAAGCCTCGTTATCCGAAGACCCATTCAAAGGTTGAACATCCGCTCACTTGCATTTCATTATACTCTATTTTACGTTGTTGTCAACAAAATATTTGATGACAGCAAAGCGCTTGTACTTTGCCAACACAATAAATATTGCTCGCAATGTATGGAAATTTGACAATTCCGTCTGAAAGGAATAACATGAGGAAGATACGATGACAAAAAAACAACGCTCGACTGCACCGCAGTCCGACCAATTTGCCCCCCTGCCCGATGAATCGCTCGGCGAATATCTACGTCGCTTGCGCTTGATTCGGGGTATGGATTTGGGCGATGTCAGCAGTCAAACTCCCCGTAATCCCGATTCACAGCATGTTTCCCAAAGCTATCTTTCTCAACTCGAATTGGGGCGTGCTGTCAATCCCTCGCGCGAACGGTTAATTAGTCTCGCTCATGTGTTGAACGTTCCCGAAACCTGGATTCTGGAGAAAGCGGGCTTTACCAGTGGACAACTGACCGGCGAATTGGATCCTCGGGATCGGGATTTATTGCTGCGCGCCGCTCAACTCTCCAAAGAAGATCGCTCCGTCCTTGACGTCATCATCGACAGTCTGCTGTTACGACGGAAAAAACAATAATCTCAGACGCAAGGTATTCATCAGATCTATGGTCACATCGCAAGTGGCGATGGCACTGGATCGCCTCGTGCCATCGCCAGAGGAATTTTCGATTGAAGCTTGGGCTCGTCTCCTTGAAAAGTTTGAACATCGCTCCATCCAGTTTGTAGGCGTAGATTTGCCCGCCGGTTATTTCGGCGCGTGTATCATTGTCGAGGAAGAATCGGTGGGCGTCAGCGGCGTACTTTATCCCATCACCGAGTACGTCGTGTATTCGAATTGTTTGCCGCCGAGCCATCGCGAACACGTGAAAGCGCATGAGCTCGCTCACATTGCTTTGGGTCATTCTACGCTCGTCCTCTCCCCGACCGAATTTGTGAATTGGAATCCCAGTAGTGAACCCCACTCCGCGTTTTGTTGGCGTGCTTCGTGTGCGTCGGACCCATCGCGCAAATTGCAAAATGATCAGGAAGCGGAATTACTCACCCGCCGAGTTTTTCAACGCGTCTTTGCCTGGCAACAGAAAGTAGGTTTCCGCCAGCGAAGCTCCTTGCAAAAACTGGAATCTGCGCTTTGGCGTTCGCAGATTGACTAGGTCGTTATTGCCATGATCATGGAAGCCACCTCACCCACGGATGCCACTCAGATTCGCGCCTATTACGAACAAAGTTGGTCCGCCTTTCGCAAGTTTTGGTCCAATCCCCAAAATCTCGCGCTTCACTTTGGTTATTGGGATGAACACACGCACGATCATGCCGAATCCTTACTCAACATGAATCAGCAACTCGCCACGCGCGCGCGCGTCAAAGCAGGCGATCGCATTCTGGATACCGGGTGCGGTGTCGGTGGAACTGTGTTCTGGCTGACGACGCATTATCCAGTGCAGGTGTTCGGAATCAATTTGGTCGCCGCCCAATTGGACTGGGCACAGACGTTTGCAAGAGCACGTGGATTAGAAAATCGAGTCATATTCTTACAACAGGATTTTCTTCATACCAGTTTCGCGAGCAATTCCTTTGATGTGGTGTGGGCGCAAGAAAGCGCCTGTCATGCTCGGGACAAGCA